>NZ_CP029257.1:1347500-2002022 GCF_024399415.1 Streptococcus oralis
GAGTCCCTAAGTTCTCGAGTTTCTGATGACGAGCTACCTTTAGGGGATCCACACTGGAAATAAATGGAATCTTCTCTACAATCTGACCACTATAGTCAAAGCAATCATCTACAAAGAAAGGGAGATTATAAGTCTGGCAATAATCCACTAGCGCCTGATAAACTCTAGCATTGAGATTCCTTTCAAAGATAGCCTGCCCCAGATGATAGGCTACGCCACCATTCAAACCTATAACCAAACGCTGACTGAGTTCAGGGCCTAATAAACCCAAGCAATCCCGATAAGAGCGAGCTGAGGCAAATACAAGATCATGCCCATAATCTTCAGCCTTTAAAAGAACCTGCTGAATCTCCTCATCTATGGTCATGTAGTCAAAAGATAGCGTTCCATCCAGGTCAAATACGAATTTCATCTTCCTAGTCCTTGTTTAGTGTTCGAAGCGCTGCCTGATAGGTTTGCTCCATTAGCATGGTAATAGTCATAGGTCCAACTCCACCCGGTACAGGTGTGATGTGACTAGCAAGTGGTGCAACGGCATCATAATCAACATCTCCACAAAGCTTGCCATTTTCATCTCGGTTCATCCCAACGTCAATGACAACCGCTCCTGGTTTGACAAAGTCAGCAGTCACAAACTTAGCGCGACCGATTGCAACCACAAGAATATCCGCCTTAGCAGCAATCTTGGCAAGATGATGGGTACGTGAGTGAGTCAAAGTCACTGTTGCATTTTTAGCCAAAAGAAGCTGAGCCATCGGTTTTCCAACAATATTTGAACGACCGATAACAACCGCATTTTTACCTTCTAGATCAATCCCATACTCATGAAACATCTCCATAATTCCTGCAGGTGTCGAAGGAATCATAACTGGATGCCCAGACCAGAGACGCCCCATGTTTAGGGGATGGAAACCATCCACGTCTTTTTCGGGGTCAATGGCTAATAAAACTGCCTCTTCGTCAATATGTTTTGGCAAAGGTAATTGAACCAAAATCCCATGCCAAGCTGGATCTTGATTGTATTTGGCAATCAAGTCTAACAATTCCGCTTGGGTAATGGTCTCTGGAACTCGCACTACTTCACTACGGAAGCCAGCAGCGAGAGCTGACCGTTCCTTGTTTCGAACGTAGACTTGGCTGGCAGGATTGTCCCCCACCAAAATCACTACCAATCCGGGAACTAGACCTGTTTCTTCTTTTAGTTTGGCAGTCTTTTCAGCCAACTGTCCTTGTAACTTAGCTGCAAGAGCCTTCCCATCAATAATCTGTGCCATATCTCTTCTCTTTTCTATCAAATATCCTCTATTATATCAAAAAATAACTCGCCATCCTAACACTTCTTTCCTAATGGACCTTATAGTCTGAAACTATAAGAAAAAGCCCTTGTCGAGCTTTTATGCCTATTTATACTAGGTAAAACTGTCATGCTTTCTTTTTGACTTTTGGAGCCGGTAAGACTTCATACATCTCCTTGATTAATCTCATTAGAAATGATTTATCTTCAATGTCTTCTATCAAAATCATCTCCTTAGCTCCTTCATAAGGACGTTCAAGCCTAGTCTGTCCCAGTTGATCCATGACCACCTTCACAGGCTTCAGTAACAAACGGTTATCATAGATTCCCCCAATAATCTTCCCACGATAATAAAGGATATACTCTCCCATCATTGGACGATAACTCATCTCCTCTAGCTCTGATAGCTGTTCGAGAATAAAATCTAAATATTCTTCACTGGAAGCCATGATGCCTACTCCATTTCTTCTAAAAATGAGGTATTACAAAACCTTACTCAAAAATTCCTTGGTTCGTTGTTCTTTTGTTTGATCAAAAATCTCCTCTGGTGTTCCATCTTCAACAACAACTCCATCCGCCATAAAGATAACACGGTCTGCTACCTCACGCGCAAAGCCCATTTCATGAGTCACAATCACCATAGTCATCCCTGACTTGGCAAGGTCTTGCATAACAGCTAGAACTTCTCCAACCATCTCAGGGTCTAGGGCTGAAGTCGGCTCATCAAAGAGCAAAACATCTGGTTCCATAGCAAGTCCACGTGCAATGGCAATCCGTTGCTGCTGACCACCTGATAAACTCTGAGGATAAGCCATCGCCTTATCTGGCAAACCAACTTTTTCTAACAGTTCCTGTGCTCCTTTCTCCGCAACTTCCTTGCTTTCACCTTTGGTTTTAATTGGGGACAAAGTGATATTTTCCATCACTGTCATATTGGGAAAGAGGTTGAATTGTTGGAATACCATGCCCATCTTTTCACGCATAGCAAAAAGGTCATTTTTCTTATCAGTGATATTAACTCCTTCAAAGATAACCTTGCCTTTACTTGCTTCTTCAAGTAGATTCATCGAACGAAGGAGGGTTGATTTCCCGCTCCCTGACGGACCGATAATGACCACAACTTCTCCTCGTTTAATCTCAAGGTTGATGCCTTTTAAAACTTCATTTTTCCCAAAAGACTTATGTAGTTCTTCAATTTTAATCAAGGTTTCTGTCATTATTTCTTGTCTCCTTGTCCAATATGTTTTTCAAATGCTTTCAACGCCACTGTCAAAACAGAGGTCATAATCAAATAGTAAAAGGCTGCAAATAAAAGGGGAGTCAACGGTAAATAAGTTGTTGTCGCTACAGTCGTTGCACCATTCCACAACTCCATCACCCCAATTGCCGACAAGAGGGAACTATCCTTGATAATGGTGATAAATTCATTTCCCAGAGCTGGAAGAATATTCTTGATAGCTTGTGGCAAAATGACATAACGCATGGCATTTTTCGGACGAATACCAAGAGAGTATGCGGCCTCTAACTGCCCTTTAGGAATCGCATTGATCCCCGCACGAACAGTTTCTGAAACGTAAGCTCCACTGTTCATAGAAATAATCAGAATACCAGGAATCAAACGAGAAAGATCAACTCCTAAAATTCCCACTTGGATAGTCGGAGCGTTGATATGCATAAGAGCAAAGGCAATCATAATCTGAACCATCATTGGAGTACCACGGAAAATCCATACATACACATTTGCAAACCAGACAAGAGGTTTAAAACGTGAACGTTGAGCAAAGGCCAATAAGACACCTAGAATAGTACCAAAAAAGACTACCAGAATTGAAATCACTACCGTGACAAGAGCACCATAATTAAAATAAGGTAAATACTTTGGTAAAAAGGAAAAATTCATATTCGATCAACTTTCTATGTGTTAGATTGTATGATTATAACATGAATTGAATTAAAATGCAATCCTTTTTCCCTAATTTTAACAATTAACTTGATAGAATAGAGAAATAGAGAGAAATCACAGTTTTTTTCTAGTCAACTACCTCTTGTTTATGGTAAAATAGTAACGATAAGAAATGGAGGAGAATCATAATGGAATCACATTTGGTTAGAATCATCAACCGCCTAGAAGCTATGACAAAAGATGGCGGAAATCTAAAACGTAATTTTGAACGTGAAGGAGTTGTCGTCGCAGAAGTTGCATACAGCCACGACGAAGAAAACGGATCACTCTTCACCCTTCGCGATGTAGAGGCTCGTGAAACTTATACCTTTGATAGCATTGATTTGATTGCAATGGAGATCTACGAACTCCTTTACTAATATAAAAACAGCGGGCAGTAAGTCCCGATGAATGAGAATCCTTTTTGTCACCACAAATGGGATTTTTTCTTACCTCCAATGTCGCTGGATTCTCCATAAATCCCTCTTTTAAAAACGACCACTTCCCAATCTTTTTACTTGCTTTACACCTTAATCATGCTATAATGAGAGTATAAAACTTTGACTATTTTTGACCTTTTTTCTTAGGCCAAGAATAAGAATGAAATGAGGTAGATGTATGCTCTGTCAAAACTGTAAAATTAACGACTCAACAATTCATCTGTATACCAATATCAATGGACAGCAAAAGCAAATTGATCTCTGTCAAAATTGCTATAAAATTATCAAAACAGACCCAAACAATACCCTCTTTAAAGGAATGACTGACCTAAACAATCGTGACTTTGATCCTTTCGGCGACTTTTTCAATGATTTGAACAATTTCAAACCTTCTTCAAATAACGTCCCTCCAACTCAATCTGGTGGGGGATATGGAGGAAACGGTGGTTATGGACCTCAAAACCGAGGCCCGCTTCAAACACCTCCTAGCCAAGAAAGAGGACTCCTAGAGGAATATGGTATCAACGTGACTGAAATAGCTCGTCGAGGAGATATTGACCCTGTTATTGGTCGAGATGAGGAGATTATCCGCGTTATCGAAATCCTCAACCGTCGAACCAAGAACAATCCTGTCCTTATCGGAGAACCAGGTGTTGGTAAAACAGCCGTTGTCGAAGGTTTAGCTCAGAAGATTGTCGATGGCGATGTTCCTCATAAACTCCAAGGCAAGCAGGTCATCCGTCTGGATGTGGTCAGTCTAGTCCAAGGAACAGGGATTCGAGGCCAATTTGAAGAACGTATGCAAAAACTCATGGAAGAAATCCGCGAACGCGAGGATATCATTCTCTTTATCGATGAAATCCATGAAATTGTTGGTGCAGGATCTGCTGGCGATGGCAATATGGATGCAGGAAATATCCTCAAACCTGCTCTTGCCCGTGGTGAATTGCAAATGGTTGGTGCCACTACTCTCAATGAATACCGCATCATTGAAAAAGATGCTGCTCTAGAGCGCCGTATGCAGCCTGTCAAGGTAGATGAACCAACTGTCGAAGAAACCATTATCATCCTCAAAGGGGTTCAAAAGAAATACGAAGACTACCATCACGTCAAGTATACTGATGCTGCTATCGAAGCTGCTGCAAATCTTTCCAACCGCTATATCCAAGACCGCTTCTTACCTGACAAGGCTATTGACCTTTTGGACGAAGCCGGTTCAAAGATGAATCTGACACTGAACTTTGTTGATCCTAAAGTGATTGATCAGCGTTTAATTGAAGCTGAAAATCTCAAGGCGCAAGCTACACGAGAGGAAGACTTTGAAAAGGCTGCTTATTTCCGCGATCAGATTGCCAAGTACAAAGAAATGCAAAAGAACAAGGTGACCGATCAGGATACTCCAATCATCAGCGAAAAAACAATCGAACATATCATTGAGCAAAAAACCAATATCCCTGTTGGAGAACTCAAAGAAAAAGAACAGTCTCAACTCATCCATCTAGCAGACGACCTCAAAGCTCATGTCATTGGTCAAGATGAAGCTGTCGATAAGATTGCCAAAGCCATCCGTCGTAATCGTGTTGGACTTGGAACTCCTAACCGGCCAATCGGAAGCTTCCTCTTTGTCGGACCAACTGGTGTCGGTAAAACAGAACTTTCCAAACAACTAGCCATTGAGCTCTTTGGTTCTGCTGACAGCATGATTCGCTTTGATATGAGTGAATACATGGAAAAACACAGTGTAGCTAAATTGGTCGGAGCCCCTCCAGGCTATGTAGGC
Source organism: Streptococcus oralis (assembly GCF_024399415.1). Classification (NCBI taxonomy): domain Bacteria; kingdom Bacillati; phylum Bacillota; class Bacilli; order Lactobacillales; family Streptococcaceae; genus Streptococcus; species Streptococcus oralis. The sequence continues at coordinate 1,352,957 of NZ_CP029257.1, forward strand.
TATGATGAAGCTGGGCAACTGACTGAAAAAGTTCGTCGCAATCCTTACTCACTCATCCTTCTCGATGAAGTTGAAAAAGCACACCCAGATGTCATGCACATGTTCCTTCAAGTCTTGGACGATGGTCGTTTGACAGATGGGCAAGGACGTACAGTTAGCTTTAAGGATGCTATCATTATCATGACCTCAAATGCGGGTACTGGTAAGGCCGAAGCCAGCGTTGGTTTTGGGGCGGCTCGCGAAGGACGTACCAACTCTGTTCTCGGCGAACTCGGCAACTTCTTTAGTCCGGAGTTTATGAACCGTTTTGACGGCATCATCGAATTTAAACCTCTCAGCAAGGACAACCTTCTCCAAATCGTCGAACTCATGCTTGCAGATGTCAACAAACGCCTCTCTAGCAACAATATCCACCTCTATGTGACAGACAAGGTCAAAGAAAAGTTGGTTGACTTGGGATATGATCCAAAAATGGGGGCGCGTCCACTCCGCCGTACTATTCAAGACCATATCGAGGATGCCATCACTGACTACTACCTTGAAAATCCAAGTGAAAAAGACCTCAAGGCAGTTATGACAAACAATGGCAAAATTCAAATCAAATCTGCTAAAAAAACTGAAAAAACAGAAGAGATTACTTCTGAAATAGAAGAATAAATCTCATAAAAAGAACAGGAAACAAGATTTCCTGTTCTTTTTTTAATTCTCTTCTTGAACTTGATAGCGAAGAATTGTTTTCAATTTGCTTGGCTCCGTTCGATGAAGATTAGTGAGATAAATTTCTCGGTGTACTTCCGAAGTTCTTTTGAGTTTATGAAGTTGACAAAAATGCTCCATCTCTGCAAAAGTCTCATTTTCAGTATCAAAAGGTCCTACATGAAGCATAGCAAGGCTTTGGCCTTCTTCTATCATTTCAAAACGAATAGCCTCATAGAGAATATTTGGCTTCTTGATTTTGACCTCTTCCAAAGCTTTTTCAAATAGTTCTCTCGTAATAAAATCGGGTTGCCCAATCATAATGCTATAAGAAAGCTCACTTTTTACCAGTTCTCCCTCCTTCTCCTTTTTCCATACACCTTCTAAAGGAAAGACAGTAAAATCAGTGTAAACCTCATCCAGAGGAGCTTTTTTATACTTCATCTTTATCGCATAGGCTAAGGCATATAAGGCCCCTACGCGTTCTGAAAAATCTTCTTGATTTGGATCACCTTTACCATCAATCACGATATAGGATTGACCTAGTACCTGCAGGATGCTGGGACTAGCTTTCACTTGATAAAGATCTTTTGCTTCCTTTCTCCATTCGTATTTCATTTGGTTCCTCTCCTTTCTATCTCTAGTATAGCACCAAAACCCTGACATCTTTTGTCAAGGTTTGTAAAGTTTTTGGATTTTTTCTACTCTAGAAAGCAATTCCTTCTTCAGATGATTGGGGGCGAGTATTTCCACCCCATCTAGATAAGACAGGAGGTAAGTATACAGACTTTCATGCTCTGGTAGGACTGTCTTGACATAATAACACCCATCTTTCCCCAAGCTAATCTCATCTTCTGAAAAATCTTCATAAACCCGGAAAGCAAGCTTGGGACTAAACTTCAAGGAAACTTCGATTTGATGTGCCACTTGATCTGAACCATCAACCCAATCCTCCACATTTTTCTGCTTCACAGTTTCAGTTGTTAGGTGATAATTCCTAATTCTAGACAATTTGAAAAAACGCCACTCTTCCTTCAAACAACAGTAGGCATGAAGGTACCAATCTCTCTTTTTAAATACGAGTTTAAAGGGTTCGACTGTACGAATCGTTTTCTGACCACCCCCACCTAGATAAGTAATCACCAGTTGCCTTTTCTCTAGAATAGCATGTTTGATGTTATCAAATAATTCTTTTTGACCTTCTCGCTTCCTCCAGTCAGTTAAGTCTACTTCTATCCAAGGGCTAGTAGAAACTTGAAAAATAGATTCCAACTTTTCAAGTAACAGGTCTTGCCTTTCATCGGTCAGGGCTTGAATCCCTTGCAAAGCTGACAGAAGTTCTAATTTTTCATCCTCCGATACGAGAGTACGATCCAGAACAAAGTCCTTCATTAAAAAGATTCCGCCCGCCTTCCCAGGAACTGAATAAAGGGGAATCCCTGCCATACTCAACCGCTCAATATCACGATAAATCGTTCGTACAGATACTTCAAATAATCGGGCTAATTCAGGAGCCGTTGTACTGCCTTTTTCTAAAAGTAGATATAGGATACGAAATAGTCTTGATTCTGCCATAAAATCACCTCTCTTTTATTATACCAGTTATAGTGCTAGGTCTGGAAAGTTTAACGAGACAAGGATTGACCAAGACAAAGTAGCTTTTTCTGCACCTTTTTTTACTAAAATAAATGTAAAACCTTGACAGCTTGCCCCTCGTCCATTATGATAATAATAAAGATACTAGATAATGAGGAAAATGCAATGGCAAACCCAACTTTTGGTGAAAAAAGAGAGAATGTGGCCTACCAGCCCCGCTATGGTGTGTACGCAGTTATTCCTGATGCGGAGAAAAAACAAATTGTCCTAGTCCAAGCTCCCAATGGGGCTTGGTTCTTGCCAGGTGGAGAGATTGAAGCAGACGAAGATCATCAAGAAGCACTGAAGAGAGAACTAATCGAAGAACTTGGCTTTACAGCTGAGATTGGAACCTATTATGGGCAAGCTGATGAGTATTTCTACTCTCGCCACCGTGATACCTACTACTACAATCCAGCTTATCTCTATGAAGCTACTTCTTTCCAAAAAGTACAAAAACCATTGGAAGATTTTAATCATATTGCTTGGTTCCCTATTGATGAAGCAATTGAAAAACTCAAACGTGGTAGCCATAAATGGGGAATAGAAGCTTGGAAAATCCAGCATGGAATTGGCTAAAATACACGATTTTATCCAAAAAGTGCTATAATAGAGTTAGAAAATCGGAGGAACTGTTATGAAGCTTATCAATACGACAAACTCACACTCGCAACTTGTAAAAAGCCAATTAGAAAGCACAGACGCAACTCTTGTCGAGGTCTATTCTGCTGGAAACACAGATGTAGTTTTCACACAAGCCCCGCTTCACTATGAAATCCTCATTTCCAACAAACACCGTGCTATTCGTGAACCTGAAATCGAAACCATCCAAGACTTCTTCTTGAAACGTAAAATCGATAAAGGAAGCATTGATGAAGCCAATATCAAGACGCTTTATTCAGATAAATTGATTGAGATTTCAATCCCTGTAAAATAAGAAAACCAGCCAAAAGCTGGTTTTCTTTTGCAAAAAAGATTGGTAGTGCACAGCTACCAATCTTTTAGTTTTATTTCACAGCTTCTTTTAATGCATCTACCTTATCCAAACGTTCCCATGGAAGGTCAATATCTGTACGTCCCATGTGTCCATATGCCGCTGTTTGACGGTAAATTGGACGTTTGAGGTCCAACATTTGGATAATTCCTGCTGGGCGAAGGTCAAAGATTTGACGAGCCGCTTTCTCAAGTTTGCTTTCAGCTACTGTTCCTGTACCAAAAGTATCGATACGAACAGAAACAGGCTGCGCCACCCCGATAGCATAGGCCAATTGCACTTCTGCCTTCTTAGCCAAACCTGCTGCAACGATATTCTTGGCAATGTAGCGAGCTGCATAAGAGGCTGAACGGTCCACTTTCGTCGCATCCTTACCAGAGAAGGCACCACCACCATGGCGAGAGTAGCCACCATAGGTATCTACGATAATCTTACGACCAGTCAAACCTGAGTCCCCTTGAGGTCCACCGATTACAAAGCGACCAGTTGGATTGATGAAGAATTTGGTTTGCTCATCCAAGTAAGAAGCTGGAATAACTTCCTTGATAACTTTGCTAATCACATCATTGTGAATTTGTTCATTGCTAACTTCTGGGTCGTGCTGAGTTGAAATAACGACTGTATCCACACGTACTGGACGATCATTTTCATCATACTCAACCGTAACTTGTGATTTAGCATCTGGACGAAGATAGCTGATTTCACCAGACTTACGAAGTTCTGCCAAACGACGAACCAACTTATGACTGAGTGAGATTGGCAATGGCATGAGTTCTTCTGTCTCATCCACTGCAAACCCAAACATGAGACCTTGGTCTCCAGCACCAATCAAGTCCAGTGGATCTTGATCTGCATTTCCACGAACTTCCAAGGCTTCGTTAACTCCTTGGGCGATATCTGGTGACTGCTCAACAAGTGACGGATGAACTCCCACCGTCTCCGCAGAAAAACCATACTCTGTATTGGTATAACCAATCTCTGCAATGGTATCACGAACCACTCGGTTAATATCTACATAAGCATGTGTAGAAATTTCACCAAAAACATGGACCGAACCTGTGTATACAGCTGTCTCGGCAGCAACGTGCGCATCTGGATCCTTTGCTAAAATAGCATCCAAAATCGCATCTGAAATTTGGTCTGCAATCTTATCCGGATGCCCCTCAGATACAGATTCAGACGTGAATAATTTACGTTCTGACATAAAAATGTCCCCCCTTAAAAAATATTGTTATAGAGTTACAAAGTACTGATAGAAAATTCTACCATCTTATCGGGACTATATAACCTTATCATTATACCACTTTTTACTTTTTTTTGCAGTATTTTCTCGAAATCGAAAAAAGAACCTTACGGCTCTTTTCTCATCATAAAAATTCGGCTTGTACTCCATAATACAGAAGATTATACCTATGCTAATCTGCATACTTTGTTTACAAACTACCTATTTTTTTATCACAATGTTCTTACAAACAATCTTCCAGTTAGGCTTACTGTTCCTTAGACTTTCTATTGCTTACAGTTAAGCCAAGTCCAGCCATTAGGAGGCCAAGTCCTACAATACCATAGTTCGCTGTATCATTACTTCCTGTATCAGGGAGTTTCGCCACTTCTTTTTTATAAGCTGTAGCTACTGGAACTGTGGTAGTTGGAGTCGCACTTCCTGTCTGAGCAACAGGTAGTGTTGTACGACGTTCTAGGTAAAATTGGTAATTATCTTTCGTTACCTTGTAATTGTGTCCTTCAGTCACAGTTTCAACAATCCATGTAGTTGCATCCTTAGTTAAAGAATCAGCCAAGTTACGATTAATATTCATTAATCGACCTTCAGATACAAAATCTTTATAGCTAATATCGGTCCCTGTCGAAGTTGCAACAATTCTTTCGATTTTTGCGGCTTTCAAAGACGCAAGAGTATTCGCCATCGTTGGAATTGAAGGATCCTCCTTCATTGGAGCATCTGTCAACAATACGACAAACTTTTTATTTTTAGGTGACTTAGACCAGTCGTAGGTTGAAACAATTTGTGTAAGAGTAGGTGTAGATGTTTCAGGGAAGTCTCCACCATGTGCAAGCTTAATGCCTGCTAAGGCTTTTTCAAGCTCAGCTGGGTCAGAGGTAAAATAAGATTCATTAAATTTTGTTAAAATTGTACCCTCATCTGCTAATCCACCTATACGTCCATATACTTCATCACTAAAGGTAGCTAATCCAAAACGTGCTGCTACTCCATCTTTAGCAAGATTTCTTGCAAACTCATTGATATTGTTACGGACAGTGTCAATAGTTCGAGACATAGATGCTGAACGGTCAACAACAAAAACGATATCGGCAGAGTTAGATTTTGAAATCGTTCTTGTCGCTTTCTTGATTTCGACTGTAGTTGTTTTATCAACACGTTCATATTGGGTATAAGAATTTCCATCTTCATCTTTCCCACTCACTGTACTCTCAGTTGTTTCAGTCTTTGGAGCAGGAAGTTCTTCACTTTTTACAGGTGCCACTTCTGTCTTTGTGACTTCGACTGTTGCAGTTTCTTCATGAATCTTTTGATCACCTTCTTGGCGTTCTTTCACGTCAATAGGTGAAACCTTCTTAGAAACATCAACAAGTTCTCCAGGTTTTGCATCTGATTGGTTAACGACTGGTTTCGCCTCATCAGCTTTAATTTCTGCTACAGCAGCTTCGACTGCCGATTTATTTGCTTCGGTTTTCTTTACTGTTTCAGCTGAAGTAGATGCCGGTTGTGTTGTTTCATCTGCAGACACTTGTCCGACCTGAGCAAAAGCAAACAAAATTGCTACAGAAGCCAACCCAACTTTCATTTTACGGAATGAAAAACGTTGTTGTTTCATAAATGATTTATCCATAGAAGTCCCCTTTTCTTTTCACGGATCAAATGATATAATCCGATTGTTTTATAGTATGATAACACAATTTTGTATAGTTTTCAATTTTTTTCCTTACGATTTCAATAAAATATTGCTCTAAAGAATGTTTTAAAGCAATTACTGTTTTATAAATCAAATTATTTAAAATATATAATTATTATCTCCTTTGAATATTTCCGGAAATAAAAACTCAGTAGAATCAGGTGATTCTACTGAGTTCTTAAAATGTTTGGCGTTTGGCTTTTCGCTCTGCACGGCCACGTGCACGATTTTCAGCACGCTTGGTTTTGCGACGTTTTTCATCCACCGCCCATTGAATCTTCTTCTTATAGCCTGGTTTGACTTTTTTCTTTTTCTTTTTGACCAAGCCAATCATTTCGATATCAAGCTTATCCTGCTTCTTTTCACGATTGGCACGACGATCACGGTCATAGGTATCTTGAAACTCTCCGTCTTTGACCATCTTAGGAGTAAACTTGATTCCTAATTTCTCCAACTCACGGATATCCGAGTCATCACTAGGCTGGTAAAGGGTAATCGCTGTACCAGGCAGTCCGTTGCGTCCAGTACGTCCAACACGGTGAACAAAGAAAGACAAGTCTTGCGGAATGGCATCATTGATAACATGGCTGACCCCTTCAATGTCAATTCCACGCGCTGCCAAGTCTGTTGCAACAATGTACTCAAAATCCAGATTTTTCACCTGATTCATGATCCGTTTGCGTTCACGAGGAGCAATATCTCCATGAATCTTTGCCACCTTCAAGCCTTGAGCAGTCAAGTAAGAATGCAATTCATCAGCACGCGTTTTTGTGTTAACAAAAATCATAGCTAAATAAGGCTGCATCAACTGAGTCAGTTGGTAAATCTGAGCATTCTTATCACGGCCCTTGGTCGAAATCAACCAGTTATCAATGGTATCTGAGATGACTGTCTTAGTCTTAATTTTTTCCATGACAGGATTTGACAAGTATTTCTTCAAGAACGGTTGCAATTTTTGTGGAATAGTTGCTGAAAAGACCATGAATTGCAAGTCTTTTGGAAGGCTTCCTGCAATCTTATCAACGGTTTCCAAGAATCCCATATCCAAGGTCATATCGGCTTCATCAATTACAAAGGTCTTGGCCTTGTGAATAGCCAAATCACCAGATTTGACCAAGTCATAGATACGACCTGGCGTTCCGATAACGATATGAGGCTGGTTGCTGGCAAGTTTTTCAATCTGACGCGCCTTATCCGTACCACCCACATAATTCACCACACGAACTTCGACATCTGAGTGAGCTGCAATCTGACGAGCTGCTTGGTAGATTTGAGTGGCCAACTCACGACTTGGTGCAGTAATGACCGCTTGCACACTATCGCTAGTTTCATCTAATTGTTGGAAAATTGGTAATAAGAAAGTATGAGTCTTTCCTGAACCTGTTTTCGACTCGCCCACCAAGTCACGACCTGCCAGTACAATAGGGATTAATTTTTCTTGCACCTCTGTAGGAGTTGCAAATTTCAACTCCTCCAAGGCTTCTACTATATAATTTTTAAATTGAAATTTCTTAAATGACATACTATCCTCGATTCTATCCTTTCAATTATACCACATTTTGTCCTATTGCAGTAGTCCCATTTGAGTCTCAGTCCTGTAGTAAAGATCCAAGTAACTTAAAAGGTTGGAACCTCTGATTCCAACCTCTTTCATTATTTCCAGGTCAATACAGCATTCAAACCATAATGATCACTGACTTGTGGACTATTCTGCCCATCAAAAACTACTTGTAAACTCTCTACTTCTAACTCTTTGGTCGTAAAGACGTAGTCGATTCGTAGTGGTTCAGTATTGCCTTTCCAACCATCAATTTCTGGTGGTACTGTATAGCTACCACTTCTTTCTTTTGCAACTTCAAACGCGTCTTGTAATCCTAATGGGCTAGCTAAAATCGCTTGATAGCCTTCCTGACCAGCTGGATTATTAAAATCACCCGCTAAAATTAGAGGTTTCTTCAACTCTTTTAGTACAGCCTCAAATCGTGCCCATTCTTCTTGGAAACCTTTATCCCACCAAGAGAGATGAACACTTGCAAGAGCAAGTTCCTTGCCTTCAACCTCTGTCTCAGCCAAGGCAACACGGCGAGTATGATAGTCTGTTGGATCATCTACATCCGAAACTAAAATTTCTCTGGCTTTAATCGGTGTCTTAGATAAGATAGCTACTCCTTCATGGTAGCGGTCATAGCCAATATGATTGTAAGCCCAAGTCCAGTAGTAGTTTTTCCCTTTCTCAGACAATTTTTCAACCAAAAGTCTAACATAGTGATCCTGATGAATGGGTTCTGCTGATGGTAAAGCTTGATAGTGATTGTTAACCTCTACCTCCGGCGAAGTCATTTCTTGATTAATTTCTTGAAAACAAATCAAATCATAATCTTTGTCAAGAATATCTTGGAGCAAGATTTGGAATTTTTCCTCTGCTTCCTTCTCCATCCAACTGTGGGTATTGAGTGTTAGAAATTTCATGCATTTCTCCTAAAACAAGAGGTTGGAAAACAGCTTCCAACCCCAAGTATATTACAATTCTACTTTAGCAACTGCTGTTTTGGCTGCAAGAGAACCTGTTTGTTCTAATTTAACTGATTTGAGGACATCACCATTTGTGAAGACAACCACTGTTGATGTTTTGCGTCCTGCTTCTCGAATAGCATCCAAGTCAGCTGTGACAAGAAGATCACCAGCAGCTACTTTTTGTCCTTCAGAGACATGAACAGTAAATGGTTTTCCTTCAAGACTTACTGTATCCAAACCAATATGAACAAGCACTTCAAGACCTGAGTCAGTGACAAGACCAAGAGCGTGTTTTGTTGGGAAGATACTTGATACAGTACCAGTAACTGGAGATACAATGTTACCATTTGCTGGTTCTACTGCAAATCCATCACCCATCATTTTTTGAGCAAAAACTGGATCTTCCACTTGTTCCAAAGCAACAACTTGACCGTCAGCTACTGAGTAAACTTCTTCAGTTACACCTTTGTAGTGTACAGTATTTTGTTGGTTTTCTGTCATTTGGCTTGGAAGAGTTTCAGGAATAATTTCACCTGAGTCAAGAATATCTTGGATATCAGATTTCAATACGTCAGCTTTTGGTCCGTAGATAGCTTGGACACCTTGTCCTTTCATGACAAGACCCATAGCTCCTTCTGCTTTCCATTGTTCCTCAGTACCAACGCGATCTGCATCTTTAACAGTTACACGAAGACGAGTCATACATGCATCCACATCTACGATATTTGCACGACCACCAAGAAGGTTAATGATATTTACGGCTTGAGAAGCTGCTGCAACTTTTGGAGTTCCAGGAGTTGCTTCTTCTGATGCTCCTTCAGATGTTTCGTAGTTTCCGTTACGTCCTGGAGTTGCGTAGTTGAATTTCTTAATCATGAAGTTGGCAATGAAGTACATGATAACCGCAAAGAGAACAGTTACCCAGATAAAGTTAACGATATCCATACCAATACCAGCATTAATTGCCAATGGTGTACGAGTCAAGAATTCAATTGAACCGAATGAGTGGACACGAAGGTGAACAATATCTGCCATAGCAAAGGCAGCACCTTGAACTAGTGAGTATACAAGGTAAAGAGGTGTTGCGATGAACATGAACATGTACTCGATTGGTTCAGTAACCCCTGTCAAGAATGTTGCAAGAGCTGTCGCAATCATCATACCCTTGTATTGGTGTTTCTTGTCAGCATCAACATTGCGGTAGATAGCAACGATGACACCCATCAAGATACCAAATGAACCGATCATTTGTCCAACTTTGAAACGAGCTGGAGTGACTGTTGTAAGAAGGTGTTGGTATTGGTCAGCATTTGAACCTTTAAGGTTAACAAGGTCAGTTACCCATGCAAGCCAAAGTGGATCTTGACCAAATACTTGTGTTCCTTTTGCTGCACCAGTTAACACTTCGTATGTTCCACCAAGAGCTGTGTAGTTCATTGGGATTGTCAACATGTGGTGAAGACCGAATGGCAAGAGCAAACGTTCCAAAGTACCATACAAGAATGGTGCAAGGACTGGAGCAGTTTCTTGTGAGTTGGCAATCCAAATACCAAAGTTGTTGATACCTGTTTGAACTACTGGCCAAAAGGCAGCAAGTAGAATTGCAGCAATAGTTGAACGAAGAATAACGACGAATGGTACGAAACGTTTACCATTGAAGAATGAAAGGGCATCAGGAAGTTTACGGAAGTTGTAGTATTTGTTATAAGCTGTTGCCCCAACAAAACCAGAGATAATCCCTACGAAAACCCCCATGTTAAGCGCTGGTGCCTCAAGAACGCTGATAAAGTAGTCAGCAACCTTGATTGAACCACCAAAGAAGGTAGTAACCATTGCTTCAGGGTTTTTCAACATATCACCTGTAACACCGAAGATAGTACCTGTAATACGGTTAATCAAGATAAAGGCAAGTCCGGCTGCAAATGCACCACCTGCACGTTCTTTTGCCCAGCTTCCCCCAATAGCAAGGGCGAACAAGATATGAAGGTTACCGATAACCCCCCAACCAATTTGCTCAAGGATTCCACCTGTAATCACTAGAGGAGCAAGGTTTGGGTCGATCATCACGATTGATTTACCGATTGAGATCATCAATCCCGCCGCTGGCATAACGGCGATAACCACCATTAAAGCCTTACCGAATTTTTGCCAAAATTCGAAAGACAAGACATTTTTGAATGTAGCTTTCATCATTCAAATCTCCTTTATTTTATTTAGGCAAACGTTTTACGAAAACGTTTGCATTTGGTTATGTATTAATTATACCACTTTTATTTTTTTTGTAAAGGCTTTTATAAAAAAATTGTCTATTTTTTTTAATTTTTAAAAAGGAAAAAGAGAAGTTTACGAAAACTTCTCTTTTAAAAATGTATTATTTTTCTGATTTGTTCTGCAATTTGCATTTAAATCCAACTAGATCTTCAAGAATCGACGCATCGAAATCCCTGAACCAATTGAACCAATGAAAATTCCAATTATAAATAATAGGACTGTCATCAGAGGAATAAACACATCTGGTGTAATCATTGACAAGTTTTGACCTACCAAGGATTTATTGACAGATTGATAAACCATATTGTAAACAAAGAATACAAGGACTGAAGGAATCGCTGCACCAAGCAAGCCAATAAAAGCACCTTCTAGCAAGAATGGACCACGGATATAGCCATTTTTCGCTCCTACAAGACGCATGATCTGAATCTCACGACTACGTGAAATAATAGTGATACGAATGGTATTGGAAATGAGGAAGACTGCGATAAAAATCAAGAGCCCTGCAATAACCAATCCCCAAACACGGATAAAGGAAGCTAGTTCAAAAAGTCTTTGAGTGTTGGCTCCACCATCTTGAACCTCTGATACTCCCTCAATTTTTTTAGCTTCTTCAGCTACCGTTTTAACATCACTCGGAGAATTTGTATCAACGACATAAGCATCATAGAGAGGGTTTGCATCCCCTTCAAAGACCTTCCAATCGTCACCCATTGTTTCCGTTAGTTTTTCGTACTGTTCTTCTTTACTTGAGAAGGTAACACTTTTAACAGCAGGCATAGCTTTCAAAGCATCATAGACCTTGTGGTAGTCATTATTGGTAACTGTCTGACCTTCTTTTTCAATCGTTTCACTGTTATCAGCTACATCCTTACGAATGTAAACCATGACCCGAACGTTGTTTTCAATGTCGGTAGCCAGTTTTGCTGTATTAAAAATTACAGATGCAAACAGGGCAACGAGTGTTAAGGTAATCATAACCGAACTCACTGCTGCTACTGTCATCCAGCCATTTCGTTTTAAACTTTTTAATGATTCAAATAAATGGCGAAAAAATCTACTAATCATCGTATCCATATTCTCCTTTAGCTTCGTCACGAACGACACGGCCATTTTCAATGGCAATGACACGGTGGCGCAAGGTATTTACAATCTGGCTATTGTGAGTTGCCATCAAGACAGTAGTACCTTGGAGATTGATGCGTTCCAACAGATTCATAATTTCCCATGAATTATCTGGGTCCAAGTTTCCCGTTGGTTCATCGGCAATCAATACTTTAGGATTGTTGACAATCGCACGCGCAATCGCAATCCGTTGCTGCTCTCCACCTGAGAGTTCATTAGGGAAAGAGCGAACCTTATGTTTCAAACCAACCAGGTCCAATACTTCCATAACACGTTTTTTGATGTTGCGACGGCTCTCACCGATTACTTCCATTGCATAGGCAATATTCTCATAAACAGTCTTCTTAGGCAAGAGTTTGTAATCCTGAAAGACTACCCCAACACTACGACGTAGCAGTGGGACATCTTTCTTCTTAATTTTAACTAAATTAAAGCCTGCAACTGTTAGGCTTCCTTTTTCGATCTTTACTTCTCGGTATAAAGCTCGAATAAAGGTTGACTTACCTGCCCCAGAAGGTCCTACGATATAGGCAAACTCTCCTGGTTCAATGGTAACAGATACTCCACGCAGGGCAGTCGTTCCATTGTCATACTTTTTGACAACATCTCTCATTTCAATGATTGACATATGAGTTCCTTTCTATCTTAGCTGATTCGCCACTTGAGGTAGGCATCGATAAAACCATCAAGGTCTCCATCCATCACCTTATCTACCTGAGCAACTTCAAAGCTTGTACGGTGATCTTTTACCATAGTATAAGGCGTGAAAACATATGAACGGATTTGACTTCCCCATGTGATTTCTTTTTTCTCACCTTTAAGGGAATCGACTTCCGCAGCTTTCTTTTCTTGCTCCATTTGATAGAGCTTAGCCTGCAACATCTTCATGGCACGATCTCTATTTCCATACTGGGTACGATCGACCGTTGATTGGACGACAGTTCCCGTAGGAATGTGTGTCAAACGCACACCTGTTGACACCTTATTGACGTTTTGTCCTCCAGCACCACCTGAACGGAAGGTATCCATTTTGATATCATCTTCACGAATCTCCACTTCGATGGTATCATCCAACTCAGGCATAACCTCTACGGATGTAAATGATGTATGGCGACGTTTGGCAGAATCAAATGGCGAAATACGGACCAAACGGTGAACACCCATTTCCGACTTGAGGAGACCATAAGCATTGGGTCCTTCAAAAGACAAGGTCACAGACTTGATACCTGCTTCATCCCCAGCCTGGTAGTCCAAGACTTCTACTTTAAAGCCTTTGGCATTTCCATAACGAGTATACATACGAAGCAACATATCCCCCCAGTCCTGAGCCTCAGTACCACCAGATCCTGGATGGATTTCCAAGATTGCATTATTATGGTCATAAGGTTCTGACAAGAGAAGGGTCATCTCGTAGCTGGTCATCATCTTATCCAGTTCTGTCAACTGTTCAACAAGTTCATCATGGACTGACTCGTCTTCTGCTAAAAAGTCCAATAAAATCTCAACTTCATCCTGCAACTCTTCCATTTTACGGAAGGTGTTGTAGGTGTTTTTTAATTCATTTAATTCTTGCGACGTTTTTTGGGCCGCGATATTATCGTTCCAAAAATCAGGTTCTGTCATCTTGTTTTCCAAAATGGCAATCTCTTCCTCTAAGCCTTCGAGGTCAAAGAGACCCCCTAAAAGAAGCTAATTTTTCACGATTTGCGTCAATTTTTTGACGAATTTCTGAAATGTCCATAGATACTCCTTTTCATATCGTTTTATTATACCATAATCTCTTATTTCTTTCCATATTTTGCTTTTCACCGCTTTTGATAGCAGAAGAAAAGAGGCTCTAAAGCCTCTTGTTTAAAGGACTTTGGCAGAGGTATGAGTAATCTCCTCCACTTGAATTCCTTCTTTTTCAAACTTATCCTTTAACGAAATCAAATCGATTTTTCCATCAATTTGAACTTCGATGACGACCTTGCCATCCTTACGTGGAATGTTAACAGTATGGGAAATATTTAAATCCTCTTCTACAATTAAAGCTACAATTTTTCCCAGTACTCCGACTTCATTTTCTGTAATGAAACGAACACGAATCCCCTCTTCTCCGTACCCAGCGATTTCCAAGAAAGCCTGAAAAACATCGCGGTCTGTAATGACGCCGTAGACCTGATGATTGTCTACGACTGGTAATATCCCAATTTTATTTTTCAGCATCAGGTAGGTCGCATCTTCTAAACTAGCATAGCCAGAAACCGTCACGACATCTCGAATCATTACATCTTTTACTTTGGTTTTATTCAGAAGATAATTCATCTCATAGATAGAGAGACTGGTCGCTTTAGATGGGCTGGCTTCCGCAATGGTTCCTTCTGTTACCAATCCGACTAATTGATCGTTTTCGATAACAGGTAAACGGTGCAAACCTTGCTCGCGCATCAAATCTGCTGCGTGTGCTACAGTCGTATCTGGACTGATATAAACTACCTTACGGGTCATGAAATCTTTAACTACCATGAGACTTCTCCTTCAATATTGCTACTTTTATTATACACTTTCTTAGAAAATCTATCAAACGCTTTCATCTCTTTTTCAAGATTTTGAATAATCTGAGAAGTTTGCATAAAATGCCAGTATAAATTAAAAGGGAACCGAAGTCCCCTCTCTTCTTAAATCGTAATAGTGTCTCGATCTTTTATCATATAACGTTTCAATGGGCTAAGACTAGCTAGCCAGTATAGTAGACCACCGAATAGCGCAGTAAAACCACTACCCGTTGTGATTAAAAAGATTGGACTTTGAATTTGTGCAGTTACAGGGTTGTAAACAAATAGTACCGCTACCAATAAGGAGATAAATACGCAAGACAAGCCAACTAAGTTAAATCCTTTAGTAAATTCGTAGGCGTCATGCCCTTCAAGGAAATAGGCTGAACGCAAGTCGAGTTTTCGTTTTCTTAAGATAAAATAATCGACAACAATCATACCAATAATTGGCCCCTGAATATAGGCGGCTAGGGAGATGAAGGATCCGAAATACTCTTCTACTCCTCCCCAGATAGTGAGTAGACTCACGTAAACCATGGCAATCCAAACCATTAGTTTATAGCTTACTTTGGGCATCCCACTTTTGACAATCATACAGTTCACGTATGATCCTGTCCCCTGGGTTCCAATATTGGCAAAGGCTACTAGTAGTAGACTTAAGAGGGCAAAGGCCGGGGTGCTTAGAGTTGATAGCATGGTTGTTGGATCACTTTCATAAACACCTGTTTTGACAAACATGGCTAGAGCCATGACTCCACCTGTCGCAACGAAGAATGGAGCCACAACTCCGTATGATAAGGCTGTAGCCCAATAACCACTGCGTTCTGATTTTGCTAAACGCGGTAACACCAATGCCTGTGTAGACCAAGAAAAGGCAAAGGCAACATTTCCTTCTCCAGAGAGCATGAAGCGTTCTAATGGCGTCAAATCTCCTTGAGTGGCTGGTTGGATATTCATAATATCCGTTATAGGAACGGCGACAAAGCAGATTCCAACGATAATCAGACCGACAATCAATAAGGCGATAACCAAAAAGCGATTGGTCCATTTAATCACTTCCGGGCCTCCAAGAGCAATGAGAGTCCCAAGAAGAACACAGAGGGTACCAAGAATAGGCGCCCATATTCCCTTGTCCAAACCAAGACCAAAATTATTTGCCAAATGGATCATGGAACTGGCAAAAAGATTGGCCGCAACAGCATACCATCCAAAGTTAGCCAAGCTAATAATGGTTGATAACAGGGCTACACCTCTTTTTCCTAGAACAGCTCTCAACCAAATCCACAAATCAATTCCATACTTAACCGCAAACAAAATAGGGAGACATTCAATAAAAACCCAGATAATGTTAAAGCTAAAAATATTTATCAACATTTGATTAAAGGTCAAATATTGAGCTACATAAGCCCCTTGGGTATAACACCAAGTAGCAATGGCAAAACCACTTGTCGATAGAAAGAGATCCCAGAAAGAATACTGACGATCCTTATTGGTCATGGGAACAATTCCGGTTATGGTTTCTTGTTGGATATAGTCATTCATTTTAGACATGTTATTGAATTCCTCCCGTCATTGCTAAGATAATCAAAATAAGGTTGATTAGGACTATGGAGATGATTAAAATGAAATCACTTTTTAGGAAGGGTTGAACAAACTCGTAGTTTGGCGACTCCATTTCTTCCAATCTTCTCTTTGTTTCAGTTGCTACTAATTCTTCAATTTCAGATGTCGTTTTCATCTTAGTTTTCCTCCAAATACAAATCAAGAGCTAGTTGTCCATATTGTTTGGTATAGCGATACCAGATGTAGAGAAATTCACCAACTGGTTTTCCGACACTCTCCTGGAACAAAGCCCATAAGAACCAATAATATGAGGTTACTGCTACATAAGCCAAATAGTGACGTTTGGTTTTCTTATCTGGTACTTCTTGCAAATACAATTCCAGTACTTTTTCAGCATCCTCTACGGTATAATTGGAACACGCGATAAAGGTGCCCAAATCTCCTGCTGGCTCTCCCATTCCAGAATATTCCCAATCAATCAAGCTCATTTCGCCTGCTTCATTCAACAAGAAATTAGGACTATAGGAATCTCCATGACAAAGGACAACCTGTTTGAGATCATTCTGTAAATAACTTTTGAGAAGTGAAACAGTTTCATCCAATTCCTCGAGGCCATCAAATTCAAATCGATTTCTAGCCTTCAATTTTTCTCTAAAATCATCGATTCCTTCAAATTGGTCAAAGGAATGTTCCGTTTTTTCTCCAGATTGGTGTAACCGTCTCAAGAGGTCCATTGCTTGTGCCACATCATCCCAATTATCATAATCCAGTTGCTTAGCATTGGGAATAAATTCTGAAATTTTCCAGCCCTCATCCTTGTTCATGGCTACGAAGGTACGGTCAATCTTTAATTTTGCAGCAATTTCCATAGAAGCTGCTTCACTAGCTCGGTCGATATAATTTTCCGTTCCCCTGCCCGGATGACGGTAAACATATCTTTTTCCTAGACAGTCAAATGAAAATGATGTGTTGGTTAACCCATCTTTTAGAGGTTTGATATTGACAATATCTGAAGCCACACACTTTAATGTCTTACAGATATTATCGATAATAGCTGAGTCTGCATTTACCAAATAACGTTCATCAAATTGACGGAGTTCATCTAGTGAATCAAATTCTTTAACAATATCCGCTGAATAGTGACGAGCTTCTAAAAGGAGTTCCTTGACATGCCGACTATAATAATCCTCCCAAAGCTGTTCCCGATAAGGTTCGTGCTTAAACTCGGTTTCTAAAATTTCCTTGAATTTCTCGCTAAATGCACGGTCAAAATAAACGTGCCCCACCATGGCCCAAGTATTTTCTCCACCAATTTGGATATCAATGATGGTGTGATTCGAATCCTCTATAGCACAATATTCGTCCGTTTGACCTTCTGCAAATATCGTCGAGTAGTAACCTCTATAAATATATTGCTCAAAAGGATTTTCCACAAAATAATTATCTGATGAACAAATATACGTGTTGGAAAGTTGATCTTTAACCAACATAAGAGACGAACAGTTATTGTATTTGTAGTAATCATTATTCACTACAATTTTTACACCAAACTTCTCTGCAAGATAGAACATTTTTTCTTGAAGATAGCCTACAATAACGGTTATATCTTCTATTCCTGCTTCTTGCAGCTGTCTGATTTCCCTCTCTATCAAGCGTTCCCCCTTGACTTGAAGTAATCCTTTGGGAATCTCATAAGACAAAGGAGCAAAACGACTACTCATGCCAGCAGCCATTATAATGGCATTTTTTACTCGATAGGGTTCTAAAACTTTCTGGCCTAGTTCAGTTAAGTGAAGTTCCTCATCAACCCACTTCTCTTCTTTCAGTTTTTTCAATAATGTGTTAACTGTCCCTAAAGATAGGTCTAACTCTTCAGCTAACTGTCTCTGAGTAAAGGTCTTTTCTTTATGTATCAACATAAAACGCAAAAGTTTAAATTGTTTTTCTGTTAGCATTCTTAGTCCTCCTGTTCAATTTTTTCTTACTCATATTATAATATGAACAAAAAGGACTGTCAATTCAAATAGGGAAACAATGAGTAAAAATTAAGGCCTTCTTCCCTTTCCTCAAAAACATATAAATAAAAGAGCTCCTTATTCTGGAGCCCTGAAATATTTTATATTTTTGATAAGTAGTCGTATTAGGTGTCGCTTGGCTGCAATCCTTATCCGCCGACTAAAAAGGTCTCCCAGACCTTTTTAGCCACCTAGATATGCTTTTCTGACTTCATCTGATGCTGCGAGTTCTTTTCCTGTTCCTGATAGGACAATCTTTCCTGTTTCAAGTACATAACCACGGTCAGAAATAGCAAGGGCCTTGTTAGCGTTCTGTTCAATTAGGAGAACCGTTGTTCCTTGCTTCTGAATATCTTGAATGATATCAAAAATTTCTTGGATAAAGATTGGGGCAAGTCCCATTGACGGCTCATCCAAGAGAAGGAGCTTAGGTGTAGACATGAGAGCGCGTCCCATAGCCAGCATCTGCTGTTCACCACCTGAAAGAGTTGCCGCATCTTGGTTTTTGCGTTCTTCCAGACGAGGGAAACGTGAAAAGACTTTTTTCAAGTTGGCTTGATTTTCTTCACGATTTTTCTTTAAAAAGGCTCCCATTTCCAAGTTTTCCATAACAGTCAAGCCTGGGAAAACATGGCGTCCCTCAGGAACTTGTGAAAGGCCACCTGCCACGATTTTTTGAGCTGGCAACTTTTGAATTTCTTTTCCTAAAAACTGAATTTTACCAGCACTTGGACGAACCAAACCTGAAAGGGTACGAAGAATGGTTGTTTTACCAGCACCATTGGCACCGATAAGAGAAACAACTTCACCTTCATTAACCTCGAAACTTACATCACGAACTGCTTGGATCATACCGTAATGCACAGAGAGGTTTTCAACTTTTAACATAGACATTAGGCTTCACCTCCTAGATAAGCTTCAATAACGCGTTTGTTGTTCTTGATCTCATCCGGAGTCCCATGAGCAATCAACCGACCATATTCAAGAACATAGATACGCTCAGTGACTTCCATAACCAAATTCATATCATGTTCGATAAGCATGATGGTAATTTTAAATTCATCTTTGATACGACGGATCAATTCTGTCAATTCAGCTGTTTCTTGTGGATTCATACCAGCTGCAGGTTCATCCAAAAAGAGAATTTTGGGTTCAGTTGCCAGAGCACGAACGATTTCTAATCGACGTTGTTGACCATAGGCCAGATTCTTGGCAAGAGTATTTGCGTCACCATCCAAATCAAAAATCTTCAGCAAGTCCAAAGCTTTGCTTTTTAATTCTTCCTCATTCTTATAAAAAGCTGGTAGGCGTAGGAAGCTCGCAAGGACATGTTGTTTATGATGATTGCTAAATGCAATCAAAACATTTTCCAAAACTGTCAAGTCCTTGAACAAACGAATATTTTGGAAAGTACGACTGAGACCAAGTGAGGCAATCTTATAGGGAGTTTTCCCATTTAGGAGGTGACCATCTAGTGTCACAGTACCTTCGCTCGGTTCATAAACACCGGTCAAGAGATTGAAAAGGGTCGTTTTACCAGCCCCGTTTGGTCCAATCAGACCAACCAATTCTCCCTCATTCAATTCAAGAGTGACATCTCCAACAGCTGTTAGACCGCCAAAATGTTTGGTTAACTGTTTAACTTCAAGTAGTGCCATTAGTTTTGTCCCTCCTTCTTCGATTTTTTAAAGAAACGTGATAGACTTAATTCCCATGTCCCAAGAAGTCCACCTGGTCTGAAAATCATGACCAATACAAGAGCCAAAGCGTAGATAATCATACGTACGCTTGCTACATCCTGAAGGAGCATATTTAAAATTCCTAAAACAATCGCTGAAACGATGGTACCAGTAATGGATCCAAGTCCACCAAATACAACGATAATCAACACGTTGATGGAATTAATAAAGGTGTAATCTTTTGGGACAACAGATCCGATAAAACCAGCCTGAAGTGAACCAGCAATACTTGCTGTAATGGCTCCAAAGACAAAAGCGATAATCTTGATCTTTGTGGTGTTTACCCCAACAGACTCTGCAGCAATCTCATCCTCACGAACAGATAGAGTAGAGCGTCCAATTGGACTACGTAAGAAATTGAGAGTTGCAATAGTTGTAATCACTACAAAAAGATAAACCATTTGCCAGTTGGTAAAGTTTGGAATACCCAAGATACCAGCAGCACCGTTGGTCAAACTGCCACCATTAATGATAAAGATACGAATGATTTCTGAAACACCTAGTGTCGCAACAGCCAGGTAGTCACCCTTTAAACGAAGCGTTGGAATCCCAACGAGCAAAGCGACTGCACCAGAAATCAAGGCACCCAAGACCATTGCTCCAAAGAAGGCACCATAGGTTGGTGATTTTGAACCAATAATCGCTGCTGCATAAGCCCCAATCGCCATAAAACCTGCATGACCAAGTGAGAATTGTCCTGAAAAACCAACGATTAAGTTCAAACCTACTGCAAGGATGATATTAATCCCAATTTGTTCTAAAATTTGGACATGGAATAGATTGAGAACACCAGCAGAAACCAGTACAGTAATCAATCCATAACCCGCTAACAGAAGGAATAACCAGAGAGTATTTACTTTAAGATTTGTCTTCATTGTTTACACCTTCTCTTTCACATTCTTACCAAGGATACCTGCAGGTCGAACAATCAGAATCAAAAGCAAGATTCCATACACGATAGCATCACGGAAATCAGACATACCAAAGGCAGTAGCAAATGTTTCCAACAAGCCAATCACAAATCCTCCTAGAGCTGCACCAGGAATAATCCCGATACCACCGAGTACGGCCGCAACGAATGATTTTAGACCTGGAGTCACACCCATCAAAGGTTCAAGAGAGTTGTAGTAAAGGGCAATGAGGACTCCTGCTGCACCAGCAAGGGCTGAACCCAAAGCAAAGGTAAAGCTGATTGTACGATTTACATTAATTCCCATCAATTGAGCTGCGTCACTATCAACTGATACCGCACGCATGGCTTTCCCCATTTTTGTTTTTTGGACGATCAATTGCAATAAAACCATCAAGAGTACAGAAACTGCTAAAATCATCAATTGAACATTTGTCAAGCTAATTGGTCCCAAGTCAAAGCGAACTGTTTCAATTGCTTGAGGGAAGGCACGAGTATTGGCGCCTACTAGATAAACCATTCCGTATTCCAGTAGGAAAGACACTCCGATGGCAGTAATCAATACAGCAATACGTGTAGAGTGTCGTAAAGGACGGTAGGCAAGAAACTCAATCACAACACCAAGTAGTGCGGTCCCTGCCATTGAAATAATTAAAGCTAAAAAGAAATCCATTTGGAAAGAATTAATCAAAAAGTAACCAATAAAGGCACCCATCATGTATATATCGCCATGGGCGAAGTTGATGAGTTTGATAATTCCATAAACCATGGTATAACCCAGAGCCAAAAGTGCATAAACACTACCCAGAATTAGACCATTCACAAGTTGTTGGAGCATAGCATTCACTCTTTTCTATCGTTATTTTTTAGAAAATTTCATTATTTTCACAAGTTCATAAACACCGAAACAGGGAGTGAGTCAAAGGCTCATTCCCCATTTCAATTACTATTCTAATGTTATGGTTTTACAACTTCTGCTTCTTCAACTTTACCATTGTTCATGGTCATCATGTAAGCAGTTTTCACTGTATTGTGGTCAGCATCAAAGCTTGTTTGACCAGTGACACCATCAAAATCTTTGGTTTTAGCAAGGTTGTCCTTGATCTCACCTGAGTTTTTAGCACCTTTTGCAGCATTTGCTACTAAGTAAACTGAGTCATAGGCCAAAGCTGAGAATGTTGAAGGCTCTTCGTTGTATTTAGCACGGTATGCTTCAAGGAAAGCTTTAGCTTTTGCAGAAACATCAACAGTAGTTGAGAATCCAGAGATGAAGTAAATGTTTGATGCTCTTTCAGCAGTTGCTTGTTGAACAAATTCTTCACCGTTAAATCCATCACCACCAATGATTGGTTTATCAATTCCCATACCACGAGCTTGGTTTACAATTTTACCAGCTTCTGTGTAGTAACCTGGAACTACGATAGCGTCAAACTCTTTCCCTTTCATTTTAGTAAGGGCTGCTTGGAAGTCAGTATCACCTGCTACAAACGTTTCATCTGCTACAATCTCACCCTTGTAGGCTTCGCGGAATGATTTAGCAATACCTTTTGCATAGTCACTAGCGTTGTCAGTATAAAGAACAACCTTCTTAGCATTCAATTTGTTTGTTACATAGTTAGAAATAATCTTCCCTTGGAAGCTATCTTGAAATGTTCCGATAAATAGGTAATCTTGACCTTTAGTCAAACCGTCTTGAGTAGCACTTGGTGAAATCAATGGCACTCCAGCTTTAGTAGCGTTAGCTACAGCTGCAGCAGTTGCACCAGATGTCGCAGGTCCTACAATAGCTGCTACTTTTGATTGGGTAACAAGGTTTGTTGTAACAGAAGCTGATTCAGCAGTTTCAGACTTGTTGTCTTTGTCTACAACTTCGATTTGTTTTCCATCAATTCCACCTGCAGCGTTGATTTCGTCTACAGCAAGTTGGGCACCTTTTTGTTCAGCTGTACCGTAAGCTGCCACAGCACCTGTCTCTTCAAAGTTAAAACCGATTTTAATTGTTTTTTCGTCTACTGGATTTCCAGTTGTGTTTGACGCTCCTGACTTGACCTCTCCACATGCAGCAAGAAGAGCCACACTAGCAAGAGCCACAAAAGATAGGGCAAATTTTTTCTTCATTTTTAATCTCCTTATAGTTGTTTCAAAAATTGTATGTTAAGAATATACCGAATTATCAGAAAATTGTCAATGTATTTGTTTAACTTTTTTAAATGATAACGTTTTCTTCGGTTCGATAGAGATTCCCAACGAAGGGAGTTTCTAGCTCTTGAATATGGCAACGTCTAATTTTCTTGATATATCTTTCCTTACCTAATCTCTCAACTAAGTCATCTAACTCCTCAGTTGGAACATAGAGCTGCAAGTAACGATGTTTTTTGGAATGGTAACAGATATCACCGTATTCCTGAAGTTTTTTTGCATCTCGATTATAGTAGAGATAGATGATTAATCCTGATCGATTTGTTTTTTCAAACATGAGGAATCCTCTTTCTAAGAAATCTTCTCCTATTATATCAAAAAAAGCAAACTCCGTCGAGTTTGCTTTCTAGGTTGCTTAGCTTAACGAATTATTGGCCATGATTTCATCAATAAAGCCATATTCAAGTGTTTCTTGGGCACTCATCCAGTAATCACGTTCCGCATCTGCATGAATTTGCTCGACTGATTTACCAGAGTTATCTGCAAGGATTTGCTCCAAAGTCTTACGAGTTTTGAGCAAGTGCTCTGCAGCGATTGCCATATCGGTTTGTTGGGTACCACCACCTGTTCCACCCATTGGTTGGTGAATCATGTACTCTGCATTTGGAAGCATGAAACGTTTGCCTTTTGCACCACTTGATGCGATGACAGTACCCATAGATGCAGCCATCCCCATAACGATAGTTTGGACATCTGCCTTGATAAAGTTCATGGTATCAACGATTGCCAAACCAGCTGAAACAGAGCCCCCAGGTGTATTGACATAAAGGTAAATATCTTTTGTGCTGTCTTGGGCATCCAAGAAAAGTAATTGGGCGATAACGGAGTTGGCCATGTTGTCTTCAACTGGACCTGTTAGCATGATGATGCGGTCTTTCAGAAGACGAGAGTAAATATCATAGGAACGTTCTCCACGGCTTGTTTGTTCAATAACTACAGGAATCATTCATTTCTCCTTTTATGTTTTATGTTGAATTTTCTTAGTCTTACGACTCAATACAGAATTATTATATCTTTTTGGTCAAAAAAGGTCAAATTTTTGCTCTATTCTCTAAACAGAAACAAAAACTCAACCTCCTTTCAAGTCAAAAACGAACTTCTAATTTCAGTATTTACTTGCTATCTTATTTGGTACCGAACAAGCGGTCTCCAGCATCTCCAAGACCTGGAACGATATAACCGTGTTCGTTCAAGCGTTCATCCAAGGCTGCTGTAAAAATTTCTACATCTGGGTGAGCTTCTTGAAGAGCTTTCACTCCTTCTGGAGCAGATACTAGGCAGACAAACTTGATATTTGATGCGCCACGTTTTTTAAGGGAGTCAACAGCCAAGATAGCTGAACCACCCGTTGCCAACATTGGATCCACTACAAAGATTTGACGTTGGTCAATATCCTCAGGCAATTTCACCAAGTATTCAACTGGTTGAAGGGTTTCTTCATCACGGTACATACCGATATGACCAACTTTGGCTGCTGGAACCAAGCTCAAGAGGCCATCTACCATCCCGATACCTGCGCGCAAGATTGGGACAATCGCCAATTTTTTCCCAGCCAATTGTTTTTGAACGGTCTTTGTGATAGGTGTTTCGATTTCCACATCTTCAAGTGGAAGATCACGAAGTACTTCATATCCCATCAACATTGCAATCTCATCAACTAGCTCACGAAAAGCTTTTGTAGAAGTATCTGTACGTCGCAAGATTGACAATTTGTGTTGAATGAGTGGATGATTAATGACTTCAATTTTTCCCATTTTCTGAGTTCCTTCTTTCAATTTATTCTTCTTATTATATCAAAAAACGGTTTAAAAAGCTTTCTAAACCATTTATTTTTATTAATTTTTAAATCAAATCTGCCTCTTGAAGAGCTGTCTGAACAGTCTCTAATGGTAAATGGGTTAACTCGGTGCCTTTTTCTTGATAAAGGTACTGGGCATAGTCATCCATTCGGTACTGGTTGATATAAACCACGCGCTTGCAACCAACTTGTAGCAGTTGTTTGGTGCAGTTCAGACACGGGAAATGGGTCACATAGGCTGTAAATCCTCTGGGAACCCCTCGTTCGGCTCCTTGCAAGATAGCATTAACCTCGGCGTGGAGGGTTCGAACACAGTGACCTTCAATGACCAGACATTCGTGGTCAATACAGTGCTCCGTTCCTGATACGGAACCATTGTAGCCTGTTGAAATGACCTTATTGTCCTTGACTAGGACAGCTCCCACCTTGGCACGTTTACAGGTCGAACGATTGGCAATCAGTAAAGCCTGGGCTGCAAAGTACTCATCCCAAGCCAGTCTTTTTTCTGTCATAAGTCTTCTCCTTTTCCTCTATTTTTTGAAAAATGGCAAGCGTAAATCTGCAATCTTTTCAGCCGGAACCTTCATGCCATCTTTGATCCATTTGAGCAGAACCGATACGATGGCAGAACTCCAAAAGGAATGAAGGTAGCTGCTAACGCCTTTTGACTTTCCGTGGTATTTTTCTAGAAATTCCTGCATGGCTTGGACAAAAATCTTTTCCAAATGGTAGTCCAGAGCAAGTTGGATAACTTTGGCTTCTTTCTTGGCTGCGCGGAAAAGGTGTACCCAGACTAGATAAAGGTCTGTTTTAACATCGTAGTGGCTCAACTGTTCCATAATGTTATGGACACTGCGTTTAAAGACGCTTTCCAAAATCTCTTCTTTGGAGTCATAGTTACGATAGAAGGCGGCACGAGAGACGCCCGCCCGTTTGACCAGCTCCGAAATGCTGATCTTAGCCAAGTCTTTTTTCTCTAGAAGTTGCAAAAGAGCCGTCTCGATTGCTTCTCTGGTTAAAAAATTGGATTCTTGATTTGATTTTCTGAGATTTTCAAGAGATTTTTCAGATATTTTACGTTCAGACATAACAATTTCTTTCTACTTGTGACAACAGAGAGGTGGTACTTTTGTTTCAAGGGCTTTCATGATATAATTGTAAAAAAAGACAGAACCTTTGTCAATGTATAAGTGACAAAGATGGAGAATTTCTATGACTTGGAAGATTGTAGCTGACTCTGGTTGTGATTATCGTCAACTAGCAACTCCTGCTATTGATACGGAATTTGTTAGTGTTCCTTTAACCATTCAAGTAGCTGATCAGGTCTTTATCGATGATGCCAATCTTGACATTGACCACATGATGGAAACCATGTATGCGACTTCTGAGGCTTCAAAATCAGCTTGTCCTAGCCCTGATGATTACTTGCGTGCATTTGAAGGTGCTAAGCATATCTTTGTCGTTACCATCACTGGTGCTCTTTCTGGTAGCCATAACAGTGCACAGCTCGCTAAAAATATCTACCTTGAAGAACATCCTGACACTCAGATTCATGTGATTGATACATTGTCTGCAGGTGGGGAAGTTGACTTGATTGTCGAGAAAATCAATAGTTTGATTGATCAAGGACTTTCTTATGAGGAAATTGTTGAAGCTATCACAGCCTACCAAGAAAAAACGAAGTTGCTCTTTGTCCTTGCTAAAGTCGATAACTTGGTCAAAAATGGTCGTTTGAGTAAGCTTATCGGTACTGTCGTTGGCCTTCTCAACATCCGTATGGTTGGGGAAGCAAGTGAAACTGGAACCCTAGAACTGCTCCAAAAAGCTCGTGGACCCAAAAAATCCCTTCAAGCAGCCTATGAAGAACTCATCAAGGCTGGTTATGCTGGTGGCCGTATCGTCATGGCTCATCGCAGCAATGATAAATTCTGTCAGCAATTGTCAGAACGCTTGCTGGAAACCTTCCCGCAAGCTGAAATTAAGATTCTTCCAACATCTGGTCTCTGCAGTTTCTATGCAGAAGATGGCGGTTTGTTGATGGGATATGAAATTAACTAAGATTATGAGCAACAAGAGATGCCAAGCATCTCTTGTTTTTTTGTGGTACAATAGAGCTATGAAACATTTTGATACTATTGTCATCGGTGGGGGACCTGCTGGTATGATGGCTACCATTTCCAGTAGTTTTTATGGACAGAAAACCCTCCTCATCGAAAAAAATCGGAAACTTGGAAAAAAATTAGCTGGGACTGGTGGGGGACGTTGCAATGTGACTAACAACGGAACTCTAGATGACCTACTAGCTGGAATCCCTGGGAACGGACGCTTTCTTTACAGTGTCTTTTCCCAGTTTGATAACCACGATATCATCAACTTTTTCACGGAAAACGGTGTTAAACTAAAGGTTGAGGACCACGGCCGTGTCTTTCCTTCTAGCGACAAATCTCGGACCATTATCGAAGCCTTGGAGAAGAAAATCATTGAACTTGGCGGGCAAATTGCTACTCAAACAGAGATTGTTTCGGTTAAAAAGATAGACGACCAGTTCGTCCTCAAGTCCGCAGACCAAAGCTTCACTTGTGATAAACTCATTGTCACAACTGGTGGAAAATCCTATCCTTCGACTGGTTCGACTGGTTTTGGACATGAGATCGCCCGTCATTTTAAACACTCCATTACTGAGCTTGAGGCTGCTGAGAGTCCTTTGTTGACTGATTTTCCACACAAAGCGCTTCAAGGGATTTCACTAGACGATGTGACCTTAAGATATGGTAAGCATGTCATCACTCATGATCTACTCTTTACCCACTTTGGTTTGTCCGGCCCTGCTGCCCTACGTATGTCCAGCTTTGTCAAGGGCGGCGAAGTTCTCTCACTGGATGTCTTACCTCAACTTTCTGAGAAGGACTTGGCTGCATTTCTAGAAGAAAATCGGGAAAAATCCTTGAAAAATGCTTTAAAAACTTTACTTCCAGAACGCTTGGCAGAATTTTTGGTGCAAGGCTATCCTGACAAAGTCAAACAACTGACTGAAAAGGAACGCGAACAACTTCTCCAGTCCATCAAAACCCTCAAAATCCCTGTGACTGGCAAAATGTCTCTTGCCAAGTCCTTTGTCACCAAAGGCGGTGTCAGTCTTAAGGAAATCAATCCTAAAACCCTGGAAAGTAAGCTCGTTCCTGGTCTCCACTTTGCTGGCGAAGTCATGGATATAAATGCCCACACGGGTGGCTTTAACATCACTTCTGCCCTCTGCACCGGCTGGGTGGCAGGAAGTCTGCATTATGATTAAATATTAAAGGATGGAAAAAATGAACAGATGGGAGTCAGTCGAATTTGTCAACATGTGTATGATTCAAAACGGAGACAAGGTTCTGGTTCAAGATCGAGTTAATCCTGACTGGCCTGGTATTACTTTTCCTGGCGGTCATGTTGAACGTGGCGAATCCTTTGTCGATGCTGTCATTCGTGAAGTGAAAGAAGAAACTGGTCTGACCATTTCCAAATCCCAACTCTGTGGTATCAAAAACTGGTACGATGACAAGGATTATCGTTATGTAGTCCTCTTTTACAAAACAGAACACTTTACTGGTGAACTCCAGTCTTCAGACGAAGGGAAAGTTTGGTGGGAGAACTTTGAAAATCTTTCTCATCTAAAACTTGCTACTGATGATATGTCTGATATGCTTCGTGTTTTTTTAGAAGAGAATCTCAGTGAATTCTTTTACTATAAAGACGGTGACGACTGGCTTTATGATTTGAAGTAAAAAATAGGCTAGGAAATTCCTAGCCTATTTATTCTGCATTTGTCTGGACGTAAGCCGATATGACATCTGATGTGTATTGAGCTGTACCAGATCCAAACTTGTCAATGTTTTCCTTAAACTCTGGGTTGTAGACGTAGCCTTTGCCGATATGACCGAATACCTCAATAGAGCAGTCAAATCCATAAGTACGAATAGCTTGCAAGAGTTTAGCTGCTTCTTCTTGGTTTTCGACCGCTGTTGCAGCTAGCCCATTTTTAAGATTATGAGCCAAAACTTGAAAAACTTGGTTAAAGGCAGCCGTAGCCTCATCTTCTCTACCACTTTGGCGCTCGAGAGCCTGGCCCATGACTTCTTGACCATATTTCTCTACCGCTTCTTGGTGGTATTTTTGATTGTCTTGATAGCTAAATCCAGTGAATTTTTCCTCAATGGTCATTTTTCTTTCTCCTTTTTGTTCTTGAATGGTTTTTTGCAAGGTGGAAATCAAGGTATCCAGATGTTGCCTTTCTCGAGTTAGATAATCCAACTGCCTAGTCAAATGGGGCAATAAATCTGTTCTTTCTTCCTTTAACAGCTCTGCTATTTTTTCTAAAGAAAAGCCTAGATATTTGTAGTACAGAATGACCTGAAGTCGTTCCAAATCCTCCTGACTATAGGTTCGATAGCCGTTTTCCGACTTTAAGGGAACCAAGAGCCCTATCTTATCGTAGTGATGCAGAGTCTTAACAGAGACACCTGAAAGCTGCGCAGCTTCTTTTATATGGTACATGATTTCCTCCTTACAAGGATAGTATAACCCCTCCCCTTAGGTCAGAGTCAAGCGTTTTTGCGAAAAATTTTTAACTTTTTGAGAAAGGTGTGAAAACTTGAAAATGGTTTTCTTGACAGACCTTTGAAAACATGATAGGATAGTCAAGTCTATCAATCAAACAGAAGGCTCATAGAGAGCCATTGAGAGAGGGCTATTTGACAACTCAAGTAGCCTTTTCTTATTTTAAAAAAGAGATTGGAGTTTCAACTATGTCAGAAAAATCGCAATGGGGCTCGAAACTAGGCTTTATCCTAGCATCTGCTGGTTCAGCTATCGGACTTGGAGCCGTTTGGAAGTTCCCCTACATGACTGCTGCTAATGGCGGTGGGGGCTTTTTACTAGTCTTTCTCATTTCCACTATTTTAATCGGTTTCCCGCTCCTGCTGGCTGAGTTTGCCCTTGGCCGTAGCGCTGGCGTTTCCGCTATCAAAACCTTTGGAAAACTAGGCAAGAATAACAAGTACAACTTTATCGGTTGGATTGGTGCCTTTGCCCTCTTTATCCTCCTCTCCTTTTACAGTGTCATCGGAGGATGGATTCTAGTCTATCTGAGTATTGAGTTTGGGAAATTGTTCCAACTTGGCGGAACGGGTGATTATGCTCAGTTATTTACTTCAATCATTTCAAATCCAGCCATTGCCCTTGGCGCACAAGCTGCCTTTATCTTGTTGAATATCTTTATTGTATCACGTGGAGTTCAAAAAGGGATTGAAAGAGCCTCAAAGGTCATGATGCCCCTGCTCTTTATCATTTTTGTCGTGATCATCGGGCGCTCGCTCAGCTTGCCAAATGCCATGGAAGGGGGTCTCTACTTTCTCAAACCAGACTTTTCAAAACTAACTAGCGCTGGTCTCCTATATGCTCTGGGACAATCTTTCTTTGCCCTCTCACTAGGGGTGACAGCCATGCTGACCTATGCTTCCTACTTGGACAAGAAAACCAATCTGGTCCAGTCAGGTATTTCCATCGTAGCCATGAACATCTCTGTATCCATCATGGCGGGACTAGCCATTTTCCCAGCCATGTCGGCCTTCAATATTCAGTCTGAAGGGGGACCAAGCCTGCTCTTTATCGTCTTACCTCAACTCTTTGACAAGATGCCTTTTGGAACCATTTTCTACATCCTTTTCCTCTTGCTCTTCCTCTTTGCGACGGTCACTTCTTCTGTCGTGATGCTGGAAATCAATGTGGGCAATATCACCAACCAGGACAACAGCAAACGTGCTAAATGGAGCGCTATTTTAGGAATCTTGACCTTTATCTTTGGAATTCCTTCAGCCCTTTCTTACGGTATTATGGCGGATGTTCACATCTTTGGGAAGACCTTCTTTGACGCTATGGACTTCTTGGTTTCCAATCTCCTCATGCCATTTGGAGCCCTCTGCCTTTCTCTCTTTACAGGCTACATCTTTAAGAAGGCTCTTGCTAAGGAGGAACTCCATCTTGATGAAAGAGCATGGAAACAAGGACTTTTCCAAGTCTGGCTCTTCCTTCTTCGTTTCATCATTCCTATTATCATCATTGTGGTTTTTATCGCCCAATTTATGTAATCAAAAAGGACTTGAGTAGTAAACTCAGGCCCTTTCTTTTTTTATGGATGGCTAACAATCAATTCCAAACCTTGCCCTTCCAAGGTCCAAGCTTCAACATCACTTGGTAGGATAAAGTGGCTGCCTTTTTGGATTGGATAGTTTTTCCCATCAACATTCAGTTGACCCTGACCAGCTAAGACGCTCAACAGGCTGTAGTCAGCTGTCTTTTCGAAGTCAACTTTGCCAGTGATTTCCCACTTGTAAACTGCGAAGAAATCATTGGATACAAGGAGAGTGGAACGTAGATCATCTGCTTTGATAGTTACAGGACGGCTATTGGCAGGCTCTCCAATGTTTAAAACATCGATGGATTTTTCAAGGTGAAGTTCACGCAAGTTGCCCTTGTCGTCCTTGCGGTCAAAGTCATAAACACGGTAGGTGGTATCGCTAGACTGCTGGGTTTCAAGAATCAAGATACCCGCCCCGATAGCGTGCATGGTTCCGCTTGGTACATAGAAGAAATCTCCAGCTTTAACTGGAACTTTTGTCAGCAAGGTATCCCAGTTCTTGTCCTCGATTTGCTGGCGGAGTTCTTCTTTTGATTTGGCATTGTGGCCATAGATAATCTCTGAACCTTCGTCTGCTGCGATGATGTACCAACACTCTGTTTTCCCTAACTCGCCTTCGTGCTCTAGTCCATAGGTATCGTCTGGGTGAACTTGGACACTGAGCCAGTCGTTGGCATCGAGAATCTTGGTCAACAGTGGAAACACAGGTTCTGGACGGTTACCAAACAATTCACGGTGTTCCGCATACAAAGTAGCTAGGTCTGTTCCCTCAAAACGCCCATTAGCGACCTTTGAAACTCCATTTGGGTGGGCTGAAATAGCCCAGTATTCTCCGATTTTTTCACTTGGAATGTCGTAGCCAAACTCATCACGTAGCTTGGTTCCACCCCAGATTTTTTCTTGCATAACTGATTGTAAAAATAATGGTTCTGACATCTTGATCTCCTGTCTATTTTTCTCACTTCATTATAGCAAAAAGCCAGGTCTAATTGAACTCTTTTTCACATCTTATAAAGTAGGGAGAAGATTTTATAAAAATAGTGAACAAATGTGCTCTACTTAATACTTGCACCATTGCTGGCAATGACATCCTTGTACCAGTAGAAGGATTTCTTCTTGCTCCGTTTGAGACTTCCTTGACCTGCATTATCACGATCCACATAGATAAAACCATAACGCTTGTTCATTTCGCCTGTTCCAGCAGAAACCAGATCTATACAACCCCAAGTCGTATAACCAAGCAATTCAACGCCATCTTGGTAAATAGCATCTCGCATAGCCTTGATGTGGGCTTCTAGATAAGCAATCCGATAGTCATCTGCTACGTATCCATTTTCATCTGGCGTGTCCATAGCACCGAGGCCATTTTCTACGATGAACATAGGCTTTTGATAACGATCCCAGATAGCATTGAGGGTGATACGAAGCCCCAGTGGGTCAATCTGCCAACCCCATTCAGAGGATTCTAGATAAGGATTTTTGATAGAGGCAAAGACATTTCCAGCGGTCAGATTCGTCACTTCTGGATCGCCTGAGGCCACTCGACTCGCATAGTAAGAGAAGGAAACAAAATCAACAGTGTGATTCTTCAACAAATCCAAATCCTCTGCCGTCATTTCAATTTCTATCCCCTCACGCTCCCACTGTTTCTTGGCATAGTTTGGGTATTCCCCACGCGCTTGGACGTCAATGAAGAAGTAACTCTTACGGTCTTCCTCCATAGCTGCCCAGTAGTCTCTCGGATGGGCAGTGTTGGGATAGTATTGTCCTGCTGCCAACATACATCCCACCTTGTTTTCTGGATCAATTTCGTGAGCAATTTTAGTCGCCATAGCCGAGGCTACCAGCTCATGGTGGGCTGCTTGGTATTTGATCTGTTCTTGATTTTCTCCTTCTTCAAAACAAATCCCAGCTCCTAAAAAGGGGGCATGCAGAATCATATTGATTTCGTTGAAGGTGAGCCAGTACTTGACCAAGCCCTTGTAACGGGTAAAGAGGGTGTGACAGAGATTTGCGTAAAAGTCCAACATACGACGATTGCGCCAACCACCGTACTCCCTAATTAAGTGCATGGGGCAATCGAAATGCGTGATGGTCACCAGTGGTTCAATTCCATACTTGTGGCATTCCTTAAATAAATCCTCATAAAAAGCTAGACCAACTTCATTTGGCTCTGCTTCGTCACCTTGAGGAAAAATCCGAGTCCAAGCAATGGAAAGTCGATAGGTTTTAAATCCCATTTCTGCAAAAAGCGCAATATCTTCCTTGTAATGATGGTACATATCAATGGCTTCCTTTGCTGGGTAAAAATAGCCCTCCTCAAACGAAAACATCTTTTTCTGACCTGTAATAATAGCCTCACGGTCTGGACCAATCGGTACCACATCCACATTAGCAAGACCACGGCCATCTTGATTATAAGCACCCTCACATTGATTAGCTGCCGTAGCACCACCCCAGAGGAATCCTTCTGGAAATTGTAGTATTTCTGTCATCACTTTACCTCGATTGATTTATTACTTCTATTATACTAAAAAGGAGGCAAAAAGTTTGGAACCCTCTGGATAATAATAGCACTAAACTTACTTTTATATATACGAAAAAAAGACTGAAACCAGTCTTCTTTTTAAATCAAAGCTGTGATAGCCGTTACTAGGCCAAAAACGATACCTGGTGCATTAGCAGCCGCAAGTGGAATATCTCTTTCTTTCTTGAAAAGACCGTAGTAAACCCAGAGACTACAGTTGATGGCTGCAACCAAGGGCTGGATAAAGTTCCCTTTTTGACCAGCCAGGTTGTTCATAATTTGTGGGAAGTAAGACACATACATCATAACAGACATAAAGGTCGCTACCCAACCTAAAATTTTCATTTGTTTTTCAGACATTTTCAAAACCTCTTTCATTTTTACTGAATCTTATTTTAAAATATTCTTTCAAAACAATCAAGTCTTTAAAACTTTTGTTATAAAGATATAAACTATCACAATCTTGTTATAAGAAAGAGGGAACAGAAAAAAGACCGAATTGCTCCGTTCTGTTTACTCAATCAAATATTAGAAAATGAATACTCCTTTTCAATGAATCGATTGATTGATGGTAAATAAGCCGTTAGAAATTATTGACAGTATCGAAATTTTCTAGTAAAATGAATTTTGTTAATACCTAAATGGTGTGTAGTTTTCTATCAACATAGTCAGGAGAAAAGGAACTTATGCTAAAAAAATTTAATGAATTGTCACTGAAAGATAAGGCTTATCTAATTGGCGGTTTGAGCTTATTAGTCATTGTGATCTCATTTGGTCTACTCAATCGTCAAACAGTAACTGTCAGTCTTGTCTTTACACAACTATCTGCTCCCTTGATTTTGGTGATTTTTACTTGTCTAGTAATCGGGATCATTGCTGGTAGTGCTATTGGTATTAGCTATCACCATAACAAGACTCAAGATCTGAGAAGCCGCATTGCTGAAGCAGAAGCGACTATCAATATAAAAGACAGGGAGCTTGTCCAGTACGAGGAACAGGTGCAACAATTAAAACAGGAAGCCAAACAATAAGTGTAGAAATCATAACCACCCGTGAAAACGGGTGGTTTTTTGTCTCGCACCTAACGGAGCGAGACGGACTGAAAGTCGCATAAATACAAAAAAGATCGAATTGCTCCGATCTTTTTAAGTTTCACTCCAAGAATGTTTAGATAAAAAATTTGATAATAGAATTACCTACTTCATACGATAAAAATCAATCACTAGACCAGCAGGCCCTTTAACTAATAAGGACTCTGTTCCCCAATCCGTTTCACAAAGACCGTGTAAAATCTCGACACCGATCTCTTTTAACCGTTGGTAATTCTGATTTAGATCCTCAATCTCAATATGAAGAATGATTCCTGACTGAAAATCTTCCAAAGGAATCAAATGATTTTGGGACAACATCAGACAGTGACTGCCAATCGTAAACTGAGCAAAACTGTCATCAACATAATCGGACTTTTTATCCAAAATACGCTCCAAGTCAGCACAGACTTGTGGAACATCTGAAACGATAATATCTAATTGATTTAAATTCATTTACTATACTCCATAAAAAGACCGGATTGCTCCGATCTTTTTAAGTTCCACGAAGGAATTATTTAATTGCGCGTGATTGCAAACCTTCTTCTTCCAAGAAGAGACGGAATGGTACGAGTTCTTCTGCTTCGTATTTTTCCTTGAAGGCTTTGATTGCTTCTTCTGAGTGAAGTTTTGGATCCAATTCAAGTACTTCTACTGGAAGTGGACGGTGTTGAGAGATGCGAGCATCGATAACAACAGTTTTACCTTCTTTGCTCAATTTAACAGCTTCTGCAACAACTGCATCGATGTCTTCGATACGGTCAACTGTAAATCCAACAGCTCCTTGAGCTTCAGCGATTTTCGCATAGTCAGCATTAGGGAAGTCACAACCAAACAAGTGTTTGTTTGTGTCTTCGTATTTGTCCTTGATGAAGGCATATTTACCATTTGAGAAGACAACGTTGATAACTGGAAGGTCGTATTGAACGTTTGTGATAACGTCTGGGTAGCACATGTTGAATGCACCGTCACCCATGATGTTCCATACTTGGCGATCAGGATTGTCTTTCTTAGCAGCGATACCACCAGGAAGGGCAATACCCATTGTCGCAAAGAGTGGAGATGTACGCCACATGTTCTTAGGTGTCATGTGAAGGTGACGAGTAGATGTTTGAGTAGTGTCACCTACGTCGATTGAGTAGATAGCGTCTTGGTCAGCATGTTTGTTGATTGCATTGTAAACTTGATACAATTGCAATTCACCCTCGGTTTTACCTTCGAGTTTGTTCATGTAATCACGCCAGTTTTGGTTGTTCTTCACGTTTGCACGCCACCATGGAGTAGACTCAACTGGGTTTACTTTATCAAGGATAGCTTTCGCTGCTTGACCTGCGTCACCAAGGATAGAAGCGTCAAGGGCATGACGTTTACCAAGTTTGTAAGGGTCGATATCGACTTGGATGAATTTTTCAGTGTTCTTGAAGGCTTCGTAAACTTCAGCAAATGGGAAGTTTGAACCAAGGAAAAGAACTGTGTCTGCTTCAAAGACTACTTCGTTGGCTGGTTTCCAACCAACACGGTAAGCAGAACCTGTCAAACCTTCGTAGTTCCATTCAAAGGCTTCAAAGTTTTTACCAGTTGTGATGATTGGTGCTTTGATTTTACGTGACAATTCAGTAATGACTTCACCAGCTTTAACACCACCGTAACCAGCGTAGATAACTGGGCGTTCAGCATTGTTCAAGATTTCAACTGCTTTGTCAATTTCAACTTCGTTCAAAGCAGGAGCGATGAATGAACGTTCGTATGAACCTGAACCATAGTATGAGTTTTCGTCGATTTCTTGGAAACCGAAGTTTACTGGAATTTCAACAACAGCTGGACCTTTTTTAGAAACTGCAGCACGGCAAGCTTCGTCAATTACTTTTGGTAATTGCTCAGCGTAAGCGACACGTTTGTTGTAGACAGCGATACCGTTGTACATTGGGTTTTGGTTCAATTCTTGGAAGGCATCCATGTTGAGTTCGTTAACAGGACGTGATCCAAGGATAGCAAGGAATGGAGTGTTATCCATAGCTGCATCGTAAACACCGTTAATCAAGTGAGTCGCACCTGGACCACCTGAACCTACTGCAACCCCGATTGAGCCGCCGAATTTAGCTTGCATGACCGCAGCAAGAGCACCTGTTTCTTCGTGGCGAACTTGCAAGAAGCGGATATCTTTGTCTTCAGCCAAAGCGTCCATCAATGAGCTGAGTGTTCCTGATGGGATACCGTAGATTGTGTCTACGCCCCATGTTTTCAATACGTTGAGCATTGCTGCAGATGCAGTAATTTTCCCTTGAGTCATAATGATAACTCTCCTTCAAATATTTTTAAAACTTGATAAATCCGTTTTCATATACTAATTGGAAACGTTTCAGCAAATTTTTACTCTACTACTTTACCACATTTGTTTTGGGTCTCCTAAGAATGTGCTCAGAAGTTTTTATTCTCTATTACAGTACAGTTTGAAAACGTTTTATGTAACTGTTTTATAATAATATTCAATAAAAATCAAAGAGCGAACTAGGAAGCTAGCCGCAGGGTACTCAATACACTGTTTTGAGGTTGCAGATAGAGCTGACGTGGTTTGAAGAGATTTTCGAAGAGTATAAAAAGCGAGCAAGCTCGCTTTTAGTCTATTTTACTAAAGTTTAGCATGAGTGAACTGGTTAAAACAGATACAGAACTAAAGGCCATAGCTAGACCTGCCAGTTCTGGATTGAGAACGAGACCAATTCCTGAAAAGACTCCTGCTGCAATCGGAATTCCGGCGACATTGTAGATAAAGGCCCAGAAAAGATTGAGCAGAATTCGATTAAAGGTTTTCTTACTCATATCAAGGGCACGAACAACTCCTAAGAGGTTATTAGTTGTCAACACCAAATCTGCTGACTCGATGGCAATATCTGTTCCAGCTCCCATAGCAATTCCCACATCCGCTACACTGAGGGCAGGAGCGTCATTGATACCATCCCCAACAAAGGCTACTTTTCCAGCTGATTGTAGTTTATGGATTTCATGGGCTTTTTCTTCTGGCAATACACCTGAAATGACCTCTTCAATGCCAATCTGATCTGCAATGGCACGCGCCACACCAGCATTATCCCCTGTCAGCATGACTGTTTTAAGACCTCGTTTTTTCAACTGACTGATGGCAAGTTTAGCATTTTCCTTAGGAATATCTTGTAGTGCAAGCAAGCCTTTGATTTCATTGTCAACAGCCAAGAACACAACTGTCTTAGCTTCTTTTTCCAGTTCTTCAAGTTTTTCCTGATAAGCATTAGAAATATCCATGCCATCTAGCATTTTAGCATTTCCAAGTAAGACTTGTTTCCCATTGATTTGCCCTGAGACACCTTTTCCGTGCAAGGCTTGGAAATTTTCAACAGTTTGAATCTCAAGTCCAGCTTCACTCGCTCGCTTGACAATGGCCTCAGCCAGTGGGTGTTGGGAAGCTTCTTCCAAGGAGGCTGCCAATCCAAGCACTTCTACTTCGTCGCCGATAATATCTGTTACCACAGGTTTCCCTTCTGTCAAAGTCCCTGTTTTATCAAAGACGAGAGTTTGGACTTTCTGGATTTCCTGTAAGACTGTTCCATTTTTTAGGAGAACCCCCATCTTGGCACTGCGACCTGTCCCCACCATAAGGGCCGTTGGTGTTGCAAGTCCCAAGGCACAAGGGCAGGCGATAATCAACACTGCCACCCCATAAAGGAGAGAGGTCACAAAGCTAGCCTCAAGCAAGACAAACCAAACCCAAAAAGTCAGAATCGCTAAAATGACAACTGCAGGAACAAAAATCCCTGAAATTTTATCCGTCAAATCCTGAATCGGTGCACGGCTGGTTTGAGCTTTCTTCACAAAGTCCACAATCTGTGCCAAGACAGTCTCTGAACCAACTTTTTCTGCTTTAAAAATAAGAGTGCCACTATTATTGATGGTAGAGCCAATCACAGTATCTCCAACTGTTTTGTCTACTGGCAGACTCTCACCTGTCACCATGGATTCGTCAATACTGGAGACGCCTTCGACTACAACACCATCAACCGCAATCTTTTCACCGGGACGCACTCGAATCAGGTCACCTACCTTGACTTGTTCCAAAGGAACTTGAACATAGCGATCATCACGCAAGACTTCTGCTGTTTTAGCTTGCAAATCAAGTAATTTCTCCACAGCTTGGGAAGTGTTTTTTCGCATTTTCTCCTCAAAAACTGCCCCTAAAAGAACGAAGAAGAGGATAAATCCAGCACTTTCAAAGTAAACAGGGAGCCCAGCAAAGAGAGCAACCAGACTATAAAGATAGGCTACCAGAGTTCCCAGTGCCACTAAGGTATCCATGTTGGCATTATGTTTTTTAAAGCTGGCCCAAGCACTCTGAATATAAGGACCACCTGCTACCAGCATAATAGGCGTTGTGGCTAAAAAGGTGCCCCAATGCATGACTGGATGACTAATAGTCCCTGTCAACATCCCGATCATGAGGAAAACAAGAGGCAGGGTAAAGATACTAGTAATCCAAAAACGCTGTAAAAGGGATAGAGATTTTCGCGTCTTCTCAACTACGGTATAGCTCCCCTTTTGCATCTTCATGCCACATGAAAATTCATGTTGACCTAATTCTTGAGGTGTAAAACGAATTGTCTTCTCCTCGTCTACACCGATTGGTTCTAGAATCCCTTCTTCTTCAAAAAGAATTTCCTTATAACAGTTTGAAGGGGTGGCACGATGAAAGGTAATCTCAGCGGGAATCCCTTTTTGAAGCTGAATGTGGGCTGGATGATAGCCTTTTTCAGCTCGGATACGGATTTTTTGAATGCCATTTTCTAGGCTTGCTTTCACAATTTCTGTCATAGTCTCCTCCTACTCTACAATCATCTTGCCGTGCATCATGTTCATACCACATGCAAAGCCAAACTCTCCAGTCTGCTCAGGTGTGATTTCCACTACATACTCTTCACCCATAGGAAGATCCGCATGCACACCAAAATCTGGAAAGACGATCTGATCTAGACAGGGTGAAGGGTCCTTGCGGTCAAAGACAATGCGGGCTGGCACTGATTTTTTAAGAATAATCAACTCAGGCGTATAGCCCCCCATGACTTCCACTCGGATCTCTTGGTAACCCTTTTTTTGCTGGGCCTTTTGTCCAGATTTTTCAGGCTTTTTGAAAAACCAAAACAAGATAAACGCGATAAGGGCAATACAAATAATGGTTACAATACTATTTAACATGACGTCTCCTTTACATACAATTACATCTTACTTCTGTTACAGCGCTTGATTTCTTCTTAGAAATCACAGCTTCTAAGTCTTCCAAGTCAGCCAAAGTGAAATCACATTCCACAATCAAATCAGCCAACAAGTTCTTAATCCTACGAGAACAAACCTTGTCTTTGATATCTTGGACAAGCAAGTCTCGACTCTGGTCCAGAGTTAAAAGGGCTGAATAGACAAAGAACTTGCCTTCTTTTTTCCTTGACAGACACTCTTTCTCAACCAAACGAGCCAAAAGAGTTTGAATGGTCGACTTGGACCAGTCGAACCGCTCCGCCAGAACCCTGATCAAATCCGTACTGGTCTGCTCTCCTTGCATCCAAATAATCTTCATGACCTGCCATTCTGCATCTGAAATCTGCATAATCACACCTCCTAAATCTACATTTGTCGATTACAGTTATTAGTATACTCTCAAAATCTACATTTGTCAACTATAATTTTTATTATTTTTTCGAAAAATAAAATTCTAATCCTGTAACGAGAGATTTGCAGTCAAATTTCACTATATAAACTATAAAAATATGCTATACTGTAGAAAAAAGAAAACAACCACTAGGGGTGCGTAAAGCTGAGATTAACGACTGTTATATCCCTTTGACTCAATCTAGGTAATGCTAGCTGATGGAAGTGGAAATGATAATGAGGACTAGCTAGTCTTCTATTGCTTTCCTCAAACAGACTAGCTTGTTCTTGAGAATACAAACTTCAGTTGGTTGGGAGGTTTTAGATGACTTATTTACCCGTTGCTCTAACCATTGCAGGAACTGACCCTAGTGGCGGTGCTGGCATTATGGCTGATTTGAAGTCATTCCAAGCGAGAGATGTCTATGGAATGGCCGTTGTCACCAGCCTTGTCGCTCAAAATACCAGAGGTGTTCAATTAATCGAGCACGTCTCCAACCAAATGCTGGAAGCTCAATTGGAGAGTGTCTTTTCGGATATCAAACCTCAGGCTGTGAAAACTGGTATGTTGGCAACTACTGAGATCATGGAGATCATCCAACCCTACCTTAAAAAGCTGGACTGTCCCTATGTGCTGGACCCTGTTATGGTCGCTACGAGTGGGGACACCCTGATTGATACCAGTGCGAGAAGCTTCCTAAAAACAAACCTACTTCCCCTTGCAACCATTATCACTCCCAATCTTCCTGAAGCAGAAGAGATTGTTGGTTTTTTAATCCATGATCCAGAAGACATGCAGCGTGCTGGTCGCCTGATTTTAAAAGAATTTGGTCCTCAGTCTGTAGTTATCAAAGGTGGTCATCTTGAAGGTGGTGCCAAGGATTTCCTCTTTACCAAGGAGGAACAATTTGTCTGGGAAAGTCCACGAATTCAAACCTGTCACACCCATGGTACTGGATGTACTTTTGCTGCAGTGATTACGGCTGAACTAGCCAAGGGGAAGACCCTTTATCAGGCAGTCGATAAGGCCAAGGCCTTTATCACAAAAGCCATCCAAGACGCCCCTCAACTCGGTCATGGTTCTGGCCCAGTCAACCATACAAGTTTTAAAGATTAAGAAAAACTCTCTAGTTCCCACTTTAAGGGAATTAGAGAGTTTTTGATTAGGAAATCATGTCATCCAGCTTTGTTAAAAATGCTTGCGTTTTTGCCTCTATATCTTCTGCCTGCATCAAATCACGAACAACGGCTACTCCAGCTATACCTGTTTCAGCAAGTTGGTCAATATTCTCTGACGTCAAGCCTCCAATAGCAACTACTGGAATGGCGACCATTTGGCAAATGGTTTTCAAGGTTGAAATCAAGGTGATAGGTGCATTTTCTTTGGTAGTTGTCGGGAAAATAGCTCCTGTCCCCAAGTAATCTGCACCCGATGTTTCTGCTTCAAGAGCTCTTTTTACTGTTTTAGCAGTGACACCGAGGATTTTTTCAGGACCCAATACTTGGCGGGCAACCGAAACTGGTAGTTCATCGTCGCCAATATGCAAACCTGCAGCATCGACTGCAAGACAGATATCCAACCGATCATCGATAATCAAGGGCACCTGATAGGCGTCTGTTATTTCCTTGACTTGTTTTGCCAGCTGATAGTATTGGTTGGTGGTGAGATTTTTTTCTCGTAATTGAATGATGGTAACACCTGAACGGCAGGCCGTCTCAACTTTTTCAAGAAAGCTTTCCAAGGAATCTTGGTAGCGATTGGTTACTAGATACAGTCTAAATGCTTCTCTATTCATAAAAGTCTCCTTTGATGGCTTTTAGCCAGTTTTCATCTCTTTTTAGGAGAGAGAGTTGATTGAGAACTTGGTAACGAAAACCTTCCAATCCCATTCCTTGAACAAGAATTCTCTCAGCAGCGATATTGAGATAAGAAACTGCTAGGCAGGAAGCTTCAAAGGCAGTCTTTCCTTGGCTGAGAAAAACGGTTGTCAAGGCTCCAATCAGGTCTCCTGTCCCTGTTATCCAGTCCAATTCTGCACAGCCATTCCTCAATACAGCAACTTGATTTTCTGAAACGATGAGGTCCTTGGGGCCAGTGACTAAAAATGACATACCAGGATAAAGCTGACACCAGTCTTTCAAGACTTGGAGCAAATCCTCAGTTTCTTGATCTTTAGCACTCGCATCGACCCCAACTCCGTGGTGTTTTAAACCAACAAGACTTCGGATTTCCGACATATTTCCTTTAAGGACCGTGGGATTGTATTCTAAAAGATCTGTGACTAGGTCCTTACGAATGGATGAAGCTGCTACGCCAACCGCATCTACTACCATTGGGAGGCCAGCTTGAGCTGCATAAGTAGCTGCCATGCGGATTGCTTTCTCCTTCTCAGCTGACAAATGCCCCAGATTGATAAAGAGAGCTTGGCTTTGTTTGGTAAAATCAAGAACCTCACGGGGATCATCTGCCATGACAGGTTTAGATCCCAGAGCCAAAATTCCATTGGCCAGCATCTCACAGGAAATCTCATTGGTGATGCAGTGAATTAAGGAGCTGGAGGTTAGAGGAAAGGGATTTGTAAATTCCTGCATCAGTCTATCCTTTCTCCAAAGAAATATCCCTGCACTTTTTTAAAGAATTCCTGCTTGATTAAAAATCGAAAGGCAAGAAAAGCTATGGCTGTACCAATCAAGGTTGCTCCAAAAAATCTAGGAGTGTAGATAAACCAGCTAAGCTTGGCCGCAGATCCTGTAAAGAGAACCATGACAGGATAGGAAACAATGGAACCGATAATCCCTGTTCCCAAGATTTCTCCTAGAGCAGAATAGCGAAATTTCCGACCATACTTATAAAAGAGACCTGCAAGGAGGGCTCCAAAAGTAGCTCCTGTTAGGGCCAAAGGGGGAATACCTTGAGTCGTCATACGGATAAAGGCTGTGACTGTAGCCATGACCAAGGCATAAACAGGTCCCATCAAAATCCCTGCAAGAATGTTGACTACACTGGACATTGGTGCCATTCCTTCAATTCGAAAGATGGGTGTAAGTACTACGTCAAGAGCAATCATCATGGATAAAATGGTTAATTTGTGAACTTGTAGTTGGTGGTTTCTCATTTTCTATTTCTTCTCTTTTTCTAAGGATTGCAAATCACTCGTCCAGGTTTGATGTTGGTAAGCCATCTCCCAAAACTTAGCTTCCATGTGGACACTTCGGTGGAAGGCCTCTAGCATTTTTTGTTTGTCTGTCTCGTCACTTTCGCGATAGAGCTGATTGACCAGGGCTTCTTCCTCTTTAATCTGCTGTTCTAACTCATCGGTGATATAGGTTTCAATCCACTGTTGATAAAGAGGATTCGGGGATGGTTTGCGATTAAGTGCCTTGCCCAAATCATGGTATAACCAAGGACATGGAAGCAAACTAGCAAAAGCAATGCCCAAGTTTGGCTCTGCAAACTGGCGATAAATATGAGAAATGTAATGATAACAGGTTGGAGCGATTGGATGT
Organism: Streptococcus oralis; assembly: GCF_024399415.1. Lineage (NCBI taxonomy): Bacteria > Bacillati > Bacillota > Bacilli > Lactobacillales > Streptococcaceae > Streptococcus > Streptococcus oralis. Next base: position 1,396,853 of record NZ_CP029257.1, read on the forward strand.
TGCTCCATTTCCTGGTCGCTGATTCCTAATTCCATGAAAAATTGTTGGCGGATAAACAACTCACCCTCCACTAGACTCTGGGCATTTTGTTTCAAGAGTCTTTTCATCTCTTGGTTTGAAGTCTTATCAGCCAAGAGGTGATAGGCTTCTGAAAAAGACTTCAGGTAGTAGGCATCCTGAATCAGGTAATAGCGGAAAATAGAAGGTTCTAAATTCCCCTCTTGTAACTGTAAAACAAAGGGGTGATGAAAGGAAGCCTGCCAAGCTTCCTTGGATAATTCCATCGCAATATCTGTAAATTCCATAATAACTCCTTTATAGAAATAGGCTGGTTTGAAGCAATAAAAAGAAAAGTAGGTAGATCAATTTTGTCCTCTGAGAAATATAAAAAGTCCGATAACTATTCTCCACCTGTGCATGCTCGTCATATCCATGCGCAGATAGAGCTCTCAGGTAAAGATGGCGCCACCTAAAGACTGTCATCAGAACCTTACTGTAAATCAGGGGAGACCAAACATGCAATTTTTGACCACGCAATAAGCAAGCTTCCTTGAGGGACTTGATTTCTTGTTGAATGAGGGGAAAGGCATTGAATACCACAATTAAGGCATAGGCCCAAGACCGTGATAACCCCTTTTGAGCCAAGTACAAGAGAAGCTCTTTTAAGGAAATACTGGAAACAAAGACAAGACCGATACAAACCGTCACAAAGGCCCTCGTTCCAAGTATCACTGCCTGCGAAGCATCCCCATGTAACTGTACTGCCCAGTAATTGGCAAAAGATGGTAAAATGGCGAGCACAAGCATCCAAGCCAACAATTTAAATCGACGGTAGTAGAGCATGAAGAGAATGCAAAATGCGACTACTGAAAGATTAAGAGCAATCGAAGGAATGAAAGATGTTTCCAAGGATAAAATTAGAAAGAAGAGACCGATTATCGGTGTCTGGGTTGCTACTTTGACCATACTACTTCACCTCCCCTTGAGTATTGATACTCCGAGATGTGAGAGGTTTGCTGATGGTCACGTCTTTAATATGACGGAGACCCTCACTAGTCATCTCAATCCAATAATCGACCACAGAAATCAAGGGATCTAAACGATGGCTAATGATCAAAAAACTTCTCCCTTGATTTCTGTCCTCCAGAATCCACTGACAAAAATAGGCGCAGGCTCTATTATCTAAACCAGCAAAAGGTTCATCTAGTAAAATCACAGAAGCCTTGCTGGTCAAGATGGTCAAGAGCTGAAGAATCTTTTGTTGGCCACCACTTAATTGATAGGGACTCTTATCAAGCGCCTGCTCCAGATCAAAATATCGTAAAGCTTGTAGAATCCGCTGATTTCTTTCCGAGTCTGAGCTATCTAATTGAAGTTCCTCTCTCAGACTGACTCGGATAAATTGCTTCTCAGATTCCTGAACGACACCCGTCAGGTCACGATACAGACTCTTTTTCTTTTTTAGGACCGAACCCTTCCAAGTAATGCGCCCTCTATACTTTTGAAATTGAAGAATGGAACGAAAGAGGGTTGATTTCCCAACACCATTATCACCTAGGATACAGGAAATTCCTTGGTAAAACGTGAAATCAGCAATCGAAAAGAGGGGACGATTACCCAGCTCACAAGTCACACGATCCATATGGAATAGTTCTAGGCTAGAAGCAACTTCCTTTGAAGCAACCTGTGTCATCTCAGAGGTAGGGATTTGAAACACTTCCCTCAGTTGCCCGTCTCTTAGCTCCACCATATGGTCAATGTAGGCTCCATAGTCTGATAAATCATGGTCACACAGGATGACTGTCTTCCCATTAGAGGCCAATTCCTTTAGAATCTCTAGGATCTCTATCCTACTTTTGCGGTCAATAGAAGCAAAGGGCTCATCCAAGAGATAGACCCTAGGATTCATGGCAAATAGAACAGCCAGCGCAGCCTTTTGCTTTTCCCCACCTGATAAGTGATGGATGGGACGGTGCAAGATTGCCTCGCAGCGACATTGCTGGACCACCTCGGCTATTTTAGAATCAATCTCCTGAACGGGATGGCCGATATTCTCCAAAGTAAAAATCAGCTCCTCAAACAAGTTCTCCATGGTAAATTGATGATTGGGATTTTGAAAGAGAATGCCAACCGTCTGGACACGTTCGACGATAGAAAGCTGACTGACCTGGTTTCCATCTATCAGGACTTGACCACTATAGGGCAAGGAAGTGACCTGGGCAATGATTTGAAAGAGACTGGATTTTCCTGAACCACTGCTCCCAACTAACAAGGTAAAAGCTTGCGCGTGAAAAGTAAAATCAATCGGCTCCGAAAAGATTGGGGACTGAATCTCCCGTAGTTCCAGCCCCATCTACGCCTTGCCTCCAGCCGCAAACTGATGATAGAGTTTGACAATGGCACGAACCAAGATGGCACAGAAGAAAAAGACGGAAATAAAACGCACCACAAGCAAGGAAAGGACAAAAGGAAGGGAAAAGGCGTAGTAACCTAACTTAATGTATTCATAGACAAAGCTAAAAAGCGTAATCCCAATACTATTAGCAGTTAGAGAGAGCCAACTTTCATAGCGATTCTTGGTTACGAGAAAACCAAATTCACTTCCCAAGCCTTGAACCAAGCCAGACAAAAGAGCGCCTAGGCCGAATTGGCTACCATAAAGGACTTCAGCAAGCGCAGCGAGCACTTCTCCAATCGTTGCACTTCCGATTCTTGGAACAAAGATAGCCGCAATGGGCGCAGCCATACACCAGAGACCAAAGAGGATTTCATTGGCAAAGGCCTGCAAACCAAGAGGGGCCAAGATTAGGGTGAGGATATCAAATAGATAACCCGAACCCACAAAAACGCCACCAAAAAAGATAGACAAGAAAGCAAGCAAGATAACATCTTTTAACTGCCATTTTTTCAACATAAAAAACTCCTTTTTTAAAGAAAAGTGGGGCATTCAAGGAGAGCTACCGAAAGGCTCGTCGTCAGGCCTATCCTCTTTTGATAAACAAAAAAACTCCAATTACAAACGAGAATTAGAGTTTAGCTTACAAGATTAGACAGTTCTTTTCGACATACGAAAAAAACCTTTTCACATTTCCCTTCGCCAGTATTAACTGTATCAGGTTCAATGGGTATCATCTCAGCCTAAAGCACCCCAAATGTCTTTATTATTTAATTACTGGACCAGTATAGCAAAAAATGAAAGCCCTAGCAAGATATTTGACTGGAAAATATATTTATATAGTTTGTTTGTTCATTCTTTTAATTTACATAAAAGTATTGAATCTGTCCTATAATTCATAACCGATATCAAAAAAGGCTAATTCCAAAGCAACTGCTTGATTCCAGCGTTGCTGAAGTTCTGTCAAATCTTCTCGATTTTTCCCGACACGATTAAGTTCATCAACTAGAAATTGAACCCACTCTGCAAAGAAAGGACCTCTATGTAGATTAATCCATTCCGAATGAATATAGGCTTCAGGTAGTGCCAAATCTTTAGAACCCCAGTCTAAATAGAGACCTTCTGCAATGACCAGCATGACCAAAAGATGAGCATAGTCTGATGAAGCCACAGCAGAATACATTAGCTCCTGAAACGCTTTTGTTACAGGGTGCAAGTTCACTTCTAGATAGTCATTCTCTGCTACCTTTAACTCTTTGAAAGCCTTTTGGAAATAACCATCTTCATCTGCTTCAAGAAAGCCTAGTTGCTTGGCAAAACGAAGTTTGGATTCAAGCTGGTCTGCGTGAGCTACACAGGCACCCAGCATGGATAAGAAGGCATCAAAGAAATGATAATCTTGAATCAGGTAGTCTTTTAAGACCTTATTCTCAATTGTCCCCGCAAAAAGTTCCTTAACAAAACGATGATTGATTGCAGCCTGCCAATCCTTCTGACTGCTTTTTAATAATTCTCCAACGGTCAAACCCGGCTGAAATGCATAGTCTTGTGTTTCCATATTTATTTTTCCTCTCTTTACTCGTTCGTAATCAATAAAATATCAAGAGATACCAAGCAAAATCGTAATTCCACTTGATACTTTTAAAGAACATCGAGGGCATTTGCAGAGAGCTACCTAAAAAAGCCTATCCTCTTTTGATAAACAAAAAAACTCCAATTACAAACGAGAATTAGAGTTCACCTTACAAGATTAGACAGTCCATTTCGACATACGAAAAAAACCTTTTCACATTTCCCTTCGCCAGTATTAACTGTATCAGGTTCAATGGGTATCATCTCAGCCTAAGGCACCCCAAATGTCTTTATTATTTTATTACTGGACCAGTATAGCAAAAAATGAAAGCCCTAGCAAGATATTTGACCGAAAAATATATTTATATAGTTTCTAATAACGATTTAATCTTTCTATACACGAAGAAAAACCTCCACATAAGGTGGAGGCCGTCTTCTTTATCAATACAATTTTAAGTCACGAGGGTCAACTGGGAAGGTTGGATTGTATGGGTTGTGACGGAGTTTGAAGTGTTTGACATCCTCAATAGTCTGAGTTCCAGATAACTGCATGACTGTCTTCAATTCTGCATTCAAGTGCTCAAAGACTTGACGCACACCAACACTACCGCCGAGAGCCAAGCCATAGATAACAGGGCGCCCAATAGCTACCAAGTCTGCTCCTGAAGCCAAGGCTTTAAAGACGTGCTGACCACGACGAACACCAGAGTCAAAGACAATTGGCACACGTTTATCAACTGCTTCAGCCACTTCTTGAAGTGAGTCAAAGGATGCTGGTCCACCGTCGACTTGGCGACCACCGTGGTTGGTTACCCAGATACCTGAAGCTCCCGCAGCAAGCGAACGTTCAACGTCCTCACGGCATTGTGGTCCCTTGACATACACAGGAAGTCCTGAGTATGTAGCGATAAATTCGACATCGCGTGGAGACAAGCGTTGTTTAGCTGACTTGTAAACAAAGTCCATTGATTTTCCAGCACCTTCTGGCAGGTATTCCTCAACAATTGGCATACCAACGGGGAAGACAAAACCATTGCGCTTGTCGACCTCACGATTGCCCCCTACAGTTGCATCTGCCGTCAAGACAATCGCTTTGTAGCCTTCAGCCTTCACACGGTCCATGATATGGCGGTTGATACCGTCATCCTTACTAAAGTAAAATTGGAACCAATGAGGTGTCCCTTGAAGAGCTTCCGTAATTTCTGGAAGGTCAACGGTAGAGTAAGAGCTGGTTGTATAAAGAGAACCAAATTCATGCACACCACGCGCAGTAGCTACTTCCCCCTGCTCATTTGCCAATTTATGAGCCGCAACAGGCGCCATAATAATTGGTGAAGATAATTTTTCACCTGCAAATTCAATCTCTGTACTTGGATTTTCAACATCACAAAGCGTATGAGGAACGATCAGTTTGTGGTTAAAGGCACGGATGTTCTCGCGTAAAGTGAAAGTATCCTCTGCTCCACTAGCGATATAACCAAAGGCAGCTTTAGGAATGACTTGTTGCGCCATTGGCTCCAAATCATAAGTGTTAATAAAATCTACAGGTCCTTCTGCATTGCTTGTTTTATATGACATAAAGTGTCCTCCTTATTAAGTAAGCGTTTACTTTAACTTACATAAACTATCTTACCTCTTTTTCAGAATCCTTTCAAAAATTTTGTCTGGAAATTTCAAATCACAGACATGATAAATATTTTCTATCATTGTGATAAAAAATTCATATTATCCAAACATGTCCTTTAGTGCTACAATAGCTATATTATTCCTAGATGGGAGGTTCTATTTTGGATTGGTCCATTGTTGAACAATATTTACCACTCTATCAAAAGGCATTCTTTCTGACCTTACATATCGCAGTTTGGGGAATTTTGGGTTCTTTTCTTGTAGGTCTAATCGTTAGTGTCATTCGTCATTATCGCGTTCCTATCTTTTCACAGTTAGCAACAGCCTACATCGAATTGTCACGAAACACGCCCCTTTTGATTCAGCTCTTCTTCCTCTACTTCGGGCTTCCCCGAATAGGGATTGTTCTTTCTTCAGAAGTCTGTGCAACAGTTGGGCTCATCTTTTTAGGTGGCTCCTACATGGCTGAATCTTTCAGAAGCGGACTGGAAGCAGTCAGTCAAACCCAGCACGAGATTGGTCTAGCCATTGGTCTAACGCCTGTACAGGTCTTTCGCTATGTGGTTCTTCCGCAAGCGACTGCGGTAGCCCTACCGTCCTTTAGTGCCAATGTCATTTTCCTCATCAAGGAAACCTCTGTTTTCTCTGCAGTAGCCTTAGCCGATCTCATGTACGTCGCCAAGGACTTGATTGGACTCTATTATGAGACAGACATTGCACTGGCCATGTTGGTAGTTGCTTACCTGATCATGCTGTTACCCATCTCTCTAGTCTTTAGCTGGATAGAAAGGAGGCTCCGCCATGCAGGATTCGGGAATGCAAGTACTCTTTCAGGGAAATAATCTCCTGCGAATCTTACAAGGGCTGGGTGTCACGATTGGAATTTCCATTCTCTCCGTCCTTCTATCAATGATTTTCGGAACAGTCATGGGAATCATCATGACCTCCCATTCTAGAGTTATTCGTTTTTTAACACGCTTTTATCTGGAATTTATCCGTATCATGCCCCAGCTGGTACTACTTTTCATCGTTTATTTCGGCTTAGCTCGAAACTTTAATATCAACATCTCAGGCGAGACTTCGGCCATTATCGTTTTTACTCTCTGGGGAACAGCTGAAATGGGGGACTTGGTTCGTGGGGCAATCACTTCTCTCCCTAAACATCAGTTTGAAAGCGGACAGGCTCTGGGCTTAACTAACTTGCAACTTTACTATCACATTATCATTCCACAGGTCTTGAGAAGACTACTACCACAAGCCATCAACCTTGTCACTCGGATGATCAAAACGACTTCCTTAGTTGTCTTGATTGGGGTTGTGGAAGTGACCAAGGTTGGGCAACAAATCATCGATAGCAATCGCTTGACCATCCCAACCGCTTCCTTTTGGATTTATGGAACCATTCTGGTCCTGTATTTCGCAGTCTGTTTTCCTATTTCCAAACTATCCACTCACTTAGAAAAACATTGGAGGGACTAAATGTCTGAAACTATTTTAGAAATCAAGGACTTAAAAAAATCCTTTGGAGACAATCCCATCCTCCAAGGCCTTTCTCTAGATATCAAAAAGGGGGAAGTCGTCGTCATTCTAGGACCATCTGGTTGCGGGAAAAGTACACTTCTCCGCTGCCTCAATGGCTTAGAAACCATACAGGCTGGGGATATTCTTCTGGACGGCCAGTCCATTATTAGCAACCAGAAAAACTTTCATCTGGTTCGCCAAAAGATTGGCATGGTCTTTCAAAGTTATGAACTCTTTCCTCACCTAGATGTCCTTCAAAACCTCATCCTAGGCCCTATCAAAGCTCAGGGACGAGACAAGAAAGAAGTAACAGCGGAAGCTTTGCAACTACTGGAACGTGTGGGTTTGCTTGATAAAAAAGACAGTTTTGCTCGCCAATTATCTGGTGGACAGAAACAACGAGTGGCGATTGTCCGTGCCCTTCTCATGCATCCAGAAATTATCCTCTTTGACGAAGTGACGGCTTCGCTGGATCCTGAAATGGTGCGTGAAGTTCTGGAACTCATCAATGACTTGGCTCAAGAAGGGCGCACCATGATTCTGGTAACCCACGAAATGCAGTTTGCCCAAGCTATTGCAGATCGGATAATCTTTCTCGACCAAGGGAAAATTGCTGAAGAAGGAACGGCTCAGGAATTCTTCACCAATCCACAAACCAAACGAGCACAGGAATTTTTAAACGTCTTTGACTTTAGCCAGTTCGGCTCATATCTATAAAGGAGATTTTTATGAAACTACTCAAACCAATTCTAACTGTTTTTGCTCTAGCATTTGCGCTTATCTTTGTCACAGCTTGTAGCTCAGGTGGAAGCTCTGATGCTTCATCAGGAAAAACAACTGCCAAGGCCCGCACTATCGACGAAATCAAAAAAAGCGGTGAGCTTCGAATCGCCGTATTTGGAGACAAAAAGCCATTTGGTTATGTTGACAACGACGGTTCCTACCAAGGCTACGATATTGAACTTGGGAACCAACTGGCACAAGACCTTGGTGTGAAAGTTAAATACGTTTCCGTCGATGCTGCCAACCGTGCTGAATACTTGATTTCAAACAAGGTGGATATCACCCTTGCCAACTTCACAGTTACTGACGAACGTAAGAAACAAGTTGACTTTGCCCTTCCTTACATGAAAGTATCACTCGGTGTTGTGTCACCAAAAGATAAAGTCATCAAAGACGTTAAAGAATTAGAAGGCAAAACCTTGATTGTTACGAAAGGAACGACTGCTGAAACTTATTTTGAGAAAAATCACCCAGAAGTAAAACTCCAAAAATACGACCAATATAGCGACGCCTACCAAGCCCTTCTTGACGGACGTGGTGATGCCTTCTCTACTGACAATACGGAAGTCCTAGCGTGGGCTCTCGAAAATAAAGGATTTGAAGTAGGAATTACTTCCCTCGGTGACCCAGATACCATCGCACCAGCAGTTCAAAAGGGTAATCAAGAACTTCTTGACTACATCAACCAAGAAATCGAAAAACTTGGTAAAGAAAACTTCTTCCACAAGGCTTATGAAAAGACACTTCACCCAACCTACGGTGATGCTGCTAATGCAGATGATCTAGTTGTTGAAGGTGGAAAAGTCGACTAATACTCTTCGAAAATAAACAGAAATCAGGTAATCCTAGTGACTACCTGATTTTCTATGTTTTAAGCGTTTTGCCAATTTTCTTGGTCTTCTTTAAAGCGTTTTAGGAGAGCAAGTCCTTCTGGCGTAATGTAACCTTCTTCTTGGGCTAGGTGGATGAGTTCGCTGTAGTTAGAAAGCGTCACAAGTTTGACACCAGCATCCGCAAAATTCTTATCAGCTTTTGGCAATTGATAACTGAAAATCGCTACAACTCCAAGCACATCTGCTCCTTCGCGTTTAGCTGCTGCTACGGCTTCAAGAACAGACCCACCCGTTGAAATGAGATCTTCAACAATAACCATCTTTTGCCCCTGAGCTATGCGACCTTCGATTTGGTTGCCTGCTCCATGGTCTTTTGGTTTGCTGCGGATGTAGGCAAAAGGCAAGTTCATCTTGTCAGCGATGATAGCTCCGTGTGGAATTCCTGCTGTCGCAGTTCCTGCAATCACTTCTACCTCTGGAAAGGCTGTCTTGATAGCATCTACAAAACCATTTTCAATCAAGGTTCTAGTTTCTGGGTAAGCCAGAGTCACGCGGTTGTCAGTATAAATCGGCGATTTGATACCAGATGCCCAAGTAAAAGGCTCTTCTGGTTTAAGGTAAACTGCCTGAATTTTCAAGAGGTGGCTAGCAATATCTTTAGCAAGTGTCATAGTATTCTCCTTTTATTTTTATAATCTATTTCTTTAATTTCTGTCTTGGTTCCATTCATCCTTGATAGCATGATAAGCTGCAACAGGATTCTCAGCTTGGGTAATAGGACGTCCCACTACGATATAGTCACTACCGATTTTATAAGCATCCGCTGGCGTCATGACACGTTTTTGGTCTCCAACCGCAGCTCCAGCTGGACGAATTCCTGGTGTCAAACAGATAAAATCTGGATTGGTAGCCTGCTTGATGAGTTGCACTTCCTGAGCCGAGCAAACGACACCATCCAAGCCTGCTTCAGCTGTCTTTTTAGCATAGTGAATCACAGACTCTTGCAGGCTGGTTTGGATATTTTGAAAATCCTGCATCTGGCTTTCCGACGTTGATGTAAGCTGGGTCACAGCAATCAATTTGGCTTGTGTCCCAAGACCTTCACGTGCAGCCTTCATCATCTCCACACCACCAGCAGCATGAACATTGGTCATGTCTACACCAAGCTGAGATAAGACCTTCATGGCAGATTTAACTGTATTGGGAATGTCATGTAGCTTGAGGTCCAAAAAGACACTATGCCCCAGTGACTTCAAATAACGGACAACTTCTGGACCTTCCGCATAATAAAGCTCCATCCCTACTTTTAGATAAAGACTTTCTTCTGCCGGGAAAAGAGATAAAAATTCCTTGACCGCCTCAAAACTAGGAAAATCAAGAGCAATAACTGGACGATATTCGCGCATACCTTTCTCCTTTTACCTTTAAGAGCAAGAGAGTATGGTCAAAAATAAACCACGAAAAAAGGAACCTGCCAACAGCAAGGTTCCACGAAAAATGGGTAGAGTCCACCCTTTCACCGTCTAACCTTAGCTGCCTCTCTGGACTGCTTTAAAGGTTTTTTTCTATTCTATTATTTATAGTAGGACTTGTCAAGCAAAAACTCGAAACTGGACTTCTATACCATTCAAAATCAAGAGGAAAAGTTAGTCTAACGACTCTGTGATTGCTGGCTCGTTTGGCTTTGATTTCCCTGTTCTTCTTGTTTTTCCTTTTCTTCTTCCTGTTTTTTCTTCTCAGCTTCCTTGGCCTCTTGTTTGGCTTTTTCCTCAGCTTCTTCTATCAATTTATCCGCTATGGTATAGCTGTATACTCCAGCTTCCATATCGACTACACTCGGTTCTGTCAATTGTGGCTTGATTTTGCTGTAATAAGGCAATTTTTTGCTCAATTCTGATAGGGGAACCAAAATCTCATCTGTATCCAGCATGGTAATTTTTAAAAGATCTGCTGTTGCCTTGCTCGGCGCTAATTCGATTTTCTGGATTTGACTCTTGATATCCTCACTGATAGTAGATAATCCTGTGATCAGCTCTTTCACCTGCTGCTCATCGTTAAAGGTAACTGTCAGATAAGTCTCAGGCAAGTTTAAGCGATCAACAGGAGTTGACTCTACTGTACCACTAGAAAGAATAGGATAATGTTCTTCACCAGACACATAATAACCGACAATATCAAATTCCTTAACCTCAATCGTAAAGTTAGCCGGAAATTGATAGTCAATCTTCGCTGATTCTATCCAATGATTGGACTTGATTCGCTCAGCGTATGTTTCCTTATCCAACAATAGAGCTAAGGTATAGTCGCTATCTTGAATTCCAGAAGCCTGTTTGATGTCATCCGCCTGCGTGTTACTATTTCCCTTAACCTCGATATTTTTGATGGTCGAAAGTGGAGTCAATAGATAGACTGAAAGAAGGAGGACCAGAACACTGGGAACCAAGATACTCACAGCTCGCCAAATATGAACAGGTGCAATTTTAGGCTTGGCTGGTTTCTCTGGTTTCTCTGGTTTTTCTTTTTTCTTCTTCTCTTTTTCCTCTTTGACTTTCCGGTCATCCTTTTGAGATTTTTCTTCTTTTTCGGATGGTTCCTTGCTTGGACTTGAGGCTTCCTCATCTGACTCACTCGATGATTTCTTGGATTCCTCCAATAGTTTCGAGTTGGCTTCCTTACGAGCTTGTTTTTCCTTTTCCTTCTCTTCAGCTAGGGCAGCTTCTTCCTCAGCCTTCTTCTTCAGGTATTCCTGGTTTCGTTTCTGCCATTCAGACAATTCTTGCTTCTGGTTTGATTCTTTTTTCTTATCCTTTGACATTGATATTCCTTATGATAGGTCTTTTCTTAGTAGATCGTAAAAATCTGCAAGAGATTTCAATTCAGTCGAAGCTTTCATGCTAGCTTGGTACTGATCCTTATGACTAAGCAAGTGACTGAGTTTCTCCTCCAAGCTTTTCAAGGTCAAGTCACTTTCTTGAAGTTCTTCTGCATAGCCTTTCTTAACAAAGTAGGCAGCATTTTCAATCTGGTCTCCTCGACTTGCTTCACGACCCAATGGTACGATGAGATGGAGTTTCGCCATGGCCAAGAGCTCGAAAATCGTATTGGCACCGCCACGCGTCACTACCACATCTGCCATCTCCATCATGGGTTGATAGAGATCTGTCACATAATCAACACGAAAGAGATTTTGACTCAACTCATTGAGGCTGGAATCTCCAGTGAGATTGATAATATTGTAGCGTTCGGTCAGTTCTTGCTTATGATCTGTCACTAATTGGTTAAAAACACGAGCTCCTGCAGAACCACCAACAAATAATACCGTTGGCAATTTAGGATTAAAGTGGGTTTGGATATCCACCAATTCATCTGGTTCAGGAGTTTTTTGGTCTGAAACCTTGGTCACAGCACCCACATGCTCGACTTTTGCGAGACCAGCAGCTTGCTCAAAGGTTGAATACATCTTGGTCGCAAATTTATAGGCAATTTTATTGGCCAAGCCCATAGACAGGTCCGATTCGTGAATAAAGACAGGCACTCCTGACACTCGCGCTGCGATAACCGGCGGTACAGAGACAAATCCCCCCTTTGAAAAAAGAGCCTGTGGACGCAGTCGTAACATGATAAAGAGGGATTGGACAATTCCCCAGCCAACTTTGAAGACGTCCAGCATATTTTGCCAAGAGAAATAGCGACGCAACTTCCCAGTCGCAATAGAGTGGAAGGTCACATTCAAACCTGACTTGAGGATTTCTTGGTGTTCGATCCCGTGTTTATCACCAATATAGTGAACTTCCCAGCCGTCTTCGATGAACTTGGGCATTAACAAAAGGTTGAGGGTGACATGTCCAACCGTCCCCCCACCTGTAAAGACAATTTTCTTCATATTATTCCTTTAACTCCGCTACTGTGTCGATGAAAAGATCTCCACGTACTTCAAAGTTAGCATACATATCCCAGCTAGCATTGGCAGGACTGAGGAGAACCACATCTCCTTGAGTCGCGAGCTCATAAGCCTTGTGGGTCGCATCAGCAATATCTGTCGCATCTACATAAGCCACACTAGCCTTATCCGCTGCCCGTTTGACACGTTCTGCAGACTGACCGAGGATAACCATCTTCTTGAGCCCAGTAATATCTGGCACCAATTCGTCAAACTCATTGCCACGGTCCAAACCACCTGCAATTAAGATAACCTTACTATTGTCAAATCCTGACAAGGCTTTTTGAGTAGCCAAGATATTGGTTGACTTGCTATCGTTATAGAATTTGACACCCTGAATTTCATCCACAAATTGGAGACGGTGTTTGACACCACCAAAGGCTGAAAGAGTTTCCCTGATGGTTTGGTTGTCTACACCACGAAGCTTGGCTACAGCAATGGTCGCAAGGGCATTTTCTACATTGTGGCTACCTGGAACACCGATTTCACTAGCTAGCATCACCACTTCTCCACGGAAGTAGAGTTGACCATCTTCCAAATAAGCTCCATCAACCTTTTCCTGTGTTGAAAATGGTACAACGGTAGCTTGTGTTTTGGTAGCCAATTCTTTTGCCAAATCTTGGTTAAAGTTCAATACAAGGAAATCATCCACTGTCATCTTGTTCTGGATATTCCACTTAGCTGCCACATACTCTTCAAAAGAACCATGATAGTCGATATGAGTTGGCATGAGGTTGGTAATAACCGCAATCTCAGGATGGAATTCTTGGACACCCATCAGTTGGAAAGAAGAAAGTTCCATGACGAGCGTGTCCTTGGCTGTCGCAGTTTGAGCCACTTGACTAGCAGGATAGCCGATGTTCCCTGACAAAAGACCATGTTGACCAGCAGCAGTTAAAACTTCCCCAATCATGGTCGTTGTGGTTGTTTTCCCATTTGAACCAGTGATACCGATAATTGGAGCATCTGAAATCAAATAAGCCAATTCCACCTCAGTCAAAACTGGAATCCCTTTTGCCAATGCCTTTTCAATCATGGGATTGCTATACGGGATACCTGGATTTTTCACCATCAGAGCGAAATCTTCATCCAATAATTCCAAAGGATGCCCACCAGTGACAACCTTGATTCCCTCTTCCAGCAAGCTTTGAGCAGCAGGATTTTCCTCAAAAGGCTTGCCGTCATTTACTGTCACAATAGCACCCAGCTTGTCCAACAAACGGGCCGCAGACTCACCAGACTTGGCCAAACCTAAAACAAGGACTTTCTTATTTTTAAATTGATCGATTACTTTCATGTCTCAAACTCCATTTCTACTCCTACTATTTTACCATTTTTATGGAAATAATACTAAACGAAAATGCTCTAGCCCTCATTCTGACATTGAAAAAGAGAGCCGCAGCTCTCTTTCTTTTATCTTCTTTTACCCTTTTTTTCAGGCATGAGCGTAATGTCCCTCAAGCTAAAGTAGGCAAGGGCAAGCATGGCTATTGTGACAAAGAATTCTGTCGGTAGTTGGAAGATTTGCAAGATGGACAACATCAGCAAAATCAAGAGTGCAACAACTACAAAGACCAAGATAACGATGTTGACTGTTCCTTTGATACTTTGGGGTGTCGCAAATACATAGAGTAGTAATAAGAGTATCCCTATGATTAAATAGACCATCTTTATCTCTTTCTAGCTCTTATTCAGCTGATTTTTTCTTCTTGTTGGCTTTCTCACGCTCTGCCTTGTTAAGGATTTGTTTACGCAAACGGATAGACTCAGGCGTTACTTCCATGTACTCATCGTCATTCAAGAATTCAAGAGACTCTTCAAGGGTCAAGATACGAGGTGTCTTGATAACAGCTGTTTGATCCTTAGTAGCTGAACGAACGTTGGTCATTTGTTTGGCCTTAGTGATGTTAACTGTCAAGTCGTTTTCACGAGAGTTTTCGCCAATGATCATTCCTTCGTAAACCTCAGTACCTGGGTTGACAAAGATGGTTCCACGTTCTTCGATAGACATGATTGAGTAAGTTGTAGCCTTACCAGCATCGATGGAAACAAGGGCACCACGGTGACGTCCACCAATTTCTCCTGGAATCAATGGTAAGTATTGGTCGAAGGTATGGTTCATGATACCGTAACCACGAGTCATTGACAAGAACTCCGTTGAGTATCCGATCAAACCACGCGCTGGAACAAGGAAGACCAAACGAGTTTGACCATTACCAGTTGAAATCATATCCAACATTTCACCCTTACGTTCAGAAAGGCTTTGGATAACAGAACCTTGGTATTCTTCTGGAGTATCGATTTGAACACGTTCAAATGGCTCACATTTAACACCGTCGATTTCTTTTACAATAACCTCTGGACGAGATACTTGAAGTTCATAACCCTCACGACGCATAGTTTCGATAAGGATTGACAAGTGCAATTCTCCACGACCTGAGACAGTCCATTTATCTGGTGAGTCCGTTGGGTCAACTCGTAGGGAAACGTCTGTTTGCAATTCTGCTTGCAAGCGTTCTTCCACCTTACGAGAAGTCACCCATTTTCCTTCACGACCTGCAAATGGTGAGTTGTTGACCAAGAAAGTCATTTGAAGAGTTGGCTCATCGATGTGTAGGATTGGAAGAGGTTCAATGGCATCTGTCGGAGTAATGGTTTCACCAACAAAGATATCTTCCATACCAGAAACAGCAATCAAGTCACCTGCTTTGGCTTCTTGGATTTCACGACGTTCCAAACCAAAGAAACCGAAAAGTTTTGTAACACGGAAGTTCTTCGTTGTACCATCTAGTTTAGAAAGGGTAACTTGGTCTCCAACTTTCACACTACCACGGAAGACACGACCGATACCGATACGACCTACGAAGTCATTGTAGTCCAAAAGTGAGACTTGGAACTGCAAAGGTTCATCTGAGTTGTCCACTGGAGCAGGGATATGGTCGATAATGGTATCAAAGATTGGTGCCATTGTTTTTTCTTGATCAGCTGGATCATCTGACAATGAAGAAGTCCCGTTGATAGCTGAAGCATACACCACTGGGAAATCAAGCTGGTCATCGTCTGCACCAAGCTCAATGAAGAGCTCCAATACTTCGTCTACTACTTCTGCTGGACGAGCTGATGGTTTGTCGATTTTGTTAACAACCACGATTGGGACAAGGTCTTGTTCCAAGGCTTTTTTCAATACGAAACGAGTCTGTGGCATGGTTCCTTCGTAGGCATCTACGACCAAGACAACACCGTCAACCATTTTCATGATACGCTCAACTTCTCCACCGAAGTCCGCGTGTCCTGGTGTGTCCATGATATTGATACGAGTTCCGTTGTAGGCAACGGCTGTATTTTTAGCAAGAATTGTAATTCCACGCTCTTTCTCGATATCGTTTGAGTCCATAGCGCGCTCTGCCAATTCAGTACGTGCATCAAGAGTTTCAGACTGCTTCAATAATTCGTCAACGAGAGTTGTCTTACCGTGGTCAACGTGGGCGATAATCGCAATGTTACGGATATCTTCTCTTAATTTTGTCATGATTTCCTCTAATATTTAAATTTTTATTTCTAACTGAACAATTATACCACAGTCTCATTCAAAAATCACAGTTCAGCTAAGTGTAAATGTTTTCACTCTGCTTTTCTAGTCAAGGCAACTCTTTTCAAAGTCAGAGACTTATGATAAGATAAGCTGGTATGCGTTTAGATAGATTATTAGCCCAAGAAAAGGTCAGTCGCAAGGCTATGAAACAGGCTCTATTAAAAAAAGAAATCCTAGTAGATGATTGTCCAGCCAGCTCACTCGCTCAAAATGTCGACACTTGGTTGCAGAAATTAGTCTTTCAAGGACGGCAGATTCAAGGATACAAGCACACCTACCTCATGCTTCATAAGCCAAACGGAGTCGTTACAGCTAGCAAGGATAAGAAACTTCCAACCGTCATGGACCTCCTTCCACCTGACATCCAGTCTGACCAGCTCTATGCTGTCGGCAGATTAGACCGCGATACGACGGGACTGCTCCTTTTGACAGACAATGGACCTCTTGGTTTTCAACTCCTTCATCCCCAGTACCATGTTGATAAATCTTATCAAGTGGAAGTCAACGGACCGCTCACGTCAGACCATATCCAAAAATTCAAAGACGGAATTGTCTTTTTAGACGGGACCACTTGTAAACCAGCAAAGCTAGAGATTCTAGCCGCAAGCCCAACAGAGAGCCGGGCCTCCATCACTATCTCTGAGGGCAAGTTTCATCAAGTCAAGAAGATGTTTCTATCAGTTGGTGTCAAGGTGACTGCCCTAAAACGAGTCCAGTTCGGCTATTTTACATTAGACCTAGAACTAGCAGAAGGGCAATACCGTCCCTTGAATCCAGAGGAATTGGAAATCATTAAAAACTATTTAGAGATGAGTCGATAAAACAAAAAAGCTTTAAATTTAAAGCTTTTTTGTTTTTGCTTATCTAAAAAAGATTGCAATGGCTAGAATCCAATTAAGAACAGAAACTACAAGTCCTACGATATTGAGAATCTTTTCTGTTTTATAGTCCAGTCCAGATTCTTTTTGGTATGAAAAAGCCAAGACCAATCCTATAATCCCCAAAATCAGACCCACTATTGGAGATAGCAAACCAAGGACGATAGATAAGATACCTAAAATAAGTGAAGGTTTTTTCTTTTGTTGTGAATTCATATTACAAAATCTCCTTAAATTTAATATAAATGATGATACCATAAAATGCTAGCTTTATCACTCATTCGACAGTTTTTACAGAATGTTAGCTTGTCTTGATCTTCCCTTTCCAAGAATCCAATCCATAAGAAAGGATATAAATCTCAGAAAAACCTTGTTTTTTCAAATAAAGTGCGGCATTGGTCACTCGTTGTCCGCGTTGGTTTTCGTAGAGAAGGACAGGTTTATCCTTACGAAGGGCTGCAAGGCTTGACTTCAACTGATTTGAAGGAATATTGCGAGCTCCGAGGATATGTTTTCTGTGAAATTCTGCTGGTTCACGGACGTCAATCAATTGCCCTTTCCGAATCAAGTCTTCAAATTCCGCATTATCCACAATCTTAGCCGCACGACGAATACGAAGGTAGTTATACCCCATCCATGCCACCATCGCTAATACGATTCCCCAAACAATCCAAATTGTCATAAGTTCTTATCTCCATTTTTCTCTATGTAGTCTAATTCTATCTTGTGCTCTCTACGAAGAACAGCTTCCGCCTCTAGATAGTCTAGCTTGTCCATCAGACCTGCATCATAGATCCGAGAGAGTTCGAGCTTCATCAGTTCAATATCATACAAACGCTTCCCCATGTAAACAATAATGCCAAATTGTTTGAGAAATTGCTGCACATCATAGAATGTTTTCATAGCTTCCATTTTAGCAGATTCTAGACTTTTTTTCAATACTGGACCAGCTCTTTCCCCCTATTTTCTTCGTCTTCATTGCCCATTCTTCCGCAAGTATGGTACAATAAAAACATGAGAATTCAACAACTACACTATATTATCAAAATCGTCGAAACTGGCTCTATGAATGAGGCAGCTAAGCAGCTCTTTATCACCCAACCCAGTCTCTCTAATGCTGTTCGAGACTTGGAAAATGAAATGGGCATTGAAATCTTTATCCGCAATCCCAAGGGCATTACCTTAACCCGTGATGGGATGGAGTTTCTCTCCTACGCTCGCCAAGTTGTCGAGCAAACGCAGCTTCTGGAGGAACGCTATAAAAATCCTGTCGCCCACCGCGAGCTTTTCAGCGTTTCCTCTCAGCACTATGCCTTTGTAGTCAATGCCTTTGTCTCTCTGCTCAAAAAAAGTGATATGGAGAAATACGAGCTCTTCCTTCGTGAAACTCGGACTTGGGAGATTATCGATGACGTCAAGAACTTCCGTAGCGAGGTCGGTGTCCTCTTTTTAAACAGCTACAACCGCGATGTTTTAACGAAAATGCTAGATGACAATCACCTCTTAGCCCACCACCTCTTTACCGCTCAACCCCATATCTTTGTTAGCAAGACCAATCCTCTAGCTAAAAAAGACAAGGTCAAACTGGCTGATTTAGAAGATTTTCCTTACCTCAGTTACGACCAGGGGACGCACAACTCCTTCTACTTTTCAGAGGAGATTCTTTCACAAGAGCACCACAAGAAATCCATCGTAGTCAGTGACCGTGCCACCCTCTTTAATCTTTTGATTGGTTTGGATGGTTACACCATTGCAACAGGGATATTGAACAGCAACCTCAACGGAGACAATATCGTTTCCATTCCACTGGACATTGACGACCCGATTGAACTAGTCTATATCCAGCATGAAAAAACCAGCCTGTCTAAGATGGGCGAACGCTTTATCGAATACTTACTAGAAGAAGTTCAATTCGATAATTAATAGGAAAAATGAAAAAGAGAAAAGAAAAAGTTAGGAAATAAAAAGTGAAAAAGATACTACTGACCAGTGCTTTAATCCTTTCAATCGCAGGATTAGCACCCGCATCCGTCTTAGGAGAAGAAAACACTACTCAATCCACATCTGCTGTCAAGGAAGCAATTGCCAAAGAAGAAAAGAAGGAATCGAGTGTTGAGGAAAACTCTAAATCAGAAGTTCTTCCGAAAGTAAATGTGCAAGAAGACAAGCCCAAAAAAGAAGGATGGTACCAAGAAAATCACCACTGGCGTTTTTACCAAGATGATAAACCTGCTTTGAACTGGAAACAAATCCAAGGCAAATGGTACTACTTCGATCAAGATGGTAATCGTCTTCATTCTACTATCTACAAAGGTTATGCCTTTGACCAAGATGGTGTCATGATAGAAAATAGCTGGACCAAACTGGACAATCAATGGTACTATGCTGATCCTTCTGGACGACTAGCTCTGAACACTTGGAAAAAAATCAATGGTTCTTGGTACTATTTTGACCAAACTGGAAGCATGCTCAGCAACACTGCCGTTGACGGCTATCTGCTCACAAAAAGCGGGGCTATGGCGGAAAAGGGCTGGACAAAATTAGATCAAATTTGGTACTATGTCGCTCCTTCTGGAAAGATCTCGCAGGATAAATGGGAGAAAGTCAACGGTTCTTGGTATTACTTTGACAAAGACGGTGGAATGCTGAGTGCGACAACCTTCAAGGGCTACCTCTTCAACCAGAGTGGAGCTATGGCAGAAAACAACTGGGTCAAAATCAAGGATACTTGGTTCTATGCGAACGGGTCAGGGAGATATATCCAAGACAACTGGCAAAAGATTCAAGGTTCCTGGTACTCATTTGACCAGAATGGTGGAATGCTAGCAGACAAATGGAAAGAAAGCTACTACCTTAAAACCAGTGGAGCCATGGCGGAGAATGAGTGGATCTTCGATAAAGCCTACAAGAGCTGGTTCTATCTAAAAGCGGATGGCCGTTATGCAAATCAGGAGTGGATTGGAGCATACTACCTCAAGTCAGGTGGTTACATGGCAAAGAGCGAATGGATTTACGATAACTCTGACAAAGCACGCTACTACCTAGATGATAATGGGCATTATGTTTCAGGAACTTACAAGATAGACGGTAAGGAACACCTGTTCCAAAAATACGGCCAATGGATTTCTGAAGTTTCAACTGAAGGTGGATTTACAAAAGGACTATACAGCAATACCATCTTCCTAGATCCTGGACACGGTGGTCGAGATTCAGGTGCCTTTTACTACAATGTAGCTGAAAAAGATCTCAACATGCAGATTTACCGTAAGCTTCGTACTAAGTTAGAAGAACTAGGCTACAAGGTCCTCACTTCTCGTGATAGTGATATTGACGTTGATTTTGTTACCGAACGTTCTCGTATGGTTAATAAGACCAACTCTGATATTTTTATCAGTATTCACTTCAACGCTACTGGTAATACCTACTCAAAAGCGAGCGGTATTCAAACCTACTCCTATAGCGATGAACCTGATTATCCAAGTAAGATTAATAAATACTGGCACAATCACCCTGATCGTATGAGTGAAAGCAAACGCCTCGCCGCTGCCATCCACTCCTCTCTTCTAGCAGAAACAGGAGCCAAGGATGCTGGCCTGTTGGAGAGCAGCTATGCCGTACTACGCGAAACCGCCAAACCAGCCGTTCTCCTAGAGCTTGGATATATGGATAATTTCTCCGAAAACCAACAAATCAGAGATAGCCACTACCAAGACAAACTGGTCGCAGGCATCGTAAAGGGGATCCAAAAATATTACGCTGGTCGATAAAAAAAGTCTCGAGAAATCTCGAGACTTTTTATTTATCTTCTTTTTTATCCTTATCAGGAAAGAGGTAGCCAATTCCTACACAAGCTAGCACACCAGCACCAATCACCAAACCACTTGAAATTGGCAAAAGATCAAAAATAGCATTTGCGATGATAAAGGCAATGATCAAGCACATCAGACTAGCCTTGTAATCTTTTTTCAAAAAGTTTTCTAGTGTGAAATAGAGGAACAATCCTACCGGAATGAGTGACCAGAGGTTGACATCCAAACTTGGCCATCCAACAGAACCGAAATACAATACTAGCGCTGCTGCTACTAAAAATACAAGTCCTAATAATTTTTTCATTTTTTTGTCTCCATTTTCTTTTTTAGGTTCTTGAGTTGTCTGATACTGACCCCTCACGCCCCTTACATGAACCATTATAGCAGAGGAATTTTTCAAGAACAAGCCCTTTTGCCTATCTGGTCAATATCTCTGTCTAAGTGGTTGAATATTTGTAACAAAAGAAAAAGAAGCACTAATGGGCTTCTTGATTCTGCCGATTGTAACAGTATTTTTGAACGAATACCATCTAGTTTTTCTTTTCCTTTGGCTCTAGAGAAGATTTGATTGATTCACGGTCTGCTTGTAGTTGAGCTAAGTTCTTTTCTGCTTCCTCAAGTTTACTGGTATCTGGTTTCACACGATAATAAACATTTTCTGGTTTCATTAACATAGACCCATAATCTTGTCCTGAAAGTAGTCTTTCCTCAGTATGATTGCTTTTATCCGTAATCTTTCCGTCATCAGCAGGTTGCATAACGACTCCACTTGGCACAGCTACTATTACAAATCCTCCAGCAACAGAATCTTTTACCCATGCACTGATAGACGCTGTCTCAGGGTTACGATTATCTTGTCCTTTTGATACCTTTAATCCAACTACAGATTCGTACTTTTGATCATTTGTAAACCAAGTCGCACGTACTTCTCCAGAATCATTAATAATGTATTCATTACCAGATTGACTACGCCAAGTACCTTCTAAACTAGACAAGTCATTGTTCTTAATTGCTTCAATATCTAATTTTGGAACAGCAGTTTCTTTCTTGAACTTGCTAACAAATGCTTCTGCTTCCGTAATTTTGGTATCTAAAGCAGTCAGTTGATCCTTGAGTTTCTGAATTTCCTCTTGTTTATCCTTATCAGTCTCATCTGTCTTTCCTTGGCTTGTAGACGATTGACTTGTTGACTCTGTAGTTGAAACAGCAGACGATGCTTGATTTGACTCTTTCTTTACAATCAGAAAATATGAGAAAATACTTACCAAGATAAGAGTGACTAAAACAGCGAGTGCTATGCCAATATAGATTTTTATTTTTTTATTTGGAGTCAACTTTGATTCTGACCGCTTACGTCCGTTAATCTCTTCAAATTGTCTTTCCCGTTCTTTCTTATTCATAATTTTCTCCTTTTTGATTTATATTCAGCCAAGTTTGCGAGACTTCATTCGTTACTATCCATGAACTTTTATGACTTTTTAAAAAAATCAAAGCAAAAATTTCTAGAATAATTAACAGCCTATAGTCCTCTAAAACGGAACGAAAACAAGTGCTTATTAAAATATATTATACCACAAAATATAAATTTTAGTTTTAATTTATAAGTAGGAGTTTCTGACGTTAAATAGAACCTATCTCAAACGTTCCACCTTTCCTATATTTACAAAAAAAGAAGCCCGTTTGGACTTCTTGATTCTGCCGATTGCAGGGCTTGAACCTGTGACCTACGCGTTACGAGTGCGTTGCTCTACCAACTGAGCTAAATCGGCGATTACCCTTTTAGTATAGCACTCTGAGAATAGATGTCAAGAAATTTTTATCTCCATTAGAAAAAGCCTGTCCTGAGACAAGGCTTTTACATATATCTCTATTAAATCTCCCATTTTCATAGAAATCTAAATAATATATTTATAAATCAATACTTTCACAAAACTATGTCATCACCTCACTATCTAATCTCAGTACATAAACCATTTTTTCTATAGCTTTTGTCTTAATCTTTATTTTTTCTCTTCAATCCAAGAAAAGCTCCTACTATAAACATGATTCCGGCAGCTAATAGTGTCTGGGCTCCGCTTGCTGTTCCGGTTTTTGGCAACTCATTAGGATTGTTACTAGTTGATTTACTATTGATGTTGATATTTTTATTAGTTAAGTTTCCTTGTTCATTTAGATAAATGTTCTTGTTAATTTCAAAGTTTTTATCATTTTCATCAGAAACAATACTGTTGACATCATTAGTTGAATTAGATTGTGTTTTTTCTTTCTTTTTCGATACATCAAAAGTAGGTTTATTTTCCTCCTCCTTTTTCTCCTCTATTTTCTTGAATACAGGTTTTATAAAGGTATCTTTTGATAGATTAAGAACATAGCCAGCGTCTTTTTTCCCTTCGAAACCAGAAATTTCCCAACCATCAAATTGGTATCCTTTTTCTAATTCACCCATATAGACAGGTAACATAAAATCTTCTTCCGACACTATCGTTGAACTCATTTCTTTTCCATTTTGAATTGTCACAGTCACCGTATGAGGTTTTAATTCGCTTACCTCTCCCGTATCTTTGTTTAAAATGAATTCTTTTACGGTTGTATTTCTTGCGAAATCTTTTACAACAATCTTAATGTTTAGTGTCTTATCTGTTAGTTGTTTAATATCATCAAATGATTTGTATTCTTTTCCATTAACATAAATATGTTGTTCTTGAATCTCACCATCGAATCCATTATTTCTTTTATCATTGATGTTAAAGACTACAGATTTTCCATTAGCATATTCGATACTAGTATTTCCTTTTGGATCAATCTTTACTTCTGGTTTGACATTATCATATAAAAATTGATAATGTACTCCAACCGCTTTCGCATTCAAATCGCTATAGCCAGTTTGAAGATAAACATTTCCATCCATATCTGTTACCTTATCTGGGAATCCGTTTGCTTTATAGTCTTTCATCCCCCAGTCCATGATGTCACCGTCTTTAACATTAAGCTTAATGTTAAAATCTCTAGTGTTATCAATGTGTAAATCTCCGTAGATTAAATAATTATCTACAACCGATTCATTAACTCTCAACTCCCAGTTAAAACTACCCTTATCAGAAATCTTACCTCTTAAATAAAATTCTGGATTTCGTACATAAATTTTATTAGTTTTAGATGGATTAAAGTAGTTCTTGTCCATTGAAAGATTTACTGGTTTTGCATCAATAAATAACGTAGAGCCATCTTCTTTTATAGCTTCTACATTGGACTTATCCTCTCCTGTGTACTCTTTACCATCCTTACCAAATAATACAAGTTTAGAAGGATCTGTCACAAGATTTCCATCGTTATCGATTGCCTCCCCTTTATCATTCATTTTAAATGTAAACACTTGATACCTTACAATGTTAAAGCCGTCCAAAGCCGACATTAATACTGATTGAGTACTTCTTCCATCTTCAACATTTCTACTATCAGCATAAATTGTTGTTTCTGATAAAACTCTTAGATTAGGATTGGCCTTTTGGATTTTTGCTATATCTTCCTTGTTATAGACTCCATTCCCTTCTAACATATCCGTTTTTCCAGGATTATAGGTAGTCACTTTTAGTGCATAGCCTTTTCTCAGAATGATGTTATCCTTTAATAGATATTGTTGTTTTTCTGAATCAGAATAGATTTTACCAGATTCCATGTCCGTTAAATTATTTGGTTTATTTTTTGAAAGATCTCCTTCTCCTAATTCTATTACATTCCCATAACTTGATGCATACGGATATTCTGCTTTAGTTTCCTTATTTTTTTCAGGCATTCTAATTTTAGTTTCAGCTTTTATCTGACCATCATCTTTGACAAAAAACCTCATATCTCCTGCAAAAGCTAATCCATCCACAATATCATTAATATTAGCGTATAAATCAAATGTCATCGTTTTTGAATGGGAATCATACTTGGTCGTTTTGATTTCTATCGATTTATAGTTATTTCCATAGTATACCTTGGCATTTTTAGAAACATTACTGATCTTTCCAAGAATTTCAAAGTGTCCATCTTTAGATGGGTTTAGAATGCCATAAATTTTTGATTTGATTTCATCAAGTTTTTCAGTTTCATATTCTAAGGCACTACCATCGTCATAAGCAATGATATTTCCCTTATCATCGTATTTATAATCGTATTCCTCTATTCTCTTACCAGTTTCACTTGTAAAGTCATCAACTTCTCTAAATTTCTTTTTAATGAGTTTCTTTAAATCTTTGCTTTCAAAGTCTCTAATTGTTGAAATTGTTTTATGAATAGTCAAGCTAGATTTTTCTTCGGTAGCCTCTTCATTTTCTTGATGATGTTCTACTTCAGTTGTATCTTTTTTAAGACTATCCTCTTTTCTATTTTCTAAATTTTTAAATTTAGATTCGGAAATCTCGCCAAGCTTTTGGTATTTAGATGAATCTTGATCAGGATCTACTAGATAATAGGAAATCATCCCATTTTTATCAGCATGATCAGCAAATTTAATTCTATGAATCTTTGTGAAATTGCTAGAACCGTCTAATGCAATCACTTCAATGATTTTTCCTCTTAAATCTCCTGCACCTTTAATTTCATAAATGGTATTTCCGTCTTTGTCAAGTTTTCTATTTCGTCCTTGACCCTCACCTGCATAAGTGACTTCAAGATTTTTCTCAACCTCTCCATCTTCATTAACAAGAGCGGCCCCAGCATACCAAACTTCGTTGGCAATCTCGTCAAATTTTTCAGGATGTTCTTTTTGATCTCTCGCAAATAGCGTTTCATTCTTATATTGCTCTTTGACCTTGTGATAAGTATCCTTTGTAATTAACTTAATTTTTCCAGGGTTTGAAAAATCAATTGAAACAATCTTTGGAGGGGTGTTATCAATTTTTACAGGAATATAGGAAACCTGCCATGGGTAATCCTTGGTTAATCTATATTTAAATTTATAGAAATATTGGCCTTCCGCAATCGGTTCAAATTGTCCTCGTATCTTAGTAGCAGGATCTTTTTTGTCATTACTTTCTGGGGCATTTTCTTCTCTACCTCTAGGGTTATAAATGAGTCCATCCCATTTCAAGTCACCCCAAACTTTTAGCTTAGAAGATTTAATGCCCTTTGCATCATTTCTTTTAGAGTTTAAAATTCCTTTAATAAAGTGTTCTCTCGAAATGACTTTTAAGTCTTTTTGATTTTCTCCTTCTTTATTTGTATTTACTATTGAAATCACCCCTTCTTCTGCACTTCTTAATACAAGTGGAGAAGGCGTTAATCCTCTCTCAAGTTGAGCATCTTGAGGATTTCCATTTGAATCTAAAGGATAGATTTTAGCAATATTAGAGCCACTTGATGAAGGTGCGTTGATTCCTTCGTTATTGAAAGCAAATAATTCTGGATTTTGATCTAGGGATGTTGTATTTTTATCTTTTCTATTTTGGATAACTCCTGCTGGATTAAATTTATCTATACCATGTTCTCCACCAATCCCCTTATTTAAGGTACCTGGAATTTTTGGTTTACCATCATCATCATAACCTTCCATTGCTTTTGATTTTGATCCTTCTTCCCAGGCCCATTTATCAAGGATTGGTTCGTGGTTCCAATTCCCAGCAAATCCCATTAGAGGCATCGACAAAGAAGGTTGGAAGTTTCTTTTCTTACCGTTGGAGTTTAGAGCTTCCATTTCTTCCACTGACTCAAAATGAATAAATGATTCTACAAATTTATTTTTGTTTTTAGCTTCTCCAACATTTATAACCGCATTTAAATCAAAGCTGGAATTTGGACCTATAGTGAAAGTATCATGCTCAAATGTGATATTTGCTCCTTTGACTTTTTCTGGGTGAATTTCTGGAACAATTTGCTTCCCGTCCGGAGATTTTTCATCTTTATATGTTTCATCGAGTTTTAGCCTATCAGTTAGAGCATCTGTAGTTACAGTTGATGCAGAAACTTTAAAGGTTAAAGGTCTGTTTGAGGTATTGTGAAGCTTAATTGTAAAGTATTTTTTATCACCTTTTATTTCTTTAAGAGAAATGGAACCATATGAATTTACCAAACCTTTAGAATCTGTATTTTTGAAAGTTGCTACAACTTCATTTCTCAAAGCGTTGGCAACATTAATTAGCCCCGCTCCCTGCTGTCTAGGTGATGCAAAGTATTGACTCTTTTCTTTCCAAGAGGTTGCATCCATCATAGGTCTTGCAGTATTTTGTAGAGCTATTTTTGTAAGACTTGTAAGGTCTATTTTGTCATCTCCCTTAAGATTTTTCAAGACAGGTCTTTCAAGCAATTCCTTTAATTTTGGTCGAATCAAAACAGTAGAAGCTGCTACGATTGGAGTTGCCATACTAGTTCCTGACATATAACCATAAGTGGATTTACCATTGATAACATTTAGAGTGGATTTAATATTTTTACCAGGTGCTGAAACATCCGGTTTTAAAAGCAAGTCTGTTCTTGGCCCCCAAGATGTAGACCCTGCTGGGACTATAATATCTTCTTTATAAAGTTCTTTGTCTGTGTCAGCTGCAAATTTAAAGTCAATTTCTTTTTCATCACCTACATTCGGTTTATTAGAATTATAGCTTTCCATATCAATTGGATAGTATTGTTCTAAGTTATCTTTAAAATCTTCCTTATTATTTCTTTTGACTTCAGTTTTTTTATCAGGGTTAATCATGTTCCATAATTTTACACCATCATCTCCTGAAATTGAAAATACTTGACTAGTAGTCCCTTCATCCGCTTCATATCCCATAGCTGGAAGGTCTGTCCAATTATCTCTATTGTAGTAATTTACAGTATTTACAACCATAATGGCACGTGCGCCTTTATCCGTTGCTCTTTTAAAAGCATCTTTTAAATCCTTGGTATAAATTCTATCCATTACTGCAATTTTGCCCTTAAGATCCAAGCCTATCAAATCTTTGTCTTGACCTTTGCCTATATATACAAATTTTAATTTATTTGGAGTTTTTGACCCATCCTCATTTGTTAGGATTTTATTTTTATCGAAAAAAGCTCCTATATTTCTGTATTTAAAACTTTGTCCTCCAATGTTAACCTTATCAAACTCAATGGTTTGATTTTTAGCAGAAGCGACCGCTATCGCATCTTCATGTGCGGCAGTTCGTGTTACATTTCCAGTATCTGTCATTTTCAGATTATTATTGGCTACTAAATCCCAAGAAGAACTTGAAGCAGAAGTCGCAAAATTACCTGTAGCAACAACCATTGGGATTCCAGCTTTTCTTAATGCTCTAATAGCCTCCCAATATTTCTCGCCTACAAGACCTGTTCCCGTAAAGCCAGATGATACCGAAACAACATCGACATTGTGTTTGATCGAATCTTCAATAGCATGAAACATTGTTTCATCACCCGCGAACCCAGATCCTGCGTCAGAGTACATTTTATAAGAGAAAATTTGTGCATTAGGCGCAATTCCATCTATGCCATTAAAGTTCTTGATATCTTTTTCAGTATCATTTCCAGCAAGAATCCCTGCAATATGCATCCCATGTGGGTCAAAATAATCCCTACCATCATCATATTTTTCTACAGTGATTTTACCACCATTATAATAATTGAACGCATGAGGGATTTTATCACTCAACCAATAATTTTTATCAGTGCCTTTTAAATCTTCTTTTTTAAATTTCATTGAGTCTTTGGCATCATCATCGATCCTCATAGCCTTATGCCTATAATCTGTTCCAGTATCGATATTTGAAATGACCATACCTCTACCATCAAAATTTTTCCCAAATGGAGCATTAATAGACTTTAGGTAATCAATAGCTTCCTCAACTCCAATTTCCTTTCTGGCATGATTCATCATTGGTTGGACTTTTTGTGATCGTTCAACCGACGAAACACCTTCCATTTGTTTAATTTTGTCCAAATTATCTGGAGTTGTTTCAATGGCAGCGCCATTAAAAATCGTATTATAGGTATATAAAACTTTTGTATCCTCAAGATTGGATAGTTCCTTAATTACTTTTTCTCCAGATTCTTTATCTTTAAATTCAGCAATATAGACAAGTTTATCTTCTTTTTTAGGATTTTCTGTATCTTTATTTACAAATGAGTTCGCATCATCTCCTTTGGATTGATTGGAGTCTTCTTTGATACTTGCTCCTTCGTTACTAGTTTTTTTGTCTATCTTAGGCTTTCTACTAACAACTTCTTTTTCCTCAATAACTGTTGTCTTCTTCTCCTCAGTATCCTTTGAAGTTTCTATAACATTATGAAGTTCTTCAGATTGTTCATTTTTTTCTGTTTCTTTATCTGCTACTACTTTTTCTTTACCAGAAATTTTTAAAGCATCTTCAGAACTAGGTGCATCTGCTACTACTTTTTCTTTATCAGAAATTCTTAAAGCATCTTCAGAACTAGGTGCATCTGCTAAAATTACCTCATTGGGGGCATATGCTGCTAAAATAACTGCAGCAGTAGTTAATGACAATACCGTACTTTTTTTCATTATAATTCCTTCATTTTTTATTTTAAACCCAATAGATAGAAAACTTTAACCTTGCTAGCCTTTGTTATAAAAAGTTTTATGACGTATTATCTAGTGGGATAGAGTAGTACATTTATATATAATTGTTAGCTCTCTGAAAAATAGTATATCAATTAAAAAATTTTAAGTCAAGAAAAATTAACACGCATTAATTTTTTTTTTAATGTACATTAAAAAATATAAACCCAAAACTTTCGTAGTTAACTGGGATACATTATCAGCACATTCACACCATCAAAAATAGTAGCAATTAACTGGAATAACTACCAAAATCGCAAAAAGGGGTATGGATAGAATTTATGCCTTAATAAACATGCAAAAACAACCGCTATAATTTTCAACGGTTGTTTGTAACATATTTAATTTTTAACTCTCATCCTATCTTATCTCTTACGAACCCGCACTTTCGTAGGCATCCAAGCCCCTATCCCAGAGTTTTAAAGAAATAACAAAGAAAACAAGGGAAATCAACATCAACCCACCAATGTTAAAGAGCCCGTCTTTGTCCTGCAAGAAATAGCTGGCAGGATAGTAGGCCGTAAAGGCGAAAGGCACGATAAAGCTAATCAACCAACGAAGAAGCGAATTATAAATGGAAATCGGATACTTGGCAAAGTCATTAAACATATAAAAAATGTAAATCATGGCGCCTGACTGCTTGGTCCAAAAAGCGATACTGGCAGTCGCGATTTTCAAGGAAGTATAGATTAAGGTCGCAAAAGGAATGCAGACTAGAAAAATCAGGAATTTTGGAAGAGTCCAAGCAATGCTTGATACTGTTGTCGCTAGTAAAATTCCACCGACCAATAGTTCGCCCAAGGCATCAATCTGAAAGGTCTCAACCAAGATGTGAAAGAGAGGATTGATAGGACGCGTCAGGTACTTGTCAAACTCTCCTTTTCGCACCAAACGTTGCCCCAGAGCCCAGAGATTGTCAAAAAAGAGATGATCTAGTCCCTTGGGAATTAAGGAAAATCCATAGATAAAGGCGATTTCTTGAAAAGTCCAGCCTTCTAAGGAAGGAATGTGTTGAAAGAGCACATTGAGAAACAAGAGGTTCAGGCCTTGAGTCAGAAAAACTCCTAACACGCCCACCACAAAATCGACCTTGTATTCCATGATTTGCTTGATGTATTGTCTGATAAAAATCAAATGCATGCGTTGATATTTTTTCATACTAACCTCCTTGAATAGTGATAAAGGACTGGACTCGTTTCCATATCAACTGAGACAAGCCCACCATCACTATGAGCCAGAAGAACTGTAGCAAAAGCGCCTGAAGAATCTGACTGGCATCGTATTTCCCAACAATGATCATAACTGGAGTATAAATCAAAGATGAAAAAGGCAAGAAGGACAAAATATCAGAAACAATCTTTGGAAAGAAAGCCAAGGGAATCAGACTTCCAGACATAAAGGCCACTATAGAAGTCTTGAGTAGATTGGAACCCCATAGATTTTTAAAGACAAAGGCTGAAAATCCAAAGCAGATATTAAAGAAAAAATTGATCAGGTAGGCTAGGGTTAAGCTAAAGAGATAAAGGATGGTTAATCCCAGTACTTCTACAATTCCTTGCCCAGATAAAATTTTCATCAAGACAATGACACTTAAAAATGGCAGTCCAACAGAGATAAAAATCAACCACTTGGATCCAAGCTCTGTAAAGAGGTAAGAAGCCGCAAAATGCACTGGTCGCAACAAACGCATGATAATGGAACCATCCTTGACCTCCTCCCCAATCATAAAGGAGCTATCTGACCTGGTCAAAAGATTAGTCACAAAACTCATGATGATGTAAAGGGTGATATCTGCCATGCTAAAGCCCTGAATCAAAGACTCTTGCGAGGAATCAAAGACCGCCTTCCAGAGATAGAAAGCCACAAAAGCTCCCATGACATCACCAATCCGATAGAGAATAAAGTTGACTCGATAGCTAATCAACTCCTGAATCCCTGCATTGATAAAGGGTTTATAACGTCTCCACAATTTGACCATCTTAGAGCTCCTTTCGATAGAAGCGACGGATAATATCCTCAATATCCGTATCCACCATCTTCAAATCGCGGATTTCAAAATCAGACAGGGTTTGCTTGATAATATCAGCCGACTGGTAGCGGGAACTGTCGAATTCAATATTGAGGCTGTTTCCTTGTCTATCAATGGTCATATCCGAAGAGCCTTCATAGTGAGAGACAAGATGACTTTGCCCTGGTAGCAGTTCAAAGGAAAGAGTCTTCATCTTGCCAAAGGTTTCCTTGAGCTGGCTAACCGTTCCATCAAAAATCTCTTGCCCCTTATCAATCATAAAAATTCGATCACAGAGTTGCTCAATGTCGCTCAGGTCGTGAGTGGTCAAGAGAATGGTTGTTTCTTCCTCTTGATTGATCTGAGTAATTGCCCGACGAATATTGTCCTTGACCGAAACATCCAAACCAATGGTCGGCTCATCTAAAAAGAGAACCTTGGGATTGTGAAGCAAGGAAGCCGCAATGTCCGCCCTCATCCGTTGCCCCAGTGAAAGAGTTCGCACGGGATCCTTGATAAATTCCTTCAAATCCAAGACTTCATTCAAAAAATCCATGCGTTTATGAAAGAGCGAGTCTGGCACATCGTATATCTCTTTCAAGACCGTATAGGTCTCTTGCAGTGCCAAATCCCACCATAGCTGGGTGCGTTGTCCAAAGACAACCCCGATATCCTTGACATAGTCTTGACGATTGTCCTGTGGAATCTTGCCGTTAATCCGACAAAAACCAGATGTCGGTTTTAAAATTCCTGTCAGCATTTTGATGGTTGTCGACTTCCCAGCACCATTGGCCCCGATAAAGCCTAAAATCTGCCCCTTGGGAACCTCAAAGGTCAAATCCTTGACCGCTTCAAAGGTCTGCTTTTCAGGATGAATAAAGGAGCGCAAAGCTCCCTTTAACCCCGGCTCCTTCACTGTCTTCACAAAATTTTTCTGAAGATGTTCCACTTCTATCATTGCCATAAATCTCTCCCTATCGCAAGGAATAGCAACATTGTATTTTTGACTACAAATATCTAAATCCTTACTTTCTACAACTTCTACATTTTATTACTACAGAAGGCTTTATACCAACCTATTATAGTCCAATAAAAACTAGAATGCAAGCGTTTGCCTATAGATTATGAAATTAGAGATTTCTCTCTTAAAATAATACTTTTGAATCAAAATTCTGGTTTGATAATTTCCTAGAACACTAAAAAAACCCTGCCCACTGGGCAGGTTACGAACTGTAAAAAGAAAACTATTTTGATCAATATAATTCACTATTTAATCAAAGAACTAATCTTTCATAATTCTTTTCACAATCCCATTTCTATCAATTAGAAAACAATCTGGAAAGGTCATTTGCTCCCATTTTTCATAATCAAAACTGGAATCAAAGTGATTTAGTAGTATTCCTATCAAATTCCCGTGTGAACTAAGTAAAATCGTTTTTTCTGAGTATCTCTCTTCCAATTCCATTAAAAAATTTAGTACTCTAGCTAGTGCGTCTTGATTTGATTCCCCTTCTGAAAGAGATTCACTAGGATTTTGCCATAAATATTTAATACTGTCTTCAAACTCAGAATCTTTTATAAAGGTTGAAGATAATTTTCGCTCTCGTAACCGATTATCAAGAACTATTTTATCAAATTGAATTGGCGAGCTATTAATCGTTTCAAATGCTCGTTTATAAGGACTAGAAAAATAATAATCAATATTAAAAAAATTCAAAAACTCTAACTGGTCAAGAGATAAAAATCCTTTTTCTGACAAAGTTCTATTAAAATCATCACTTGAAAATTTTGAATGAGCATGTCTAAGTAAAATATAAGAATTATTCATAAGTCATTACCTTTCAATTATTGTCATCAGTCTAAAATTAAAATGATCTCTAAACCATCAATTACTCTTTAAAAAATCTTCAATCTGAGAAACTATTTCATGACTTTTATAATGATAGAGGTCATGAGGCGCATCCATATAGACGACTTGAACATTAGACTGGTCGCTTGCAAATCTCTCTGCATAACGTTGCCACTCAGATTGGCTAAAACTAGTACCTTCACCGTTAGACACTAGTAGTAAGGTGGGAATTTTCGGATTGATGCTAGAAGTAACTTTCTTGGCATTTTCCTTTACCGTTTGGGATTCATGAAGCATGGCTTGTGACATCAACTGCTTATAAGCTAGAAGTTTATATTGTTTTCGTTCATTTTCGGTCAAAGTTTGATTTTTTATATAAAAGGACTCAGGGAAGTAGCGTAATAAGCCAATATTGCTGCTCCAATATGCTACAGTGAGTAAGGTCTGATTTTGCTTTAAATTCTCATAACTTGATGGCAATGCCCAATCTAAACCAATCAAAGCTTTCACTTCATCAGGAAACTTCTCCCGCCAAGCCAGACTCTCTAAACTAGCCATGGAATGAGACAGAATGATAAACGGCCCTGTGATATTTGCTTGGGAAAGAGCTTGGCGAGTCTCAGACAAAACATCCATCACATCTCTTGAATGATTGCTATCATCACTATAACCATATCCCGCTCGCTCCACGATGACTACCTTATATCGTTTCGATAAGGATTCCGATACATTTTTAAAGTCCAATATGGGAGAAGCAATACCAGCACCTGAGAGAACTACTATAGTCTCAGGTCCATCCCCTTCAACGTAAATATTTATTTGATGTCCATTGACAAGAACTTGTTGTCCCATAGGTGATAGTGAGGCTTCTTCCTTTTCCAAACTGATACGGTGAAAGATGAATGTAGCGAGTAAAAACAAAAGAATGAAACTAAGAATGCCAAGAAACCATTTTTTCAGTATTTTCATAGCATTATTGTACAAAAAATAGAACCTTTTAGCAACTTAAGATTGGTTCTTCTACAGTATATTCGCTATATATCCAGACACAAAAAACCCACCCAATGGGCAGGTTTCATCTGTATTGTTCAGCTAGATTATGCTTTACCTTCTGAACCGAATACGTCGATACGTTCTTCAACTGATGCTTGGATAGCTTTTACACCGTCAGCCAAGAATTTACGTGGGTCGAAGAGTTTTTTCTTGTCGTATTCTGCTTCGTTTGCTTCGTAGTCACGAGCAAATTTACGAGTTGCGTTAGCGAATGCGATTTGGCATTCAGTGTTAACGTTAACTTTCGCAACACCAAGTTTGATAGCTGCTTGGATTTGGTCATCAGGAATACCTGAACCACCGTGCAATACGATTGGGAAGCCTGGAAGAGCTTCTGTCAATTTCTTCAAGTGGTCAAGGTCAAGACCTTCCCAGTTTGCTGGGTAAGGACCGTGGATGTTACCGATACCAGCTGCCAAGAAGTCGATACCAGTTGCAACCATTGCTTTAGCGTCTTCGATTGGAGCCAATTCACCTTTACCGATGATACCGTCTTCTTCACCACCGATAGTACCAACTTCAGCTTCTACTGAGATACCTTTAGCGTGTGCTTTTTCAACAACGTCTTTAGCCAATTTAAGGTTTTCTTCAACTGGAAGGTGTGAACCGTCAAACATGATTGAAGTGTAACCAACTTCGATACACTCAAGTGCATCTTCGTAGTGACCGTGGTCAAGGTGGATAGCTACTGGTACAGTGATACCCATTGACTCAACAAGGTTAGCGATCAAGTTGCGAGCAACTTTGTAACCACCCATGTATTTAGCAGCACCCATTGAAGTTTGGATCAAAACTGGAGCTTTTTTAGCTTCTGCTGCGCGCAAGATAGCTTGAGTCCACTCAAGGTTGTTTGTGTTAAATCCACCAACTGCATAACCGTTGTCACGAGCTGCTTGGACAAATTTTTCTGCTGAAACGATTGCCATTTGTCAGGCCTCCTATATATTTTTTGGGACATCCCATTTACATTGTTCATTTTATCACTTTTTGATAAAAAAAGCTAGTTTTTCCCATACTTTAGATTGAATTTCTTCCAACTCAATCAATGTAACCCCTTTCTTCTCCTTAGTCCTGAGTGACTTTGGGATAACGCATGAAGAAGGTTAATCGATCATCTTGCATCTCAAAATGATAAGGTAATTTCTCGTGTTCTAATAAACTTTTGACCACAAAGAGTCCCATCCCCGAACCCTTGGCCTTGCGACTAGCATTGCCAGAAAAAGACTGGGCCAATTTTTCTTGTTCTTCAGGACTACAGCTATTCTCGATAAAGAGTTCTCCTTCTCTCTCGCCAATGCGGACCAGGCCACCTAGAGTGGAGTGCTTGATAGCATTGCTGATGAGATTCGATAGGATTAGTCTCATGACAGATGGGTTTATGTAAGCCTGCTGATGGGTTAGGCTAATGTCTACATGAAGTTCTCTCTCCTTAGCTAGCAAGGCATAATCCTTAACCAGACTTTGCGTCATCTGAAGGAGATCAACCTCTTCTTTCTCCTCTCGAATTTCCTGCACAGAAGAGAGAGAAAGTATCTGGAGAACGTGGTGACTGAGGTCGTCCACAATCCCCAAGGCAACTCCCAGATAGTGGTCTCTATCCTTATAACGACCGATATTTTCTTTCATATTTTCGATTAGGATTTTGAGACTAGCCAGAGGGGTTTTCAGCTCATGAGAGGCCCCTCGTAGGAACTCGACTTTCATCTTCTCCAGCTGGAGAATGGCTTCATTCTTCTCATGCAAGTCCGCAATGACAGTCAAGAGATGCTGGTAAAGGCTATTGATTTGTTCCTTGAGATCACCAATCTCATCCTTAGAATCCACGCGCAATCGCACTTGGGCATCCAAATCCATCATCCGACGGGTCACCCGCTTGATTTCCAAAATCGGGGCAACAATGGTACGAGCATAGATGTAGGCCACCAAGAGGGAAATCAGAAAGGATGCTAGCAAGGTATAGGGAAGAAACTGGAGACTGATCTGCTC
This sequence comes from Streptococcus oralis, assembly GCF_024399415.1. Taxonomy (NCBI): domain Bacteria; kingdom Bacillati; phylum Bacillota; class Bacilli; order Lactobacillales; family Streptococcaceae; genus Streptococcus; species Streptococcus oralis. The sequence continues at coordinate 1,433,237 of NZ_CP029257.1, forward strand.
TGCTTCTTTTTGCAAGTCCATTGAAGCTAGAAACTGGAGAGTCATGGTGCTACCATCTTGCGTTTTCACCTCACGCTCCTCGATAAAGAGAGAAGTGGTCTGGCGATCCGTGTCCAGAGGAAGATTGTCCTTGACTTCTAACTTGTCCTCGGTCATCTCTCCCTTGACAGCTCCTTTGATATCACTGGTCTGGGAATACAAATCTAATACTTGTTCAATATTTTGTCTATCTTTTCCGTCTAGGGATTGGGCAATAGCAGTCGCTTTTTGGCCAATGGTTTCCTGACGATGGCTCAGATAAGTAGAGGGAAAGAGAAAATAAATGGCTAAATGAAGACAAATAACCAGAACACTAAAAATCGAGAAGGTATAGATAAATATCTTTGTAAATAAACCTGTTCGTTTCATTTTCGCTCCAATTTATAACCAACATTGCGCACAGTGAGGATACAATCCAAGTCTAGCTTTTTCCGCAGTTCCTTGATATAGACATCAATGACACGATCAAAGGGAACCTCATCTGTCGCCTTCCAGACAGCATCGATTATCTGAGAACGGGTCAAGGCACGACCTTCATTTTTCACCAGATAATCCAGAATTTCCAACTCTTTGGCATTGATAGCCACTTCTTGACCTGCGAGGCTTGCACTGTAACTCTCAAAGTCCACCTTGGTATCCTTATAGGAGAAGACTCGTCCTGTATCGTAGTAGCGCTTGAAAATCGCGTCTACCCTCACTTTTAAGAGGGAGAGGGAGAAGGGTTTTTCCAGATAGCCGTCTGCCAGAGATGCAAAGGCGCCCATCTTATATTCCTCATCCTGAAAGGCGGTCAACATCAGGACAGGAACCTGACTGGTCTTACGAATCTCCGCTAGGACTTCTAGGCCATTAAGCTTGGGCATCTGGATATCCAGTAAAACTAGGGCTACTTCATAGCTGGAAAATTTTTCCAGAGCTTCCTGACCGTCTGCTGCCTCAATGGTTTCATAACCACAATCCGTCAAATAGTCACTGATCCCCTCACGGATCATCTCTTCATCTTCTACAATTAAAATTTTCATAGAAAAAACGTTTCACATTCCTTTAAATTTCTTGTAAATTATCTCAGTTTCATCCTGAAAGGAAGAGGCCTTATCAAGACAAAACAGATAAAAATGCTACCTATATTATACCCCATTTAGGGGAGAATAGGTAGCAAGTTTTTTATTCGCTATCGAGCAAGAGCTCTTTTGGTTGTTTTCTGAGGAGATTGCTTGAGGCAAGCGCCATAACGAGAACCACTAGAACCAAGGCAAGGACAAAGACGATGATAAAGTCTGATGTCTGAATGGAAATGTCTAGGCTCGACAAGGTCTTGCTAAAGCCGTCTACTTCTGCACCACCACCAAGGTTAGAGGCTTGAGCAGCCTTGCTGGCTTGCTTGGCAACACCTGAAGTGACATTGGCAAGAACAGTATTTCCGATGGCACGAGCTGTGTAGTTGGCTAGGAAGTAAGCCGAAACAAGAGCAGGAATGGCAATCAAGATCGATTCGGTAATGAATTGCCCCAAGATACTTGCCTGCTTGAGACCGATAGAGAGGAGAATCCCCACTTCCTTGCGGCGGGCGTTGATCCAAAGACTAAGCAAGAGTGCAAGAAGAAGAACTGAGAAGCTCAAGCTACCCCAGAAGAGGAGGTTGGCCATCTTGTACATACCAGAGATGGATTGCTCAAGAGCTGGGTAGTTAGAGGAGCTCTTCACAAGTGTGTAGCTCTTCCAGTTGATACCACTGATACCATTCAACTCTTTCATGACATCATCCAAGTTCTTGTCTGCTGTTACAAAGAAGGTTGCGTCCCCATAAATAGCTGTGTCTTCTGTGTATCCATAAAGTTTTGCAGCAGTGTGAATGTCTGTAATAGCTGTGTTTTCGTAGAGTTCTTGTGAGTAGGTTACTGCCGACTTATTGTGACCATCAAAAAGTCCCTTGATTGTCACTTCGACTGTTTCCTTGGCACCTTTTTCATTGTCTGCGTCATAGACATTGGAGTCCAGTTTAACCTTGTCCCCTACTTTCCAACCGTGTTTAGCTGCCAAGTCCTTGTGCATGAGGATCTTGTCTTTGTCGTCGTTGGTTAGGTGCTCACCTTCAACCAGCTTATATGAGCCAGAGACAAACTTATCTTCTTTAGAGGAGTCATTGACACCTGTAATCATCAAACTGCTGCCAAACCGTTTAGCACGGTCTGCAGTGAGATTTTTCTTGGTTTCTGGCGTTTCAATGAGCTCATATCCAGTCAAATCTCCAATGGCGTTGATACGTTTCACATAAGACTCGATGGCCTTGTTTTCAGTGATTTTTTTGATGTCCTCACCCTTGATATTCCCAGCACCACGAGGCGTTCCTTGATTGACGCGACGATTGATTTGCATGGAGAAGCTGTTGGTGATATTTTTAAATGTCTCCTGAGAAGCCTTGGCAGTAGCTCCCTTGATCGACAAGCCGACCAAACTCAAGCTCGCCATGAGGAGAATAATCAGGAAGATAACAATCGATTTGAAAAACTTCCTTGTAACATAAGCAAATGCGTTGTGTAACATAGGTTCCCTTTCTAGATTTGATTTCATAATTCTATCAAAACAAGCTCATATTATTTAGTAGTATTGCGAGTTTCAGTCAGTTTCTTGTCCTTCAACTCAAGTGTAATATCTGACGCTTGCGCCACTTCTTTACTGTGCGTAACGACGATGACACATTTACCTGTTTTCTCAGCAAGTGATTTGAGCAGTTCGATAATATCTCCAGCAGTTTTAGGGTCCAGATTTCCTGTTGGCTCATCAGCTAGAATAACTGGAGCTTCTGATACCAAACTGCGAGCAATAGCTACACGTTGTTGTTGACCACCTGATAACTGGAGAACGTTCCGCTTGATCTGACTTTCATCCAAACCAAGCTCAAGAAGTGTATCCTTGCTTGCTTTTTTGTTGACCAAGCGGATATTTTCCAGCGGAGAAAGATAATCTATCAAGTTATAATTTTGAAAGACCAGGGAAATATGGTGCATGCGATGGTAAGAATACCCCTTATTCCGAATGTCCTCTCCTTGGAAAAGGATAGAACCTTCAACAGGACTATCTAGACCAGCCAGGAGGGACAAGAGAGTGGATTTTCCTGCTCCTGACTCACCAATGATACTATAAAATTTTCCGGGTTCAAAATTATACTTGATCTGATATAAAACTGCCTCAGCAGTGTTCTTATAACGGTAGGTAACATCTTGCAATTGTAATAAAGTCATGATTTCTCCTTCTTAACTAATAGATGATAAAATTTCCTTAGGCGATTTTCTAAATAAGAATAGGAAACAAAGGGCTACAGACAAGCAACCAATCAGGAGCAGAAAGACATAGGATTCTGCAAAGGATAGGAGACTAGTTGATAGACCACTTGCTTTGGCCAGCGTGTCCTGTAAGCTTGTCTGATCTCCACTGGCTAGTACAGTTTGGAGCAGATAGGATGTAATGGCATTCCCAGCGATAAAGGATGGAAGCAAAGCTCCGAGAGATACCAAAACTACCTCTAAACAGAATTGTAGGAAAATCGAACTCTTGCCTTTTCCAAGTGCCAGAAGAATCCCTACTTCGTAGACCCTTTCTCTCAACCAGAGAGACAAGACCAAGATTAAGGCTCCTGCTCCTGCTATCAACATCCCATAAAGGAAGATGGTCAGGAAGGTTTGGAAAGTTGCAACTGAGTCTTTGATTTGTTCAAAGGCCTTGTTTTCCTTCTCGACTTGGTAGCCTTGACTTTCTAAAGCCAGGTTTTCTACCTGCTTCATGAGTCCGTCCATTTCCTTAGGATTTTCTACATAGAAGCGCGCTGCACTGACTTGCGGTTCACTATTTCCCAGAAGCGTTTGGCTACTTTCATAGTCTGTAAAGACCTGGTTTTCACTGAAGTCAGAAGATAAGCCTGTGAACTTTTCTTGCTTTTTACCAGAAAAGATGCCAACAATCTCAAACTCAACTGTCTGTCCTTTTCCAGATTCTGACTGTCCGGCATCCAAGCGAATCTTGTCATGAAGCGAAAGACCGTTCTTCTTAGCCAACTCTTCGTGGATCAGGATTTTCTTGGAATCCCCTTTTTGAAGGTGTCGGCCTTCCTTTAGATTGAAAGCCGAACTGGTAAAGGTGACATCCTTGGATGAATCCTCAAGAGCTGTTAAGCTAACCAAATTCTTGTCTGATGCTGACAAATCATCACGTTCTACGCTCTGCTCGCCACTCACTGCTTCCTTGTCTTTCAGTTTTGCGACCGTCTCGAGTTCAGGAGAGACATTTTCCAGTCCCTTAATCTTGCTAACTGATGCTAGGTCCGATAACTTGAAGGTCTGACCATTCTCTATCTTCTTAATAGAAAAAGAGGTATTAAGAGATTTGTAAAGATTGCTTTCTACTGTTTTGTTGGACTTCATCAGCGTCAAACAGGCTGAAATTCCTGCTAAAAGAACAAATAAAATCAGAAATAAAATAAAACTTCTCAGTCGTTTTCTGCTGACATAAGCCCAAGCTCTTTGGATTGGATTCATTTGTCACCTCCATATTTGTAAGACTATTATAAAATCCAAATATGAAATGTTTATGAAATCGAAAAAAATTTTGATTTATTTTTTGAAAAAAAGCTGGTATTTCTACCAGCTCCATTTTTATAACTGCATCCACTCAAAGCAAAGAAAATGCAGAAACTAAACCAGAGAGGATGTTGGCTGTGGCATGCATTAGCCAACTTGGTAAAATTGATCCTCCTGCTATCTTTTCATTAACAAAGCCAAGATAAGCTGCTATTGCTCCAGTAAAAAATACAATGAAAAAAGTGACTTCCAAACTCACTACTGAAGCAAACAATACTCCATGAAGCAATCCAAAAGCGAAGGCCTGTATGGTATTTGCAAAGACAAACGGCATGTGATTTGCCATTCGTTTCAGTAGAAAACCTCTAAATAATAGTTCCTCTGGTAAAGATGTTTGCAAAATACTGTAAATTAGAATACTTGGTAAAGCCTTATATTCCATAGCAGAAAAAGCCGAAGTAGCTGTTTCTAGACCACGAGTAAGAGGAAAGATAAGGATAGAAAAAATAGTAAATAAAGAAAATCCCCCCACCATCCATAAAATCAGATGCAAAGTTTTTACTCTTTTAATAGCTTTTAGTCCGATCCATTCCATAAATGGAACTTTCCCCCTCATAGTCATAAACCACCAGATAGAAGGTAGTAAAATAATAAAGAGAATTTGAATAAAGGCGCTCATTATTCGTTGAAGTTCATTAACCATCGTAATCCTCCTTTACACTTTTGAAATACTCATTTCAAATACCAAACGACTATCTACTCCTCCTTTCCTACCTTATATATCCGTTTTAACCAAGCCTATTAGTATCCATTACTCGATGATCTTTCATATAAGACTTTTTGCAGTTACTTTCTATCTATATTATAGCACTATTTAAAAAAAGAAAAAAACAAGAAAGGTAGACCTCTCTTGTTGAATAATCACTATGCGTGCTAACAAAAAAAGAGCTAGCCAAAGCTAACTCTTACCCTATGCGGAGAGAGGGACTTGAACCCTCACGACCTAAAGCGGTCACAGGATCCTTAGTCCTGCGCGTCTGCCAATTCCGCCATCCCCGCGTCGATTACTTTACTAGTATATCAACTTTCAAAATCTTTGTCAACACTTTTTTCAGATTTTTTTCATTTTTCCAACAGGCTTATAGTTCAATTTCAGCAAGGTTTTCATCCAGTAATTTTGCTCCCAATGTGTTCTTAAAATGCCCAAGAGCAAACTGATGATTTTCTGGCCAAATAGAGGCAACTGCAGGCTTAACAATCTCAATTTGATAACCTAAATTATAAGCATCAATAGCCGTATGAAGGACGCAAATGTCCGTCAAAACACCTGTTAAGATAACAGTGTCAACCCGACGTTCTCGCAAACGGATATCTAAGTTCGTTCCTGAAAAAGCTGAATAGTGACGCTTATCCATCCAAAAGACACGACTATCCGCCTCATGCTCAGCATAAAAATCAGCTAGGGAGCCATAAAGGTTACGCCCACTAGTTCCGATGATGTTGTGCGGTGGAAAGAGCTTGCTTTCTGGGTGGAATGTATCCTTCTCTTCATGAGCATCAATGGTAAAAAAGACATAGTCTCCACGATCAAAAGCTAATCTAGTTACCTGATCAATGGCTTTTGATATCGCTTGAGCAGGTGCGCCAGCAGTTAGCTTTCCATGGTCTGCTACGAAATCCTCTGTATAGTCAATCGAGATTAAAGCCTTTGCCATTAGTAGTCCCTCTTTTTCACTTCCTCAAAAATATCTGAAATCAATACCTTGAGATAGGTCCCCTTCATTCCTAGTGAACGACTCTCAATAATTCCCGCAGACTCCAATTTACGAAGCGCATTGACAATCACTGAGCGTGTAATGCCAATACGGTCTGCAATAACAGACGCAGTCAACTGCCCTTCATTTCCATCCAATTCAGCTAAAATAGCTGATACGGCACGAAGTTCTGAATAGGAAAGGGTGTTGACCGCCATAGTAACAGCTGTACGACGGCGAATATTTTTCTCATCTTCTTCACGTTGGAAGTTCAATAGTTGAATTCCCACAACCGTGCTCGCAATCTCGACAAGGATCAAATCTTCATCTTCAAATTTCTTATCATTGCGCCAAATGATCAACGAACCTAGGCGAATCCCTGATACATGAATCGGAGCGATGGTTGTCAACCCATCTGGAAAGTCCGCACGGCTCTCCACAGGGAAAATGGTCAAATCATGTTCAACAGGAAGATTGGCTTCCGTATCATAAATCATGTTTGCCCCTTGTACATAGACCTCAGGGAAGGTTTTGGTTTGGAAGAACTGTTCTACACGGTCATTATTTGTCTTATAACGCATAAAGTAGCCCAAGAGACGTCCCTTGTTATTCACAATACAAGCGTTACAGTCAATAATATCAGCTAACTGGCGTGTGATCGCATTGTAAGGAAGTTCATCTTGGAGTTGCTCTTCTGAGCGCTTTAGAATAGACGTGATTTTTCTTGTTTTTTCTAATAAATGTGCCATTTTTTACCTCGCATATAATCGCTTCCATTATAACATAGAAAAGTCTTTATTTCAATAATTATCTGAAAATTGCTTATTTAATTGCAATTTTGAACAGCAAAAATATTTTAGAAAAAAAGCGATTTTTTTATTGACATCCTATTTTATTTTTGATATCATAACATCATAAGAAGATGACATGATAAATCCCTTTCCGTTTCACCTATCCTTTACTATCACCATCTTCTTTTACTATCGGTCTCCTTATATATAAAAGCGATTCACAGTGTGAATCGCTTTTTTCTATTTGTCTCCTTTGTTACGAATAACAAAGCCGGTCTTCTTTTCGCTTGAAGTGTTGCGAGGTTTTTTATTGTCTTTATTACGGTAACGTCTGTCTTTATCAAAACGATCGTTTCCACGACTGCCTTTTTTGAAATCATCACGGCGACCATTGCCGCGGCGATCACGGTCTCGACGGTCGTCCCTACGACGGCCTCCACGACCTCCCTTACCTTTGCCACCGAATCCATTACCTGATGGTTTAAATGGCAGTGGTTTTTCACGCGCAATCTCCACTTCAGGAAGGCTGTCTGGATCTTGGACTGTCAGACTCAAGATATACATAGCCAATTCTTCTGGACTAAATTCTGCAGCTAACTTACGAGCATCTTTAGTAAATTTTTCAAAGTTCCCACGAATGGCTTCGTCTGCGAAGTCTCGTTCGATTTTCTTGAGCGCTACTTGTTTCTTAGCTTGGAAGGCTTCCTCTGCACTTGCAGGTTTAAGACCTTTCATGCGCTTCTTGGTCAAGTTTTCGATGATTTGGAGATAGCCCATTTCATTTGGAGCTACGAAAGTAATGGATTGACCTGACTTACCAGCACGACCTGTACGACCGATACGGTGAACATAGCTTTCAGGATCTTGTGGAATATCGTAGTTGTAGACATGGGTCACACCTGAGATATCCAAACCACGCGCTGCAACGTCTGTCGCAACGAGAACATCTAGATTGCCATTTTTAAAATCCCGAAGGACACGAAGACGTTTGTTTTGGTCCAAATCACCATGAATCCCTTCTGCACGGAAGCCACGAATTTTAAGTCCACGAGTCAATTCATCTACACGGCGTTTGGTACGACCAAATACGATAGCAAGCTCTGGTTGTTCCACATCCATAAGACGTGTCATGGTATCAAATTTCTCTTGTTCTTTGACACGGATATAGTACTGGTCCACCAGCTCTGTTGTCAATTCCTTTGCAGCAATCTTGACATGCTCAGGGTCCTTCATAAACTGAACACCAATACGTTTGATAGCATCTGGCATGGTTGCTGAAAAGAGCAAGGTTTGACGATTTTCAGGGACACGGGAAATGATGGCTTCGATGTCTTCAAGGAAGCCCATATTGAGCATTTCATCCGCTTCGTCAAGGATGAGGGTTTCAATGTCTTGTAATTTCAAGGCCTTGCGTTTAATCAAGTCCAAGAGACGGCCTGGTGTTCCTACCACGATATGGGCACCAGATTTAAGGGCCTTGATTTGTTTTTCAATGCTGGAACCACCGTAAACTGAGCGAACTTTCACTCCCTTGCTACGGCCAAATCGGAAGAGTTCTTCTTGGCTTTGAACAGCGAGTTCACGAGTTGGAGCGATGACCAAGGCTTGGATGGTCGCTTCTTCTGTACGGATTTTTTCAAGGGTTGGCAAGCCAAAAGCTGCAGTTTTTCCTGTACCAGTCTGAGCTTGACCGATAACGTCTTTTCCTTCGAGAGCCAAGGGAATGGTCTGTTCTTGGATGGGACTGGCTTCTACAAATCCAGCTTTTTCAATCTCTGCTAGCAATTCAGCAGACAAGTTAAATTCATTAAATTTCACGTTATTCTTCTTTCTAAAGGTGGTGCGAAGCCACCCTATAGGGCTTTAGTTTATACTTTTCTTTTCATGACGTATCTTCAACAAAAATGAGATACCGTGTTGCTTCTTTTCCACGAAAGAAAAGTACTAGTTTCTTTGCAACCTATCTAGTATAACACAAGAGCGGGGCAAAAGATAGTAGAATCCTTAAGGAAAATCATGTAAGCGGTTTTTGGATTTCCTTTTTGATTGAACGACCTAGATAATAAGACAAAGCCAAGGCTATACTATATAAAATGAGAAAAACGAACAAGGTTTGTGTGTAAGAATGAGCTATTTTATAAGTCTCTGCTAATAAAATAGGCCCTGCTAAACCAGCCATTGCCCAAGCTGTTAAAATATATCCATGCAGAGCGGCCAATTCCTTGGTTCCAAAAATATCACTGAGATAAGCCGGAATCAATGAAAAACCAGCTCCATAGCAAGTCATCAAAATAGACATAGCGACTACAAATAAAACGGATTCTGTAAAGAGCCAAAGTGAGAGAGAAAAGAAAAGATTGACAAGCAGTAATATACTAAAGGTTAGAGGGCGACCGATATAGTCAGATAAACTCGCCCAGAGCAAACGACCAAACCCATTGAAAATCCCTAAAACGCCCACCATTACTGCTGCATGACTTGTAGACAAGCCAGCCATCTCCTGTGCCATTGGCGATGCCGCTGATATTAAGCCTAAACCACAAGCTATGTTGATAAAGAAAATAATCCAAAGTATATAAAACCGATTGCTTTTCAGGGCCTGATTCGCAGCCATTCCTTGCGTCAAAGAGACTGTTTTTTCTTTCCCTGAAACAGATAAAATTGCAAGCTCTTGCTCATTTGGACGCTTAATGAATTGTGAAGCTAGGAGCATGATAATAAAGTAACTTGCACCTAAAATATAAAAAGTTTCTACAAGCCCTACCCCTGCGATGAGATGTTGCGCTATGGGACTAGTCAATAAAGAAGCAAAACCAAACCCCATAATCGCTAAACCTGTTGCGAGACCACGTTTATCAGGAAACCATTTTATAATCGTTGACACAGGGGTAATATAGCCTGCTCCCAAACCAAGCCCACCTAAAATACCATAAGCGAGATACAACAACCACAGCTCCTGACGGTCTATTGCAAATCCTGTTAAGATATTTCCACCTGCGTATAGAAAAGCAGATAGACTCCCCATGACTCTCGGACCAAATTTTTCTACCAAACGCCCCATAAATGCAGCCGATAATCCCAAACAAAAGATTGCTAGACTAAAGGCAAAGGCAACAGAAGCCTGATCCCATCCCGTTTTTTCAATAATAGGGTTGCGATAAACACTCCAAGCATAAGTCGAACCCAGCATTAAGTGTAAAATGACCCCAGCAAAGGCAATAATATAACGATTCGATTTCATAAAACCTCCTATTTTCGAACATTTATTCTATTTTATATAAAAATAGATAGGATTTTAGTTTATCAAGCTTGTCAAAAAATTACTAGTTTTTTGTTTGGAAAGCGTTTTTATCTTTTTCTGTCTTTCCCGTAGCAGATTTGTGCAAAAAGTTTTTTCTTATGCTAGAATGAAAATCGAATAGGAGGACTATAAATGTTAACATATGATTTAATTGTTATTGGATTTGGTAAAGCTGGGAAGACACTGGCTGGTAAACTAGCTTCAGCTGGCAAAAAAGTTGCCCTCGTTGAACGTAGCAAAGCTATGTACGGTGGAACTTGTATCAACATCGGATGTATCCCAACTAAAACCTTGCTAGTTGCTGCTGAGAAAGATTTGTCTTTTGAAGATGTCATTGCTACCAAAAATACTATCACTAGTCGCCTCAATGGTAAAAACTATGCTACTGTTGCTGGTACAGGTGTGGATATCTTTGATGCGGAAGCTCACTTCCTTTCAAATAAAGTCATCGAAATCCAAGCAGGTGATGAAAAACAAGAACTGACTGCTGAAATTATCGTTATCAATACCGGTGCCGTTTCAAACGTCTTGCCAATCCCTGGACTTGCTACAAGTAAGAATGTCTTTGACTCAACAGGTATCCAAAACTTGGATAAATTGCCTGAAAAACTTGGTGTCCTTGGTGGCGGAAATATCGGTCTTGAATTTGCAGGCCTTTACAACAAACTTGGAAGCAAGGTTACAGTCCTAGATGCCTTGGATACTTTCCTACCTCGTGCAGAACCTTCCATCGCAGCTCTTGCTAAGCAATACATGGAAGAAGACGGTATTGAATTGCTTCAAAACATCCGTACCACTGAAATCAAAAACGACGGTGACCAAGTCCTTGTCGTAACTGAAAACGAAACTTACCGCTTCGATGCCCTTCTCTACGCAACTGGACGTAAACCGAATGTAGAACCACTTCAACTTGAATATACAGATATCGAACTTACTGAACGTGGTGCTATCAAAGTAGACAAACATTGTCAAACAAACGTTCCTGGTGTCTTTGCAGTCGGAGACGTCAACGGTGGACCACAATTTACCTACATCTCACTTGATGACTTCCGTGTTGTCTATAGTTACCTTGCTGGAGATGGTAGCTACACACTTGAAGACCGTCTCAATGTACCAAACACCATGTTCATCACACCTGCACTTTCACAAGTTGGTTTGACGGAAAGCCAAGCAGCTGATTTGAAACTCCCATACGCTGTCAAGGAAATCCCTGTTGCTGCCATGCCTCGTGGTCACGTAAACGGAGACCTTCGCGGAGCTTTCAAAGCTGTTGTCAATACTGAAACTAAAGAGATTCTTGGTGCAAGCATCTTCTCAGAAGGTTCTCAAGAAATCATCAACATCATCACTGTTGCAATGGACAACAAGATTCCTTACACTTACTTCACAAAACAGATCTTCACTCACCCAACCTTGGCTGAGAACTTGAATGACTTGTTTGCGATTTAAGTTGAGACTGATTTGTTAGCTAACAGCCCTCTTCGGGCTGTTTTTGTTTCTGCGAAATCTCATACTCTTCGAAAATCAAATTCAAACTACGTCAGCTTCACCTTGCCGTACTCAAGTACAGCCTGCGGCTAGCTTCCTAGTTTGCTCTTTGATTTTCATTGAGTATCAAATCTGTCTTTTCCCTCTTTTATGATATAATAGAAACATGAAATTAAAAACTACTTTGGGCCTTCTTGCTGGGCGTTCTTCTCACTTCATCTTGAACCGTCTTGGTCGTGGAAGTACGCTCCCAGGAAAACTTGCCCTCCAATTTGATAAAGATATTTTACAAAATCTAGCTAAGAACTACGAGATTGTCGTGGTCACTGGAACCAACGGGAAAACCCTGACAACTGCTCTCACTGTCGGCATTTTAAAAGAAGTCTATGGTCAGGTTCTGACCAATCCTAGCGGTGCCAATATGATTACAGGGATTACAACAACCTTCTTGACCGCCAAATCTTCTAAAACTGGAAAAAACATTGCCGTCCTCGAAATTGATGAGGCCAGCCTATCTCGTATCTGTGACTACATCCATCCTAGCCTTTTTGTCATCACTAATATCTTCCGCGATCAGATGGACCGATACGGTGAGATCTATACGACCTACAACATGATTTTGGATGCCATTCGTAAGGTGCCTACGGCTACTGTTCTCCTCAATGGTGACAGTCCGCTTTTCTACAAGCCAGCTATTCCAAATCCTGTTCAGTATTTTGGTTTTGACTTGGAGAAAGGGCCAGCCCAACTTGCTCACTACAATACTGAAGGTATTCTCTGCCCTGACTGTCAAGGCATCCTCAAATATGAGCACAATACCTATGCCAACTTGGGGGCCTATATCTGCGAAAATTGTGGCTGCAAACGTCCTGACTTGGACTACCGTCTGACAGAACTGGTTGAGTTGACCAACAATCGCTCTCGCTTTGTCATTGACGGCCAAGAATACGGCATCCAAATCGGTGGACTCTATAATATCTACAATGCCCTTGCTGCGGTTGCTATTGCCCGTTTCCTCGGTGCTGATTCACAACTGATCAAGCAAGGATTTGACAAGAGCCGTGCTGTCTTTGGACGCCAGGAGACCTTCCATATCGGTGATAAGGAATGTACTCTTGTCTTGATTAAGAATCCAGTCGGTGCTACCCAAGCTATCGAGATGATCAAACTAGCTCCTTATCCATTTAGCCTATCTGTCCTTCTCAACGCCAACTATGCTGATGGGATTGATACTAGCTGGATTTGGGATGCTGACTTTGAACAAATCACTGACATGGACATTCCTGAAATCAACGCTGGCGGTGTTCGTCATTCTGAAATCGCTCGTCGTCTACGGGTAACGGGCTACCCAGCTGATAAAATCACTGAGACAAGTAGTCTGGAACAAGTTCTCAAGACCATTGAGAACCAAGATTGTAAGCATGCCTATATCCTAGCAACCTATACTGCTATGCTTGAATTCCGCGAACTGCTGGCTAGTCGTCAGATTGTTAGAAAGGAGATGAACTGATGGTTTATACTTCACTTTCCTCAAAAGCTGGCAACTACCCTTATCAGCTCAACATCGCCCACCTCTATGGAAACCTTATGAATACCTACGGGGATAATGGAAACATCCTCATGCTCAAGTATGTGGCTGAAAAACTAGGGGCCCATGTGACGGTTGACATCGTTTCACTTCATGATGACTTTGATGAAAATCACTACGACATCGCCTTTTTCGGTGGTGGTCAAGACTTTGAACAAAGTATTATCGCTGGAGACCTTCCTGCTAAAAAAGAGAGCATTGACAACTACATCCAAAACGACGGCGTAGTTCTAGCCATCTGCGGTGGTTTCCAACTATTGGGCCAATATTATGTTGAGGCTTCAGGTAAACGCATCGAAGGGCTCGGTGTCATGGGACATTATACCCTCAACCAAACCAACAACCGCTTTATCGGTGACATCAAGATTCACAATGAAGACTTCGATGAAACCTACTATGGCTTTGAAAATCATCAAGGTCGCACCTTCCTCTCAGATGACCAAAAACCACTGGGACAGGTGGTCTATGGAAATGGAAACAACGAAGAAAAGGTCGGCGAAGGGGTTCATTATAAGAACGTCTTTGGTTCCTACTTCCACGGACCTATCCTCTCTCGTAATGCCAATCTGGCTTATCGCCTCGTCACTACTGCTCTCAAGAAGAAATACGGTCAGGATATCCAACTCCCTGCCTATGAGAACATCCTCAGTCAAGAAATCGCTGAAGAATACAGCGACGTCAAAAGCAAGGCTGACTTTTCTTAAACTAAGGAAAATTATATCAAAGAACTCCCCTATCTTGTCGGAGTTCTTTTTGCCTGTTCTTTTACCCTTCTCCCTTGCATTTTCTCTCTTTTTTTGCCAAAATAGAGGGGTAGAAAGAAGGTAGCATATGTCTAAATTACAACAAATCCTAACATATCTTGAATCAGAAAAACTAGACGTCGCTGTCGTATCTGACCCCGTCACTATCAATTACCTCACTGGCTTTTACAGTGATCCCCATGAACGCCAAATGTTCCTCTTTGTCCTAGCAAATCAGGAACCGCTTCTCTTCGTTCCAGCCCTTGAAGTAGAGCGTGCAACAAGCACTGTTTCCTTCCCAGTTATGGGCTATGTGGACTCTGAAAACCCTTGGAAGAAAATCCAAAATGCCTTGCCACAGTTAGACTTCAGACGTGTGGCAGTCGAGTTTGACAATCTCATCTTAACCAAATACCATGGTTTGAAAACAGTTTTTGAAACTGCTGAGTTTGAAAACCTCACTCCTCGCATCCAACGCATGCGCCTCATCAAATCAGCTGATGAAGTGCAAAAAATGATGGTTGCTGGTCTCTATGCTGATAAGGCGGTTAAAGTTGGTTTTGACAATATTTCTCTTGATAAGACTGAGACAGATATCATTGCACAAATCGACTTTGCCATGAAGCATGAAGGCTATGAAATGAGCTTTGATACCATGGTCTTGACTGGTGATAACGCTGCAAATCCACACGGTATCCCTGGAGCAAACAAGGTCGAAAAGGATGCCCTTCTCCTCTTTGACCTCGGTGTCATGGTCAATGGCTACGCCTCAGATATGACTCGTACGATCGCTGTCGGCAAACCAGACCAATTCAAAAAAGATATTTACAACTTGACCCTTGAAGCCCAACAAGCTGCCCTTGACTTTATCAATCCAGGTGTGACTGCCCATGAAGTGGACCGCGCCGCCCGTGAAGTCATCGAAAAAGCGGGCTACGGTGAGTACTTCAACCACCGTCTCGGTCACGGTATCGGTATGGATGTCCACGAATTTCCATCTATCATGGAAGGAAACGACATGGTCATCGAAGAAGGCATGTGCTTCTCTGTTGAACCAGGTATCTATATCCCTGGAAAAGTCGGTGTCCGTATCGAAGACTGCGGTGTCGTCACTAAGGATGGCTTTGACCTCTTCACCAGCACCAGCAAAGACTTGCTTTATTTTGATTAATGGTATTATTTTATGTTAAATGATTTCTTTAAATTAGTTGACAACGTTACTAACGAAACTTCTAAGGTTGTAAATGGTATCGTTAATGAATCCTCGAAGGTTGTTAATGATATTGCTAATGAGACTTCAAAAGCCGTAAAAATAGTTGTCGATGAAACTTCAAAAATAACTGGCAATACTGTAGATGGAGCTGTGAATATAGTCAATAATACTATGACAGGAATTTCTAATGTTATAAGTATTCCAGGTAAAGTTGTAAATATTATTCTTGAAGTACACTCATGGAATAGTCAAGAGCGTCTTGAAAAGAAACAAGATGAGGAGCTTAGACAATCTTTATCCATTCAATTTCCAGAATTCTTAAATCAAGAAGAGTTCAATAGAATAATTCACGAAGAAACCGATAAAATTATTCGAATAAAAAAAGTAGAAATTAGCCAAGCTTTAATTAATTTGGAGGTATATTCAAATAGTCGAATTTCAACTTGGTGTTTTACTTTAGATTATAATGATTATGGAATTTTAACAGGAAAAGTTAGAATCTCAAGTGAAAACACTGACTCAAGTATGCCTAAAAATGTTAGTTTACGAATTTCGGAGCGGCTTAATGATATTTTAAAGAATCAGTATATTCTTCCACCTGATGATTATGAGATTTTACTTGCAAAAGAACCTTTCGAAGTAAAAGAGCTTTTTGAGAATATTGGATTTCATAATGTAACATTACTTGAAGAAAAATATGAAAAATTACCTCATTTTATTAAAAATTACAAAATACATAGTATTACAATAGAAAATTGCAAATATTTTGATAAAGATTCCTATTTTGATAGTAATTCTTCTGTTGTAATTTCCTATTATCTACAGGAAGACTGAGAGTCAAAATAATAAAACGCATAGTATCAAGTTTATTCAACACCTGATACTATGCGTTTTTTGATTTTAAAGACTTTTGACTCAACCTCTCTACTTAATCTTCTTAACACTCTGAAAGACTACAAATCCCACAATCATCCCCAAGGTATTTTGCAGGAAGTTTGGAAGAATTTCTGGTAAGGCTGCTGACCAGCCATTCATTAGAGTCGAGCCCAGAGCGTAGCCACTTACCATGACGATAGTAGCTAAGACTAGGCCCAGCCATTGCCATTTGCCTTTAAAACCTGCAAAATAACCTTGCAAGCCATGATTTATCAAGCTAAAAAACATCCACTGTGGATAGCCTGATAGAAGGTCAATTAGGAATCCTGCTAGTCCTCCAACGACAGCTCCTTCTTTACTGCCAAAGTAAAAAGCAGTAAAGAAAATACCTGCGTCCAAGAGAGTCAATATTCCTGTTGGCGTTCCAATTTTCAAGTAATAACCTAGAACTACTGAAAGGGCGGTTAAAAGAGATACAAGGGCGATTTTAGTTGTTTTGGTTTGCTTCATATTGTCTTACTCCATATTGATCTGCTTGTGCAATAGCACGGTAAACGAAAGCTTTCGAGCTCTCTACTGCTGGTAAAAGTTCATCACCTTTAACCAAGTGACTGGCAATGCTTGAGGCAAAGGTACATCCTGCACCAGCATTCTGCCCTTGGATAACGGGATTTTCTAGGACAGTGAAAGTTTGTCCATCATAAAAGACATCCACAGCCTTGTCCTGACTAAGGCGATTGCCACCCTTGATAATAACTGCCGGCGCTCCTAAATCATACAATTTCTGCGCTGCAGCTTTCATATCTTCCAAGGTTTTGATCTCCTGATCAGCTAGCAATTCTGCTTCTGGGAGATTAGGTGTAATCACGCTAACATGAGGAAAAAAACGAATCAACTCTTGACAGAGTTGGCTGACCGCTACATCATGCGTTTCCTTGCAGACCAAGACGGGATCCAATACCACAGGCACTCCCGGACGTTGCTTGATAAAGTCTAAGGCTTTCTCAGCCACACTGACAGTAGGAAGAAGGCCAATCTTAATCCCTGCAAAGTCCACATCACGCAAGCTATCCAACTCATGTTGGAAAATAGTATCATCCGTAGGAAAGACTTCAAACCCCTTTTCTGTCAAAGCTGTCAAACAAGTCACTGCTACGAAACCATGCAAGCCGTTCAAGGTATAGGTAGCCAAATCAGCTGACAGACCTCCACCACTAAAAATATCATTCCCAGAAAGTGCTAAAATACGATTATTCTTCATAACGAATCTCCTTTAAATACAAGCCATTTGGTGCCGCCGTTGGACCTGCTAGCTGCCTGTCCTTCTTCTCTAAGATGAGGTCAATCTGCTCAACTGGCATCCGATTATTTCCGATTTTGAGCAGCGTCCCCACCATATTGCGAATCTGCTTATACAAGAAACCATTTCCTGAAAAGGTAAAAGTCAAAAACTGCCCTGTCTCATCAATCCTAAGACTGGCTTCTGTAATGGTCCGAACCTTGTCCTCTACACTGGTTCCAGATGCTGTAAAACCGGTAAAATCGTGGGTTCCTTCTAATTTCTTGGCAGCTATCTGCATTCGCTCCACATCGAGGGGATAGGGAAAGTGAGTAGCATAGTGACGGCGCATCGGATTTTTAGGACGCCCCCTATCCACGATAAACTCATATGTCTTGCTATGTTTTGCATAACGACAATGAAAATCATCCGCCACAAGCTCAATTGAAATCACATCGATATCTTCTGGTGACTGGGTATCCAGAGCAAAACGGAGTTTTTCCTCATCCATCTGATAGGGCAGGTCAAAATGAATAACCTGACCAAGAGCATGGACCCCACTATCCGTCCTACCAGCACCGTGTACAGTGATGGCTTGCCCCTTATTGAGTCTCGTTAAGGTTTTCTCAATTTCCTCTTGAACGCTCCGCGCATGAGGCTGGCGCTGAAAACCAGCAAAGGCAAAACCATCATAAGAAATAGTTGCTTTATATCTTGTCATAACTTCTATTTTATCAGGAAATAAAAGTGTAAACAAGTTTAAAAATCAAAAATTGTCTGGGTACAAAATTCCTAAAAAGAAAAACTTAGGAAACCAATCCTAAGCTCTCTTTTGAAGTGCGTACATAACAAAGATAGAAGTGACAATCAACCAACATCCTAAAATGGTGAAGACCAACATACCGTTTTGAGTCACCAAACCAATCGCCCCAAGAATAAACGGTGTCGTAAAGGCTCCAAAGCTACATCCTAGCACTGCAAAAGATGTTGCCTGATTAAGGAGCTTGGCTGGGATTCTTTCAGAAAGAAGCTGAAAGACAGTGGTCAAGGCCACACTGTAAGAAAAACCTGCCACAACACTTCCAACTACCATCACACCCAATGACGGAGACAAAGCAATCACAATTTGCCCCAATCCAAAGGTGATGCCTGACCAAAGGAGCAATCTTTCTTTAAACAGAGAGATAAAGAAAGAAAAACTCACACCTGCCAAGATACCAATCAACTGCATGATACTTAAAACCAAGCTCGATAACTGGGCATCCCCTAGACCTCTTTCCACCATCAGACTAGGAATACGAATGGTGATAGCTGTGTTGGTGCAGACAACAACTGCTGCTTCGACAGCTAATAGAAAAATCAAGCCTTTCATCTGTCCTGTCAAACGAATTGTTTCGGCCTCTTTTTTCTTTGTTTCTTTCTTTTCTTTCCCATAAGGGACAAAGAGCAGATAAAGGATCAATACTAAAAATCCTGCACTGTAGGCCAAGAAGGTCACTGTCCATCCCAAGGATAAGAGTTGACCTACCACTAGAGTCAAAATCGATGCCCCGACAACTTCTGCTGATCCGCGAAGACCCAACATCTGGATCCGTGTCTTTCCATGATAGCGTTCGCTAATGATGGAAATGGCCTTGGCATTAATCATTCCAACACCCAAGCCAAATAAAATCCGCATCGCAAAGACAAAGTTGTACTCCTGATACCAGAAAGGGGCAGTTCCACCGATAGAAAGGATGAGAAGTCCTAGACTAATCTGAAGTCGCTCAGGAAATAACCGCTCCAAAAACCCATTTAAAACCAGCATAATCATAATTCCAAAAGAAGGAAGACTGACCAGGAGCTCGATTTGTTCTTTGGGATAGCCTTGATAGTAGTCAAACATGGCTGGCAGAGCACTTGAGATGGAGAAGGAGGTAATCAAAACGAGGGAGAGGGCCAAAATACTAGCCCGTTCTAAATATTGTTTCATGAATTTTCTTTCTGTATATTTCTCACTGTTGATCCTTTTAAAAGGAAGATGGCAAGAAAAGAAGGAGCCCGATTGAACTAGAGACTCCGTCCTAACTTTCCTAATAGGAAGACTATTTTCGCTTGATTTGCTTGATCAGATAGAAGATGAAGCCTGCAACCATATAGGCCGCAAAAATGATCAAACACCATTTGATAACCACGTCCCAACCCTTGTTCACATTTAAAAAGAAATAAGGGAAGGGATTGTCCTTGGAATTCGGAATATTGAGTTTTAAGACCAAGCCATTAAACAAGGCAAAAATCATATAAATCAAGGGCAAGATGGTCCACAAGACTGGATCCCAGATCTTGTATTGACCACGTTTATCGAAGAAGAGGGTGTCGGCTAAAAACCAGAGTGGAACGATATAGTGGCAAAGGAAATTTTCCACACGGTAAAAGTCTGTCGCGATCGGAGCAAGCATAAAATGGTAAATCACACAGGTAATCATGATACTCATGGTAACACCACCCTTGAGACGAAGCAAGGTCGGACTTTGCCAATTTTCACCTGAACGGCTCATCACACGGAGCAGATAACCCGTGAAAATCGTTACCAAAAGATTGGACAACACTGTGTAGTAAAGGAGCATACCAAAGCCACCGTGCTTGGTAATCTCCAAATAAACTCCTGTAAATGCCGCTAAGAACAAGAGCACACGACTATAAAAGATAAATTTATAATTCAGTTTCATGGCTAGATTTTCTTAACAAATTCTGACTTGAGTTTCATAGCTCCAAAACCATCAATCTTACAGTCGATGTTGTGGTCACCTTCTACGATACGGATATTTTTAACGCGAGTTCCTTGTTTCAAATCCTTTGGCGCACCTTTTACTTTCAAGTCTTTGATAAGGGTTACAGTATCGCCGTCAGCCAATTTATTTCCATTGGCATCGATAGCAACAACACCTTCTTCTACTTCTGCAACTTCTGCAGGGTTCCATTCATAGGCACACTCTGGGCAGACCAAGAGACTTCCGTCTTCGTAGACATATTCTGAATTACATTTTGGGCAATTTGGTAAGTTGTTCATAAGTCCTCCTTAAACTAACAATTATTCTTTAAAATTCATATGTTATTGAACAGCAACTATTATACCGTAAAATCCTACTTTTGACAATGTGTCCTAAGTCTAGCAGACAAAAAAATCATGCAACTGTTTACAGTTACATGACTTTTTAAAAGATGATTGGTCATGGGCACTTATCAAGCACCTCATGATAAAAGGGGTAGCAACTATATTTTACAAACCAGGAGCTTGTCCAAGTTCTGCTGCAAGCATCCAAACTGTTTTTTCAAGTTCAGCCTTAGCACCAACAAAGATATCGTTTGTAACATCATCGCCTTCTTCATCAGTCACATCCAAAGCTTTTTGGAAAAGAGTGATGAGGTAGCGATAAATCGCTAGAACACGTTCCAAGCTTTCTTCAACGTTACGGAATTCTCCTTCTTCTTCTTCGATTTCACTGTGTTGAAGGAATTCTGTCAAAGTTGAGTAAGGTTTGCCACCAAGAGTGATCAAACGTTCGCTGATTTCGTCAAGATAGCCATCAAGGCTGTCCATGTATTCATCCATTTTTGGATGCCATACGAGGAAACCACGACCACGCATATACCAGTGAACTTGGTGAAGAGCAATGTGAGCCACATACAAGTCCGCTACTGCTTGGTTCAAAACTTCCTTTGTTTTTGCCAATGCTACTGGCGCTGTTTTAGATAATGTTGTTACGTCTTTTACTGCTTCTTTTTTCAATTCAACCATATTGATCACCTCATAATATTATTTTTGCAACCATATTTATTGATTACTATCTCAGTATACTACTCCTAGTAGACAAAAGCAAGAAAATTAACCCATATTAAAAAAGTTGTAATTGACTGATAATTTAAGAAAAATATACAGTCTTTAAAAAAAAGACAGTCTTAGCAGACTGTCTGGAATAACTGAGATTATTTTACAAAATCAAGCAATGCCAAGAAGCTTTCAGCTTCAAGTGACGCACCACCAACAAGGGCACCGTCAACGTCTGGGCAAGCCATGTATGAAGCAACGTTTTCAGGTTTAACAGAACCACCGTATTGAACACGAACTTTGTCCGCAACTTCTTGACCAAAGTCTGCAGCTACAACGTCACGAACGACTTTACACATTTTTTGTGCATCGTCTTGTGAAGCTGATTTACCAGTACCGATAGCCCAGATTGGCTCATAAGCGATAACTGATGCAGCAACTTGTTCTGCAGTCAATCCACCCAATGCAGCAGATACTTGAGCACCTACGAATTCAGCAGCTTTACCAGCTTCGTAAGTTTCAAGTGACTCACCACAACAGATGATTGGAAGCATACCGTTTGCAAAGATTGCTTTTGCTTTTTTGTTGATATCTTCGTCAGTTTCATGGAAGTAGTCACGACGTTCTGAGTGACCGATAACAACGTAGTCAGTACCGATTTCTTTCAAAACTTGTGGGCTAGTTTCACCAGTGAAAGCACCTGCATTTTCAAAGTAGCAGTTTTGAGCAGCAACTTTAAGGTTTGAACCTTTAGCAGCAGCAAGAACAGCTGTCAAATCAAGAGCTGGAGCTGCGATACCTGCTTCAACAAGGTCTGATGAAGGAAGTTTTGATGCAACGGCTTCAACGAATGCTTTTGCTTCTTCTGGATTTTTGTTCATTTTCCAGTTACCAGCGATAAATGGTTTACGTGACATTTCACATACCTCTTTTTTCATTTTATTCACTATTATTCTATCATATTTATAAGGAGCTTGCAAACCTTACTCTAATTTTCAAGATTTTTCAAGCGGCTAATCTTGCCACAAATTCATGGCATCGAGGAAATCAGCCGAAGCCTGAACTTGTTTGGGATTGTTGGCTTCTCGCTCTGCTCGTTTGGCCTCTACTTGGGCAACAGACTGGATGCCTTCATGGCGCCAGTTTCGTAGGATTGCCTGAATATATTTCCAGTTTGGCTTGCCATTGAGAACAGCCTCTCGGAGAGCTTCCTTGATCAAATCCGCCTTAACTCCGTCTTCTTTGACAGTCTTAGAAAGGTCTTCGATTTCAAATGGTGTTAATAAGCGTCCCAATTCCTGCTGAAAAGTTTCAACCAGATCCTTCAACTGATTCTGCGGGTTTGGGGCTGTTGTAGCTGGAGTTTGGCTATCTAGTAAGCTATCCAAGCGTTCAAAAGCCAAACTAGCATCAAAAATCAGCTCAATTTCCCCGTTTAGTTCAATAGTTCGATATTGTAGCAAACCATTTTCAGTCAAATTCGAAATGGATTGGTTGACATCTGCCACCTCTTTCCCAATGATTTCAGCAATCTGACTAGGTGAAACATCTCCTAAGGCTGTGGTATTTTGTAAATAGAAAAATTGCCAGACCAGAAAATCTTCGCTGGAAGGAAAGAGTTCCTTAAAATGCAAGAGCAGGGCACTTGGCAAAACCAAGTTCCCTGATTTAAAAGCGTCAAAATATGTCATAATTCCTCTTATAAATATCCAAATGAAGCTGCATCGTCCTCTACCTTTTTCCAGTCAAATGGAGTTTCCTGATAAACAGCATAATTAACCCAGTTACTGAAAAAGAGGGCAGCTGATGAAGACCAACAGAGACACGGTGTCTCATTCACATCATCATTTTTGAAGTAATTTTCCGGAATGTTAGGATTAAGTCCTGCCTCACAATCACGAAAATACTCTTTTGCTAGAGTATCACGGTCATATTCTAAATGACCAAAACTATAAATCTCACGAAGATCCCGACTGGCTAAAATTGAAACGCCGACTTGTTCTCCCTCAGAGAGGATTTCCAGATTGGTTTTTCCCAATATCTCTTCCTTATAGATTTCTGTATGACGAGAATGGGGAGCTACATAGCTATCATCAAAACCACGAAAGAGAAGATGGCCCTCTTTCAAGGTATCCTGAGGGTAAATACCTGACAGTTTTTGCTCCATTTGGTGTTTTTCAACGCCATAGCGAGCATAAAGACCTGCTTGGGCACCCCAACAGATATGCAGGGTAGAAAAAACATGCGTCTTGGACCATTCGATGACCTGTTTAAACTCCTCCCAGTAGTCCACCTCCTCAAAAGGTAAGTGCTCCACTGGAGCTCCCGTGATAATCATTCCATCAAAAAAGTCATTCTTGACTTCCGAGAAGGTCTTATAGAAAGTTTCCATATGTTCGGCACGGGTTGTCTTGGAACGATGTGTTTCCATATATAAGAAATCAATATCTAGTTGCAAAGGGGTATTAGCCAAATGCCGTAAGAGTTGCGTTTCTGTTACCATTTTTTGAGGCATGAGATTTAAAATCAAAATCTTCAAGGGGCGAATATCCTGATGAGCGGCCCGTTGGTCGTCCATAACAAAGATATTTTCAGTCCTTAAAATCTCCACAGCTGGTAATTTTTTATCAATTCGAATCGGCATAATACCCTCCTAACAGTTCTCTATTTCGGGAATGATCTTGTCTGTTTGAAAGTAAAAACCTCCAAATACTTCTTCCCTTTATTATACTGTATGAAGATATAGTTTTCAATTATAGTTTTTCTCTAACTAGCTATAGTTAATTTATATAGCAGATGAAGAGAAAACAGCCCCAAGGACTGTTTTTCATTAATAATGCATAAGTACCTTGTAATCGTAATCTCCGATTTTTTCACGGCCTTTAAGCTCATCCAACTCAATCAAGAAAGCACAACCGGCTACAACTCCACCAAGTCTTTCAATCATCTCAATCGTTGCCTTAACAGTTCCGCCTGTTGCCAAAAGATCATCTACGATGAGAACACGTTGGCCTGGCTTGATCGCATCAGCATGCATGGTCAAGGTATCAATACCGTACTCTTTCTCATAATCAGCAGAAATGACTTCACGTGGCAATTTTCCTGGCTTACGAACAGGTGCAAAACCAATTCCCAACTCAAAAGCAACTGGGCAGCCAACAATAAATCCGCGAGCCTCTGGACCCACGATCATGTCGATTTTCTTGTCAGTTGCATACTGAACGATTTCACGAACAGCATAGCTATAGGCATTGCCATCTGCCATCAATGGGCTGATATCACGGAAGGTGATGCCTTCCTTGGGATAATTTTCAATCGTTGCGATATAATCTTTTAAATTCATCTTTTTCTTTCTTTCAAAGTTTTTTACTCTCTATTATAGCATATTTTTTAAGAAAGAAAAAAGGAAAAGTTAACTTCAATAATTATCTAACGATTTGACGATTTATAACTAGCCATAGCAATAAAGCCCAATTTCTGTTTATTCTTAGCAAACATTTTATACATAGTTAAAAACTGCTTTCTATTCTCCTTTTTACAAGCATTTACGCAAATTTTCAAAGTTCCTAGCCAACCTTCGTCATAAATCATACCTGATAATTTCATTAATGTCATTTCACCAGTCAATACTTTCACATCACGATAACCTGATTCTATCATCACCTGTTCCCAAGCATCTTGAGTTAAAGGACCTACATTTACATGAATTGCTTGTGACAATTCCTGTCTGACAGACTCTTTAGCTTCCTTAAGAAGCACATCATGTGTCAAAAGAAGACCTTCAGGTTTTAAAACCCTTAGATACTCCATTACACATTTTTTCTTAGCTTGATCGGCTTGCATAGTCAGCATAGCTTCATTTATAACAATATCAAAACTAGCATCTTCATAAGGAAGTTTCATTGCATTTGCTCTTTCAAATCTGATCAAATGACCAACACCTGCCGTTTCAGCAGATTTTTTAGCCACTTCTAAGGCTTGTCCATCCATATCAACAGCAGTTATCTTACAACCAAAACGCTGTGCCAACTCAATTGCTGTAGTTCCCCTATTGCACGCAACTTCTAGTATTCTCTTTTCTTTTGAAACTCCTCCTTCCGCAATTAACCAATCTGTAGCACGTTTTCCACCTGGACGTAAGCGTTTTTTTCCCAGTTTTGCTAAAAACTTATGACCTGCTTCTGACATTTGAACACCTCTATTTTTTCTTCATTATAACATAAAATTATATTATCTGACAATTCTAATCTATTATTTGATAAACTAGAATCAAAAGCATACAAGCTGCCATGACTATAGCATAAATCTATTAATCACCTCTCTAGTTCGAATTCAATTGCTCACGTAGTTTATGCATATAGGTTACGACTACATATTTGTACTTTAGAGTTGCTGGCCTCCTTATCCGCTATATGCGCTTTACTATCACGTGCCTATTCGTATAGCCAAGATTTCTCTATATCTTTCTCTGCCGATTCTTATTTCCAACGACAGACTTAAACAGTCTATCCTAATGCCGTTCGATCAGCTACTCACAATAGTCAGGCTTGGGAATCACTTTTGGGTTTACTAGTATATGGTACCCACAGAGGACCTACACCTCAGATGAACGGAATGCCCGTCGTACCTAAAAAACGAGCACTTTCGTACTCGTTTTTAAAAATCTGTTAATTAAAGTGAGTTTACGTCAACCTTGATACCAACACCTTGAGTAGTTGTGATTGTCAAGTTTGTTACGTAAGTTCCTTTAGCTGTAGCTGGTTTTGCTTTTTGGATTGTTTCGTTGAAAGCTTTAAAGTTTTCAACCAATTTTTCAGCTTCAAATGATACTTTACCGATGATTGCTTGAACGTTACCTGCACGGTCAGCACGGTAAGTGATTTTACCACCTTTAGACTCTTCAACTGCTTTAGCAACATCCATTGTTACAGTACCAGTTTTAGGGTTTGGCATCAAGTTACGTGGTCCAAGGACACGTCCAAGACGTCCAACAAGAGCCATCATGTCAGGTGTAGCGATAACTACGTCGAAGTCCAACCAACCGTCGTTGATTTTCGCAACAAGGTCATCTTCACCAACAAAGTCTGCACCAGCAGCTTTTGCTTCTTCAGCTTTTGCACCACGTGCGAAAACAAGAACGCGTGAAGTTTTACCAGTACCGTTTGGCAATACCATTGCTCCACGGATTTGTTGGTCAGCTTTTTTAACGTCAATGTTCAAGTTGTAAGCAACTTCTACAGTTGCGTCAAATTTTGCAAAGTTAGTTTCTTTTGCAAGTGCTACAGCTTCTTCTACACTGTATGCTTTTGTGCTGTCGATTTTCTCAAGAGCAGCACGAAGTTGTTTGCTTTTTTTAGCCATTTTCTATTCTCCTTGTAAGTGGTTCAATCGATTTTCATCTCCCACGTCACTTCTCGAAATGATGAAGTCTTGCGGGTATTCAGTCTATTGATTTTCTTTTCCTACTTCCTTAAGTTCCTTTGCTGTACCCAAGTACAAGCATCAGTCACTTGCCTAGTATGAAAAGTAACTAATAGACTGCTGTGAGATTTTCTACTGTGTTATTGATTAGTCAACAACAGTGAATCCCATAGAACGAGCAGTACCTTCGATCATACGCATTGCAGACTCAATGTTTGCTGCGTTCAAATCTGGCATCTTAGTTTCTGCAATTTCTTGTACTTGTGCACGAGTAACTGTAGCAACTTTAGTTTTGTTAGGTGTACCTGATCCTTTTTCAACACCTGCAGCTTTTTTCAAAAGAACAGCAGCTGGTGGTGTTTTTGTAACGAAAGTAAATGATTTGTCTTCGTATACTGAGATAACAACTGGAATGATCATACCAGCTTGGTCAGCTGTACGAGCGTTGAACTCTTTTGTGAATCCCATGATGTTGATACCAGCTTGACCAAGAGCAGGTCCAACCGGTGGAGCTGGTGTAGCTTTACCAGCAGGGATTTGCAATTTTACAAGTTTTTCGACTTTTTTAGCCATTTTTAAATCCTCCTTTGTGGTTTTGGCGGTAATTAGAGATTTTTACCTCCCACAAGTATGCTTTACACATACCTTTCCATTATACACTATTTATCTAAAAATGCAAGAAAAAAATTTCATTTTTAATCGACGTAATCGCCGCCTTCAAAGCCATAGTACTCTTCCAAACTGAGGCCACTTGCAGCAATTTCTTTGGCTTCTTTTCCAACGTAGCGGAGATGCCATTCTTCTGCCATGTAGCCAGTCTCTTTTTCCTTACCTTTGAGATAGCGAACGACAAAGCCATAGTCAGCCGCATGGTCCAAGAGCCACTGGGCTGCCTTTTCTTCAGTGACTAAATCACCATCTGTCCCAATAAGGTCAAAAGCAAGACCCGTCTGGTGTTCACTGTAACCTGGGCGTGCTGAGTAGCGATCTGCTGCTTCCTTACCGTCTTGATTCACATAGTCTTGATAAAGTTTGGTTTGAGTTTCATAACTTCTAAAACCACTGTAGTGATCGCTGATTGGGTAGCCAGCTGCTTGCATTGCTGCAATGAGTTTGACCAACTCTGCTTTAGCTGTTGGATTTTCTCCTGGATTATAGTCTTTTGACAAAGGATAGTGCTTATTAGCTATGACGATTTCATCGTATTTCCCTTGAATACTATAGTAGTCTCCCTTGTTCACAACCTCTGCCTTCTTCTGACTAGAAGCTTGGGATTTGCTCCCTACAGTTCCTTCAGGTTGACTAGTTTGTTCTGTTTTTTGAGTGTTTTCTTCATTTTTAGGTTTTTCTTGAGAACATGCTGCTAGGGTTACTGCCAGCAAACCAGATAAAACAATGTATCTTTTTTTCATTTTTTCTTCCTCTCTTAGACCAAGTGCTTCTCTAATTCATCGGATAAGGCTTTAATCATTTGTTCCAACTCTGGCGATTGTACTTGGCAATCTTCTGCCGCCATTTCTTCCCAGGGCACCCACCAGACTGGACCACGGCCATTCAATCCATGACCCCTCATATCACCTGATCGTCTTGGAAATAGGTGCCAGTGAGCGTGGGCATCTCCATTTCCTAGAAGTTCAATGTTCATCTTTTCAGCTTTAAACGTTTTGGCAACAGCTTCTTGGACCAAACTCATTTCCTCTAGAAAACGAAGTTTTACAGAAGTCTCCATATGGTGGAGTTCTGTGACATGCTCTTTTGCTAGAAATAAGGTATAGCCCTTAAAGTATTGGTGGTCTCCAATAACTACATATCCTGTTTCTAGTTCTTTTACAAAGTAGGGATTTTCCCCTTCCTTGATCCATTCAATTCTTTGACAAATCAAGCACATATTAGTCTACCAATGCACTCTTGAGATAGGCATCAACCATACGCTCAGTCGCTACGACCGAATCAATGTGTGTTCGTTCGTAAGAGTGACTGGATTCAATACCAGCTCCAAGGAGGGCGTGTTTGACCTCTGCTCCTGCTGACATAGCTGCTGAAGCGTCCGATCCATAAA
The DNA here is from genome assembly GCF_024399415.1 of Streptococcus oralis. Classification (NCBI taxonomy): domain Bacteria; kingdom Bacillati; phylum Bacillota; class Bacilli; order Lactobacillales; family Streptococcaceae; genus Streptococcus; species Streptococcus oralis. Next base: position 1,462,171 of record NZ_CP029257.1, read on the forward strand.
ATGGATAGATATCCAGCTTAAATGGAATATCTTGCTCTTTCGCCAAAGCTACTAAGTGTTGACGGAAGTCATAGTGATAAGGTCCTGAAGCATCCTTTACACAGATAGATACTGTGTACTCATCCGTCTGTTGGTCATCGCCCATAGCTCCCATATCCACAGCCAGATATTCTACTACCTGACTTGGAATATTGGAGTTAGCACCATGGCCCACCTCTTCAAAGACTGAAAAAGCAAAGTGTGTCGTCATCGGCAAGTCAATTCCTTCTTCTTTATAAACTCGAAGGAGATTGAGCAAAATTGCTGCGCTGACCTTGTCATCCAAGTGGCGAGACTTGATAAAACCAGTTTCCGTCACAACAGTTCGCGGATCGAAACTAATAAAGTCACCAACCTCAATACCCAAGGCACGTGTTTCTTTTTCATTGGTCACTTTTTCGTCCAAACGCACTTCCATATTGTCCTGAGTACGTTCAGCAGTTCCTGCATCTTTGTAGACATGGCAAGATGTCTGGTGGATAAGGATCGTTCCAGATACCGTTTTACCTGTACTAGCCACATGAACGGTACAGTTTTCTCCCTCAATCATGTTCCAAGGAAAACCACCGATCCGGTCCAATTTGAGACGTCCATCAGGTTTAACAGCACGTACAATGGCTCCGAGTGTGTCCACATGGGCAGTTACATAGCGATGTTGTTCGTCGTTTTGACCTTTGATTGTTACATTGACACCACCCTTAGCAGTTCGAACAGGCTGGTAACCAAGCTCTTCTAAAGTATGGACTAGATAATCTGAGATCTCACGAGTAAAGCCTGTTGGAGATGCAATAGCAGTTAGTTCTTTGATATAGTTTATAGTCTGATTCATTTCTTCACCTCTTTCCTACCATTATAACATTTTTCTAGTCAGACTCCTTCTCAAAAGGAGAAAAACTGTGTTTAGTTGCTTTCACTATAGATCCATGTTATAATACAAATACTTTGATTATGAAAGGAAAGTAACAAATATGAAATCATACTTTAAAGTATCACTAGCCCTTGTGGCTTCACTTGTTCTCCTGCTCGGATGTTCCAAACAAGCGTCAACACCTACCAACAGCAGTTCTAAAGAAGACACAACAACTCAGTCAAGTGAGAGCAAACAAAGCAGCAAACAATCATCTGAAAAGAAAGAAACAACTAAGACACATACTTTTGTCAACAAAAGCAATTCTGGAATCACTTCTACCTTGGTTTATACTGTAGACGGCGACAATGTTATCAAGCAATCAGCTCATAACATTGCTGATCCTGAAATCCTTGGTGCAACTCCAGAAGATGTCAAGAGTTTTATCGAAGAAAAGTACAAAGGTTATAATGGACTCAAAGGTGTTAAACAAACGATTGAAATCAAAGATGGAAAAGTTGTTCAAGATCTAGAAGTTGACTTCTCAGTTGCAAGCATTAGCGAACTTAGAAAAGCACTTCCTGAAGAATATTCTGGTATCGGTAATCGTGTCAGTTTCTCAAATTCTAAAAAAGCACTGGAAAAAATGGGATTCACAGAGAAGACGAACTAATCTCCCAAAATTTCATATAGACTAGTGTAGGTCCACCCCAAAAGTTAGACACAACTCTGACTCTTGGGGTATTTTGTTACATCCCTAACCGATGAGTTCAATAGATTCCTCCAAATCCCATAAAAAGTGCATTTAAAACTTCACACCCTTATAAAGCCATATGATAAAAGATTTTTGAAACAAATAGAGACAAAACTTTAATCGTCAGACTAGTTTCTGTTCATTGTCATGTCAAGTCAGATGAGAGGGGAGGTCTAGTTGATTTTGTAGTAGAATCATGTTATAATACAAAATACTTTGATTATGAAAGGAAATTCTATGAAAACTTATGTTAAAACTTCACTAGCCCTAGTGACTTCACTTGTCCTCCTGCTTGGATGTTCCAAACAAGCTTCTACACCTGCTAGCAGCAGTACCAAAGAAGACACAACAACTCAGTCAAGCGAGACCAAACAAAGCAGTCAACAATCATCTGAAAAGAAAGATGAGACAAAAAACTACATTTTTGTTCACAATAGCAATCCCGGAAGAACTTCTACCTTGACATACACTGTTAAGGGGGATGATGTTGTAAAACAAACTGCTCATAATGTATTTGACCCTGAGAAACTTAATAATACCGCGGAAGGTATTAAGCAAATTGTTGACGATACTAATAAAGGTTATGAAGGGGTCAAAGGGGTTACACAAAAAGTTGAAATTCAAGACGAAAAAGTTATCCAAAACATCGAGGTTGACATGACTGTCGCGAGTCTTGACGAATTGAAAAAAGCAATGCCGAATGAATATTATGGTATTGGAAACCGTGTAAGCTTTGCTGCTTCGAAAAAAAAGCTTAAAGAGGCTGGTTATACCGAACAAACCAACTAATGAGTCGTGCTCATACAAAAAATTCTTGGTCGATGACCAAGAATTTTTTTATTCCATCTCAAAAACATCACTCTCTTGTTTGTTTGGTAGAACCAATGAAAGCAAGATTCCGATAATAGCTGGCACTAGCCATGGAAGAGAGGCGGACGCAAACGGAAGGGCATTAATCAGATTTTCAAGAAACTCAATCTTAAAGGAACTTCCAAGAACGCTTGCAAGAGCAATAGCTGTAACAAGGCTAATGGTTAACTGCATGCCCGGTTTTGATAAGGGTACAAACTTATTAACAATCACGATCATCACAATGGAGATGGTGATTGGGTACAAGATTACAAGTACTGGCACTGAGTACTTAATGATTGCATCAAGGCCAAGATTAGCAATAGCAAACCCAATCAAGGTAAAGGCAGTTGCATAGACCTTGTAACTGATTTGTGGGAAACGTCCGTTAAAGAACTCTGCTGTCGACACAATCAAGCCAACTGTCGTTGTGAAACAGGTTACAGTTACCATAACAGCAAGAAAGAGCTGAGCTGTTGAACCAAAGATTTCCTGAGTTGCTTGTGACAAGATATAAACGCCTGGTGTTCCACCCTTCATCACTTCTGCTGGTACTGGGAAGTGATTTCCAAGGAATCCTAAACCAATGTAAAGAGCGCTAAAGGCAAGAGCTACAACGATACCAACCACCCAAATAGTTGAAATGTATTCTTTCTTACTGGAAAATCCAAGTTGTTTCAAGGTTTGAACAGCAATTACACTGAAGGCCACTGAGGCAAGGGCATCCAAAGTGTTATAACCTTCTAGGAAACCTGTCCCAAAAGCAGAAGCTTGATAAGCAGCTGACGCAGTTTGAGTACTTGTTCCACCGTATTTGAAGGCACCTAGTACAACCAAGATAACGATCAACAAAGCAAAGACTGGCGTTAAGATACGTCCGATTCGATCCAAAATCTTTGATGGATTAAGTGAAATCAAATAAGCCGCTGCAAAATACAGTACGGTAAAGACAATCAATCCAAGTCCTTTATTCGCATCTGATAAAAGGGGGCTAATCCCGACTTCGTAAGCTGTTGTGGCTGTACGTGGAATGGCAAAGAAAGGGCCAATCGATAGATAGAGGACTGCAAGATAAAGAGTCGCAAACCAAGGTGAGATTTTCTTAGAAATCTCGTGAATATATCCTTTAGGGTTTAGAGTTCCAATAATAAGTGTCAAGACGGCAATACCGACACCTGAAAAGACAAAACCTGCGATGGCAGGAAGAAATTGTTCTCCAGATAAAGCACCTAGAGAAGGTGGAAAAATCAAGTTTCCCGCACCAAAAAATATTCCAAACAGGAGCAAGCCTGTTAGGGCACCTTTTTTAGCCATAAAAATCTCCTTCATATTTCTAAAATACTGACCTAGTATACCATGATTAAGACTCTGAAAAAAGTATCCAAAATTAATCATTGAATGTTTTCAATATTTTTAAAAATAAGAATTATCTAAAAACAGAATCCCTCACTCAGTTGAAACCGAGCAAGGGAAGATTAGGATCTATCGCCATATAGGGTTAAAGATTTTCAAAGGCCGTCATTCCACCTTGAACATTAATGGTCTTGTATCCATGTTCCTCTAAGAATTGGCAAGCACGAGCTGAACGAATGCCCGACTTACAGATGACATAATGCAACTGGTCCTTGTCCAACTGATCATAAGTATCCGCTAGTTGACTGAGAGGGAAATTCTGAGCACCTTCTAAATGAAGCGGCTCGAACTCTTCTACTTCTCTCACATCTAAGACTGAAAGGGACTCTTTCTGATAGAGCTGGTAAAATGCGCCGAAGGCTATTTCTTTCATTCTTTTTCTCCTAAAATGGTTTTAATTCTTTTTTTCAAATCGGGCACCACTTCTGACTCAAACCAAGGATTCTTAGCCATCCAGATTTGATTTCGTGGTGACGGGTGCACCAGAGGGAAATAGGTTGGTAAGTAGTTCTGGTAATTTTTTACTCTCTCTGTCACCTTGCCACTAACTTTCTCCTGTAAATAATAGGCTTGGGCATACTGGCCAATCAAGAGAGTTAATTGGATATCGGGCAACTCTTGCAAGAGTTGTGGATGCCATTTTTCTGCGAAACCTGTACGAGGTGGAAGGTCGCCTGACTTGCCATGCCCTGGAAAGTAAAAATCCATGGGCAGAACTGCAAAATAACCTGAATTGTAAAAGGTGTCCTCATCCACACCTAACCAGTCCCGCAAGCGATCGCCACTCTTATCCTTCCAATAAATCCCAGCTTCTTGGGTTTTAAGCCCAGGAGCCTGACCGACAATATTGATGCGGGCAGTTTTTGGCGCCGCAAAGAGAGGTTCGATTCCGCGTTCTGTATAGCTGGTATTCTGTGGATCCGCCATAATAGCTTTCTTGATTCTTTCAATTTGAGACATCTTTTTTCCCTCCAAAAAGAAGTCCAAGCATAACATCTCAGACTTCTATTGTTTTATTTGATCAATTCATAGATAGCTTCTGCATAGATTGCTGCTGCTCGGAAGAGATCGTCCAAGGCGATAAATTCATTAGCTTGGTGCATGGTGTCAATAGAGTCTGGGAACATGGCACCGTAGGCAACTCCACGTTCCAGCAAGCGACCAAAGGTACCACCACCGATGACTTGCTCGTGACCTTGGAGACCAGTTTGTTTTTCATAAACATTCAACAAGGTTTGAACGAGTGGATCTTCCATTGGTACATAGTGAGGGGTATGACCGTGTTCAGAAAGGCTAACAGCAGCAACTGGTAAGTTTTCAAGAACTGACTGGATTTGCTCTGGACTTGTTCCTTTTGGATAACGGAAGTTGAGGGCAATGGTATTGTCAGCACTTGTTTCATCAAAGCGGAAGACACCGGCATTCATAGAAAGGGCACCCATCTTTTCATCTACATGAGCAACCTTGAGATTTGTACCCTCATGGTCGTTCAAGAGAATCTTACCAGCGATGTTAAGGTAGTCTTTTGCAGGTCCTGCAAAGTCAAACTGGCTGAGGAAAAGGGCAAGATAGGTCGCACCATTGACACCTGATGCAGGCATAGCACCATGGGCTGATTTACCAATGATGGTGACCTTGTATTTGCCAGCATCTTCTTGAATTTCTCCTCTGAGTTTGTATTCTGCAACAAAGGTATCTAGTTTAGCTTGCAAGTCAGCCAGGTCGCCTGAAACGACTGCTGTTGCTGATTCAGGTACCATGTTTTCACGCAATCCACCTCTGAAGCTGTGAAGACGGGCTGCACCTGTATTTTCACCTGCAAAGTGAAGATATTCCGTGATGTTCCCTTTTTCACCATTGATGATAGGGAATTCAGCGTCTGGAGAGAAACCGAAGTCTGGTTTCGCAAGTCCTACATGTTCAAAGTAGTAGTCCATGTCTGCCCAACCTGATTCTTCGTCTGTTCCAACGATGAAACGAACTTTCTTAGAAGTTGGAAGTCCCAATTCTTTGATGATTTTCAAACCATAGTAACAAGCAGTTGTAGGTCCCTTATCATCTGAAGCACCACGCGCATAAAGGCGACCGTCTTTGATAGTTGGTGTATAAGGGTCCGTGTCCCAACCGCTACCAGCTGGCACCACGTCCATGTGAGCAAAAATTCCGAGAACTTCTTCTCCTTCACCAAACTCAAAATGTCCTGCGTAGTTATCGACATTCTTTGTTGGATAGCCATCGCGGTCTGCGATTTCAAGGAATTTTTCCAAAGCTTTTACTGGACCAGGTCCAAATGGATGCTCAGCATCGGCCTTGCTGTCATCACGTTCTGAGTTGATTTCCAAAAGGCTAAACAAGTCAGCCAAGAGGTCTTCTTTGCGTTTTTCTACTTCTGCTGTAAAATCAATTGCTGTCATTTTTTCTTCTTTCTATCTTTTCTCGATGATTTCATCCACTGGCAAGCGGTAGCTTGGTTCCAATTTTTCATCTGTGTAACCCACTGTAATCAAGAGTTCTGGGCGGAATCGGTCTTCAATATCCAAAACTTCGTTGGCTTTTGATTTGTCAAATCCAAGGATAATGTTAGAACCGATTCCTTGGTCTGTAAGAGCCAAAACCAAATTCATGGCAACCAAACCTGCATTGAGGGCTAGATAGTCGCTAATCTGTTGCTCACTGTAACGTGCAAATTCAGCTGGCAGATTCTTCATAAAATATTGAAGTTGCTCTTCAGAAAAGTTATTAGCGCCGCCAACTCGGGCAATCTTACGAGCACGTTTAGCCAAATCTGTGTCTGTAAACAAGGCAATGGTTACAGGAGCTGAAGAAACCTGCTCAAAGTTCGAACCGTATGCCAATTTTGCCAATTCAGCATTTTTCTCACGAACAACCACAAATTTCCAAGGCTGGCTGTTGTGGGCACTTGGTGCCAAGGTTGCGATTTCGATAGCCGTACGCACATCTTTGGGATCCACCGGCTTATCAGTGAAATGCTTAGTCGCATGACGTTTTTTATTTAATTCAAGAAATTTCATAATCGATTTCCTTTTCTAATTCTACTGCTTCCATTCTACCATATTTTGAAAGAGCTTGCAGAGATTTTTCATAGAAAGAAATTGGAACACGGATGAAGCCATGGATTTAAATTTATCATTAAAACCAGTTTTTTCCCCATCCAATTTCAACTAATTTTCAGGGGTTTAAAGAAACTAGTCTATCTTATATTTTGACTTTATAGCCTCCAAGAAATCTTTCACATCCTCTACATATCCATGCTTTTCAATTAAACTAGCTAAGAGTTCCAGATTGTGCCCCCGATAGTTGTCATCTCGGCGTAGTTCTTCATACATTTCGATAAAAGGAAGCCCCTTGGACTTGGCCAATTCTAACTCTGCTTCATAATCATAAGAAACTTTTCGGAATAAAATGTTTACCAATTCTCCATCTTCCACTTCTATCACGGCATACTGGGCACGGTGATTTTTTAACGCCTCCCAATTAAAATAGGGCATGCCAATCGACCCTGGATTGATGATTTGTTGCCCTTGACTGCCATAACGAAGCAACTGCTTGTGGACATGACCATAGACTGCCACGTCAACTTCATCATCTAGGAGTTGGTCAAATTTCTCTGTATCATTCTCAACTAGCAAGTCACCACCATAGTTCTTATTTGGCAAATTATGAGAAAGAGAAAAGCGCAGTCCGTCAACTTCTTTCTTTTCTAGCATAGGTAAACTTCGTAGCCAGTCAATCGTTGCAGGATCCATTCGCTCCATCAAAAACTGAGTCAATCGCATGAGCTGGATTTCTTGTGGATCTTCCAAACCATATTCACCATCCAAGGCCTCAAGGACACAATCATCCCAATTACCTCGAACACTTGCTGCAATAGGAAGTCCCTTCAACAGAGCGACCAGATCATTTGCACCTGGACCAGGAAGAAAAATATCTCCCAGAAGCCAGTATTCACTGACTCCTTGAGTTTTAGCATCTGCAATCACTGCTTCTAAGGCAGTCGCATTGCCATGAATATCTGATAAAATTGCAATTTTATGATTCATTGTGTTCTCCTTCTATTTGATAATCTACTCTCTCTTCCGCTACTTGAGCCAACTCCACTTCTTCCTGAGGGTTCAACTTTCTCTGAACAGCTTCTGCGACTGCTTTTGGCACCCCAACTTCGACAATCTCATCCACACTAGCTTCCTTGATTTTAGTGAGAGATTTAAAATGCTTCATGAGATTCTGTTTGCGTTTAGGTCCCAGACCGTCAATCCCATCCAGTTGTGAAGAAAAGGAATTTTTTGAGCGCAGTTGGCGGTGGAAGGTGATAGCAAAGCGGTGCACCTCATCCTGGATGCGTTGGAGGAGAAAGAATTCTTGAGAATTGCGAGACAACTCCACCACTTCCAGTGGATCTCCAAAGAGCAGTTCATGGGTTTGGTGCTTGTCATTCTTTTGCAGACCTGCAATTGGGATATCCAAACCTAGCTCTTCTTGGATGACTTGCTTTGCGATATTGACTTGACCTTGTCCCCCATCAATCACAATCAAATCTGGCGGGGTTAAACCATCACGTTGAACTCGGCCATAACGTCTGCGAATAACCTCTCGCATACTAGCATAGTCATCTGGGCCAACAACCGTTTTTATCTTGTACTTTCGGTAGTCTTTTTTACTCGGTTTGCCATTGACAAAGACCACCATAGCTGAAACAGGACTGGTTCCCATGATATTAGAGTTATCAAAGGACTCGATACGGACTGGGGTCGGGATTTGGAGCAAGCGTCCCAGATTTTCAATAGCTCCTTGGGTCTTTTCGACTGATTTTTCTAGCAGATTGAACTTCTGCTCCAGACTAACACGGGCATTTTTGATGGCTAGATTGACCAGTTGTTTTTTCTCTCCACGTTGGGGCTTGAAAATCTTGGTATCCACCAAAGCCTTAACGGCTTCTTCATCGATATCCTGCGGAATCAGCACCTCATTGGGAACCAGGTGAGATTTTTCTTGATAGAATTGTCCCACATAGGTCAAGAAGTCCTCATCCGGATCATTGTAGTAGGGGAAGAGATTGACATCCCGCTCAATGAGCTTGCCTTGACGAACAAAGAAAACCTGAACACACATCCAGCCCTTATCCACATAGTAACCAAAGACGTCCCGATTTTGCAAATCTTTCGCCATGACCCGTTGCTTGGTCCGAAGCGTTCCAATGGCCTGAATCAGGTCACGGTATTCCGCCGCACGTTCAAACTCCATACTTTGAGCTGCGGATGCCATCTTCCCCTTGAGGTCATCAATGATTTTATCATCCTGCCCTTTTAGGAAATCAGAAACCTCCTGAGCCATGGACTTGAAATAAGCCTCATCTTTTTTACAGATAGTATGGGCCATACATTGGCCGATATGGTAGTAAAAACAGACCTTAGAGGGTGGGTTGGTACATTTCCGAAAAGGGAAAATCCGGTCCAGTAGACGCTTGATTTCATTTGCTGCCCCTACATCTGGATAGGGACCAAAGTAGAGACCACCGTCCTTTTTGACCTGACGGGTGATAATAAGCCGCGGATAGCGCTCATTGGTGATTTTGATAAAGGGATAGGACTTATCATCCTTGAGCATGATATTGTACTTGGGCTGATTTTCCTTGATGAGGTTGATTTCTAGAAGAAGTGCCTCAATATTGGACTCAGTGACGATAAATTCAAAATCTACAATTTCAGACACCAGTGCCTCCGTCTTGGTATCGTGACTCCCACGGAAATAGGAGCGCACACGGTTGCGCAGATTTTTAGCCTTTCCTACATAAATGATAGTGCCATTTTTATCTTTGTGAATGTAACAACCAGGGCTGGTCGGCAAGAGCTCTAGTTTTGATTTGATCAAGTTATTCATAGTTCCATTATAGCAAAAAGGCCGTAACAGGACGAACAAAAAGCCCCACCAATCACTTGTTGGAGGAGCTTTGATTTCATTTCAGATTGCACCGACTTCATCTAGTCGCTACTGGTATAGAGTTCTTGAACAGCTGTCACATCCTGAGGCTGAATCCCATAATAGGAACCTGCTGGCTGCATGACAGAAGTTTCGTTGGTATGATCCAAACCGATGGCATGCCCCAGTTCGTGCTCCGCCGTGTGCACGATTCGTTCATAAGAATAACCATAGTTTGGATTGGATAGATAATAGTGATTCAGGCGAACCGTTACAGATATAAATTGATTGGTTAACAAATTGGTTTGACTCTCGGCTTGACCTGCTACAGCGGTCGATCCATCATTCATCTCACTTGCCACAATATCTGCCTGGCTAGGATCCGCAACCACCTCAAAGGTAAAGGCTCCCGTTTGATTCCAGTTTTTTATGGCTTCCGCATAGGCACCTTGGAAGGTTTCATCCATTTGAGGCTCAATATAGATGCGAGCTGAGGCTTGAGCCCACTTGCCTTCTGCATGTTGGTGACTGTCTGTCTGAGACAAGACTTCCAGCGTTCCCGTCTCCTTCCATTGATTCCAGCCACCTTGACCAATCTTGCTCATTTTTTCAACCTGATTGACCGCAGAATGAAAATCACCTGTCAGATACCAAACCACTCCAAAGGCAATGAGCAGTAGAATGACCACAGTCCAAACCAGACGCCAGAAGAAACGCCAAATTCCCAAAAGAAATCGGAAGAATAATCGAATAATCCAGAACATGACGCTCCACCTTTCATAAAAATAAGAACCTATCTTGAAATCACGTTCTCCTTGATCAAGATAGATTCTCTATTTTACTGAAGAAAGCTGAAAGAAACCTAAAACTAAGATAAGCGCTCTTCCAAAACAAAGTCAATTGGTAGAGTAGCCAAAAAACGTTCCAATTGTTTTTCCCAGTAGTACCACTCGTGCTTACCTGGACTATGACTATAGGTCACCTCAAAACCAAGCTTTTTGAGGTTTTTCACTGCGAGGTTATTGGCAGAGTAGAGATAGTCTTGCTCCCCACACCAAGCCCATAGTTTGGTCTTTTGATCGGACTCTGCAGCCATGCTTTCAAGCGAATGAGGACTAGCTGTCCAGTCTTTAATCTCTCCAAAAACTCCTCTCCAGTAGGCAAGCGATCCCAGATCCTGACTTTCAGGAGAAAATTCCTGAAAACTAAGCGCACCAGAAAAACTAGCCGCATGGGAAAAACGATTGGTTGCGAGAGCTAGTTTGAAGGAACCATATCCACCCATGGATAGGCCTGCTATGAAAGTTTTTTCTCGCTTGCTGGTCATATTGGGGAAGAAACGTTTCATGACCTGAGGTAACTCTTCTGCTAGAGCAGTATAGTAGTTATAGCCATACTGAGTATCTGTGTACCAGCCATTGCTAGTATTGGGCATGATAACAATGAGATTGGTTCCACGCAACAAGCGCTCGACATTGGTACGTTTGAGCCAGCTATTTTGGTTTCCTGACATTCCGTGCAAAAGATAAAGAACAGGAATATCTGTGCAATCTGGTTCAGTCACCCGACTAGCATCTGGATAGAGTACGGTAACGCCCCACTCCATATCCAAAACTTCTGAGTAATACTCAATATTCATAACTGCCATGGTTGTCTCCTTTTACTATTCTATAAGAAAAAGCCGAATTTCGACTTTTTCTGTAGGTATTCTGCTTATTATTTTGCTTCCATCACGACTGGCAAGATTGCCGGGCGACGCTTGGTTTGATCAAAGAGGTACTTGGTCAGATTATCGCGAACCTTGCCTTTGAGATCTGCCCAATCAAAGTCATCACCTTGAAGATACTCTTCTACCGTTTGGTTAATCAATTCTGAACTTTCACGGAGAATATCACGGCTCTTCTTGAGGTAAACAAATCCACGCGTATGAACACGGGCCTTGGCCACAATTTTTTTCTCACGACGGTTGACAGTGATTGCCACGATAAAGATCCCATCCTCTGACAAGACCTTACGGTCACGAAGGACGACATTTCCAACATCCCCGATGGCATTTCCGTCAATCAAGACATCCCCTGCAGAAACTGCTCCAGCTGGAACAAAGTCTCCATGTTCATAAGACATGGTCGTTCCCTTTTTAGGGATGAAAACGCGTTCCGGCAACATCCCAACTGCCATGGCAGCCTTGGCATGCGCATCCAACTCACGGTACTCCCCTTGGATAGGGAAGAGGTAGTTTGGTTGCAGAAGATTGATCATCAACTGCAAATCACGCGCATTCCCGTGTCCGGATACTCGCAAGCTTTGGGTAATGAGTTTCACCACACCACCAGCTTGGTAGATCATGTTTTCAACACGCGCCATGACAGCTTCTTTGGCGATAGATGGAGTCGTTACGATATAAACTAAGTCTCCGTCTTTGATTTCCACATAGCGGTGGCGACCGATGGACATCTTACGAAGTCCATTAATAGGCTCACCCATACGGCCCGTCTCAAGGATAATCAACTCATGGTCTTCAAAACGAGACATTTCTTTAGGTTTAATCAAGAGACTTTCGTTGGCTAGAGATAATTTTTTGAGACGAATCGCAGTGCGGACGATATTTTCAATATCAAATCCAGTCAAAACAACTCTGCGACCTGTATCTGCTGCAGCATCAAAAACCTGCTGGATACGAGAAAGGTTGCTGGCAACTGCGGCAACGATGATACGACCTTCCCAGTCTGCAATGGTCTGGGTAATTTCATCCCCAACTTCACTCTCGCTCGACACCTGGATATTGCTATCAGCATTGGCTGAATCACTGAGGAGCGCCAAGACACCATCACGACCGATTTCTGCCAAACGAGCAAAATCCGTCGCATAGGATTCACTAGCTGTTTGGTCAAACTTGAAGTCCCCTGTATAAACGATGCTACCTTCAGCTGTTTTCAGGACTATTCCCAAACTTTCTGGGATGGAGTGAGTTGTACGGAAGAAGGAAACCACAGTCCCTCCAAAGTCGATCTCTGTATCTTCATCAATCACATGGAAGTCATTGAATTTCTTAACCGTATCATTTCCTTTGACAAAGAGTTTGGCCAACTCAATGGTCAACTCAGAACCAAACACAGGCACCTTAGCCTCTGCCAAAAGATAAGGCAGGGCACCAATGGCATCCGCATGTCCGTGGGTCAAAAAGACCCCTGCGATACGATCGCTATTTTCAAAAAGGTAGTCCATATTTGGAATGACGACATCAACACCTAGTTGTTCATTTTCAGGGTATTTAAGCCCCGCATCCAAAACAAAAATTGAATTGTCAATTTCAGCGATGTACATATTTTTCCCATTTTCTCGTACACCACCTAGTGTTGTTAAACTAATATTACTCATTTTTCCTCCGAAACTTCATTTATCTTGATTATAGGGTGAGTTCACCATTTTATTCTAAAAGTTCTAAAACTTCCAGCCGAATCTTTTCCTACCATTATACCATTTTTTTGATTATTTTCAAAACGAAGATAGGTTTTTAACTAGAGATTAGTCACTACTGTGAATCGAATTCTTTTACTTTGACTTCTCTTTTGGAGGCTTCATCGAAGATAATAGAACGATTGTACCATCAAAATTATGGACTTTCTGAATCAATTTGATTTCAGATACCTTTCTCGAACTCTAAATTTCTCTTTTAGTTCAAAAAAACTTGCTTTTACCTCTCGACTTGAGAACTATTTTCTACAAAGACATGGTTTATCTGCATCTAAAAGCGAGAATTTCCTGTTCGCTACAAAATCTAAAAATTTTTCAGCAATTATCCACTAAGATAGAGGATAACGTTAGGAAATTTTTTCAAAAAGAAAAAAGACTTAGAAACTCTAAATCTTTTTATCATCTTTAGTTTGGATAGATATAAGTGACGTTACCTAAAAATTCATGAGGATTAAAGAAGCCACGGTAATTTGCAATCTGCTTTTGACGTCTGTAGTTTGCTTCCAATACCTGGATAGAGTTTTCACTTTGAACATCTGTGACATAAGCAACGTGTCCATATTCACCACCATCCCAAACGGCGATTGCTCCTACTACTGGAACACTTCCTGTCCTATAACCTTGAGCGCTCGCGTAGATTGCCCACGTGTTGGCATTTCCCCACCAGTTGCTAGCCCAAGGCGCCAATTCTTTCACGCCCCATGTACACTGACCAACAGGATAAGAGTTTCCATAGTTTGTCGGAGTCTTTTCGACAACATCTTCTGTATCTGATACTTCATTGACAGTTGCGGCTGGAGCGCTGTAGGTAGAGCTAGCCTGAGCTGAACCACTCACTTGGAGAACATCTCCTGGGTGAATGGTATCAAAGATGGTTTTTCCATTCAAAGCTGCCAACTCATGCGGATCCATGCCGTTTGCAGTTGCGATGGCATAAAATGAATCACCGTCTTGGACAACGTAAGAGTTCGCATGAACCGTTTGAGCCCCAACTGTAGCTAAAATAGCGGTAGAAGTCAAACCAAGAGTCAGTTTCGTAACTGTTTTTTTCATAACTGGATTCCCCTTATATTTTCTTGATAAGAAAATCATACTTGATTTACATGTCAGTTCGTTTAGAGTTATATTTTAGTCCTGTTACAAAAATTTATACTTTTACTACATAAGGTTTAAAAGCAGACATCATATAAAGTGATAGAAGAGAATAAAAAATGAATCATTTCCCCAATTTTTACATCAGTGAACCACTCAAAAGACCGTCTTATCAACCACTCCCACATCAAGCATCTATCCGACAAAAAGAGACCGAGATCGGTCATCTCAGTCCCTTTCTATCTATTACTCCATTAAAAAATCATACATTTCTTGCACGGTACCCAGCGCCATCATTTCTTGATTTTTTACAGTTTGCTTGAGATTTTGGTAAATCTGACTATCAGCTATTTCCCTTTTCGGCGCTTCTTTATTGACTGTCATGACACCATCTTTGATCGTTACAAAGCCCAGTTCCTCAAATACTTGGATCATCTTGACCAGCAAGATTTGTTGGATATTGAGATAAACCGCCAAATCTTTGAGCTTGTAGCGAATATCAAACTCTGGGAACTGGTAAATGGTCTTGTACAATTTTGCAAACTGCTCTCTAGTTCCATAACCTGTCAGATAGTAGGCCTTGTCAATGTCATTTTTGAAATAGACAGCAGAGAAATGCTGTTCCTGAAAAATGGCCTTCAGCAAGGTAATATCCTCAGGAATGTTTTTCACAACAACCGCGTCGCTGGTCGCTAGATCTGGCACCTCTCCAGAGAAATCCAAGACTGGAATTCCCTCTGGCAAGACTGCATTCTTCCCACGAATGTTAAAGAGTTGAACGCCTTCCACACGCGCATCCACCATCATCAACTGGAGGGCAGTTTGGCCATTCCATTGATTGACAGACAGGGTGACTGCCAATTCTAAGTTTTTGGTTTGAGCAAACTCTGTTGCCCATCTACCTTGTCCAAAGGCCACCACTTCAAAGCTCGCCTCACCCTTGGAAATTTTTAGTTTGAGGTGGGCATTGCCTGCTCCCATAGTACGGGCACTTTCGACATGAAAATCCTTGATATAAAAGACAGGTTTCTGATTATCCATCCCAAAGGGTGCCAAGCGTTCAAAGCTTTTAACCGTTTCTAAACTAAGAGTCTCCAAATCCAACTCTTCATCTAGATTTAACTTATTCTTGCCACCAGCATCTGCACCCTTTTCACGGACATAGTCTTCTAAAACCTGAGATAAATCTGAAAGTTTCTCAACTTCCAGCGTCATTCCAGCTGCACCAGCATGGCCGCCAAAGGCGATAAAGAGGTCTCGATGGGGATCCAGAGCTTCAAAAATATCGACCGCTTCCACACTACGAGCACTACCCTTGGCGCGACCTTCTTCTATATTAAGAACGATGACTGTCTGCCCTAGTTCTTCCAACAAACGACCAGCAACGATACCCAGAACGCCAGGATTCCAGCCTTCCTTGGCCAAAACCTGGACCTTCTTCTCAGGATCCACCATGGTCTTAGCTTCTTCGTAGATTGACTGAACGATTTCCTTGCGCTCTTCGTTTTTCTGGTGAATCATGAGGGCAATCTCATGCGCTTCCTCATCGTCAAATCCAGTCAACAAATCAATGGCGGGATTAGGATCGTCCAAGCGCCCCAAGGCATTTAAACGAGGGGCAATCTGAAATCCAACCGTTTCTTCTGTCACTTCATTCGCAGCAATCCCAGCCATGTCTAGCATTTCTTGTAGACCGATGCGCTGAGTATGTCCCAACATTTCCAGACCATATTGAACCAAAATACGGTTTTCATCCGTCAAACTTACCATATCCGCAATGGTACCGATAGCGACCAAATCAAGCAATTCCACTTGCACTTCTTCTAAAAGAGCGCAAGCCAGCTTGAAAGCCACTCCGCAACCAGCCAACTGTTTAAAAGGATAGTCCGCATCTGGATGCTCGGGATGAACAATCGCATAAGCATCTGGCAAGGTTTCCGGCATGGAATGGTGGTCGGTCACAATGACATCTACTCCCATAGACTGAGCTAGTTCAATAGCCTCGTGACCTGCAACCCCATTGTCCACTGTCACAATCAAGGAAATTCCCTCTTGCTCGATAAAGTATTTATAGACACTGGCATTAGGGCCATAGCCATCTGTAAAGCGATTGGGCAGGTAAACACGGCACTCGGCGCCAAGCTGTTCCAAACTTTCCTTAACAATAGAGGCCGAAGTCATACCATCCGCATCATAGTCTCCATAGATGAGGATGTTTTCCCCTTCTTCAATGGCCTGACGAATCCGCTCCACTGCCTTGTCCATATCATGGAGCAGATAGGGATCGTGCAAGTCTTCCAAAGAAGGTTCTAAGAACTTCTTTAGACTTTCTTCGTTCTGAATCCCTCTTTCAAATAATAACCGAGCCACCTCAGGACCCAGTCCAGCCTTCTTGGCTATCTTTGTAAAATCCGCATCTTCAACCTGCGGGGCAAACTGCCATTCATAAGTAGGAGTTATCAAAAAAACATCCACTCTTTCTAAGAATTCTATCGTTTCATTATAACATGATTTAGGCATTTTCTCTATCCAGATTGCTTTTTTATAATATTTTAGTGAATTTTTTTCAGATATGATTTGACAAGAACATTCTTTTGTTGTAGAATCATGTTATAAAATCTAACACAAAGGAGATCTCTCATGGCTTTAGTAGAATTTAAAAACGTCGAAAAATATTACGGAGACTACCACGCACTCCGCGACATCAATCTCCGTTTTGAAAAAGGACAAGTTGTTGTCCTGCTTGGACCTTCCGGTTCTGGGAAGTCCACTCTTATCCGAACGATTAATGGTTTAGAGGCTGTTGACAAAGGAAGTCTCCTAGTCAATGGACATCAAGTAGCAGGTGCCAGTCAGAAAGATCTAGTTCCTCTCCGTAAGGAAGTGGGCATGGTTTTTCAACATTTTAACCTTTATCCACACAAAACAGTGTTAGAAAATGTAACACTTGCACCCATTAAAGTTCTAGGAATTGATAAAAAAGAAGCTGAAAAAACAGCCCAAAAATATCTGGAATTTGTAAATATGTGGGACAAGAAAGATTCCTATCCGGCCATGCTATCTGGTGGACAAAAACAGCGGATCGCCATTGCTCGTGGTCTTGCCATGCATCCGGAGCTCCTCCTCTTTGATGAGCCAACATCTGCCCTTGACCCTGAAACCATCGGCGATGTACTTGCAGTTATGCAAAAACTGGCACATGACGGGATGAATATGATCATCGTTACCCACGAAATGGGATTTGCCCGAGAAGTTGCGGACCGCATTATCTTTATGGCCGACGGAGAGGTTTTAGTAGACACGACAGATGTCGATGACTTTTTTGACAATCCAAGCGAACCTCGTGCCCAACAATTCCTCAGCAAAATTATCAACCACGAAAGTGACAAAGTCAAATAAGGAGGCGCCTATGAAAAAGAAACTCTTTTTATCAGCATTATTGATTAGCCTTTTCGGTCTTGCTGCTGCTAAACCAGTTCAGGCTGATACCAGTGTCGCAGACATTCAAAAAAGAGGCGAACTAGTTGTCGGTGTCAAACAAGACGTTCCTAATTTTGGCTACAAAGACCCCAAGACAGGGACTTATTCTGGTATCGAAACAGACCTGGCCAAGATGATTGCAGATGAACTCAAGGTCAAGATTCGCTATGTGCCTGTTACCGCTCAAACCCGCGGTCCACTACTAGACAACGAACAGGTCGACATGGATATCGCAACCTTCACCATCACAGACGAACGTAAAAAACTCTATAACTTTACCAGTCCCTACTATACGGACGCTTCTGGCTTTTTGGTCAACAAATCTGCCAACATTAAAAGCATTGAAGATCTAAACGGCAAAACCATCGGAGTTGCCCAAGGTTCCATTACCCAACGCTTGATTACTGAACTAGGTAAAAAGAAAGGCCTAACCTTTAAATTCGTCGAACTTGGTTCCTACCCAGAATTGATTACTTCCCTTCATGCTCACCGTATTGATGCCTTTTCCGTGGACCGCTCTATCCTATCTGGCTATATCAGCAAACGGACAGAACTACTAGATGATAGTTTCAAGCCATCTGACTACGGTATCGTTACGAAAAAGTCAAACACTGAGCTAAACGACTATCTTGATACCTTGGTCACTAAATGGAGCAAGGATGGTAGTTTGCAGAAGCTCTATGACCGATACAAGCTCAAACCATCAAGCCATACCGCAGATTAAGGAGGACACACCATGACAGATTTATCATCTTGGACATCCTATTTTCAGGATTTTGGACAATTTTTCAATGGTTTCCTCTTCACCCTTGCCCTAGCAATCGGATCCTTTATCCTCGCCATGGTTTTAGGCATCTTCTTTGGAGCCATGTCAACCAGCAAACGCCCATTCTTGCGTGTTTTGGCTCGTATCTTTGTCGAATTTTACCAAAATACTCCCCTCTTGGTGCAGTTTGTCATCGTCTTCTATGGTTTGCCTCTTATCAGTGAACACACCATCATGATTCCGATTTATTGGACAGCTGTACTTTGTGTGGGACTCTATCACGGCGCTTATATTGCTGAGGTTATTCGTTCAGGGATTCAGTCTATTCCTAGCGGTCAGATGGAGGCCGCCTTGTCCCAAGGTTTTACCTATATCAGTGCCATGCGCTTGATTATCTTGCCTCAGGCCTTCCGTATCATTCTCCCTCCATTGACCAACCAAATCGTTAACCTCATCAAGAACACCTCTACCGTAGCTATCATCTCTGGAGTAGACTTGATGTTTGTGACTAAGTCTTGGTCGGCTCTCAACGGAAACTATATCCCAGCCTTTTTAGGCGCTGCTCTTCTCTACTTTGCCCTATGCTTCCCTGTTGCCCAGTTTGGTCGCAAGATGGAGCAAGCCAACAAAAAAGCCTATTCACTTTAGGAGGTTACTATGGAATCTATTTTAGAAGTTTTGACCCCAGATAACCTAGTCTTTATCTTTAAAGGATTTGGCTTAACTCTCTACATTTCTCTGATTGCTATCGTCCTCTCGACCCTTATCGGAACAGTACTAGCCGTCATGAGAAATGGGAAAAATCCTGTCTTACGGATCATCTCCAGCATTTATATCGAGTTTGTACGTAACGTTCCCAACCTCCTCTGGATTTTCACCATCTTTTTGGTGTTTAAGATGAAGTCCACACCAGCTGGTATTACAGCCTTTACTCTTTTTACCTCAGCAGCCCTAGCTGAGATTATCCGAGGCGGTCTCAATGCCGTGGACAAGGGCCAGTACGAAGCAGGAATGTCACAAGGATTCACCTCTACGCAAATCCTCTACTACATCATTCTCCCACAAGCGATCCGCAAAATGTTGCCAGCTATCATTTCTCAGTTTGTAACTGTAATTAAGGATACCAGCCTTCTCTACTCTGTTATCGCTCTACAAGAACTCTTTGGCGCTAGCCAAATCCTCATGGGACGCTATTTCGAACCAGAGCAGGTCTTCAGTCTTTATATCCTGATTGCCTTGATTTACTTTATCTTTAACTTTGCCATTTCTAGCCTGTCTCATAAGCTAGCAAAACGTTGGCAACAAGCTGCAGAATAAAAAAGAAATGTGAACTCAAAACAAGGGTTCACATTTTTTGCTATAAATGAAAAAGAGTAACTCAATGCTATGCAAACGTTTTACTTTTTGGTGAAATGACTTTAAAACCATAAAGCAAGGAGAAAAATCATGATCCACGAACTTTGCAAAGAATTCTCTCAACTGGAACAAGTAGAAGCTATCGCTCTTGGTGGCTCTCGTGCAGGACAAAACTATGATCAAAATTCTGACTATGACGTTTATGTCTATCTCAACTCTTCTATTGATGAGGCGACTCGCCTCAAAATTTTGAGTAAATACTGCTCCTATATGGAAATTGGAAACCAGTTTTGGGAGTTAGAGGACGACTGTGTACTAAACAACGGTATCGAAATCGAGTTGATTTATCGTTCGCTGGAGTCGTTTGAACAGGAATTGAACTCAACCGTTTTTCAACACAAAGCTCAAAATGCTTATACAACTTGCATGTGGCATAATCTACTCCACAGCAAGATTTTATACGACCCGAATGGACACTATGCTTCTCTCCAAAAGACTTACCAGATTCCCTATCCACAGGAACTCAAAAAGCATATCATTGAAAGGCAACTCCTTTTGCTAGAACAAGCCATGCCTGCCTTCTCTCACCAAATAGAAAAAGCTATCAAACGCCAAGATCTTCTCAGTATGAATCATCGTACGAGTGAGTTTTTTGCTTCCTACTTTGACTTGTTATTTGCGCTCAATGAGCAAACCCATCCTGGTGAAAAACGAATGTTGGAGTACGCAAAGACCCATTGTACACTCCTCCCTAAGCAATTTGAAGAAACTATTAGCAAGTATTTCCAACTACTCTACCAACCGCAACAAGGAGAACAAGCGGTCGTGACCTTGCAAACTATCCTGAAGGAACTAAAAGCCATTTTGCCATAGACCAAAAAGAAAATGTGAACCTCTGTTGCTGTTCACATTTTTATTTGTCGTTGACTGTAAAATTCTAGTCTACTCATATTCAGTTGCCTATTTTTGACTCTCTCTGAAAATCTGCAACTAAGTTAGAAATTGTTCAATTGATTGACGAGCAATCATGAAACCGTTCCAAAAACCGCACTCACAATCACTTACCCTGCTCTTTCATTACTAGTGACAATTTTTCCCTTAGGGTTATACAAGATTTTTTAGAGATTCTAACAAGAATTACAATATGAATTTTACATATTACCATAGAACACCTCTATAGGAGAAAATCAGAGCTAAAATTAATAAAATATAGAAGGCGAGAAAAAGCCATCTCATCTTCACACATAGAGCAATGTATTCTCTGATAAAGGCCGATGGGATATAGTAGGCGGCTGTACGGCAACCAAGACCATCTCCCTTCATCCCAATACGGCGAGCATAGGTACTGGTACGAAAAACATGGTAATCATTGGTCACAAAAAGAAAACGTGGACTGACCACCAGCTTCTCTCCCATTTCTTTTGAGAAGAGAAGATTCTCATAGGTCGTCGTTGAGTCTTCCTCTAGGAGAATCGCTTCTCTCGGAACATCCGTCTCTTCCAGCAAATAATTACAAATTGCCTGAGCCTCGGAAATCTTCTCATCCCCACCTTGACCACCACTTGCGATGATTTTAACATTGGGATTGAGAGACTGGTGATAAGCTTCTACTGCCTTGTCAATGCGACTCTTCAGTAAGGGAGTGACTTTTTCTCCATTCAACAATCCTGCTCCGTGAATGATGATAAAATCATAATATTTTTTCTTAGGAATGAAAAGATACAGAATGGAATAAAGCAGAAATCCTGCAAAGGCAAAACCAAAAATCAAGTACGAATAAATCAAAAAGAAAAAGATAATATTCACTAGATGATTGGTGTAAAACAAGCCCTTGGTATCGCTCACTCGAATCGCCATGATCACAAAAAAGAATAGAATCACGCAGCCTAATCCTAGAGACAAATAATTTGCCTTGGATTTTCCTTCTTTTTTCAATAACACAAATCCATTATAAATAAGGAAAAAACCACTTAGAAAAACTAAAAGAGGCAGCAGGAGAAAAATCCCTGCAAAGAAAACCATGTGCACTTCTTTCTGCCCAGCTTCGTAAAAAAGATTGGCAATGGACATATAAGAAAAGAGCAGAGACAAAAGCAAGAGAGCTGGATTCCAGAGACTACGATTGTCCCTTAAAAACGAAACGAGAAAAAGTAGGACAAAAAATCCTGTGATAAAGTACATAGTCTCCTCCTTTAATGACTACATTGTACCATAATTATGGCAATAGAAAAAGAGAACCTTAGTCCTCTTACTTAGACAGTTTATTCTGAGCATCTGCCACAACCTGAGCCAGACTTGTCTGACGCAGTTGGTTTTCCATAGCTGCTTGAACATCGAACAGTTTTTGGTCCAAAACTGCATGGATATTCGCACCAATTGGGCAATTAGGATTTGGATTGTCATGGAAACTAAAGAGCTTACCGGATTTTCCTAAACACTCCACAGCTTGGTAGACATCCAACAAACTGATATCCTGAAGGTCTTTTATTATCTCAGTTCCTCCCGTACCACGAGCAACTGAAATCAATCCTGCTTTTTTGAGTTGCGATAAAGTCTTACGGATAATGACTGGATTGACTCCGACACTAGCCGCAAGAAAATCACTGGTTACCTTGCTGTCTGTATCCTGCATTGCAATAATAATCATCATATGAGTCGCAATTGTAAATCGGCTTGAAATTTGCATCTTCTTCTCCTTTCATTGATATTTTATTCATCTTTTCCCGTATAAACATTATACCGTTTTTGGTTTTCCTGTCAAATATTATCGACTGATTACCTTTTCCATGCAAAAAGTCCTGTATCCCTCTTGGCAACCAGAGCGGTAGAGGGCATACAAAGACTTATTTTTTATGCAATTTTACGGACAATCCCTTTTGTTTTATGACTTGACCAAACCGAGCTGATAGACGCCCCAGCACCAACTAAGGTAAACACAGCTAACATAGCTAGATTATAAAAATAATTTTTTGGGAAATCACCGTTAAAGATTAATTCATTCACCGCTCGGAAAGCAAAGGCAAACTCAACCCCTAGTTTGGAAACGACTTCCATCGCCAAATCAATTTGATTCACTAGAAAGACAGTAATCACCATCCAAATAGAGGAAATTACAATCCCCTTTCGAGATATCTTTCTTCCAAGGATTTCATATCCTTTAATGGTACAAATCCCCAGAACAATCCCCGCTACCATAGCTACATAACCTAGACGAGCGATAAATAGAGCAACTGCTCCACCAATCAAGGCTCCAAGCAAGGCACCAACTGCTCCAAGAAGAACATTTTCCTTTTGATTTTGATAAGAATCCACCTCAATCTGAAGATTGCTCTTCAGCAATTGATAGCTTTCCTCGTTGATAAGGAAAATTGAATCACCTAATTGATAGAGACCAACAGGGCCTTCCTGACCACTGTAGGCACAGACTTGGACGAAATGATGGGTTTCAAGGAAGGCAACGAGGTCTGTTATGAGCGTCTGTAACTTTTCAATTGTTTTTGATTTGCGCATGGCACCTTTTACGACAAAAGAAACAAGGTACTGGTTGATGGACAAGGTCGACAAGTTTGGAAGAGATTCACTCTTAAATTCATCCCAAACCATTTCGTTTTCTTCTGAATCCGCAGGATTACCATTCAAACTCACACTGACGCAAAGTCGAAACTGATTTTTCACGTCAGTTTCTTGCAGGAAAAGTAAATAGCCTGACTGCGTGCCATAAATACTACGCGAATCTTCGTCAAATTGCAAGCCCAACTCCGAGGCAATAGCGTGTAACTCTTCTGGTTTCATTATCTGTCTCCTCTTATTTTGAATATCAATTAGTATGAGATTCAAATTAGTTATATTCCGTTATTCTAACATAAATTTGAGAAGCCGTCAATTCGTATCCAGTTCGACTTATCGCGAAACAGCAGCAGTCACTAGACTATCTGATTTCTAGCTAGAAGTCCTCTTAAAACCAATCTTTCTTGTCTCTTTCCATCCAGAGTTCAACATCCTGATCATAACCTTCTTGTTCACTAATCTGACCTAACAATTCATGGTTATGAGTGTGGTGAATTCCATTTATCAAACTTTCATAGTAGACCTGGAAATAGGGGAGCTTCAAATCTTTAGCCAACTGCAATTCAGTTTCCACATCATAATCCACACGACGAAAATCAACATCAGACAAACCTGCCTCATCAAACTCTAAGATCATATACTGGGCCCGCAGGTCCTTACGCAACTTCGCATCTAGAAAGAAAGGTTGTCCAATGGAACCTGGATTAAGAATCAACTGTCCATCACTTCCATAACGAAGCAACTGTTGATGAATATGGCCATATACTGCGATAGAGGCGTGTGGATTCGTGACCAATCTATCAAAATCTTCTTGTTTTCCCGTATGAATCAACTCTCTACCCCAGTTTTTATCAGGGAGATGGTGAGTGATTCCCACCATCAAATCACCAAACTGACGATGAACTTGCATGGGTTGATTATTGAGGTCTTCGATTTCTTCTGGGCTGACCTCCTCTAAGATGTACTGACTTTGACGCAGGAGATAACGATGGCTCGCTTTTGTAGGATCTAACTTGCGATGCAAGCCTCTCCAGAGACTATTCTCCCAATTTCCCAGAACTCTTACTGTAATAGGCAAGCTAGCTAAGAGGTCCAAGATCCTTCTACGTCCTGTTCCTGGCATCAGAATATCTCCTAAAAGCCAGTATTGGTCTACCTCTGCCGCTTTAGCATCAGCCAGTACAGCTTCCAAAGCTGTCGTATTTCCATGTATGTCTGAAAGAACTGCTATTTTGGTCATTCTTTCTCCTTACTCTCTTACTTCTTTTGTTAGTATTATAACAGAAAACACTCGAAAAGATCACTATCACTGATCACTGGATTAAATTGTAAGAGCCTCCAAATCGTGCTATAATATAAGTAGAAACTTCCCCTTCATTTAGGATTATGTGGTCCACAATATCTCTCAATTTTTCCAGATTGGAGGACTATTGCCATGCGGAATTATCTTAAGTATATCCCATTCTACCTTGTCATTTTCTTTTTTTACTGGCCACTCTATGAACTCCTCTCTCTACTCATCTCTGACCCATATACACTGAAGGGACTGTACATTTACAACATCATCCTCTTTTCACCTCTGGTAACCTTTATCGTATCACTACTTTATAGCTATCGATTTCATTTCTCACTTTGGTGGCTACTCGGTATTGGTCTGCTCTATTGCTTTACCATCATCACCTTTGGTGAGTTCATCCTACTTTACTTCCTAGCCTATGAGCTCTTTGCCCTACTTGGCTTGGTTTCTGGTATAGGTATCAAGCATCTCCTCCAAAGAGAGAAAAACAAAAAAATTATACAAAAACCTTGAAAATTCTCGCAATCATGCTATAATAATGCATAGAGACAAGTCACTTAGTCCCTTTCTACTAGAGAGTGCGTGGTTGCTGGAAACGCATAGAAAGCCTAAACTGATACTACTCTACTGACTTTTATGCAAACATAAAACGGTGGCTACGTTAGAGCCAATCAGAGGTGTCCCTCTTTTTTGAGGAACATAAATGAAGGTGGAACCACGTTGCGACGTCCTTTTATGGATGTCGTTTTTTGTTTTGTCAGAAGGAGGAAGAACGATGCTTTATATGATTGGCGGATCGCCTTGTAGTGGAAAGTCAACAATTGCCTCACTTCTTGCTAGACAGTATCAACTACTTCATATCAAACTGGATGATTTGGTAGAAGAGATGATGAGTCAAGCAAGTGCAGACTCACAGCCAATTTGCCTTCTTAGGAAGGATAGAAATCCAGAACAAATCTGGATGAGAAAGCCAGAAGAGATGGCAGATGAAGAATGGTGCTTTTATGAAGAGATTTTTCCTTATGTAAAATCTTACTTGATAAAAAATCAAAACAGACCTCTCTTGGTGGAGGGAGCAGGACTTTTGCCTCACTTGGTAAAGGAGCTTGAATGTCAAGTATCATCCTATCTATGCTTGACTCCGACAGCTGATTTTCAAAAAAAGCATTATATACAGAGAGAATGGGTTCCTTATGTCTTAGAGGGTACAACCAACCCTGATCAAGCTTTTAAAAACTGGATGCAACGAGACATTCTTTTTGCTCAAATGGTTCGTAAGGAAGCGGTGAAATTAGGCTATCCTAGCCTCGTAACAGATGGTAGTCAATCAGAGAATCAGACTGCGGAAGAAGTTGCTCGGCTCTTAAAATTGTCCAACAAAAATAGAATAAATATTTAAGGAGAAAACCATGATTAAGATTACTTTCCCAGATGGCGCTGTTCGTGAATTCGAATCTGGCGTGACAACTTTTGAAATTGCCCAATCTATCAGCAATTCCCTCGCTAAAAAAGCCTTGGCTGGTAAATTCAACGGCAAACTCATCGACACGACTCGTGCTATCACTGAAGATGGAAGCATCGAAATCGTGACACCTGATCACGAAGATGCCCTTCCAATCTTGCGTCACTCAGCTGCCCACTTGTTCGCCCAAGCAGCTCGTCGCCTCTTCCCAGACATTCACTTGGGAGTTGGTCCAGCTATTGAAGATGGCTTCTACTACGATACAGACAATCAAGCTGGTCAAATCTCCAACGAAGACCTTCCTCGTATCGAAGAAGAAATGAAAAAAATCGTTAAAGAAAACTTCCCATCAATCCGTGAAGAAGTGACGAAAGACGAGGCACGTGAAATCTTTAAAAACGACCCTTACAAGTTGGAATTGATTGAAGAACACTCTGAGGACGAAGGCGGTTTGACTATCTACCGTCAGGGTGAATATGTAGACCTTTGCCGTGGCCCACACGTTCCGTCAACAGGCCGCATCCAAATCTTCCACCTTCTCCATGTAGCTGGTGCTTACTGGCGTGGAAATAGCGACAACGCGATGATGCAACGGATCTACGGTACAGCTTGGTTTGACAAGAAAGACTTGAAAAACTACCTTCAAATGCGTGAAGAAGCTAAAGAACGTGACCACCGTAAACTTGGTAAAGAGCTTGACCTCTTCATGATTTCACAAGAAGTTGGTCAAGGTTTGCCATTCTGGTTGCCAAACGGTGCGACTATCCGTCGTGAATTGGAGCGTTACATTGTCGACAAAGAGTTGGCTTCAGGCTACCAACACGTCTATACTCCACCACTTGCTTCTGTGGAGCTTTACAAGACTTCTGGTCACTGGGATCATTACCAAGAAGACATGTTCCCAACCATGGACATGGGTGACGGGGAAGAATTTGTTCTTCGTCCAATGAACTGTCCACACCACATCCAAGTCTTCAAACACCATGTTCACTCCTACCGTGAATTGCCAATCCGTATCGCTGAAATCGGTATGATGCACCGCTACGAGAAATCTGGTGCCCTCACTGGTCTTCAACGTGTGCGTGAAATGTCACTCAACGACGGTCACCTCTTCGTTACTCCAGAACAAATCCAAGAAGAATTCCAACGTGCCCTTCAGTTGATTATCGATGTTTATGAAGACTTCAACTTGACTGAATACCGCTTCCGTCTCTCTCTTCGTGACCCTCAAGATACTCACAAGTACTTTGACAACGATGAGATGTGGGAAAATGCCCAAACCATGCTTCGTGCAGCCCTTGATGAAATGGGCGTTGACTACTTTGAAGCTGAAGGTGAGGCAGCCTTCTACGGACCAAAATTGGATATCCAAGTTAAGACTGCTCTCGGAAAAGAAGAAACCCTTTCTACTATCCAGCTTGACTTCTTGCTTCCAGAACGTTTCGACCTCAAATACATCGGGGCTGATGGTGAAGAACACCGTCCAGTTATGATCCACCGTGGAGTTATTTCAACTATGGAACGCTTCACAGCTATCTTGATTGAGAACTACAAGGGTGCCTTCCCAACATGGCTTGCCCCACACCAAGTAACTCTCATCCCCGTTTCTAACGAAAAACACGTAGACTACGCATGGGAAGTGGCTAAGAAACTCCGTGACCGTGGTGTCCGTGCCGACGTAGATGAGCGCAATGAAAAAATGCAGTTCAAGATTCGTGCTTCTCAAACCAGCAAGATTCCTTACCAATTGATCGTTGGTGATAAGGAAATGGAAGACGGAACTGTCAACGTTCGTCGCTATGGACAAAAAGAAACCAACACTGTCCCAGTTGATGACTTTGTTCAAGCTATCCTAGCTGATATCGCCAACAAATCACGCGTTGAGAAATAAAACGATCACTGTATGAGAAACATTTTTCAGTAAGAAAAAGCAACAACCGAAATAGTTGTTGCTTTTTTTATTTTATTTAACCTGAGCTAGTAGTGATTGGTTAAACCACCACACAAAATTTGCTTTCATGAGTTGGATAAGGTCAATATCCTCATTCCTTGTCTGCTTCCTTTTCTTTTACGAGATCTTTTTGTGAATCCTTTTCAGAGAGTTTTTGATCGATATACTTGTTAATGGTTTCATAAAATTCCTTGGTCGTATCACTGTCTAATTTTGTCGAATTATGGACTTGATTGACTTTCAATTCAACAGATTGAATACCGTAAGAGGCTTGTTTTTGGTGGAGCGTTTCTAATTCTTCGTCTGAAATCGGATCTCCAACAACCGTCAAGACCAATTCATTATTCCTTGACTTGTAGACTTGATTAATGACCGTGTGATTGGCGAACTCTTTTGCTATAAACTGTTTGATTCCTTCTTTTCGGGCTTGTTCTATCGACAGAGTGACTGCTGAATAACTGGCTGGAAGAACCAATAATACAATCAAGGATGTCAAGCCAATTTTCATTTCAATGTTTAGCTCTTTAAATGAACTTAAGGGAGATTTTCTCATCAAAATTCTTGTTCCAACAATGTTGGCTAGCATGATAAAGACACAGTTGATCAAGAAAAGATAGAGAGCCCCAAATAAAAATCGTACATTTCCATTAGATAAACCATAGCCCGCAGTACAGATAGGTGGCATCAGAGCTGTTGCAATGGCTACTCCTGGCACGATATTGTTTGCTTCTTTTTTCCTTGACCCAATTACACCTGCTATCCCACCAGCAATAGCAATGAGAACATCCCAAATGGTTGGAGAGGTTCGTGCAATCAGTTCGCTACTTGCATAAGATAAGGGAGAAATCCAGAAATATAGAGTCGAGACAAGCAAACTGACCAATACTTGAGTAAATAAAACCTCTAGAGATTGTTTGATTAAACGGGTATCAAAAATAGCTAAACCAAAACCCAGTCCAACAATCGGTGTCATAAGAGGGGAAATCAGCATGGCTCCAATAATGACAGCTGTTGAATTCATATTTAGACCTATAGAGGCAATAAAAATCGCACACATCAAAATCACTATATCTCTTAATCGAACATGAAGATCATCATATAATTTTTCACGGTATTCACGTGTTGAATAATTTCCGGTCATTGGTTACTCCTTTTATTTCATATACTCTTATTTCTGCTTGGATGATGGCAGAGAGACTTCTTTTCAATCTTACATATTTTTCTTCTCACCTGTTATGTTTTTGAAAATTATCCTTTAAGCATCCGTCAGTCTATCCTTAACATTATATCAAAAATTTTACAGTCTTTCTCCAAAGAAATCTATCAATTGAACAGATAGAAAAAGGAAGAAATTTTTGCTTCCTTATACGAAAAAGAAAAAAACGGTATCTCCTCTGAAAGAAGATGCCGTTTTAATCTTTAAACATGATTGGTGTGTTCGACAATCCATTGCTTCATTTTTATTTTCAATCAGAAGCCATAGATCCCAAACGTGATGATGGTTAGAAGAAACCCCTTGATCCAGTTGCCGAATAGTTGTGTTCCAGTCCCGTCAAAGTATAGACGTTACCCATCCACTACCGTGTGTTTGGTTTTCAATTTTTCATCATGCAAACCGCCCAAGGTGTTGCGATCCCAAGGTAAGCCCGAAAATTATGGCTACTAAGATAGAGTATCCAATATAATCTAGGATTTCTCCGTCAAAATAACTTTCTTTCATTTTTGCATCCTTTATTTTTTGACTATATTCTAGTCGTTTCCTAGTGTAACATTTTTTACATCTGGACAATCTTACAGTGACTCCTAAACGTTATCACGAAAATAGAGATATCGACTAAAACAAAAATTCCACAGATGGATAAGGTTATCATCAACTATGCTCACTCAATCATCAGATTCATATTGGAAAATTTAATGCAAACAGTTGTTCCTGTCCCAACCTCAGACTCGATACGAATCTGGTGACCCAGTTCTTCAGAAATTTTCTTAGATAGATAAAGTCCAAGTCCAGATGACTGCTGGGTCAAACGCCCATTGTAGCCTGAAAAGCCACGTTCAAAGACTCGGAGAACATCACTATTTTTTATCCCAATTCCCGTATCCTTGATACAGAGCTCCTGACCTTCCATATAAATCTCTAGTCCACCTTCCTTGGTGTATTTGAGACTGTTTGAGAGGATTTGTTCAATGACAACCAACAGCCACTTCTTATCGGTCACGATGATTTTGTCAAGGTCATGGAGATTGAGCGTCAGTCCTCTTTGGATAAAGAAAAGGGCATACTTGCGAACCACTTCCTTCACCAGATCCTCCACTTGAACCTGTTCAAATACCAAGTCATCATGGAAGCTCTCTAAACGTAAGTACTGCAAAACCAGATTGGTATAGGAGTCAATCTTGAAAATTTCCTGTTCCAGTTGCTGCTTAACCTCCCGATCAGAGACTTCTGCTACTAAAAGTCGACTAGCCGCAATGGGCGTCTTTATTTGGTGAACCCACAAGGTGTAGTAGTCCAGCAAATCCGTCAGCTTGCTCTGCGCTTCAGACTTTTTTTGGTACAATTCGGACTCACGCTCTTCGAGCTTTTCTGCTAGCGCACATTCCAGAGGAGACTTGGGGTCTCGCTCAGCATAGAGTACTTCCTGCCGGTAAACCTGAGCTTCTGCAAAAATATCCCAAGCCAAAAATAAGAAGGTCAAAAAACTACTGAGCAGAAAGAAATAAAGAAAATAAGTTCCTAGACTAGCAAATAAAAACTGAAAGAGAAGGACGAGAAAGCCTAATGAAAAAATATAGGTAAAAACGCGACTGCGAGAACGCAGATAGGCTAGACAAAATGATTTCCAATCAAGCATGTTTCAGTCCGTATCCTATCCCTTTCTTGGTTTCGATAAAGCCTACTAAACCTTGCTCCTCCAACTTTTTACGCAAGCGAGCAACATTGACAGACAAGGTATTGTCATCGATGAAAAAGTCGCTATTCCAGAGTTCCCGCATCAAGTCATCACGCGCCACGATATTGCCAGCATGTTCAAACAGCACTCGCAAAATTTGAAATTCATTCTTGGTCAAACTCAGGACCTCCCCCTGATAGTGCAGGTCCATAGACTTGGTATTGAGGATTACACCTGCATACTCTAGCAAACTTTCATCCCGCCCAAACTCATAGGAACGGCGCAACAAGCCCTGAACCTTAGCAAGGAGGACCTGCTGGTCAAAAGGCTTAGTTACAAAGTCATCCGCTCCCATATTGATTGCCATGACGATATCCATAGCCTGATCTCTCGAAGACAGAAACATGATAGGTACCTTGGAAATCTTACGAATTTCCTGGCACCAGTGGTAACCATTAAAGAGTGGCAGGCCAATATCCATGAGGACCAAATGAGGTTCTGACTGGACAAAAAGGCTCAATACTTCCATAAAATCTTCTACCAAAACGACCTCAAAACCCCACTCAGAGAGCAGTTTCCCAACTTGTTGCCGAATAACTTGGTCATCTTCTACTAGTAAAATCTTGTGCATGCGCTCCTCCTTTGCTATTTTTCAAAGTATCAAAACCCTTCATATCAGATTTACGGATCAGTATCTCATACTGTTTAGCAGCTATTTCCCAAATTCAGATCAGAAAACAGATGCTAAATAGAGAACATTCCCACTGATATCATACCTTATTTTTAATTATAGTTCCAGCCTTATCCTATATTTTACTTTTTGTGCTCATTTAGTTAGCGTTTCTTTAACTTATTTAATAGATCTAGCCTTCTTATTGACAAGCTAGCCATGATTTGTTAGAATATGAATGAACAAATCAATTTATTCATTCATAAAACAAAGGAGGTCAAATCATATTGGACAAAAAACAAGCTCTAAAAACAGCAGCCTATGAAGTTTTTTCGAAAAAAGGTTACAAGGCAACAGGAATTTCAGAAATTGCTAGGCAAGCTGGTGTTGCAGTTGGTTCTTTTTATAACTATTACGAGAGTAAAGAAGCCATTTTTCTAGACATCTATATAGATGAAAACAACCGTGTTCGCCAAGCTATGATCGAAGAACTGGATTGGGAAATTGACATGATCGACCTCATTGGTCAACTATTTGCTCAGTCCAGAACTCTCGTTTCTTCCAATAAAATCCTTGCAGAATGGTACAATCCTGCCATCGCAGATGAGTTGCACAGCTACTATTCCTCGGAAGTAGGCAAAGTCGCAAATCCATTTCATCAGTTTTTAGTTAAAACTTTTACAAATCGTATGCAGGCTGAAGGGTACTCGCCAGAAAAGATTCAAGATATTTTACAGGTTTATAATCTGTTTTACTATATGGATATGCATATCACGGAAAAAGATTTTCCAGATATTGGCAAAACTGTTGAAATACTTGCAACCAACTTCATTAAAGGAGTTCTAAAATAAAGAATGGATTTCTTTATTTTTTGAAAAGATATGAATGAATTATTTTATAGTTCATTCATAAAATTAAGAACAGGAGTCATAAAAAATGAAAAGAGGTAAAAAAATGTTTATTATCATTCTATCAACACTTGGAGCTCTATGTATTATAACTTGGGGTGCCATCGCTTATCTTGGACGAAGCCAGACATTATCGATAAAATCCATTGAAAACCCCAGCGGAGATCTATATTTAATTCATATCACAAAACCGAGTCATCAAATCTGGAAAGCTGGGGCTTATGCTAAGTTTACACTCCCTGATACCTCGTCTACTGCTAGTAAATATGAAGCTAAGGGAGAGCAAACCAGTCGATGGCTAACCATTGCCTCCACACCTGATGAAGATGAAATTCTCATTTTGACTCATAATAGTGGTAGCCACTTTAAGAACACCTTGACACATTTACCGGCTGGCAGTGAGATTGAGATGAGTTGGTTGGATTCCTCTTTAACCATTAAAGATACGAATCAGCCACTAGTTTGCTTTGCATCTGATGTCGGCATTTCTGCTCTACGCCCCCTTATCAAAGAATGGGCTAGTAAATGTCCGATTATTCTCAACCATTTTGACAAAGGAGTTACTATTTTCGATAATGAGATGAAAGAACTGGCTCAAAAAACACCGAATTTTACTTATAAAACTAGCGATGATTTTTCTCAAAGTCAAGAATTTTTAAAAAGTGCTATTGATGAATACGGCAATCAAGCTAGCTATCTCATCACAGGACAGCCTGATGATGTTAAAGAGATGAAAAATTTTTTAAAGGAAAATGGGATTGATAGCAATAACATACAAGTAAGCTCGTTTAGAGGTTTGAAATAGGAGCAATCTATCTTCTATGTATTTCAATCAAACCCTACTAGGTCATTCGAACAAGCCCACTAGCTAATTCTAGGTAAATGTGGTAGGATAAACATAGAGAAAGGAGCTTTTATGGCCAATATTTTTGACTACTTGAATGATGTAGCTTACGATTCCTTTTATGACCTTCCCGTGAACGAGTTAGATGTTCTTGCCTTGACCGAATTAACCTATCTTCCTTTTGATGATGTAGTTACCCAAGAACCAAAGCGTCTCATAGATTTAGCACCTCAAATCCCTAGAGAAAAGACTATGCTGACCAATAAGAACCGCCTCCAGTTGTTGGACCAACTCTCTCAACACAAACGCTTTAAAAATTGCAAACTCTCAAACTTTATCAATGATATCAATCCTGAATTGCAAAAACAGTTTGCGGCTATGACTTATCGTATCAGTCTCGATACTTATTTGCTTGTTTTTCGTGGGACGGATGACAGTATCATCGGTTGGAAAGAAGATTTCCATATGACCTATATGAAGGAAATTCCAGCTCAAAAACATGCCCTCCAGTATTTACAGGACTTTTTTGCTCAACATCCTAACCAAAAGGTTGTCCTAGCAGGACACTCAAAAGGGGGCAATTTAGCTGTCTATGCTGCCAGTCAACTTGATCCAAACTTGCAGAAAAACATTATCTCTGTCTATACTTTTGATGCACCTGGACTTCACAAGGAACTAACCGAAACACCAGGCTATCAAAACATGATGGAAAGAACGAAAGTGTTTATCCCGCAAGGGTCTATCATCGGAATGATGTTGGAAATTCCGGACAAAAAAATCGTCGTTCGAAGCATCGCTCTAGGTGGCCTTGCTCAGCATGACACTTTTAGTTGGCAGGTTGAAGATAAGAACTTTGTCCAACTAGACGAGACCAATAGTGACAGCCAGCAAGTCGATACCACCTTCAAGGAATGGGTGGAGACGGTCCCTGATACTGAACTGCAGCTCTACTTTGACCTATTTTTTGGAATCATTCTCGATGCAGGCATCTCTTCTATCAACGACCTTTCTTCCTTCAAGGTCATTGAACACATTCACCATCTCTTTGTCCAAGCCCAATCCCTCACTCCCGAAGAAAGAGAAACCATGGGACGCTTAACCCAACTCTTGATTGACACTCGCTACCAAGCTTGGAAAAATCGAGAATAGACAAAAACCAACTAACCTAATGATTAGTTGGTTTTTTGTTTAAGAAACTAATGGATACTACTTAGAATCTCGAGTATAGAATTAGTCTTCTTTTTTCTTGCGAGACACAAGTCCAAATCCGCTCATCAAACCAAGTACTCCTAGAGCTGCCAAAGCTGCATGATCTTCCGTACCAGTATTAGGTAATTCTTTGGTTGCTTTAGTAGTTGGAGATTGCTCAGTCGGTTTTTGTTGAGGGGCAGTAACAACTTTTTCGTAGACATGTTCTGTGTCGCCATTTGGAAGTTTCTTAGTCTCTACGAAACGGTAGCCTGGAATATCTTTCTTAGGTTGTTCACCTTCTTCGGTTGGATGGCCTGGAATCTCATTGCCTTCCTTATCCTTGTGACTGGTCTTAACCTTCTCATAAACATGTTCTGTGTCGCCGTTTGGAAGTTTCTTAGTCTCTACGAAGCGGTAGCCTGGAATATCTTTCTTAGGTTGTTCACCGTCTTCGGTTGGGTGGCCTGGAATTTCGTTCCCTTCCTTGTCCTTGTGACTGGTCTTCACTTTTTCGTAGACATGTTCTGTGTCGCCGTTTGGAAGTTTCTTAGTCTCTACGAAGCGGTAACCTGGAATATCTTTCTTAGGTTGTTGGCCGTCTTCGGTTGGGTGGCCTGGAATTTCATTGCCTTCCTTATCCTTGTGACTGGTCTTCACTTTTTCGTAGACATGTTCTGTGTCCCCGTTTGGAAGTTTCTTAGTCTCTACGAAGCGATAGCCTGGAATATCTTTCTTCGGTTGTTCACCGTCTTCGGTTGGGTGGCCTGGAATCTCATTGCCTTCCTTATCCTTATGACTGGTCTTAACCTTCTCATAAACATGTTCTGTGTCACCGTTTGGAAGTTTCTTAGTCTCTACGAAGCGGTAACCTGGAATATCTTTCTTAGGTTGTTCACCGTCTTCGCTTGGATAACCTGGAATTTCATTGCCTTCCTTATCCTTATGACTAGTCTTAACCTTCTCATAAACGTGTTCTGTGTCGCCG
This sequence comes from Streptococcus oralis, assembly GCF_024399415.1. Classification (NCBI taxonomy): domain Bacteria; kingdom Bacillati; phylum Bacillota; class Bacilli; order Lactobacillales; family Streptococcaceae; genus Streptococcus; species Streptococcus oralis. Next base: position 1,497,947 of record NZ_CP029257.1, read on the forward strand.
TTTGGAAGTTTCTTAGTCTCTACGAAGCGGTAACCTGGAATATCTTTCTTAGGTTGTTCACCGTCTTCGCTTGGATAACCTGGAATTTCATTGCCTTCCTTATCCTTATGACTGGTCTTAACCTTCTCATAAACATGTTCTGTGTCACCGTTTGGAAGTTTCTTAGTCTCTACGAAGCGATAGCCTGGAATATCTTTCTTAGGTTGTTCACCGTCTTCGGTTGGATAACCTGGAATTTCATTGCCTTCCTTATCCTTGTGACTAGTCTTCACTTTTTCGTAGACATGTTCTGTGTCACCGTTTGGAAGTTTCTTAGTCTCTACGAAGCGGTAGCCTGGAATATCCTTCTTAGGTTGTTCACCGTCTTCGGTTGGATAACCTGGAATGTCATTCCCTTCCTTATCCTTGTGGCTGGTCTTAACCTTCTCATAAACGTGTTCTGTGTCACCGTTTGGAAGTTTCTTAGTCTCTACGAAGCGGTAACCTGGAATATCTTTCTTCGGTTGTTCACCGTCTTCGGTTGGATGTCCTGGAATTTCATTGCCTTCCTTATCCTTATGACTGGTCTTAACTTTTTCGTAGACATGTTCTGTGTCGCCATTTGGAAGTTTCTTAGTCTCTACGAAGCGGTATCCTGGGATATCTTTCTTAGGTTGCGAACCATCTTCACTTGGTGCTAGGATATTTCCTTTAGTATCAACAAATGAAGTATTCGGACGTACAGTAGGGATGTATTTAGCTGTAATTGGGGTTCCATTCTTATCAACACGTTTAACTGTTACTCCAGTTGCTCGACCTACAAATTCTGGCTCTGGTGTGAAAGTAACTTTTCCAGCTTCATCAATAGTATATGTACCCTCACCTGGTACCTTCTTCTCTGTTGTACCATCGTCAAAGGTCGGCTTAACTGTTTCATCAATTTCCACCGGAATTTCTTTACCATTGATTGTTACTTTTCCGCCTTCAAATGTTGGTGTTCCTGATTGAGGTTGTCCTTTCGGACCTTCTGATTCAGAATCTTTTGAAGTAGGTGTAACTGGGATAACAACTGGGGTATACTTAGCTGTAATTGGAGTTCCATTCTTATCAACACGCTTAACAGTCACACCTGTTGCTTGACCTGTAAATGTCTTCTCGGGAGTAAAGGTTACTTTTCCAGTTTCATCAATAGTATATGTACCTTCACCTGGAATTGTCTTCTCTGTTGTACCATCATCAAACGTTGGTTTGACTGTTTCATCAATTTCAACAGTTTTCTCAATACCATTAACTTTGACTTTTCCACCTTCAAATGTTGGTGTTCCTGATTGAGTTGCACCCTGAACATCTGTTGTAATAACATCCGAACTTGTTGGAGTTGCTGGTTTAACAACTGGAGTGTATTTAGCTTTTACAGGAGTTCCATTCTCATCTAAACGTTGAACTTCTACACCTGTTCCTTTTCCAGTAAATTGTGGTTCTGGCTTAAATTCTACCATACCATTATTTACAGTATAAGTTCCTTCGCCTGGAATGACAATTGGTTGATCTGTTGGTTTTCCTGTTTTTGGATCAATAAGTTCAAGACCCTTGGTTTCATCAATAGGAACAATTTTTTCCACTCCATTAACAGTAACCCTACCACCTAGGAATGTAGGCACTCCTTTTTGAGTTGCACCTTGAATGTCTTCTGTAACAGCATCAGTAGCTGTTGGAATTGCTGCCTTAACAACTGGAGTGTAGCTTGCTGTAACGGGGGTTCCATTCTTGTCTTCACGTAAAACTTCAACACCTGATGCTTGACCTGTAAAGGTTTTTTCAGGAACAAAGGTTACTGTTCCGTCCGGTGCTACAGTATAAGTACCTTCACCCGGAATAGTGATAGAATCCACAACATTTCCAGTTTTAGAATCAATCAATTTAGCTGGAACAGTGTCATTCATCTCAACAGTAACTTCTTTTCCATTGACAACTGCAGTTCCGCCTTGGAATTCTGGTTTTCCAGTTTGAGTTGCACCTTGAACATCTTCAGAAGTCGCAGGAACTCCAATAGGATTTACTGGGATAATTTGTGGCGTGTAAGTTGTCGTCACTTTAGTTCCATTTTCATCTTCTGCTCGCACAGTTGCTGGAGTAACCTTACCAGAATACAATTTATCCGTTGGACTAAAGGTTACCTTTCCAGTTGTTGGATCAATAGAAAATGTACCAATTTCAGTAGTCCCATCTTCAGCATAAGCTGGAGTTGTCTGACCTGCAGGAACTTCATTTCCTTCTTTATCAAGAAGTTTTACTGAACCTTGTTTAATTGGTGCAATTGCATCACCTTGAACAAACGTAGGAGTGCCTGTTTGTGTTGCTCCTTGAATATTTTCAGAAGTTGCTGGAGTTGCTGTTGGTGTAACTGGCGTAATCAATGGTGTGTAAGTTGTTTCAACCGAAATACCATTTTTATCTTTAGCCTGTACACGCACAGGTTGAACTTCACCACTATAAGTCTTATCAGTTGGGGTAAAGACTGCAACGGCTTGTTCACCAACTGTTTTCAGAGTATATGTACCAATAACATTTCCACTAGGGTCTTTAGCTGGAACAGATGTTGCTGGAGTTCCGGTTTCATCTAAAAGAGTGAAAGTAGCTGGGTCAATATCTACAGTCACCTGTTTACCATCCAGTGTAGTCGTACCACCATTGAATGTTACTGTACTTTCTTGAGTTGCTCCTTGGACATCAACTGACTTAGCAGGTTCTGCTGTTGGAGTAACACCTACAATATGTGGAGTATAAGTTGTCTTAACTTTTGTACCATTCTCATCTTCAGCCTGAACTGTTGCAGGTTGGACTTTGCCTTTGTAAGTCTTATCGGTTGGACTGAATGTTACAGTATTTGAAGTTGGGTCAATTGTATATTCCCCTACTTTGTTACCATTCTCATCCAAAGCATCTACTGAAGCTCCAGGTGCTACCGGAGTACCATTCTTATCAAGAAGAACAGCTGAGTTCGGCTTGATTGGAGCAACAGAGTGTCCTTCTTTGAATGCTACCGTTCCTGTTTGAGTAGCGCCTTGGATACCAGTTGATTCTGCAGGAGTTGCTGTTGGAGTAACTGGTGTAACAGTTGGAGTATAAGTTGCTGTCGCTGTAGCGGTAATAGGTCTTCCATCTTTATCTTGACCAAGAGTTGCTGTTAATGATACAGTCACTGGGGTTGCTGTACCTGTGAATGTTTTCAACGGAACAAATGTCACAACACCAGTTTCATTATTAATTGTGTATGTTCCTTGACCATCAATTGTTACTTGGTCAACTAACTTACCAGTGGTAGGATCTACCAACTTAGCAGGTGAAGTAGCACTTGGTGCCACAGGTGAGCCATCACCAACAGATGTAAAGGTTGGAGTACCTGTTTGAGTCGCTCCTTGAACATCTATGGATGTTACATTATGACCTTCAATCGTGTCTGTTACTGTGATGTGGTAAGTTGTTGTAGCGGTTGATGAGCCAGCCCCATGATCCACACCAGATTCAGTTCCACCTATTGTAGCATCTGTTGTGTAATTGCCATTACTATCAATAACGTCAACTGTTACTGTATAGACTCCCACTTCACTCAGTGTATAACCACTAGCAAGATTATAGTTGTTTGCATCTTGTTTAGTGTCATAAACCTTCTGAACTCCTGAGGGAGATGTTACTGTAATACGAGTAATGTAAGTTGTTTTTCCGTACTTAGTATCTTCTGCATCAGAGATTGTCACTGCAGCTTTTGCTTCATTACGAAGATCTACCGCAGTTCCTTTAGTAGAAGTATAATCTTGTGAGCTTGCAATTGGTTTCGTATTGACAACAGTCGCAACATCTGAGTTAGTTGCGATTGTTCCTCTAATGATTCCACCAAAACCTGATTTAGTATGAACTTCCCATGAATCATCACCCAACTTTTTAGCAGTAACTTCTGTTCCATCTGATGATGTCCATGTGTTTGAATGTTTGTCAAAAGTAATAGTTACTGACATACCATCGCCAGCTTGGTTAGTATTTTGAGAAACATATTCCGTCATTGGACGATCAGGAGTACTTACACTTGTTACATTTCCATCTTTATCAAGTTGACGAGTATATTCGTAAATGAAGAATTTCATACCGCCATCTAGTTTCGTTTCAGTGTATACTTGGCGTTTCGTCCAAGTTGTAGTCCCATCTCCATTTGCTGTTTTCACTTCGGCATAGTCAGCAGGAAGCTCCCAGTGACCAGATGTACTATTTAAAACTGCAGTGTGTTTTTGCCCATCAGTTCCATTCAATTCAACTCGATCACGTAAGAAAGTTCCCTTAACATTTTCAGCTGATGCTTCTACTTTGATATTATCAACACCAACTTTTGCAGTTGCCTCTGACGTGACTGGAATATTAAAGACGGTATTTGAATCTACAGCACCTAGTTCTTGATTTTCAGTAACCGCTGTATTGGTTGAACCACTATCTACAAGCCATTTACCATTAACGGCTTTCAAGTTTGTTACAGTTCCATCTGGCATTGTAACCTTAGCACTTGTAGCACCTTTCGAGATTTTAACAGGAACTGTTGTTGAATAGGTTTCAACGTTTTGAACTTCAACTTTAGGCTTAACAACTACAGTAATAGAACCGTGCGCCTCTTGACCTGACTGATTCCATGTCGTATTATTAGATAACTTATCATAATCTTTAGCAAATACTGAAACGGTATAGATACCTGCCTCTGTCACCTTACCTCCAATGACAGCATTACCCATGTTGGTTCCAGCAGCTTTTTGCTCTTCAGCAGTACTGTTTGTTACAGTATAGTTGGTGCCAGGAATCAACACTTTAGAATCATCTAATTCTGCTCCTATAGTATTGTAGCCTGAGACACCTGTGACTGCTTTAGAAGAATTTTGACGAACTTTAACTACTTTACCTTCAGCAGTTGTATAGTCATAGTTTCCTGCTGAATTGCCAGGTATCGCACTAGCTCCCGAAGAATCATGAAAACGAAGATTGATATTCGCATCATCACCAACAGTTCTATCATAACGAGCTGAATCTGACTGAATTGCAGGAGGTGTGCTATCTTGCCAACCTACCCAACCAGCACGTAGATTCTGAATTTGGAAGGTAACAGTCCGCCCATCTGTATTCGTTGCAGTAATATTGAATCGTAAGTCATACACTCCATTTTCAATACCAGCAATTACTTTACCTTGAATGGTATCTGTCGCCTCATCATAAGTAACACCTGGTACAAGGTTAGTTGGTGTTACAGAGGTAAGACTCCAACCAGCTTGCTTAGCTTTTTCTGTAACTGCAATACGTTCTTTCAAACCTTTAATATAAACTCTGTCAACTCCTTGTTCATACCCATAGCCATAGATTTCTGTAGCTAGATATTCATAACCACCGTTAGCAGAGTATATTGACGTCGCAGCGTTTGAAATTCTTGACCCATCCGCACGGAGTTTGTTTCTCCAAAGAGAGGCTTCTTCTGCTAATTTTTTAGCGGCATCAGGGGTTAATGGATAGTCTACACGTCCTTTGTTGTTATGACCAGTTTTTCCACCCTGTTCTGTATGCATCCCATTTCCAGCATTGGTATCTTCACCAGTCCGCTGATTAGAATAGACTTCTATCTCTAACCCTGTAGCATCAGTACCCGTAATTAATTTAATTTCTTGTACTGGAATTGTATAGGTATCTTTACCAGTATGATTTGCAGCGTTTGTTTCCGATGCATGAGTTGTGTTAGAACCCTCTTCGGCATAGAAATCTTGAGCAGCCAAAGCGACTCCAAAGTTTCCATCTTTTCCGATTCCTGCTTTCTTCAAATCATTGTAGACAGCAATAATGGAATCATTTAAGCGTGACAATTGATCATTGATTTGTTTAGCTGTAACGCTATCCGTAACTAACACTTTTTTAGCTTCCGCAATAACTTCTTTATTATTAGCTATCGCCGCCTCAATTGCCGCTTTGTTTTCAGCCTCAAGCTTATTTTTCCGGACTGCTTCAGTTGCTAAAACATTGGTTACCTCAGCTTCAGAGGTAACTTGTTCTAAGACTTTTTTAGCTTCTTGGACTGGTTTGACAGTTTCTTCTGCTTCTTTTGTTTCTTTTGTTTCTTCTGCTTTTTCTGTAGCAGTGGTCGCCACTGGTTTGACTGCTGTAGTTGCTGCTGTTTCCTCAACTTGTTTCCCAGCTTCGTCTGACTCAACTACAACTGTAATCAAAGCTTCAACTTTAGCATGCTCTGCATCGATATCAGCCTGTTTTGCAGTTTCGTTTGCAAGAACTGCCTTTGCCGCAGTCAATACTTCATTTGCAGTAGCTATCGCTGTTGCATCAGCTTTCTTTGCAGATGCAATCTTCGCTTCTAACTCAACTACTTTTTTAGTCAGAGCAGTCTTATCAACTTTTTTAGTCTCTACTACTTTTTCTGACGCCTTAGCTTCAGATTTCTCTGCCGTTATAGTTGACTTCGACTCCTTTGTTGCTACTGGTGTTGTCGTTGCCACTGTTGCATCTGCACCTTGTACTTCCGCTGCCGATACCGCACCATTACCTAGGAACATCATCAAACCGGTCGCAATTGCCACCGACGCTGCCCCAAAGCTGTACTTCCGAATGCCATAACGAATGTATTTCTCCGTTCTAAACCCCTGTTGCTTACTCTTCATAAGATACACAACCTCCCTATTTTTATTATGTTGATATTGAAATATAGAAAAACAAAATTTCTTTCTCTCCTTAAAAAGGCTTTTAAATTTTGATATTTCAAAAGGATTATATCCTCGTATTCAATATGCATATTCATACTAACACTTTTCCCTATCTTTTTCAACAACTTTTATAATTTTATTTTAGAAAAATACAAAAATAATTTAATGGTAAATGCTTTAAAAAACCAATATTCATGAAGGTTTACAGCGTGTAAACTCCCGTAATCATTTATCTTATAATTAAATAAAATACACTTTAATGTATCAATTTATTTTTTAGAGTCTTGTAGAAGTTAAATTTTCCCAAGCCTTACATTGTTATAACAAAAAATTTTCTATAAGAAGTGCACAAATTTAACAGTATATTTCTTAGCCATTATTTATAGATTATCATGAAGATTTGACTTAGAGGTCTAGAACCTAAACCTTGACTAGAGATTCTTTTTTTGTTAAAATGTAACAAATGTTATTACATCAAATATAAGATAAATCTATGAAAGGACTTCTACTATGAAATCATTAAAAGGTATTTTATTTATCGGACTTAGTATGCTTCTGACCATTCTAGCTTGGCTCAGTTCAGGCGCTAGTCAGTTTCTAGTCCCTGGTTTAGCTCTCACTACTCTCTCACTTACTTTTATACTAGCTAGCCGTTCACTCCTGCTTGAGGCTTGGTTCAACGGACTTGAAAAGATATATCTAGCTCATAAATTCACCGCTTTTCTATCCATTCTCCTACTAACCCTACACAACTTTAGCATGGGCGGTCTCTGGGGTTCGCATTTGGCCGCACAGTTTGGAAATATCGCTATCTATATCTTTATCAGCATTGTTCTGGTTGCCTATCTGGGACAATATATCCAGTATGAAGCATGGAGATGGATTCATCGATTGGTTTATCTAGCCTATATCTTTGGTCTCTTTCATGTTTTGATGATCATGGGAAATCGTCTCCTCTCCTTTAGTTTCCTAGGTCTTATCTTTGGAATCTATGCTCTTTTAGGCTTGCTTGCAGGTTTTTATATTATTTTCCTTTATCAAAAGGTCGGTTTCACCTATCTTGGAAAAATCGTAGGAATCAAACGCCTCAACCACGATACAACTGAAATTGAAATCGAACTTAGTCATCCTTTCTCCTACGAATATGGACAATTTGCCTTTCTAAAAATTTTCCAAAAGGGTTTTGAGACTGCTCCACACCCTTTCTCCATCTCAGGAGGACAAGGACGAACTCTTTATTTTACGATAAAAAACTCTGGTGACCACACCAAGAATATCTATGACAATCTTCAAGTTGGTAGCAAGGTTGCAGTTGATCGCGCCTATGGGCATATGACTATGAAACACGGTCCAAAACAGCAAATCTGGATCGCAGGTGGAATTGGAATGACACCTTTCATCTCTTATATCCGGGAGCATCCTATCCTAGACAGGAACGTTCGTTTCTACTATAGTTTCCGTGGAGAGGAAAATGCTGTCTACCTAGATCTACTTCGTGACTACGCCCGTCAAAATGCTAACTTTGACCTGCAGCTAGTCGATAGCAATGAAAAAGGATACCTGACTTTGGATCAAGAAGAAATCCCTGACCAGACTACAGTCTATATGTGTGGACCTCTTCCTATGATGAAGGCCCTTGCCAAGCAAATTAAGAAAAAGAATCCCAAAGCAAAACTCATTTACGAAGGTTTCAAGTTTAAATAAGATCATTGTCCCTCTAACACAAAAGAGGGACTTTCTTTTCACTTTATTTCCCTCTTCTGTGCTATACTTAGTTTAGTACATTCTTTGAGATTGGAGCCAGTATGAAAATCCATAAAACCGTGAATCCCGTTGCTTATGAAAACACTTATTATCTGGAAGGAGACCAACACCTGATTGTGGTTGACCCAGGTAGCTATTGGGAAGCTATTCGCAAGACTATTGAAAAAATCAACAAACCCATCTGCGCGATTTTCCTGACCCACACCCACTACGACCATATTATGAGTCTGGACTTGGTCAGAGATACTTTTGGAAATCCCCCTGTTTATGTAGCAGAGAGCGAAGCTAGCTGGCTTTACACTCCAGTTGATAATCTCTCTGGTCTCCCTCGTCATGATGATATGGCAGATGTGGTCGCAAAACCAGCAGAGCACACCTTTGTCTTTCATGAGGAATACCAGCTTGAGGAATTTCGTTTTACAGTTCTACCGACCCCAGGGCACTCTATTGGCGGTGTTTCTATCGTCTTTCCTGATACTCATCTAGTCTTGACGGGAGATGCCCTATTCCGCGAAACCATCGGACGGACCGATCTTCCTACAGGTAACACGGAACAACTTCTCCATAGCATTCAGACGCAACTCTTTACTCTTCCTAACTACGATGTCTATCCTGGACATGGTCCAGCTACGACCATCGCTCACGAAAAGACCTTTAATCCCTTTTTCTAGCAAGCAAAAAACCAAGGATAACATCCTTGGTTTTTGTGTAGCTTCTATTTCTATGTCAATATTTGCTCAGAAGAATCAATATTGACTAGAAAAGCAATTCAAAACTAATTAGCCTGATTCAATTCTTTCCAACCAATGTTAGACAAATCAAGCTTTTCAGAAGAGATATCTAAAACTTGCTCTGCTTTTTCATTGCCACCGATTTGAATAGTTGCTTCTTTAATCTTCTGCACTCCATTTTTATCAAACGAATATAGAGCCAGATTCATTTCTGGACGAGTTGACTGCCAGTCTGCATAAGAGACTTGACCGTTTTCATAAATATCAAATCCTGAGCGAAAACCACCTGCAGAAGCTACATAGGCTGTATGAAGTAAGCTAGGTTTTTGATTTTCCAAATAATAAATGGCTGAAACAAATTTTTCATCGCCAATAAGCAACTCGTCTTGACCATCCTTATTCAAATCAACAATTGCGTATTTCCAATCGGGTGCATTTTGATAATCCATTCGAGAGAAAACCAGGCCATATTCTTCTGAAGTAATCTTATCTTGTTTATTTTCCTTGTATAAATCTTCTCTATTACCTTGTTTTAAAAGGTCTGTAAAGTGATTATAGCGTTCAATCACTTCTTTATATAAATCTTGTCTAGTTTCTTTCTTATTTTCAGCTGTCGATTGCGATTCTTTGGTTGACGAGTCACTAGTATTTTCAGCCTTTGCTTCTGTTGATACACTAGTCTTATCGTCTTTAGAGACAGATGATAGTGCAGATGAAGGTTCTGTATTGTTCCTATTTTTATTGAGAGCACAAGATGCTAGAACTGAAATCGAAAGAATAGCTGATAGCATCATTAAAAATTTCTTCATGTTAACCTCGATAGCATTGTATTTTCAGATTGATAAACTTCAAAAATGAACCATTAATTCCAAGATGATACTTGGTTAGGGTCTTACTTTACCAAATAATCACACGGTCCTCTGGTGAACGCCACATGCCGTCGCCTTCTTTGACATCGTATGTTGTAAAGAAGTCATCGAAGTTTGGCACTTGAACGTTGACACGGAGTTTGGCAGGCGCGTGCACATCGACACTGGCCATAAGTTTCATCAATTCTGGACGGCCTTTCATGCGCCAGATACGAGCAAAGTTGTGGAAAAATTCTTCAGCTGAGAAGTCTGGTTCTCTCTTGGCTGCTTCAAGGGCTGCAGCAATTCCTCCCAAGTCAGCAACGTTTTCAGACACGGTTAGTTTCCCATTAATCGTTGCACCGTAAGATTCTTGTCCATCAAACTGGTCGATAACTTTCTGCGTTTTTTCTTTGAAAGCAGTATAGTCACTCTCTGTCCACCAATCCTTGAGACTACCATTTTCATCAAAGGACGCACCATTTGTGTCAAAGGCGTGAGAAATCTCGTGAGCAATAACTGCACCAATACCACCGTAGTTGGCAGAAGATGACTGGTGCAAATCATAGAATGGAGCCTGTAAAATGGCAGCTGGGAAGACAATCAAGTTCTTCTGAGGATTGTAGTAGGCATTGACCATGTGAGCTGGCATACCCCACTCCTTGTAGTCAACCGGTTGGTTCCACTTGCTCCAGCTGTGCTTGATTTCCACACGCGCAAAGGCTAGGGCATTCTCAAAGAGACTGGCAGTTTCATCCACTACTTTGTCCTTGTAGCGTTCTGGCAATTCCTCTGGATAACCGATATAAGGCTTGATGACATTGAGTTTGACAATGGCTTTATCACGCGTTTCAGGAGTGAGCCAGTCGTTCTTAGCCAAACGTTCCTTATAAACATCGATCATAGTCGCCACTTTTTTCTCTACATCAGCCTTAGCTTCTGGGGAAAATTTTTCATACGCATACCAGAGACCAAGAGCCTGCTTGAAAGGACCTTGAGCCAAGTGATAAGCTGCCTTGACCTTATCCTGAGCTTCTGGAACACCTGAAAGGGCACGTCCGTAGGCACCTGACAAAACACGAATCTCGTCAGTTAGATAGCTGGTTGAAAGATTCACCACAGCTAAAATCAAGGTTGCCTTAAGCAAAGGCCAAGCTTCTTCACTATAAAATTGGTCTGCTGCTTGCCAGAAACGCTCTTCATCTACGATAACCTTGTCAGGCACTTGCCCAAGAATAGCTTGGAAGAAATCATCCAAAGGTATGGCAGGAGCGAATTTCTTGAAATCTTCATAAGCGTATGGATGATAGAGTTTGGCATATTCTGAACTTTCTTCATTTGAAAGGACAACTGCAGCGATACGACGGTCCAATTCCAATCTCTTCTCTAGCAAATCTGCAATTTCCTCATCTGAAAAATCGTAGGCTTTGAGAAGATTTGCGCTACTTTCCTTCCAAAGCGTCAAGAGTTCCTCACGCTGAGGATGGTCTTCAGCATAGTAGGTTGTATCTGGCAAGATAGTTCCTGGTGCACTTGCCCAGAGAACATTGGTTCTGGCATCCATAAAGTCTGGTGATACTCCAAATGGAAGGAAGTTTGGTTTCCCTGCTAGTTCAAACTCTGCCAGTTTGCTAGTAAAATCTGCAAAGCTCTCCAAATCTTGGTATTCCTTGAGCATTGGCAAAACAGGCTTGATCCCATCAGCTTCTCTCTTGTCAAAATCACGTACCATACGATGGTACTTAACAAAGTTTGCGAGGATAGCGTCCTCTGGAACATCTTCGCCTTCCAACCACTTGTCCGTAGTTGCCAGCATTAACTCTTCAATTTCCTCATCAAGGTCAATAAAGCCACCTGTTCGAGATTTATCAGCTGGAATAACAGCTGTTTTTTCCCATTCTCCATTGATTGCATCATAAAAATCGTCTTGATAACGTGTCATCTTGTTCTCGCTTTCATTTTTTCACTTATTCTTAGCTTAGCAAAAAACACTTGGGAATGCAATTAAAAATGGTCTCTCTTTTTTCTTCATTTTTCAGTTATTATTTTAAATTTTTTAAAAATTAACTTGACTTAATTTTTTTTTTAATGTATATTAAAAGACAGGAGGAAAATAACTGTATGATACGTATCGAAAACCTCAGTGTCTCCTACAAAGAAACGTTGGCACTAAAGGATATTTCACTAGTGCTCCACGGACCAACTATTACCGGAATTATTGGTCCAAACGGTGCTGGAAAATCAACTTTATTAAAAAGTATGTTGGGAATTATCCCACACGAAGGTCAGGCCTTTCTCGATGACAAAGAAGTCAAGAAATCTTTACATCGAGTTGCCTATGTCGAGCAAAAAATCCATATCGACTACAATTTCCCTATCAAGGTCAAGGAATGTGTCTCACTGGGACTCTATCCATCTATCCCGCTCTTCCACACTTTAAAGGCCAGCCACTGGAAAAAAGTGGCGGATGCACTTGAAATCGTTGGACTCTCAGACTATGCTGATCGCCAAATCAGTCAGCTCTCTGGAGGACAATTCCAACGTGTTTTGATTGCCCGCTGCTTAGTGCAGGAAGCTGACTACATCTTTTTAGATGAGCCTTTTGTCGGGATTGACTCGATCAGTGAAGAGATTATCATGAATACACTGAGAGACCTTAAAAAAGCTGGTAAAACAGTTCTCATCGTCCATCATGACCTCAGCAAAGTCCCTCATTATTTCGACCAAGTTATGCTTCTCAATCGAGAATTGGTTGCTATTGGTTCAACTGAAGAAACCTTTACCGAAGTCAATCTCAAAAAAGCTTATGGTAGTAAGCTCTTCTTTAATGGAGGTGACCTATGATAGTAGAATTTATCGATGGATTGCAACATTTCCATTTCCTACAAAATGCCTTGATAACAGCTATAGTCATCGGAGTGGTTGCTGGAGCTGTGGGATGTTTTATCATCCTACGTGGAATGTCTCTCATGGGGGATGCTATCTCTCACGCAGTTTTGCCCGGCGTAGCCCTTTCCTTTATCCTGGGAATTGATTTCTTTATTGGAGCAATCATCTTTGGCTTGATGGCTTCCATCATCATTACCTACATCAAGGGAAACTCTATCATCAAGAGTGACACTGCCATTGGTATTACCTTTTCATCTTTCTTAGCCTTAGGTGTCATCTTGATTAGTGTTGCCAAGAGTTCGACAGACCTCTTCCATATCCTTTTTGGGAATATCCTCGCTGTCCAAGATACGGACATGTGGATCACCATTGGTGTGGGTGCAGTCATTCTCTTGATTATCGGGATTTTCTTTAAACAACTATTGATTACATCCTTTGACGAACTCCTGGCTAAAGCCATGGGAATGCCCGTCAATTTCTACCACTATCTGCTCATGGTGCTCTTGACCCTTGTGTCAGTCACTGCCATGCAAAGTGTTGGAACGATTCTTATCGTGGCCATGTTGATCACCCCAGCTGCGACGGCTTACCTGTATGCTAATAGCCTAAAGAGCATGATTTTTCTTTCATCAACCCTAGGGGCAACCGCTTCTGTTTTGGGACTCTTTATCGGCTATAGCTTCAACCTCGCAGCAGGATCCAGCATCGTGCTCACATCCGCCAGCTTCTTCTTAATCAGTTTCTTTATCTCTCCAAAGCAACGATACTTGAAACTAAAAAATAAAAAAATCAATAAATAAGGGGAAACCCTTCTGGAGGAATCTAATGAAAAAATTAGGTACATTGCTCGTTCTTTTTCTTTCTATCATTGGATTAGCTGCCTGTGCTAGTGGGAAAAAAGATACAGCATCTACAAACCAAAAACTAAAGGTTGTAGCGACTAACTCTATCATTGCTGATATTACTAAAAATATCGCTGGTGACAAGATTGATCTTCACAGTATCGTTCCTGTTGGTCAAGACCCACACGAGTACGAACCACTTCCTGAAGACGTAAAGAAAACTTCTGAGGCTGACCTCATTTTCTATAACGGTATCAACCTTGAAACAGGTGGCAATGCTTGGTTTACCAAATTGGTCGAAAATGCCAAGAAAACTGAAAACAAAGACTACTATGCAGTTAGTGACGGCGTAGATATCATCTACCTTGAAGGTCAAAACGAGAAAGGCAAAGAAGACCCACACGCTTGGCTCAACCTTGAAAATGGGATAATTTATGCTAAAAATATCGCTAAACAGTTGATTGCAAAAGACCCTAGCAACAAGGAATTCTACGAAAAAAATCTCAAAGACTATACTGAAAAGCTAGACAAACTGGACAAGGAAGCTAAAGAGAAATTTAACAATATCCCTGCTGAGAAAAAACTCATTGTAACCAGCGAAGGATGCTTCAAATACTTCTCTAAAGCTTACGAAGTTCCAAGTGCCTACATCTGGGAAATCAACACAGAAGAAGAAGGAACACCTGAACAAATCAAGACCTTGGTTGAAAAACTTCGCCAAACAAAAGTTCCATCACTCTTTGTTGAATCAAGTGTCGATGACCGTCCAATGAAGACTGTTTCACAAGACACAAATATCCCAATTTACGCACAAATCTTTACTGACTCAATCGCTGAAGAAGGTAAAGAAGGTGACAGCTACTACAACATGATGAAATACAACCTTGACAAGATTGCTGAAGGTTTGTCAAAATAATCCATTAAAAACGTCATTCTCACCGAATTGGCGTTTTTTCAATTTCCGGTCAAATCATTGGAAAAATCTGACAATTCTCGGTAAAATAAAAGAAAAAAGAATGGAGTAGTTTCATGACCACTTTTCTCGGAAATCCTGTAACTTTTACAGGTAAACAACTGCAAGTCGGAGACAAGGCACTTGACTTTTCTCTTACGACAACCGATCTCTCTAAAAAAACGCTAGCTGACTTTGATGGAAAGAAAAAAGTCTTGAGTGTTGTCCCTTCTATCGATACTGGTGTCTGCTCAACGCAAACACGTCGATTCAACCAAGAACTTGCCAACATTGACAATACTGTCGTTCTTACTGTTTCTATGGACCTACCATTTGCCCAAGGACGCTGGTGTGGGGCTGAAGGTCTTGACAATGCCATCATGCTTTCAGACTACTTCGACCATTCTTTCGGACGCGATTATGCCCTTTTGATCAACGAATGGCATCTCCTTGCACGTGCCGTCTTTGTTCTCGATACTGACAATGTCATCCGTTACGTAGAATACGTTGACAACATCAACACGGAACCAGACTTTGAAGCTGCCATTGCTGCAGTTAAAGAACTAGACTAAAATCACAAGCATTATGACAGAAAGCTAGAGAAATCTAGCTTTTTTTGGTATACTAGATGGAGAGAATGAACAAGAGGAAACGAATGACTCCAAATAAAGAAGATTATTTAAAATGTATTTATGAAATCGGTACGGACATGCAAAAAATCACCAACAAAGA
This sequence comes from Streptococcus oralis, assembly GCF_024399415.1. NCBI lineage: Bacteria > Bacillati > Bacillota > Bacilli > Lactobacillales > Streptococcaceae > Streptococcus > Streptococcus oralis. The sequence continues at coordinate 1,513,418 of NZ_CP029257.1, forward strand.
GATTGCTGCCCGTATGCAGGTCTCTCCGCCTGCTGTAACAGAGATGATCAAACGCATGAAAAGTGAAAATCTCATCCTCAAGGATAAGGAGAACGGCTATCTATTGACAGATATTGGCCTCAAACTGGTCTCTGAGCTCTATCGTAAACACCGGTTGATTGAAGTCTTTCTAGTTCACCATCTAGACTATACTAGCGATCAAATCCACGAAGAAGCTGAGGTCCTAGAACACACAGTCTCTGACCTATTTGTAAAGAGACTGGATAAACTGCTTGGTTTCCCTCAAACTTGCCCCCACGGTGGAACCATACCAGCCGAGGGAGAACTCTTGGTTGAAATCAATAACCTTCCACTAGCAGCTGTCCAGGAAGCTGGAACCTATCTCCTGACTCGCGTTCATGATAGTTTTGAACTACTCAAGTATCTAGAAAAGCATGAAATCCATATCGGTGACCAAGTCAAAGTCAAGCAGTTTGATAATTTTTCCAATACCTTTACACTGGTCAACAAAGACGAAGACCTCCAAGTTAGTATGGATATCGCCAAACAACTCTATGTCGAAAAAATCAACTAAGCCCTTATTCCTGAAAGAAATTCTTTTCAGGGATTTTTTATTATTTTGCTTGTAACTCCCATTTGTTTGGTGTAGAATGAAGCTAGATAAAAGAGGGAGGTCTTCCTATGAAAAAGCTCTTTAGAATCCATTTTGCAGCCATTGTAGTCAGCGATTTGCTACTGTTGGTAACTTTCAGACCCCGATACGAACTTTCTTTGGAGAGAGGTCTGATTTTTTGCTTCATTTTCATCCTTGCTCAAGGACTACTGCTATTTCGCTTGGTCAATCGACTCAAAAAACATTTCTCTGAGATTTATCCTCAGATGAACAAAAAAATTCGCCTCTACTACTTAACGATTCTCTCCGTTGACCTTCTATTATTTGTCTTTTTAGCCTTCACTAGTTCTCAACGATTTTCCTCTCTTATGCCAATCGTCACTGGTTGTCATTCTACTTTATATTATATGACGGCTGCCCACCTAAGAGAAAACTATCCAGACTTTTACAACAAACACATCTCCTTCTGGGAGTGTCTATAAACAAAAACCAAGCCAGCTGGCTTGGTTTTCTTATCTATTTTTAGTATCAAGAATGATGGTAACTGGCCCATCATTGACTAGCTCCACCTGCATATCCGCTCCAAAGATACCTGTCTGAACGGGCACTTCCTGAGCTAGCTTTTGGTTGAAAGCCTCATAAAAGGCAGTTGCCATATCAGGCTTGGCTGCACCTGTAAAAGCTGGACGATTGCCTTTCTTGGTATCTGCAAAGAGGGTAAACTGAGAAATAGAAAGGATTTCTCCTTCAATATCTTTGACAGACAGGTTCATCTTGCCTTCCACATCTGAAAAAATCCGCATGTTGACGAGCTTTCTCACAGCATAGTCCAAATCTTCCTCTTGGTCCTCTGGACCAACACCGACCAGCAATAAGAGTCCCTGATTGATCTTTCCATGAACCTGACCTTCGATACTGACTTGAGCTTTTTTAACCCGTTGAATAATGATTTTCATAATAGCCTTTCTAGTAACTGAAGGGAGAATTAGCCGTTGGTCCGTTTGACAGAGTAGACCTCTGGCACACTCTTAATCTTGTCCACGACTGTGGTCAGTGTAGAGAGGTTTGAAATTCCAAAGGAGACATGGATATTAGCAAATTTCATATCCTTAGTTGGTTGAGCATTAACGGTTGAGATATTCTTGGTCGTGTTTGAGAGAACTTGTAAAACATCATTTAAGAGCCCTGTACGGTTGAGACCATAGATATCGATGTGGGCAGTGTATTCCTTGCTTGAGAATTGATCTTCCCACTCCACATCAAGGAGACGTTGCTCGTAGTTTTCTTGGGCACGGAGATTCATACAGTCCACACGGTGAATAGCCACACCGCGTCCCTTAGTAATGTAACCGACAATGTCGTCACCCGGAACTGGATTGCAACACTTGGCAATCCGCACTAAGAGACCTGAGGCACCTTCAATGACCACACCACCCTCATGCTTAACCTTGAGGGTTTCTTTGTTTTCGACCTTAACTTCGCCACCTTTGACAAGCTCTTCTGCTTCCGCCTTGGCCTTAGCGCGTTCTTCCTCACGACGTTCCTTTTCGGTCAAACGGTTAAAGACGGTAATAGCGCCAATTTCTCCAAAACCAATGGCTGCGTAGAGAGCCTCCTCTGTCTTGTAGCTGGTCTTTTGAAGAACCTCATCCATATGGCGCTTGTCCATGAATTTATTGGCTACATAGCCGTTTTCTTGGAACTGGGCCATCAACATTTCACGGCCCTTGTTAACGGATAATTCCTTGTCTTGATTTTTAAAGAACTGACGAATCTTGTTGCGCGCCTTACTGGTCTTGACCATGTTGAGCCAGTCACGACTCGAACCAAAGGAGTTGGGATTGGTGATAATTTCAACCTGATCCCCTGTCTTGAGCTTGGTTGTCAGCGGAACCATACGGCCATTGACCTTGGCGCCAGTCGCTTTTTCACCGACTTTGGTATGGATTTCATAGGCAAAGTCAATCGGTCCTGAATCTTTTGGAAGGGAGCGAACTGCACCATCAGGAGTAAAGACGTAAATCTCCTCCGCCAGATAGTTTTCCTTAACAGAGTCCACAAATTCCTTGGCATCATCAGCCTGGTCTTGGAGCTCCATCATCTCCTTGATCCAGTTCATCCCAATAGCAGATTCCTTGCTGTTGACCTGCCCTTTAATGCCTTTCTTATAAGCCCAGTGAGCCGCTACCCCGTACTCAGCCACTTCGTGCATTTCTTTAGTACGAATCTGGAATTCAATCGGCCCTTTTGGCCCATAAACAGTTGTATGGATAGACTGGTAACCATTGGCCTTACGATTGGCGATATAGTCTTTGAAGCGGCCTGGCATAGGTTTCCAAAGTTCATGCACATAACCCAGCATAGCATAGACATCACTCTGGGTATCTAAGATACAGCGAATGGCAATCAGGTCATAAATTTCCTCAAAGCGTTTCTTCTTATCCTGCATCTTGCGGTAGATCGAATAGATATGCTTAGGACGACCATAGATTTTCCCTTTGAGATTTCGTTCGGTAGCGTACTCTTCCAACTTGGTTACGACTTCGTCGACCAAAGCCTCACGTTCTCTGCGTTTTTCCTTCATCATGTGGGTAATCTTGTAAAACTCAGTTGGATTGAGGTAACGGAAAGATAGATCTTCCAACTCCCACTTGACACTGGAAATCCCTAGACGATGAGCAAGTGGTGCGTAAATTTCCATGGTTTCTCTGGAAATCCGTTCTTGCTTGTCCTTTCGCAGGTGTTTAAGAGTCCGCATATTGTGCAAACGGTCCGATAATTTAACCAAGATAACGCGGATATCCTCAGACATGGCCATAAGCATCTTGCGGTGATTTTCAGCCAATTGTTCCTCGAGTGATTTGTACTCAACCTTACCAAGCTTGGTCACCCCATCAACGATAATCCGAACATCATGACCGAACTCTCTTTCCAGATCATCCAGTGTCGCATCTGTGTCTTCAACTACGTCATGCAAAAAACCACAGGCAACGGTTACGGCATCCAGCTTGAGCTTAGCTAGAATGCCTGCAACCTGAATGGGATGGATAATATAGGGCTCACCTGATTTCCGAAACTGCCCACTATGACAATCAACTGCGTAAATCAATGCTTTTTGTACAAAAGTAACGTCTTCCTTTGTTAAATATTCTTTCGTTAAAGCGACTACCTGATCGCCCGTCAAATTCACTTCTTTCGGCATCTATACTCTCCAATTCTTCCTACCATTTTATCACTTTTTTAAGGATATGAAAACTAGAAAAGCCTGTTTTTATGCCAATACCAATCATTAAAAAAACACTACCAGATTTCTCTAGTAGTGTTTTGACATTTCATTTGCTTAGTAGACAGTTTTTTCAGTTTCTACGTCGAAGAAGTGTGCTTTGTTCAAGTCAAATCCAAGTTCAACTGTTGCACCTGTTTGCAAGTAGTCACGAGCATCCACTTTTGCAACAAATTCGTCTTTACCAACTTGGCAGTAAAGGTGAGATTCTGAACCAAGCAATTCTGATACGGAGATAGTAGCTTTGACAACTGACTCTGGGAATGTTTCAAGGAAAGCAGGTTCTGCGTTCACATCTTCTGGACGGATACCGAAGATCAATTCTTTTCCTTCGTAGCCTTTGTCACGAAGAACTTTCAAAGCACCTTCTGGCACTTTCAAGCGGAAACCGTCAGAAACAATTTCGCTACCATCCAATTTTACATTGATGAAGTTCATAGCTGGGCTTCCGATGAATCCTGCTACAAATTTGTTAACTGGGTTTTTGTAAACTTCTTGAGGAGTACCGATTTGTTCAACACGTCCGATAGTACCTGTACCAGCTGGGTTCTTAGTTGCTGACATGATAACGATACGGTCTGCAAGTGTCATCGCTTCTGTTTGGTCGTGGGTTACGTAGATAGTTGTAGCACCGATACGACGGTGAATCTTCGCAATTTCAGCACGCATCGATACACGAAGTTTGGCATCCAAGTTTGACAAAGGTTCATCCATCAAGAACACTTTTGCATCACGGACGATGGCACGACCCATGGCAACACGTTGACGTTGACCACCTGAAAGGTCAGCTGGTTTACGATCCAAGAATTCTTTCAAACCAAGGATTGCTGCTGCTTCTTGTACACGTTTGTCGATGTCTTCTTTGCTGTACTTACGCAATTTCAAACCGAAAGCCATGTTGTCATATACAGTCATGTGTGGGTAAAGAGCGTAGTTTTGGAATACCATGGCAATGTCACGGTCTTTTGGAGCCACGTCGTTGACAACCACGCCATCGATAGATGCAGTACCTTCTGTAATGTCTTCAAGACCAGCAATCATACGAAGAGTTGTTGATTTACCACATCCTGAAGGCCCTACGAAAACGATAAATTCTTTGTCTTTGATGTCCAAGTTGAAGTCTTCAACTGAGTAGTGTTCGCTGTTTGGATATTTTTTGTAAATATTTTTAAGATTTAATTCTACCATCGAGGTAAACTCCTTTTGTCTTTTGATAGTTTTATTATAGATGAAAACGCTTTACTTTTCTATGGCAAGATGACCAAAAAAATAAAAAAGTTCTGTGCAACTTGCACAAAACTTTAAAGAATATCTGGTAAAATCAACTGATAACACAAGGTAAGATCCGTTAACTCCTTCAACTGAAGCCCTGTCAATTCTTCCCATCTATCAATCTTGTATTGGAGAGAGTTGCGGTGCAGATAGAGTTGCTGGGCTGTTTTAGTTAGGACAGCACTGTTTTCCCAAAGAGAAAGAATGATTTCCTGAATCTGGTCCTGATCCAAGATCATCTGGTGCAGGCATTCCTTGGTTACCTTCAGGTCCACAATCCTTTCTCCCATACTCCAAAGATAGAGTTGTGAAAAGGTGTGTACACCTTGGTGACCCTGACGCCACCAAGTCTTAAACAAATCTCGCTCCGCTTTGATTAAGTCTGATAGGGTTTGATGGCCTGTCTGAGACCACACCTGCCCCAACATGATCGACAGACGAAGGCCAAAGTCATACTCAACCGCTTCAATCGTATCAGATAAAATCGAGCGAACAGAGGTATACTTATCTTGTTGAAGAACAAATACATAATCCTGAGCACCGACCTGCAATACTGTCTGACAGTTAGGAAAAAGAGTCCGCATCATATCCAGCCAAGAGGCTAGATTTTCCTGTTGGAAGTAGGAAAGATGGCAATAAACCAGCTGAATCTTTTTGAAAGTTTGCGGCGCCTGCCCCTTCCCCTCAATCAGATAGGGATACCAAGGATTGAGCGAACGAGCCTGCTCCTGCTGGGTCAAAAGGGCAACCAACTGCTTTTCACGTTCGCTGAGCCCAGCTTCCTCCAGTAGAATCCACTGCTGAGAAGCTAAAGGGAGAGTAAGATAGCCTGGTTTCTCTACTGGCTGATCTGAAATCTGAGCTTCAGGGAACCAGTCTTGTAATTCCTTTGCAATCATATTCTAGCCCTCCACTTTTTGGATGCACCAAGAAATTATGGTCTCTAGACGCTCCAGATTTTCAGTCAGATGGAGATAGCCCATGACCGCTTCAAAGCCTGTAGACATACGGTAAGTAACAATATCTGTATTCTTAGCCTTGGTGTGGCTGTTGGCATTGCGGCCGCGTTTATAGATTTCTTCTTCTTTTTCCGTCAGGACTTGCTCCTCCAACATGAGGGCAATCAAGTGAGCCTGAGCCTTGGCAGATACATACTTGGTCGCCTCTTGGTGGAGTTTATTGGGCTTGGTCATGCCTTTAAGGATGAGATGGCGACGGATATACATGGAATAAACTGCATCTCCCTCAAAAGCTAGCGCAATCCCGTTAATGAGATTGACATCAATCACGAGTCCACCTCACTCCATCCTTGGTGTCAAGGAGCTTAATCCCTTGAGCAGCCAATTGATCACGGATTTGGTCTGCTGTCGCAAAGTCACGATTAGCACGCGCTTCTTGGCGTTTTTGGATCAAGGCTTCAATGTCTGCATCCAAAACTTCCTCAACAAAGACAATCCCAAAGACCTCCAACATATCCGCAAGAGCTTGCTTAACACTTGCATCATAGTTGCCAGAGTTAATCCACTTGGCCATTTCAAAGACAACTGTGATACCATTTGCGGAGTTGAAATCCTCATCCATAGCGGCAACAAACTTATCTTTAAAAGCCTGTAACTCTTGAGCATCTACAGTCCCAGAAAATGGTTGCTCGTAGGTGTTCTTCAGATACTTGAGATTGGTCTCTGCGTCTCGCACTGCTTTTTCCGTAAAGTTGATAGGCTTACGGTAATGCTGAGTCGCAAAGAAGAAACGCAACACTTGCCCATCGAGGGTTTTGAGGGCATCATGTACGGTTATAAAGTTGCCCAAGGACTTAGACATCTTAACATTGTCGATATTGACAAAGCCATTGTGCATCCAGTAGTTAGCAAAAGTCTTGCCTGTTTTTGCTTCTGACTGGGCAATTTCGTTGGTATGGTGAGGAAACTCCAAATCAGCTCCACCACCGTGGATATCAATGGTATCTCCCAAAATCTCTGTCGACATGACCGAACACTCGATATGCCAACCCGGACGACCAGGTCCCCAAGGACTGTTCCAAGAAATCTCGCCTGGTTTTGCAGCTTTCCAAAGAGCAAAGTCTACAGGATTTTCCTTGCGAGCCGTTTCTTCATCGGTACGACCTGAAGCACCCAGCTCCAAATCTTCCAAGGTTTTATTGGCCAACTTAGCATAGTTGTGAGATTTTTCCACGCGGAAGTAAACATCTCCTTGACTCTCGTAAGCATAACCTTTTTCAATCAAATCTTCCACAAAGCGGATAATGTTCGCCATAAACTCCACTACACGCGGATGGCGAGTCGCAGGTTTCACGCCCAAGGACGTCACATCCTCACGAAAGGCAGCAATGTACTTGTCCGCAACCTCTTGCGGCGTGATGCCTTCTTCCTTGGCACGGTTGATAATCTTATCATCCACATCCGTAAAATTGGAAATATAGGCAACTTCGTAGCCACGGTATTCAAAATAACGACGAATGGTATCAAAAGCCACCGTCGAACGGGCATTCCCCACGTGGATATAGTTGTAGACCGTAGGCCCACAGACATACATGCGAACCTTTCCTTCTTCGATTGGGACAAATTCTCGCAAATCACGAGACATGGTGTCATAAATTTTAATCATGCGGTCCACTCCCTTCTCTATTTCTGACTTTTTCGGCTGAAAACCAGCTCTGCAAAAGGACCAAATTGTCTGAGGCTATCCAGTTGGTAAAAGCGCTGCCCTTCCTCTTGGGTAAAGAGGGGAACCCCCTTTCCTAGGATAAGGGGCGCTATCTGAATAATGAGGTGGTCGAAAAGATCCGCATCCAAGAGCGGTCCTACCAAGGAATTACCACCAATCACAAAGACATTTTTGCCTTTGTCAATCTGCTGAACAAAGTCCACCACATCCCCAGCTACTGGCTGGTAATTGCTGACAGGCAGGTGCCTATCATGCGTAAAGACATAGTTTTCCGTAGCTTGATAAAAACTTTCTACATCTTGTAAATCTTGGATTTCCTCAAAGGTCCGCTTGCCCATGATGGTGATATCCATTTGCCTGTAAAAGTCATCATAGCCTGTATCCTCTACAGAACCAAGCTGATGCAGCCAGTCTATCCTGTGCTGACTGTCTGCCAAGTAGCCATCCATGGTGATACAGCCGTAAAAATATACTGCCATTCTTGTAGTTACCTTTCTAGTTCCTTGGCTATTATCAAAGCGATAGTGAAAAAAGTCATGGCATCAGCTGTCCGCTCTTCATGGCGGGCATCCCAGGCTCGGTTATGATGATCCTCATAGTCAGCTGTGTAGAAGAACTGATAGACTTTACTTTTACGAAATTGACTCCAAGCCATGATAGCTGAAGCTTCCATGTCCACCACTTGTGCACCAGCAGCCAAGCGACGCTTGACCTTATCAGGCGTTTCTCGATAAAAGGCATTACTACTCTCTACAACCCCGACGATCTGTGACTGGCTTCTCTAGCCTGCTCTAGTTTATTGACGTAGTACTCTCGTTTTTCTTCGACTTCGTGGATCGTTGGTTCATCCTTCTGTCCATGAACGCGAACAATCTTAGCTGGAATACCGACAACTGTTACATCACTAGGTACGTCTGCCACAACTACTGCAGCAGCACCGACTTTGGCATTTTCACCGATTTCCACTGGTCCGATGACTTGGGCATGGGCTGATATGAGAGCTCCTTTACGCACAGTCGGGTGACGTTTGCCAACATCCTTACCAGTCCCACCAAGAGTCACTCCGTGATAGAGAAGAACGCCTTTTTCAACAATCGCCGTCTCTCCAATCACCAAGCCAGAACCATGGTCGATAAAGACACCTGATTCTATCTGAGCACCCGGATGAATCTCGATTTGGGTCCAAAAGCGCCAAAACTGACTATGCATCCGAGCCAGGAGTTTGAAGCCGTGCTTCCAGAGAAAATGCGAGAGACGGTGGGCCGCTAAGGCCTTGACACCTGGATAAGTCAGCAAAACTTCCAAACTGTTGCGTGCCGCTGGATCATTTTCTTTTACAATATCAATGGTTTCGCGCCACCATCCCATACATTTCTCCTTTTCTTATTCTGAATCTTTTGGTGTTTCTGTAAATTCTTTCTTAGGTTTGTGGTCCTTGTGATGACGTGGACGGTGAGGTCGCTCAGACTTTTCGCCTTTTTCATCATGATCAGGTTTTGGAGGACGAGGAAGAAGAGCCTTCATAGAGGCATCGATACGGCCTTTTTCATCAATCTTGATAACCTTAACGTCAACTTCATCACCGATAGCTACCAAGTCCTCGACACGGTTGGTACGAGTCCAAGCCATTTCAGAAATGTGCACAAGTGCATCTGTCTTATCAAAGAGGTTGACAAAGGCACCAAATTTCTCGATACGAACAACCTTAGCATGGTAAACTTCATCCACTTTGGCTTCACGAACCAAGCCAGCGATGATTTCTTTGGTTCGGTTAATGGCATCTTGGTCGCTAGAGTAGATGGATACATTACCTTCTTCGTCAATATCAATCTTAACGCCTGTTTCAGCGATAATCTTGTCGATGGTTTCTCCACCTTTACCGATGACAATCTTGATTTTGTCCACATCAATCTTGATAGTATCAATTTTCGGAGCAGTTGGAGCCAATTCTGGACGAACTTCTGGAATAGTTGCTTCAATCACATCAAGGATTTCAAAACGCGCTTTCTTGGCTTGAGCCAAAGCTTCAGTCAAGATTTCAGAAGTAATCCCTTGGATCTTGATATCCATTTGAAGGGCTGTAATCCCCTCACGAGTTCCGGCAACCTTAAAGTCCATGTCTCCAAAGTGATCTTCTAATCCTTGGATATCTGTCAATACTGTATAGTTATTTCCATCTGAGATGAGACCCATGGCAATACCAGCTACTGGCGCCTTGATTGGCACACCACCAGCCATAAGGGCAAGCGTTCCCGCACAGATAGAGGCTTGAGAGGAAGAACCGTTTGATTCCAAGACTTCTGCTACCAGACGGATAGCGTATGGGAATTCTTCCAAGCTTGGCAAAACTTGAGCAAGAGCACGCTCACCGAGAGCACCGTGACCAATTTCACGACGACCTGGTGCACCGTAACGACCAGTTTCCCCTACGGAGTATTGTGGGAAGTTATAGTGGTGCATAAAGCGTTTCTTATACTCTGGGTCCAAACCATCGATGATTTGCGTTTCTCCCATCGGAGCCAAGGTCAAAACTGAAAGAGCCTGAGTTTGTCCACGAGTGAAGAGACCGGAACCATGCACACGAGGAAGGAAGTCAACAACCGCATCCAAAGGACGGATTTCATCGACCTTACGACCGTCAGGACGAACCTTGTCTTCTGTGATCAAACGGCGCACTTCAGCATGTTCCATTTGTTCCAAGATTTCAGCTACATCACGCATGATACGGTCAAATTCTTCGTGGTCTGCATACTTTTCTTCGTAAACTGCTGTGACTTGGTCTTTCACTGCTTGAGTTGCAGATTCACGAGCCAATTTTTCTTCTACTTGAACCGCTTTTTGAAGGTCACTGTTGTAGGCTTCGATGATTTCAGCTTGTAATTCAGCATCCACATGAAGCAATTCCACTTCTGCTTTTTCCTTACCAACTGCGGCAACGATTTCTTCTTGGAAGGCAATCAATTCTTTGACTGCTTCGTGCCCTTTGAGAAGAGCTTCCAACATGATTTCTTCTGACAATTCTTTGGCACCAGACTCCACCATATTGATAGCGTGTTTGGTACCAGCTACTGTCAATTCAAGAAGCGATTGCTCAGCTTGTTCTTGAGTAGGGTTGATGATGATTTGGCCATCGACATAACCCACTTGTACCCCAGCGATCGGACCGTCAAACGGAATGTCTGAAATAGAAAGTGCCAAGGATGAACCAAACATAGCTGCCATTGGTGCAGATGCATTATCATCGTAAGAAAGGACCGTGTTTATGACTTGCACTTCATTACGGAAACCTTCCGCAAACATAGGACGGATTGGACGGTCAATCAAACGCGCTGTCAAAGTCGCATCTGTTGAAGGACGTCCTTCACGTTTCATAAAGCCACCAGGAAACTTCCCAGCCGCATACATTTTTTCTTCGTAGTTGACTTGAAGTGGGAAGAAATCCCCAGTTGCCATTTTCTTAGACATAACGGCCGCAGTCAAGACAGTTGACTCACCGTAACGGATGACAACAGAGCCATTTGCTTGCTTAGCAACCTGACCAGTCTCTACGATTAACTCACGACCCGCAAAAGTCGTTTGAAACACTTGTTTTGTCATTTTAATCCCCTTTGGATTGATGAAATTATACGCCTTGCTTACAAAGATCAAGATACTAAGCCGTTAAGCAACTCAAAGGAAAATAGGAAATCGAACGACGGAGCGACTGCTCCTAGGTAGATTTATTTTTTTCCACAGAGTTGTAGGCGTGTTCAATTAATCAAGATATTTTGGACGGTTCGGTTTGCCGAACATTTCTATAGAAAAATAGGAAGGTGACGCCACACTCGATGAGTGCTAGGAAGCTTATCTTTTTTCCTAAGAAATGAGACCAAAATTCAATTAAGAATTTTTTTGATATTTCACTGACACAGTGCGGACGGAAGGTAAAATTATCCAGTGGATGATTTTAGAAATCCAGGGAATTTCATCCCTAATTTTTGAGCCAAATGTCTCAAAAATCCCGTCTTAGATAATAACATTGTTATCATCTAAGATACCACTATAGCGTGAAATATCTTTTTATAGACACCTATTATCATGTTTTAATAAAAACTTCTATAACGAAAATACCCTCATCTTTGTATCAAGTACGTACAGAGTCTATTTTATCATATTTTTCTTAAAAAGTGCGGGCTTTTCTATTAAAAAGGAACCATTCCCCTCACCTGAGAAGAATGGTTTGCTTTTTATTATCCTAAAGACTGATGGTTAAACAAGGCATGGGTTGCTTGGTGGATGTATTTTGCTGTTTCAGCATTGTTCATGGTGTAAAGATGCACACCTGCGACATCCTGAGTGACCAAGTCCACGATTTGGTCCACTGCATAGGCAAGTCCTGCTGCTCTGAGCGACTCAGGGTCATGCTCATACTTGTCTAAGATGGCCTTAAATTTACGTGGAAGGTGGATATTCTCACAAGTCTTCAAGAGACGAAGCGCTTGGTTACGGTTAAGAATAGGCATGATTCCCGCATGAATAGGAACATCAATCCCTGCCAAGGTACACTTGTCTTGGAAATCGTAGAAGCGCTCATTGTCAAAGAAAAGTTGCGTTACAAGACTTGAACAGCCTGCATCCACTTTTTTCTTGAGATTTTGAATATCCGAGATTTGGTTTGGAGAGTCAGGGTGCCCCTCTGGGTAGCAAGCACCAACAATATCAAAGTGAGGAGCTTGTTCCTTGATGAACTCGATCAAATCCGTTGCGTAGCGGAAATCCTTTTGTGGTTCCACATCAGGGATAATGTCCCCACGCAAGGCCAAGATTTTCTGTACCCCAACCTTATCCAAGTCTGCAATGGTTTCAGCAACTTTGTCCTTGGTCAGATAGATAGCTGGCAAGTGGGCAATGGTTGGAATCGCCAAGTCATTCTGGATAAAGTCAGCCAAACGAACCGTTGTTTCCTTGATATTAAATTTATTATTACTGGCGGTCACACTGATAAAGTGCGGTGTCAGCTCCCGCATATCCTGCAAGGCTGAAATAATTTTATCATTACCCACAGCTGGGTTTGGAGGGAACACTTCAAATGAAAGTGACGGAGTTTGGCGTGACATAGTCATTATCCTTTTCTTTTTGATTTCATGATTGCTGAGCCAGCTAGGGCCAAGCAGTTCCTTGATCAGTCAGGGTCAAGAGAGAAATCTTATCTTACAATTTCTCACGCGCAGCTTTTGCTGCTTCGACAAGGCGGATCAAGCTTTCTTTTGTTTCTGGAATACCGCGTGTTTTCAAACCACAGTCAGGGTTGATCCAAACTTTCTTGCTTGGTACTTTGGCAAGAATAGCATCGATTGTGTGGTCGATTTCGCCTTCATTTGGCACACGAGGTGAGTGGATATCGTAAACCCCAGGCCCCACTTCTGTTTGGAAGTTTTTCGCTTTGAGCTCGTCCAAGATTTCAAGGTTTGAACGGCTTGCTTCAAAGGAAATAACGTCCGCATCCATGTTGTCGATAGCTGGGATGATATCTGTAAATTCTGAGTAACACATGTGGGTGTGGATTTGTGTGTCTGGCGCTACTGTAGAGTGTACCAAGCGGAAGGCTGGAATAGCCCAGTCAAGGTAGTCTTCGTACCAGTCGCTACGACGGAGTGGCAATTTCTCACGAAGAGCAGCCTCGTCAATTTGGATGATTTTCACACCTGCAGCTTCAAGGTCAAGAACTTCATCCTTGATGGCAAGAGCGATTTGAAGAGTTGAATCCTTGATAGAAATGTCTTCACGTGGGAATGACCAGTTAAGGATGGTAACAGGTCCAGTCAACATACCTTTGACAGGCTTGTCTGTACGGCTTTGTGCGTAGCTAGACCATTTGACAGTGATTGGGTTGAGACGAGTGACATCACCCCAGATGATTGGTGGTTTCACCCCACGCATACCGTAAGATTGTACCCAACCATTCTTAGAGAAGAGGTAACCTGACAAGTTTTGACCGAAGTACTCAACCATGTCGTTACGCTCGAATTCACCGTGTACAAGCACGTCAAATCCAACTTCTTCTTGCCATTTGATCCATTCGTCGATAGTTTCAGCAAGGAAGGCGTCGTATTCTTCTTGTGACAATTCACCCTTACGGAAGGCCAAACGTTTGGCACGGACTTCCTTAGTTTGAGGGAATGAACCGATGGTTGTTGTTGGAAGAGCTGGAAGTTTAAAGGCTTCTTCTTGGATGGCTTCACGTTCTGCAAAGGCTGGCAAACGAGTGTAGTCAGCGTCTGTCAATCCAGCGATACGTGCACGAAGTTCTGCATTTTCACCCACACGCTCCGTCGCAAAGAGTTCTTTATTAGCAGCAAGAGCCTCTGCACCTTGACCATTGCGGATAGCATCCAAGTCACGAAGTTCTTCCAATTTTTCAACTGCAAAAGCAAAGTGGTTCAAGATTGCTGGTTCAAATTCTTCGTTAGCTGTTGTAAATGGCACATGAAGAAGTGAGCATGAGCTAGTCAAAACGATGTTTTCAGCTGGAATTTGCTCAAGAACAGCCAAGCTCTTTTCGTAGTTGTTGCGCCAAATGTTTTTACCATTGACGATACCAGCATAGAGAGTCTTGTCAGCTGGGAAACCACCTTTAACGAGTTCAAGAGTTTTCTTACCTTCAACGAAGTCAAGACCGATCGCATCTACTGGCAAGTTCACAAGATCAGAGTAGACGTCACGAACGTCACCGAAGTAAGTTTGAAGCAAGACTTCAAGACCTTTTTTGTCAGCCAAGAGTTTGTTGTAGAGGTTCAAGAAGAGAGCTTTTTCTTCAGCTGTCAAATCTTTGACAAGAGCCGCTTCGTCGAGTTGGATGCGAGTCGCACCAAGCTCCGCCAATTTAGCAAAAACTTCTTGGTATGCAGCTACTAAGCTGTCTACGAAGTCTTCTGCTTTCACGCCTTCTTCAAAGTCTGACAATTGAAGGAAAGTGAATGGTCCTACAAGGACTGGACGAGTGTTCAATCCAAGTTCTTTTGCTTCTTGGAACTCATCAAAGATCTTGTGACCAGCCAATTTAACTTGAGTGTCTTTTTCAAATTTAGGCACGATGTAGTGGTAGTTGGTGTTGAACCATTTCTTCATCGGAAGGGCACGCACGTCCCCTTTTTCTCCTTGGTAACCACGACCCAAAGCAAAGTAGCGCTCAAGGTCAGACAAGTCCAAGTTTTGAACGGATGCAGGTACCACGTTAAAGAGGAAAGCCGCATCTAAGAAGTTGTCATAGTGAGAAAAGTCATTTGATGGAATTTCAGTGATGCCTTTTTCTTTGACAATGTTCCAGTGTTTCGCACGCAATTCTTTTGCTGCTGCCAAGAGTTCTTCTTCTGAGATTTCTTTTCTAAAGTATTTTTCAGTTGTAAATTTTAATTCGCGGAATTCGCCCAAACGAGGGAAACCGATGATCGTAGTTGACATGATGTGTCCTCCAAAATTTGTTGTTGAAACTATCTTAACAGAAAAGAAACTGTCTGTATAATTGTAAATAATTAGGCTTTGATATAGTTTGAAACTATATCACTCTTTTGGACAAAAGAAAAAGACTTGAGACCAGTGTCTCAAATCCTTTGTATTGCTTGTTTTATTGCTGTATTTTAGTTAGAATGCTCAAACGAGCTATTGATGATTCTCATCAGTGACTATGACTTGCTATTAGAAAAGACTATAGGTTGGTTTTCTTTTGTAATTCTGATATTTCCCTGAAAAAGTGCGGACGGGAGGTAAAATTGTTCTGTGGATGATTTTAGCCAACCAAGTAATCTCTTCTCTATCAACCTTTTTCCTGTTCAAGTGGAACGACTGCTAGTGTCTTTCCTAAACTGGCTAAAACTTTTAAGACCGTATCCAACTGAGGACTGGTCTTTCCTGTCTCCATCCTAGCTATAACAGGCTGGCTTACTCCACTGAGTTCCTCTAGCTTTTTCTGACTGATACCTTGCTCATGTCTAGCCTCAATCAACTCACTCATAATAGCCACTCGCATATCACTTTCAAGAATTTCTTCCTTGGTAAAGAGTTCTGTTCGGACATCCTTCCAATTACTTCCAATGGCACTATTCTTCATCACTTAACCCTCTTTCTTTTATGTCCTTTAGTTCACGCTTGGCTTTTTTAAAATTATAACTTAAAAGTTATTAAAAGTAAATTCTAATACCCATAAAAAGAAGACCTTTGAATCATTCTAAAGGTCTCATCTTTATTATTCGAAAAAAACGAAAAGAGTTATAATGTGAAGCTAATCCTGACTCTTACTCCAGCTCAATGCCTTTCTCTCGGAGATTAGCCAGGCACTCCTCATAGTATTCTGCATCATGCTCACTATAGATGGGATTGTCCAACTTTTCCTCAGGCAAGTCTTCATAAGCTGGGCAAATTTTGCCACGGTAGTTCTTGTCCAGCCATTCTGGACTGACATTGTAGCCACGGCCAACCATTTCCTCCATAATCAAGCGATGATAAGCATAGAGATGATAGGGCGAGTGAGTAAAGACATAGTCCACCGTCGCATGTTTTTTGCCCCAACCATTGCCACGCAGGGCGCAGCACTCTCGATGTTGCCCCAAAAGCTGCGGACGGGGAAGTTGTGAAATCAAAGCCTCATGCCAAAGTCTCATGGGAGTCTCCTTTCAGTAAGGTCGAATGTTGCAAGTAGGTATTTGGATAGCGATCAAGCAAGTCTCGAGTCTTAACGATCAAGTCTTCCTTAGAAACCTGACCAAAGCGGTAGCGATCCAGCAAGAGCATGTAGTCCTTACGCTCAGCATCAGTCGCTTTCTTTTTGAAATAGCCCCAAATATGCTGAAAGGCATTGCAAACCTGACCCCTGTGTTCTGGAATCTGGCAAGCACGGTCAATGAGGTTTTGAACATGGCTGACCTCCACCTGTTCATTCTTCAAGTATTGGCGAATCCCATTGTAAATATTACTGGAATGGCTCAAAACGAGGTATTTGTTTCTAGCCCAGAGTTGCTGGCACTGGGATTTTTGATTAGTTTGTTCCATCTTTCTCCTTGCTTTTTATCAGTTTCCAGGAAATATGGAAACAAAGTTGTATCCTAAAAATGAGCGAATTATCAGCGGAATATGAGCGAATAAATAGTGTTTTTTGTAGTTCCTGATTTTTCTAATAAGCCTTGATTTAGAAATCATCAAATACCTGAATAAGTCTCTACTAACAATTGAATCTTACGTAAAACTTCTTGCTTTTTCCGTTCTCGTGCTCCCTGTCTACGAGAAGTTGGTGGAATAATCGAATCCAAATCAGTCCCACTATTTTCAGCATAACCTCGTTGAATTGATTTGTCGATAAACAATTGATAGTCATCTACAAGTTTCTCAGCCTCAGCTAGGTCTTGAATCGCGATTTTCTTGCGCTCCTTGCCATATTCGTAGAAAGCATGGATAATCCCATCATGGTCTTTCAATTTTTGCAAATCGGTGTCATTGATAAATCCAATAACCAACTCTTCTTTGGCACGGATATCAATACTAGAACGAATCACACGACTAACTTCTGCTTTCATTACTTCTTTAGACTCAGAATTCTTCGATTTTTCAACAATCAATGCCAAGATATAGTCTAGGTTAATCTCATCAGTTTTTAGTAATTCAATTTCAAATTCAACATCTGAAAGGTCAATCTCTAAATCTTTAGTCTTTTCATAGTTTTTAAGGTTCAAAAACTCATCTCGAATTTCCACATAGGCACTTCTTAAATCCTGAAGATAACCTTCTGAAATAGGTTTGTCGATTTCTTGGAATTCATCATAATTTCGAAGAACATTATCAAGTTTCAACAACTCACCAAATAACTTAACAAACTCTTTTTTCTCATGCTCTGTCTCAATTTCTTGCGGGTTCGGGAATCTTTCCAAAATTTCCTGACAGACTGTAGTATATCCTTTGACCTCAATACCTGTTACTTGGTCAACGAAACCATCCATGTATTCACTAAAACTTTTTTCTAAGATGATTTCAAGCTTATTTGTATCTCCAAAAGTCTTAATAGCTTCTTGCGTAGCCTTTTCTAAATCACGGAAACAAACGATATTGCCAAAAGGTTTAACCTCGTTAAAAATTCGATTAGTTCTAGAGAATGCCTGAATCAATCCATGATAACGAAGATTTTTATCGACAAAGAGAGTATTCATCGTTGGAGCATCAAATCCCGTCAAGAACATTCCCACTACAATCAGTAAATCCACTTCCTTAGATTTAACTCGTTTTGAAAGGTCTCGATAATAATTTTGAAACTCTTTCCCATCAGTCGAAAAGTTTGTCTTGAACATTTGATTATAGTCATAGATTGCTTTAGAAAGAAACTCTTTAGATGAAAGAGACATGGCTGTATCTTGAGGGTCTAGCTCTTCATCTTGAATCTCTCCATAAGCTGACTGTTCTTCGTTAGGCGCAAAGCTAAAGATAGTAGCGACCTTCAAACGCTTAACTTCTGGTAGAGTTGCCTGTTGCTGCTGGAGTTCTTCATAGTATAGTTTTGCTGCTTCAATACTTTGTACAGCCAACATAGCATTAAAACCTTGCATCTTTTTTTGTTTATGAGTGTAATATTTACTCCGATGCGTCTTGTCATTATAAACTCTCAACAGATACTCTGTAATGGTTGCTATCCGTTCTGGATGCAATAGGAGCTCCTTCTCCATTTTTTTGAGTTTCTTCTCATCAATCTCTTGACCAACTGCTTTTTCAGCTTCTCTATACTTGTTTATTTCAGGCTTGATATAGTTATAGTCGACTTTGAACTTCAACACTTTTTTATCTCGAATAGCATCTGTTATAACGTAGTTATGAAGTTGCTCTCCAAAAACCTCTTGTGTTGTTTCTCCTGTTAAGCTATTTTCTGGGAAAATCGGAGTACCTGTAAATCCAAATAAAGCATACTGTTTAAAAGCTTTTTTGATACGCTTTTGCGCCTTTCCAAACTGGGAGCGATGGCACTCGTCAAAAATCAAGACACATTTCTTACTGTAGATTTCATGATTTGGATTTGCTGTTATAAATTTATTTAACTTCTGAATAGTTGTGACAACGATTTTACCATCATTTTCTTCAATATTACGTTGGAGTTCTTTTGTATTGTTGCTACCATTGACTGAATTAGGTTGAAATTTTTGATATTCCTTCATGGTTTGATAGTCCAGGTCTTTTCTATCCACCACAAAAATCACTTTGTCAATATAGTCCAACTCTGTTGCTAAACGAGCAGTTTTAAAACTAGTCAAAGTTTTCCCAGAACCAGTCGTATGCCAGATATAGCCACAAGCATTGATCGTACCGAAATTCTTCATTTCATTTGTGGAATGAATCTTTCGTAAAATACTCTCTGTTGCAGCTATCTGATAAGGGCGCATGATGAGTAAGGTATTATCAGCATCAAAGACACAATACTTGGTCAAGACTTCCAAGAGGACTCGCTTACTCAAGAAAGTGACAGTAAAGTCTTCTAAATCGTGAATGGTTTTATTTTTACGGTCTGCCCATTCACAGGTGAACTCATAATGATTTTTATTTTGAGCTGTCGTATTTGCAAAGTAGCGCGTATAAGTCCCATTAGAAATAACAAAAATCTGAATGTACTTGTATAAGGAATTTTCACTATTGAAGCTTTCCTTACTATATCTATGGATTTGTTCAAAAGCCTCTTTAAGACTAACACCACGTCTTTTCAATTCAATCTGAACTAACGGAAGACCATTCACTAAAATCGTGACATCATAACGGTTGGTATGGCTACCCACTTGGGTCACTTGGTTGATGACCTGCATACTATTGTTGTGAATATTTTTCTTATCAATGATAAAAATATTCTTAATTCGTCCATCGTCAAAGACAAAGTCATAAATATAATTTTCTTGAATTTTTCGAGTTTTTTCAATTAATCCTTCATTGGGGCAGTCTAAATACTCTACTACAAAGCGATCCCACTCATCATTAGTAAACGTTATCTTATTGAGTTTTTCTATTTGCACCTTAGCATTTGCTAAGAGCTCTTCAGGTGTATGAATATTTAAGCGTTCATAGTTGAGATGATTCACCAAATCAGAAATCAACTGATTTTCTAAATCAGCCTCTGACTGATATTCTCTATCCGTGCGATACTCTGGTTGATACTCAGCCAAGAGAATCCCTTCATTGGTTTCCGCAATAACTTCATGTATTTTTGAATAATCAACCATTTTCATTTTCCTCTTTTGGGTTAAATTTATATTTTTTCTCAAAACTATTGAATAAATCTATTAAGGTATTTTTTTCTCTTTCTAGCAATTCTCTATACTCCAAGTCCGATTGACGATTATGAGTGAATAAATCAAACCTTTGAGCATATGGTTCTAAATTTTCTTTGGTAATCTCCTCACCTGCCACCTCTAATCCTAATAAAACATCTTCCCATCTACTATAGCCTAAAAATGTGGCTGTTTTCTCTGACAGATTTCTAAACAAAGCATAATGAAATTTTTCTACTTGTCCACTGTCTACAGCTTTACGTAGCACTTCTCTCACCTTTAGGTGGTATCCGAAGGGAGAATCTTTCTCAACGTCAGTTAAAATATATCTGACTTTGTCCTCCTTATCAACTTCTTTTTTCATAACATAAAAGGACTTTTTTTTATTTGGTATTTTTCTGTCAAACCGTATTTCATTGTACAAAACATTATAAAAAAGTGGTTGGTGAGAAGAAATAATAAACTTTAAATCAGTGTGTTTAGATTTAGCAATAATTTCCTTTAAAAAAATAGCGGAATCAATAGTATTGTTATCATCTAACGAAGAAATTGGATCGTCAATATAAATATACTTAAAGTCCTGAAAATCAGAGTCAATATCTGGATCGCTTAACTCCTCAATAATAAGTTCCAAAAGAGTTAGGAATATAGACCAAACAAATATCCTCTCCTCACCTCTAGAAATTTTGACTGAATCACCATCTAAAGTAAAGCGAATTCCCTTAAAATCACTTATCAATCTTGGAACACGCTGGTCTCCAATAATATCAAAAATTGGGAATCCCGAACTATCATTAGCCTGTCTCTCAATATCTTCAAAATTTGGAACTATGAGGTTATGGACATACTTCTGAAAGTTGATAATGACTTGTTCAAATTGTTGCTGTTCTTCTAAAAACTTACCAAAAAAAGTACGCTTATCATATTTGAGGTAACGATCTTCATCATTTTCTAAATCATTTTCCCAAGTAAAAAGATCTTCTGTAAAAGCGTTAAAATAAAGTATTTTCTTTACTTTTGACTCTCCATCATTTTCCGAGATATTTAATTTATCCTTTAAAATTGTAGATAGCCTCGTTTTCCCTGTAGCATTAAAAGCATAAATTAAATGTACCTTCTTATTACTTGAGATTAGTTCGTCTGCAATATCTTCCAATGTATTAAATACTTTATCATCCGCCATAATTCACTTTTCCTTATTCATTAAAATTGAGTAATTGATTTCTCCAGTATTCATACTGCTTCTGTCTTAGTTCGATTTCTTTTGGAAGTCCCTCAGAAAGAGAGTTGGTTAGGGTGTTAAAATTGTCAAGAACAGAAACGATTCTTTTTTGTTCAGTAAGAGATGGTAAGTAGAACGTTACTTTATCAATAGCATCTTTAGATAATCTAGGAATACTAGCCTTTCGAACCTGTGATTTGAGTCTATCTTGCTTACTTAATAAGACATAGTACATAAATTTGTCAGCAATATTATCTAATGTCTCTAATGTGTAGACATCATCTGCTGCCCAAAAATCCCTATCGCTATATCCAATTTCACCAGCTGCTCCTGCACATATAACAAAGTTGGTTTCTTTTCCCCTATTTGAATGTGTAAAATATCCCAAGGGTGTCAAACTGTTCTGATAAACTGGAAAACTTCCTGAAGTAGTTAGCTGATTTCTAACAAGACGTTTCCCACGTTGTAAATTGACAACTTGTCCCACTTCCACTCGAATTGGCCCAAATACCCACTGTAAAAGCTTGATAATAGCAGAGTTGTCCCACTCCTCTACTCTACTCTACTCTACTCTCAGTGTACTCGCCTTCGGCGACGAATGTCAAGAGTTTTTCTCTAAAATATTCATACTGTTTTTGACGTAGTTCAATCTCCCTGGGCAGTCCAATATTTAAATCGTTACATACCGTATCAAAGTTGTCTAGAACTTGAACAATACGAGATTGAATTTCGAGGGAGGGAACTGGGATTTTGAATTTTTCAGTATCATTACTAGAAATTTGTGGCATCTGCATATTATTAGCGATGTTTTGAAAATATTCTTTATTATGAACTAAGTAATGATAAATATATCTTAAGTTGATATTTTCATTGTCTGAACTGTATGACCAAAATTCATTTTTAAAACTAAATGGTTCTGTGCAGTATTCAAAATCAATAATTCCACGAGATTTTACAACAATTGCCTCTTCTGTATGAATATCTTTATCGGGAATATCTCCATAGTTCACATCAGCGTAAGTCTTTCCTCCTGCAAAGATACGGATTGGCGCACCTTCTTTGTGAAGTAATTTCATCTGACTAGCTGTAATTTTAGTTCCTTTTCCTTTTTTAAGGCATTCGTTCAACGTCTTCCACTCAACCTGATAAACCTCATCCTCAAAAGATAACAATTTATCTCGATAAAAAGAATATTGCTTTTTACGTGAGGTCAATTCTGAGGTCAATTCTGTAACATACTCAGTGAATTTGTCAAGTATTTGCACGATTTTTTCTTGAATTTTTAAAGGAGGAATGGGGATTTTAAAACTCCTCATTTTTGATAAAGAAACTATTGGAAAGCTCCCCTCATTTATCCCTTTCTTCATGTCACTACTTAGAATTTGTAAGTAGTAAAACAAAAACTTAATATCTAAATCTTTCTCATATTTCTGTTTTATCATAACAGCAGTTATCTGTTGATTACATAAAAAAGGAACTGTAATTAACGCAACTTCTCCTATAGTAGCAGTGGTAGAAACAATTAAAGAGTTAGCAGTAAAAACTTTACCACCTTTAATTGCATTTCTAGAGACATGCTGTAGCGAATTAGATAATACTCGTCCGTTTTTACGTATATCTTCTAATCTAAACCATGGTATAGTTCCATTTTCCCAAAATTCTTTATTAGTTTTCGATGGTGTATATCCATTTTTTAATTCACACACTTCCCCCAACTCTTTCCATTCAACAGGACAGTTTTGGATTTCTTCTAGGATGTTCATCACTTACCTCCTTCCTTGGCTAGATTTTCAATGCTTTTAATTTCTTTGAGGTAATCTTTTTCAACTTGACTAAGGGTCTTGGCTTGGTAGCTCTTATACTCCTTATCTACCTTCTGCTTCATCTGTTCACGAGAGATCGAACCACTGTTATCCAGTAAGTCTTCTCCAGTAGCTAGAAGGATACGATCTACATGTGTCACCCAGTCCGCCATAGTCATGACTTCTTCACGCTCTGCCTGTCTTTCAGCAAAGTCTAGATATCCTGATACAAGCTGATTGAGCCCACGGAGTTCCTTCTCTGTCAGATAGTTCTTGGCAACTTTTGCTTCGGATAAGGTAGGAAGGTCTCCCTTAAAAGTGGTCAAGCCCATAAATTCCTTTTCACTATCGACACGGTTATAGATAAGTTCACTCGCAGTATTGTGGTGAATAGCATAATGCATCTTGTTTTGCACCGTCGCAAAGAATTTCTTTGCCTCTGGTGAATTTGCATTGTAGTCACTTGATGTCGCAAAAAGATCCAAGACCTGACGGTAAAAGACTTTTTCACTCGAGCGAATGTCTCGGATTCTTTCCAGGAGTTCTTTAAAGTAAGAACCTCCACCCAAGTTTTTCAAGCGCTCATCATCCATAGCAAAGCCCTTAATCAGATACTCTTTCAAGACTGTCGAAGCATAGTGTCTGAACTGGATTCCACGAGGGGAGCGCACACGATAGCCAATCGCTAAAATCATATCGAGATTATAGTAGGCGACTTTTTTTGACTGAGTTTTACCAGCTATTGCACCGTGACGAGTGGTTGTCAACTGATAGTTGACAACCACTGTTTCATCCAACTCACCATCTTCAAATATCGCCTTGATATGTTTACTAATGTTTTGCTTGGAAGTTTGAAAGAGTTCAGCTAGTTCTTGTTGAGTCAGCCAGACCGTTCCATTATCCAAGTGAAGTTCAATAGCGGACTCACCGTCATCAGTTCTATAGAGAATCACATCATTAGCCATGGCTCAATTCCTCTACAATCTTATCTATCTCTGCACGCAAGTGGTCAATGTTGGCAACAGTCTCAGCGATTTCTTTATTGAGCACATCTATATCAATCTTCTCACGTGTGTCTTCTTGTTCGACATAAGTTGACACAGATAGATTGTAATCCTGCTCTGAACCAATCACATCATTATCAACAAGAGCTGCTTTATAGTCTACACTTTGATAATTAGCGAACAATTCAACAATATGCTCAATATTGCTATCTGTTAAAACATTGTTATTTGTCTCTTTTTTGAACTCTTTACTCGCATCAATAAAGAGTGTTTTATTTTCAAGTTTATTCTTCGCCAGAACTAAAATCGTAGTTGCGATAGAAGTGCCAAAGAAGAGATTATCTGGAAGGGCAATGACTGCTTCAACAAAGTTGTTATCTACCAGATACTGACGAATGGTCTTTTCAGCACCACCACGATAGAAAATACCTGGAAAACAAACAATAGCTGCTCGACCTTTATTGGACAAATGATTGAGACTATGCATAATAAAGGCAAAGTCAGCTTTTGACTTGGGTGCTAACTTACCAGCTGGCGCAAAACGGTCATCGTTTATCAGAGTTGGATCTCCATCTCCCACCCATTTAACAGAATACGGAGGGTTAGAAACGATAGCATCAAATGGCTTTTCTTCCAGATGCTGAGGATTTAAGAGGGTATCTCCTCGCTTAATATCAAAGTTATTGTAGTTGATATTGTGCAAGAACATATTCATACGAGCCAAGTTATAGTTGGTCATATTGATTTCCTGACCAAAGAAACCATCCTCTAGGATATGATCTTCGTATTGTTTTTTCATTTGAAGAAGGAGAGAGCCTGAACCACATGTCGGGTCATAGACCTTGTTAATCTTATCTTTTCCAACCATCACTAGCCGAGCCAATAGTTTAGAGACTGTCTGAGGTGTAAAAAATTCACCACCACTTTTCCCTGCATTACTGGCATAGTTGGAAATCAAGAACTCATAGGCATCTCCAAAGGCATCAATGTCATTTTCCTCAAAGTTTCCAAAGTTAATGCTATTGATACCATTAAGAATGTCAGAAAGGCGTTTATTTTTTTCTGGAACAGTTCCACCAAGGATGTTGCTTCGGGTATCCAAGTTATCAAACAAACCTTTGATATCATCTTCTGATTTGAAGCCAATCGCTGACTTCTCAATATCTTGGAAAATATTGGCCAATTCTTCGTTTAGATTTTCATTTTGCGAGGCGTTCTTGACGACATTTTCAAATAATTGACTTGGAAGGATAAAGAAACCCTTATCCTCAACTGTCCCTGGTTTGAAATCTTGCTCAGCTTCTTGATCACTTAAGTCAGCATAACGGAATTCTAAATCCCCAGCCTCATGCTCAGCACGGTCAAAATAGTCTGCCATATGCTCTGAAATAAAACGATAGAACAGAATTCCTAGGATATATTGCTTAAAATCCCAACCATCTACAGCTCCACGCACATCGTCTGCAATCGCCCAAATTTTACGATGCAGCTCCTTGCGTTCTGCATTTTCTTTACTTGCCATTTTTACTTTCCTTAATTAATGTATTATCTTTTCTATTTTATCATATTTCAAGAAAAACCACTCGACCTGACTAGAGCGAGTGGGGTATAAACTATTTTTAAAATATGATTTTATAATTGTACTCTATGATTTCAATTATTTTTTTGATTTTATTAAGGCAGTAGTACTTCTTTCATACTATCCTTATCATCACTCTTTATAAATACAACATTCTGTTTACCTGTTAATTCTATCAGTTTTTCCTTCCCAAGGATGATTGCGAGATTCTTAATAATTGAACGTTTAGCTAAATCATTAAAATAAGTGAAAATAAATCTATAATCATACTTTCCATTTTCTGCTAATGCAAAACATTTTTGAAATATTTCTTTATCCAAAGGGTCAACCGAGTGTCCAAAAACAATGATATTCTTTGAATTTGGAAGTTGACTTCCGAATTCGTCATCTATATCATAGAAAGTTCGTTTAAAAAATTTTTCAAAATCATTTCCCGTTTCTTTTACTACTCTTTGATAATATTTCTGGTAGGGAATTAAATCACTGTTAACATCATTTTCTTTATCCTCAATTCCAAAAACCATCGTATTAATTCGACTGAAGGTTCTAATTAAGTCAATTCGCCCATGTATGAAATGAGTTCTCTTCTCAGAAGTTCCAAATAAATATCGTGAAGTGTTTGTATAATTAAAGTTTAGGACAGAGGAATTTGACAAATCTGATATT
The DNA here is from genome assembly GCF_024399415.1 of Streptococcus oralis. Lineage (NCBI taxonomy): Bacteria > Bacillati > Bacillota > Bacilli > Lactobacillales > Streptococcaceae > Streptococcus > Streptococcus oralis. The sequence goes on from NZ_CP029257.1 coordinate 1,539,807, forward strand.
GCATCTAGAGCTGTTGGCTTGGATTTTATCTCGATAACTTTAAAATCAAGAAAGTCTCTATAAGATAAATATATTTCTAACAATTCAATCAATAGATCAAGTTGATTGATAAATTCATTATTCAACTTTTCCATTGCAACTTCTCTTTCTAAAGAACCCCAGACTTTTTTATGAAAGAGTAAAAAAAACAAATCTGAAATATATAATTTTGACCTATAATTTTTTTCTTTTGATAATTTCTCATCCAGTAACCCAGTTTGTCCTGTAATAGTAACTTTGAATATTAAATCATTATTTTCTTTGAAATACATTATTGCATCTGCAAGTTGCGAAATCATTATTTCAAGATTAGACCAATTATATCCCAGAGTAGCTTTATTCTCATTGATAAATTTTAAATATAAATTATCCTTGTATTTCTCAATCCTTATATTTTTAACTTTTAGGAACTCCAGTAAGTCCTCATTTGGATTAGAGAATAATTGTTTTTCAAAGTCAATAAAATCTGTATACTTTGTTTTTCGCCCCATTGCAATATCAAATCCATTACCTAAAATTAAAATTGTATCTGCCATATTTTCTCCCTTTGCTTTTTTATTTTCTAGCGGGGTATATTTTACCTCCCCTACTCCAACTGACTTTTAACCTTCTTCTTAGTCAAGGTACGGTCGTTTTTGTTAGAGAGAGCTTTGATACGAGCTTCGAGAAGGGTTTTCCGTCCGGTCTCTGTTCGTGTGTAGACGAGGTGATAGCGTCCGATAGTTGGTGTCAGAAAGTCGAGGAATTTCTGCGCTTCTTCCTTGCGCTTGTCAAAAAGACTAGGCACGACATAGTAAGGTGACTGACCTTGTCGGACTTTCTCTGTCTTCAAGAGATAGCGCTGGTTGTCCACTGGAGCAAAGAATTCTCCCACAGTCTGCGCAAACAATTCCTTATCTCTCATACTACCTCCCTTGAGATAGGCGAAAACCAAATAATTTTCCTTATCCTCCTCTACCTGAACACGCGATTGGTTATCTGTTAGATGCCCCGAATCTAGCAGAGCCTTTCGGATCTGCTCACCCAGAGACTGCAAGCGTTTATAGGGACTCTTATAGCGGAGGTAGCGCCAAGATGCAAAGGCCAAAAAGAGGAAACAGGCTGCTGTAAGCCACCAAACACCGATCAGTCTCAGTCTAAATAGCAAGACCAACAAATCCACTGCCAACAAGAGTAATGACAGGCGAACCCATTTTAATGCATCAAGAAAGAGCATGACTGGGATTTTCTGTTTTTGAGTTGCGACTTCTGTAACTATCTCGAACTGATCCGCTACGACAAGAGCATCTTGCCATTTTTGTCTCAAGCCTGCTCGATCCTTGGAGAGACTCTTAACTCGCTCATTATACTCACTAATTTGCTTTTTCTTAAAAGGGGGCTTTGGAAAATCCAAACGATCCAAGCCGGTCTCAATACTCTCCTGATTATAAGCCAATCCAAGAAAATGCTCCATCCGTCGCGACAAGGTCTGCAGATCCTGATTGCTCTCTGGTCTAGGCTCCTCACCAGGAAGAGTGATGAGTGCTTGCGCTTGAACGGCTACCAGATGCCAAATGTTACTGGTCTTTTCTGGATGCCCCGGCCAGATACGAATGGCACGCCCGCGCATCTGGTTACTCAGCATAAAGCTCCCCACAAAGCTTCCGAGGATTAGGGAATTAACACAAGGAGCATCCCAACCCTCTCCGAGGAGAGATTTGGTTCCGACTAGGACTTGAATCCGCCCTCGTTGAAAAAGCTCCGTCACTGCCGCTACGATTCCCTTAGCTGAGCTAGGAAAACCAACCTGCACATAATCTTTTGGATCCAAGTGACCAATAGATGAGAAACTAAGAGGAACCTGAGGCAAGAGTTCCTTCAACTCTGCTGCCACATAGGTAGGCAAAATAACAACACTACCTGACAAGACAGCTAAAGATACAGGGATCTCTTGCTCCTGAGCTTTTCGACGAATGCTTTCAAAATAAGGAAGAACCCCCAACTGAGAAATGGTTGCCTGATTATCTCCCAGATAGGTGGCAAAATCCTTGCGAATATAGTCAGCTAGTACTAACTGTCTTAGTTCCTGACCTAGACTCTCATACTCTGTCCAGAAGATATCAGCGATGGCAGACAATTTCCCCAGAGATTGAGTTAAAAGCTGATCAGAAACCTTAGACTTAACCAGATAAACCTGACGTTTTTCCACCAACCCACGAGCCTTCAAGTCAGCCTCTATCTTTTTCCTATATCCATCTAGATCCTCATACCAATCTGGTGTCTGATAGAGCATGCTCTGCAACAGTGTCTCCAGCCAGTAGGAGGTCAATGCTGGAAGCTTCTGGGTTCCCAGTAAATTTTGTAAAGAGGGAGGAATCGTTAACCCCTGAGAATGCATATAAATCAACATAGCAGACAAGTACTTGGGATCTTCTAAAAGCAAATCAGATGAAATCTCCCCTTTGAGGACCTTAGACCCTGCGACAAATGTTTGAAAATCAGGATCGACTATAAGGTGGTGAATATAGTCCCACTTAGTCTCCTCAAAGCGTTTGAGACGTTCCGCCTCTTCAGCTGTTGGTGAACACATATAGACAAAATCCTGATGAGGGCAAAGAGTGTCTTCCCTGACTAGTTCAGGTACCGTGATTTCTTGGTCGATTTCCCCACACATACGGATATAGCGTTCCCAGAGTTCAGGATCGCTGTCATAAGGTGGTGTCGCTGTCAGGGAGATGAGTTTCAGCGGTCCATACTGCTTGCGAAAGGCTTCCAGACTTTTCCACCATTCATTGCGCAGGTGGTGGCATTCGTCCAAACAAAGAGTCGCAACTTTCTGAGCTCTTAGGCTTGCAAGCAAATCAAACCCCACAAAATCCTCTGCTTCTCCATCTTCTTGTGATTGCAGTTGGTTCATGGCACTATGAAAAGCCTGATAGGTCACAATCGTTAAGGGCCTCATCTCCTTTAAGTTTTGGGAAACGAGGTCTGAAATCTTCTGTTCGTTCTCTAAAAAGGCTGTTTGAATCCTCTCCACCCATTGTTCACGAATGGTGACAGTCGGAACTAAGATGAGGGCTGGGTTGCCAATACGAGCGATTAGCTCGATACCAATGGTTGTCTTTCCAGACCCTGGAGCGGCCACTAGATGAACATGACCGTCTGCTTGATAGTCCTGAAAACGATCCAAGACCTGTTTTTGGTATTGGCGCCAGCTTCCTTTAAAGTTTAAACCTAACATGATACTCCTCATTCTATACCATCATTTTCTTATTCTCATTTTACCACACTTATTTCTCCAGTCAGATAATCCAGATAGTTTTTCTCCTCAAAATATGGTATAGTAGAATCATACTATCTATGAGGAGTTTACATGTCACAGGATAAGCAAATGAAAGCTGTTTCTCCCCTTCTGCAGCAAGTCATCAATATCTCATCTATCGTCGGGGGAGTCGGCACCTTGATTTTCTGTATTTGGGCCTATCAGGCGGGTGTTTTACAGTCCAAGGAAACCCTATCGGCCTTTATCCAGCAAGCTGGGGTTTGGGGGCCACCACTCTTTATCTTTTTACAGATCCTACAAACCGTCGTTCCGATCATTCCGGGAGCTTTGACCTCAGTGGCTGGGGTCTTTATTTACGGCCACATCATCGGGACTATCTATAACTATATCGGCATCGTGATTGGCTGTGCCATTATCTTTTACCTCGTGCGCCTCTACGGTGCTGCCTTTGTCCAGTCCGTCGTCAGCAAGCGCACCTATGACAAATACATTGGCTGGCTAGATAAGGGCAATCGCTTCGAGCGGTTCTTTATCTTTATGATGATCTGGCCTGTCAGTCCAGCTGACTTTCTCTGTATGCTAGCTGCCCTTACCAAGATGACCTTCAAGCGCTATATGATTATTATCATTTTGACCAAGCCCTTTACCCTAGTGGTTTACACTTATGGTTTGACTTATATCATTGATTTCTTCTGGCAGATGTTTTGAGAATAGAAAAATCCGTTTGGTTTCCCAAGCGGATTTTTAGAGCATAGATAGAATATAGCCTGATACTAAATATACTTTGGTATGGAAATCATGCCTATTTGTCAATAGTGAAGCGAGGATTTACCTAGCCTTTCCGCCGTGATAAAAACACCTGAAATCTAATGGTTTCAGGTGTTCGGAAACTTTGAGACATTAGGCTCAAAGTTAAGGTATGGAATTTCGAAGAAAGTCGCTACCGTCCGTCATCACTTAAGGAAAGGCTCAAAAACATTGTCTTCAATCTAAACATCCGCTTGGTTGCCCAAACGGATGCTCTTTTTTTATTTTGCGACACTTTTGGCGAGGACAAAGTTTCCAAGTGTTGCGGAGCCATTTCCTGCGACTGCTGGAGTTACGATGTAGTCACGCACGTCTGGCACTGGTAGATAGCCGTTGAGCAGAGCTGTGAATTTCTCACGTACACGTTCCAGCATGTGTTGTTGGGCCATGACTCCACCACCAAAGACGATGACATCTGGTCGGAAAGTCACTGTAGCATTGACCGCAGCCTGAGCGATGTAGTAGGCTTGAACATCCCAGACAGAACTGTTGAGTTCGATGTTTTCACCACGAATACCTGTACGGGCTTCGAGACTTGGACCAGCCGCAAAGCCTTCCAAACAGCCTTTGTGGAATGGACAAACACCGTTGAATTCTTTTTCTACATCCATTGGGTGTTTGGCTACATAGTAGTGACCCATCTCAGGGTGACCGACACCACCGATAAACTCACCGCGTTGGATAACACCTGCACCGATCCCTGTACCGATCGTGTAGTATACCAAGTTTTCGATACGGCCACCTGCATTGTTGCGAGCAACCACTTCACCATAGGCAGAGCTATTTACGTCCGTTGTGAAATACATAGGTACGTTGAGGGCGCGACGTAGGGCACCAAGTAGGTCTACATTTGCCCAGTGAGGTTTTGGAGTCGTTGTGATAAAACCATAGGTTTTTGAGTTTTTATCGATATCAATAGGACCAAAGGAACCGATGGCAAGACCTGCAAGATTATCGAATTTTGAAAAGAATTCGATGGTTTTATCGATGGTCTCGATAGGAGTTGTTGTAGGAAACTGTGTTTTTTCTACAACGTTAAAATTTTCATCTCCGACAGCACAGACAAACTTTGTACCGCCCGCTTCTAAGCTTCCATATAATTTTGTCATGATAAACCTCTTATCTTTGTTTTCTCTATTATAGCACATTTTAAAGGGCTAGATTTCTCAATATTTTAGATTTTCCTCTGTAAATCTTACCATCCAAGTAAAAACGAACAAACATAATATTTGTTCGTTTTGTTTTTAGATTTGATTTTCGAAGAGGACTAGGCTTTCACTTCGATGATAGCGTCACCCTTGACAACTGAACCGCTTGCGACTGGTGTCACAGAAGCGTAGTCTGCTGTGTTGGTTACGATAACCATTGTTGTGTCGTCAAGACCTGCAGCGGCGATTTTGTTTGAGTCAAAGGTTCCGAGAACATCACCAGCTTTGACCTTGTCGCCTTGAGCAACTTTTTGTTCAAAGCCTTCACCGTTCATAGTCACCGTATCAATACCAACATGGATCAAGATTTCAGCTCCATTAGCTGTCTTCAAACCGTAAGCATGTCCTGTGGCAAAAGCAATCGATACTTCCGCATCAGCTGGTGCATAAACCACACCTTGGCTTGGTTTTACTGCGATACCTTGTCCCATTGCACCACTTGAAAAGACTGGATCATCAACATTCTCAAGGGCAACTACGTCCCCAACGATTGGAGTTTGGATTGTTTCATTTTGAGGAGCTACTGGAATGTTACCAGTTGTTTCTTCTTGAACCAAGCGTTCTGTCGCCACTTCACTAGCAACTTCTTCTTCGTCCTCGTAACCAAACATGTAGGTAAGGGCAAAACCAAGAACAAATGATACAGCTACCATAAGAAGGTATTGGAACAATTGACCATTCCCAACGTAAAGCATAGTACCAGGGATGATGGTGATACCATTACCAGTACCAGCAAGTCCAAGGATAGAAGCCAATCCACCACCGATAGCACCAGCGATCAATGAAAGGAAGAATGGTTTACGGAAGCGCAAGTTTACCCCGAAGATAGCTGGTTCTGTAATACCGAGGAAGGCAGAAAGAGCAGCTGGGAAAGCAAGTGTTTTCAGTTTAGGATTTTTAGTTTTAACACCAACGGCAACTGTCGCAGCCCCTTGAGCTGTCATTGCTGCAGTGATGATAGCGTTGAATGGGTTGACATGGTCAGCAGCAAGCAACTGAACTTCAAGCAAGTTGAAGATGTGGTGCACACCTGATACGACAATCAATTGGTGAACCCCACCGATGACCAAACCACCGAGACCAAATGGCAAACCAAGAATCGCTTTTGTTCCGAGAAGGATGTAGTTTTCAACAACGTGGAAGACTGGTCCGATGACAAAGAGTCCAAGGATAGACATAACCAAAAGTGTCACGAATGGTGTCACCAAGAGATCCAAGACATCTGGAACCACTTTTCGGAGAGCTTTTTCAAACTTGGCTCCGACCACCCCGATGATGAAGGCCGGAAGAACAGAACCTTGCAAACCAACAACAGGAATGAAGCCAAAGAAGTTCATAGCTGTTACTTCACCACCTGATGCTACTGCCCAAGCGTTTGGAAGCGAACCAGAAACCAGCATCATACCAAGGACGATACCAACGGCTGGATTTCCACCGAATACGCGGAAGGTTGACCATACAACTAAACCTGGTAAGATGATGAAGGCTGTATCTGTGAGGATTTGGCTGTAAATGGTAACATCTTCTGGAAGTGTGATTCCAAGAGCGTTCAAGAGACCACGAAGACCCATGAAGAGACCTGTCGCTACGATAACTGGAATGATTGGTACAAAGACGTCACCGAAAGTACGGATAGCACGTTGGAACCAGTTTCCTTGTTTAGCAGCTTCTGCTTTCATGTCTTCTTTAGAAGAGGTTGGCAAACCAAGTGCAACCACTTCGTCGTACATCTTGTTTACTGTACCAGTCCCAAAGATGATTTGGTATTGGCCTGAGTTAAAGAAAGCTCCTTGAACTTTATCCAAGTTCTCAATCACTTCCTTATTGATTTTCCCTTCATCTTTGACCATGACACGTAGACGAGTCGCACAGTGAGCTACACTGTTGACATTTTCACGTCCACCAAGGGCTTCGATGACCTTTTTTGCAATATCCTGATTGTTCATTTGCAAAAATCTCCTTATATAAAATTTTGTAAAGTGTTTGAAAGCGATTTTATCCGCCCTACGACTATTATTTTATCATGTTTCTAAAATATGTCAAGCGTTTTGCAGAAATTTTTATTCCCTTTCTTTTTCCTCTGATTATTTTTGCTCGTTTTTGAGGGAAATTCTCTTTTTCCTCAAAAAAATATCTTTAAACTTGAGGAATAAAGGTTTTTATTTACATTTTCTTTCATTTTTTCGTGAAAATTTGTTAGATTTCCTTTACTTGATTTATGGCAACCGTTTGACATATTTTTCTCTTTTTTAACATAAAAGGCTTGCTTTTTTTGCCGAAAACGTTTACTATTAATAATAGAATAGAACTTATGGAGGAAAGATAAAATGGAATGGACAACTGAGCGCCGTTATAGACGCTATGAAGACTGGTCTAATGATGAAATCAAGCAAATCAAGGAAAAGATGGCACAATCTCCATGGCATACTCATTACCATGTCGAGCCTAAAATGGGGCTTCTCAATGACCCAAATGGCTTTTCCTATTTTGATGGTAAATGGATTCTCTTTTACCAAAACTTCCCCTTTGGTGCAGCTCATGGTTTGAAATCTTGGGTGCAGCTTGAAAGTGATGATTTAGTGCACTTTACAGAAACTGGAGTCAAAGTTTTGCCTGATACTCCATTAGATAGCCACGGGGCCTACTCTGGATCTGCCATGCAGTTTGGCGATCAGTTGTTCCTATTCTATACTGGAAATGTCCGTGATGAAAACTGGATTCGTCACCCTTACCAGGTTGGTGCTCTTTTGGGAAAAGATGGCAAGATCTCGAAGATTGACAAGGTCTTGATTGACCAGCCAGCAGACTCTACCGACCACTTCCGCGACCCACAAATTTTCAACTTTAAGGGGCAATATTATGCTATCGTGGGTGGACAGGACTTGGAGAAAAAAGGCTTTGTTCGTCTCTACAAGGCTATAGATAATGATTACACCAACTGGCAAGCAGTTGGTGACCTAGACTTTGCCAACGACCGTACTGCCTATATGATGGAATGTCCAAATCTGGTCTTTATCGGTGAACAACCTGTACTTCTCTACTGCCCGCAAGGATTGGATAAGAGTGTTCTAGACTATGATAATATCTATCCAAACATGTACAAAATCGGGGCTTCTTTTGATCCTGAAAATGCTAAAATGGTAGATGTCTCTCCATTGCAAAATCTAGACTATGGTTTCGAAGCCTATGCAACGCAAGCCTTCAACGCTCCAGATGGACGTGCATTGTCTGTCAGCTGGCTTGGGCTACCAGATGTAGCCTACCCATCTGATCGTTTTGACCACCAAGGGACCTTCTCCTTGGTCAAAGAACTCACTATCAAAGATGGCAAACTCTACCAATATCCTGTCTCAGCCGTCAAAGAACTTCGTTCTTCTGAAGAGGTCTTCTCAAATCGTACTCAAACCAATAACACCTATGAACTGGAGCTCAACTTGGAGGCCAATAGCCAAAGCGAGATTGTCTTGCTCGCTGATAAAGAAGGCAAGGGGCTTTCAATCAACTTTGACCTTGTCAATGGACAGGTGACAGTGGATCGTAGTCAGGCTGGTGAACAGTATGCTCAAGAATTTGGTACGACTCGTTCTTGCCCTATTCATAACCAAGCTACTACTGCCACTATCTTCATCGACAAGTCGGTCTTTGAAATTTTCATCAATAAAGGAGAAAAAGTATTTTCTGGTCGTGTCTTCCCACATGCGGACCAAAATGGTATCCTCATCAAGTCTGGAAACCCAACTGGAACTTACTATGAATTAGATTATGGTCGCAAAACTAACTGATGTCGCAAAACTTGCTGGTGTCAGCCCTACTACCGTTTCTCGGGTTATCAATAAAAAAGGTTATCTGTCTGAAAAAACCATTCTCAAGGTCAATGAAGCCATGAGAGAATTGGGCTATAAGCCCAACAATTTAGCTCGTAGCCTCCAAGGAAAATCAGCTAAGTTGATTGGCTTAATTTTCCCAAATATTTCCAATGTTTTCTATGCAGAATTGATTGATAAGTTGGAACACCAACTCTTTAAAAATGGATACAAGACCATCATCTGTAACAGCGAGCACGACTCTAAGAAGGAACGGGAGTACATCGAAATGCTAGAGGCCAATCAGGTCGACGGTATCATTTCTGGTAGTCATAACTTGGGAATTGAAGACTACAATCGTGTAACAGCGCCAATCATTTCCTTTGACCGAAACTTGTCTCCAGACATTCCTGTTGTCTCCTCTGACAACTACGGTGGCGGGGTTCTCGCTGCCCAAACCTTGGTCAAGACAGGTGCCCAGTCTATTATCATGATTACAGGGAATGACAATTCCAATTCGCCTACTGGACTGCGTCATGCTGGTTTTGCCTCTGTACTCCCAAAAGCGCCTATTATCAATGTTTCGAGTGACTTTTCTCCCGTCAGAAAGGAAATGGAAATCAAGAATATCTTGACTCATCAGAAACCAGATGCTATCTTTGCTTCAGATGATCTGACAGCCATCTTGGTTATCAAAATAGCTCAGGAACTGGGAATCTCTGTTCCTGAAGAGCTCAAAGTCATCGGCTATGATGGGACCTACTTTATCGAGAACTACTACCCTCACCTGACAACGATTAAGCAACCTATGAAAGAGATTGCCCACCTCACTGTCGATCTTCTCTTACAGAAGATTGAAGGCAAAGAGGTCGCGACAACCGGTTACTTTTTACCAGTCACCCTATTACCAGGAAAAAGTATTTAATACTCTTCGAAAATCTCTTCAAACCACGTCAGCTTCCATCTGCAACCTCAAAACAGTGTTTTGAGCAGCCTGCAGCTAGCTTCCTAGTTTGCTTTTTGATTTTCATTGACTATAAACACAAGAAAACTCAGACTGATTCGTCTGAGTTTTTTATGATCTTAAGTTTTCGAGATAGCGCTGGGCTGTCTCTAAGTTAAAGGTTTTATCTGCGATGAGGCGCTCAACAAGGGGAGCAACCTCTGTCTCACTAGCACCAGCTAGGAGAGCTAAGGATTTGGCTTGCAATTTCATGTGACCTTGCTGGATGCCCGTACTGACCAAGGCTTTGAGGGCCGCAAAGTTTTGGGCAAGACCGATAGACACGACAATCTGGGCCAATTCCTTGGCAGAAGGATTCCCTAGTAGTTCATGACTGAGGGCTACACGAGGGTTGAGACCGATAGAGCCGCCCTTGGTCGCTACCGGCATGGGCAGGGTCATCTCACCGACCAATTCTTCTCTTTCCATGTCCAGCGTCCATTGACTAAGACCTTGATAGCGTCCATCTCGACTGGCAAAGGCATGGGCACCAGCTTCGATGGCACGCCAGTCATTACCAGTAGCAATCAAAATGGCATCGATACCGTTAAAAATCCCTTTATTATGAGTAGCTGCTCGGTAAGGATCAGCCTGCGCAAACTGACTAGCCAAGGATATTTTCTCCGCAATTTCTCGTCCTTGGTCCCTTTGGGGACTCAAGTAGCGAAAGGCAATACGACAGCTTGCTGTCACCAGAGAATCGGTCGCGTAGTTGGACAAAATTCCCATAAGACTCTGTCCTTGACTGAGTTCTTCTAAGACTGGTTTCAAAGCTTCCAGCATGGTGTTGAGAATATTGGCTCCCATGGCTTCCTGAGTATCGACATGGAGATAAACAACGAGAAAGTCTGTTTCTCCTTTGATCTGCTCTACATGCAAATCACTCGCTCCGCCACCACGTTTGACGATAGAAGGATAGGCTTGATTGGCAAGTTCCAAGAGTTCGGCTTTCTTGCTGGCAATCTTCTCTTGCGCTTGTTCAGGATCAGCAACTTGATAAAGGGCTACCTGACCAATCATCTGGCGCTGATGAACCTGAGCATTAAAGCCACCTGACCGTTTGATGATTTTACTAGCATAGCTGGCCGCAGCAACCACAGACGGTTCTTCTGTCACATAGGGAACTGTGTAGTCCTGACCGTTCACCAAAAGCTCTGGAATGATGGAATAAGGCAGAGAAAAAGTTCCTACCACATTCTCACTCAGCTGGTCTGCAACTGCCAAGCTGACTTGTTCATCCTGCTCCAGACTGGTTTGCTTTTCAGGACTAAGGAGCGCCTGAGCTTTCAGTAACTCAAGGCGCTCATGGTATGATTTTTTAGAAAATCCATTCCAACTTATCTTCATTATTTTTCAACCTTGCTATATCGGCGTTGGTGGTCGACAATTTCAACCAAGGCATAGTCTTGATGTTCATAGCCTGCAAATTGGGCTGAGCCAGACTCATCCAACTGCACCTCTTCGAAGAAGACTTTTTCATAGTCTACAACAGACAATGCTGTACGTTGTTTGAGTTTACTCAAGCGATCCTTATCAAGGTAAGTTTCATAACCTTCGACCAATTCGCCACTAAAGAACTCTGAAACCGCGCCACTTCCGTAACTGTAGAGGGCAATTTTATCTCCAGCCTTCAAAGTCTCTGCATTTTCCAAAAGGGAGAGAAGGCCGAGGAAGAGGGAACCTGTATAGATATTCCCAATCATCTGACTGTAGAGAATGGACTTATCAAAGTTTTCTTGCAAACTATCCTGTTTTTCTTTAGACAAAGTTTTGTCTATCATCTTGCGCAAACCTTTTAGGGCTAACTTAGGATAAGGCAAGTGGAAGCAGATAGCCGCAAAGTCATCCATAGTCCAATCATAGCGTTTCTTATATTCATCCCAAGTCGTTGTCAGGCAATCAAGATACTGTTGGGTCGAGTACATGCCGTTTACATAAGGAGTGCTTGAGTAGTTCGGACGCCAGAAATCCATGATGTCACGCGTTTGAGCAACGTTATCATTGTTAAAGGCCATGATGCGCGGATTTTGGGTGATCAACATCGCCACACTTCCAGCACCCTGAGTTGGTTCGCCCGGAGTTCCCACACCATACTTGGCAATATCACTGGCAATGACCAAAACCTTAGACTCTGGAGAATTTTCTACATGCAACTTGGCATAATGAAGGGCAGCTGTCGCTCCATAGCAGGCTTCTTTGATTTCAAAGCTACGGGCGAAAGGCTGAATGCCTAATAGACCATGAACAAAGACTGCCGCTGCCTTACTCTGGTCAATCCCTGACTCAGTCGCCACGATGACCATATCGATTTCTTCTTTTTCTTTGTCTGTTAGAATAGAGTTGCTTGCACTAGCTGCCAAGGTAACAATGTCCTCAGTCAGTGGCGCAATACTAATTTCATTTAACAAGAGTCCCTTGCTAAATTTTTCGGGGTCAACTCCCCTCGCTTCTGCTAAGTCTTGTAATTTCAAGACATATTGACTGGTCGCAAAACCAATCTTATCAATACCGATTGTCATATTTACCTCTGTTTTTTCATTCATTGTAAAAAATCGTTTCATTCTATTTTATCACAAATAGGAACAAAAGAGAGAAAAAAGACTTGATTCAACAAATCAAGTCTTTGCTTTGACTGCATTAGGAAGAGATTCCTCGTTGTTTGCGGATGTAGTAATAAAGCTTTAGAATTACCGTTCCACTTGCCATTCCAATAGAAATAACAAGGGCTAACATAACCACCAAAGTCGCGCTGGCAATAGCATGGCTGTAATCGCCTGTCACAAAGAAGGCTGTCGTCCGATAGGATAAATAACCTGGCACCAAGGGGGCAAGAATAGCCAAGACAAAAACCACCGCTGGTGTCTTATAGACAATACTTAAAATCTGACTGATGCAAGAGCCAATTACTGCTGCGATAAAGGTCGCGATAATAACATTGGTTGGCTCTTTGAGGACGAGATAGAGGAGCCAAACGCCCATTCCCAAAATACCACCAGGTAGAAGCATGGAGCGTTGAACATTCAGTACGATTAAAAAGGTGATAATAGCGAGTAAACTCGCCACTGCTTGGAGCAAAATACTTGTTAGAGTCATCTTATGTCATCAAAACCAGGGCGACTGAAGTGCCGGCCCCTAAAGCGAGGGTAATGAGCAGAGATTCAAACATCTTGCTCATACCAGAGTTGATATGGTTGGTCATGATATCCCGTACCGCATTTGTCAGAGCAATCCCTGGAACAAAGGGCATGACCGCTCCTGCTATAATCAGGTCTGCTGTCGAAGGAAATCCTGTATAGCGGGCCCAGAACTGGGCGATCAATCCGAAAACAAAGGCACCCGCAAAGGCCGTTACAAAAGGAATGCGGACAAACTTCTCGACGTAGAGAGAGAAGGCAAATCCAAATAAAGTCGCAATAGCCGCACCAAAAGCGTCATAAACATTGCCCCCAAACATAATCGAGAAGAAAGGGGCACTGAGGGTCGCTGCTACAGTCACTTGGAACTTGGTATAAGGAAGGGGTTGATTGCCGATTTCTTTCAGCTTTTTAAAGGCTGTCGAGAGATCAATCTGCCCGCCCACAAGCTCCCGTGATACTTGGTTTACATCGCAAACTTTTTCAATGTTATAAGAGGATGAGGTCACCCGTTTCATCCGAGAAATATTGGTATTTTCAATAGAGAAGAAAATAGCTGCGGGCATGGCAAGAACATTGCAATCCATTATTCCTTGCGAATGGGCAATACGGATCATCGTATCCTCAACCCGATGAATCTCTGATCCACTTTTCAGGAGAATGGTTCCTGCTAGCATAATCACATCAATGACGGCATTCAACTCTCTCGATTCGTCCATTTTCTCCTCCTTTTTCTACTCCCTATATTTTATCACAAAATCTTGTGAAAAAAAATCTTTGTCATGAAATCATGACAAAGATTCGTCTAATCTCGAGAACTCTCGTGAGTTCCTTCACTATTGGATGAACTGCTAGAAGGAGTATTCCCTTGTTGATTTCCTTGTTGGTTCCCCTGGTTTGGACTTGTAGGAGAACCTTGGTTCCCACGTTGGGCAGGATTAGAGGATGAAGTTGATGGTGGTGTTTTTGGTTTGTAGATGGAAAGTTTGATACGCGTACTTGCAAGATCAACCTGTTCTCCTGCTCTTGGCGTTTGACTGACAACAGTTCCTTCTGCCGTTCCTTCAGGAGCAGTCGATACTTCAACAACCTCAATATTTGCTTCCTTCACACCGACAATCTGAGTCAAGTTATTCTTTGTAAACTCGAGACTTGAACCGATGTAGTTCGGCATGCTGACACTAGTCACCTTCTTAGCTACTGTTAAGGTAATCGTAGTGGCTTTTGAGAGATCATAGGTCGAACCCGAAGCAGGGGTCTGTCTGAGGACGATTCCAGGTTCGCTTTCATTGGATTCTTCCTCTTCCATCTTGATTAGATTTTCAGGAACCTTCTTCTCCTTGAGTTCAGCTACAACTTCCGTATACTTACGTCCGACATAATTGCTCAATTGGAAGGATTGCTTACCAGAAGAAACAATCAAATTGACCTTGGTTCCTTCTTTTCGGCCGCTACCAGCTTCTGGATCCGTTCGAATAACTCGTCCTTCTGCTACTGTATCGCTGGCCTCTGACTTTTCTTCACCGGCTTCAAACTTGGATTTTTTAAGAGCTTCCTTAGCCTCTGCAACAGTTTGTCCGGCTACGTCAGGAATAGGAATCGTTGCTGGTGTTCTTGACAAAATCCAGACCAAAGAGGCTGCAACCAATAGAAGACTGGCCAAAAGAATCATATAGCGAGCCTTAAACTTCCGTTTCTTGGCAGGCTTTGGCGCTGGAGCTGGCTCTGCGACTGGTTGAGTTGATTTCTTTGGTTGAGGGCGTTCTTCTTGCGCCGGAGCTTTAGGAATCGATGTCAGTGTACTTTGTGGAACTTTAGGTAAAGTCTTAGTGTCTGCCTTACTCGCATCGTCAAAGACCAATTTCGGTTCATTCCGACGATTATAAGACAAGCTAGTTGACAAGTCCACATACATTTCTGAAACAGACTGATAACGATCTGACAGCTTCTTAGCAGTTGCCTTGATGACAACATTTTCTAAAGCCTGAGGGACAGATGGATTTTCAGCTATGACGGACGGAAGTGGCTTCTGGAAATGCTGGAGAGCAATCGTAACTGCACTATCCCCATCGTAAGGAATATGACCAGTCAGCATTTCATAGAAGATAATCCCCATTGCATAGATATCACTCTGGAAGGTCGCTTTAGATCCACGTGCTTGCTCAGGTGACAAATAATGAACAGAGCCTAACATTGAGTTGGTCTGGGTCAGACTAGTCTCCGCAAAGGCTACAGCAATCCCAAAGTCCGTGACCTTAGCTGTGCCGTCAGGTGTCAAGAGGATATTTTGAGGTTTCAAATCCCGGTGAACAATTCCTCGAGTATGGGCTAAGCGCATGGCCAAGAGGATTTGCCCCATGATCCGAACTGCTTCTTCATTTGAAAGAGGATAGTGTTCTTTGATATAACGCTTGAGGTCAAGGCCTGCTACGTATTCCATAGCTAGGTACTGTTGACCATCTTCCTCACCAATATCTGTTATCCGAACGATATGAGGATGGTCCAGATCCGCCATGGCTCTCGCTTCACGCTGGAAACGTGCCACAGCAATCGGGTCCGTCTGGTAGTTGGTCCTCAGGACCTTCACTGCAACTTCTTCCCCGTCTAGGATCAAATCCTTGGCCAAGTATACATCTGCCATGCCTCCTCGACCAATCTGCTTGACAATCCGATACCGCCCGGCAAAAATCTTGCCGATTTGGATCATTCTGCTGCCTCCTCGTTCATGTAAACAAGGGCAACCGTAATGTTGTCTAAACCTCCTGCATTGTTAGCGAAGCGAATGAGGGTTGCCGCCTTGTCTGCTAGGGAAATATCGCTGGTTACGATATCATAAATCTCGCTTGCCGAAATCATATTGGTCAAACCATCACTATTGAGCAAGAGATAATCTCCTGACTCCAGTGTAATCATCCCAAAATCTGGCTGGATTTCATCTTTTTGTCCGATAGACTGGGTGATGATATTCTTTTGAGGGTGAGTTTCTGCTTCTTCTGGAGTCAATTGACCAGCCTTGAGCAATTCATTAACCAAGGAATGGTCACTCGTCAACTGGTGGTATTCTTCTCCACGAATCAAACCGATACGAGAATCTCCAATATGAGCATAGATGGCTTGGTTGTCAATAAACGCAACAGCTTCTAGCGTTGTTCCCATACCTCTGTAGGCTTCGTCCTGACCTAGTTGATGAATTTTTTGATTTTCAATCTCCAGGTAGTGGGCAAACCACTCACGAACTTCATTGACTGAGTCAATTTGGGTATCCACCCAAGCCACACCAAGGTCTGTTACCGCCATCTCACTAGCGATATTTCCTGCACGGTGCCCTCCCATCCCGTCAGCCAAGATGATCATAGTGCGTCCTGCTCGGTTGACAAAGTGATTGACATAGTCCTGATTATTTGTCCGTTTCTGACCAACATCTGTTAATAATGCTATTTCCATTGTGTCAGTTCCTTCCTATTCTGATATCTTGCGAAATTGGCTGATAAAGAATCCATCACTTCCATACAATTCAGGAGTGATCAGGATGCAGCCATCTTTCAGGATATCCTTGCATTCGTGTTCTAGTTTAACCTGCTCGAACTCGGGATGACTTTCTAAAAACGCCTCAACGACTTGAAAGTTCTCCTCAGAGACAATAGTACAGGTACTATAAGTTATTATACCACCTTTTCGTAGCGTTTGACAAACACTACCTAATATTTCCAGCTGAATTTCCTGTAAGGACGTGAAATCTGCCGTTTCTTTATTGTATTTGATGTCTGGTTTGCGGCGTAAAAGTCCAATTCCAGAACAGGGAGCATCTACTAAAATCTTATCAAAAGAGTCCCGACCGAAAAACTCATGCACTTTTCTGGCATCCAATTTTTGCGTTTGCACTTGATCTGCTACTCCTAAACGCTCCGCATTTTCTTGGATCAAGTCCAACTTATGATCATAAAGATCCAAAGCCGTCACCTTACCGGATGTGAGGTAAGAGGCCATATGGGCTGTTTTCCCACCCGGAGCAGCACAGGCATCCAGGACCTGTTCATGGCCTTGTAGATCAAGAGTCGGAGCAACCAGTTGACTGGACTCGTCTTGGATGGTTATAGCCCCTTCTGCGAACAAATCATGTCCTGCAAAGTGGCCTTGCTCCTTGACCAGACCAGTGGCCGCCAAAGGGGAATCGGTCGCTTCTAACAAAGCTTTGATTTCCTCTTTTCGGCTCAAATCAGCTACACGGATACTGGCTTTGTTGCGCACCAAGAGACTTTTAAAGATGGCTTGTGCTCGCTCTTCACCGTATTCTTCCTTGAGTTTAGACACGAGCCAAACTGGGAGAGAATAAGCAATGGAATCACGCTTGTTTTTGCGTTTGATACTGTCAATGTCTGGCCAGCCTTCTCGCAAGATACGACGAAGGACGGCGTTGACTAATTTCTCACTGCCTTTTTTACGGGCTTTTGCTAGCTCTACCGCTTCATTGACTACAGCGTGACTAGGAATCTTATCCAGATACCGAAGTTGGTAGGCGCTCAGGAGGAGCAGAATATAGAGCCAGTTATCTAGCTTATCTCGGTCTTCGATAAAGTGGGACAGGTACCATTCCAGAGTGAGTTTTCGGGCTACCGTTCCGTAAACAATCTCTGTCACCAAGCCCTTGTCTGCTGCTGAGAGTTGACTCCCTTTGAGGTGTTTATTTAAAGCAATATTGGAGTATGCTTGATTGACAAAAACATCCTCTAACACTGCTAGAGCTAGATTTCTAGCCGTTTCTACTTTAGTCACCAAATCGTTCTCCTACAGTCAGTGTCCGTCCAACTCCGTTGAGGAAGGAAGCAATGTCCATCTTGGGCTTCCCAGCTGGCTGCACTTGCTTGAGAGATAGAGCTCCTTCAGCCGCTGCAACGATTAATTGTTTCTTGCCAATAGAGAGGATCTCACCTGGAGCTCCCTGACCTTCTACTGGCAGGGCTTCATAAATCTTAAAGCGATCGCCTTTAAGGAAAGTGTGGGCAACAGGCCATGGATTCATCCCTCTGATTTGGTTAAAGAGTTGACGGTTAGTCTTATTCCAGTCCAACTTTTCTTCCTCTGGCTTGATATTTGGCGAGAAAGTGACCTGGCTTTGGTCCTGAGGCACAGGCTTAATCTCCCCAGCAATATAGGCAGGCAGGGTGTCCAAAAGCAAGTCACGACCAACAATGGCTAATTTCTCAAACAAGGTGCCGACATTGTCCTCATCAGTGATAGGAATACTGCGACGAGAAATCATATCTCCTGCATCCATTTCCTTAACCATCTCCATAATGGTCACACCAGCTTCTTCATCCCCTTGAATCAAGGCATAATGAATGGGTGCACCACCACGGTGTTTTGGAAGGAGGGAAGCGTGAACATTGACCGCAAAATCCATGCTATCAAGGAGTTTACTTGGGAGAAATTGTCCAAAAGCAGCGGTCACAATCCCATCCGCTCCTAGCTTCATAATGGCTTCCATCTCTGGACTTCCAGATAATTTTTCAGGCTGGTAGATAGGAAGGCCTGCTTCTTTGGCAGCCTGCTTGACTGGGGTTTCTTGGATGACTTTTTTACGTCCGACAGCGCGGTCTGGCTGGGTCACAACAGCTAGAATCTCGTAACTATCATCTGTCAAAAGTCCTTTTAAGACTGTCGCTGAAAAGTCGGGTGTCCCCATAAAGATTAGTTTTGTCATTTCTTCTCCTTCTTATAAAAATTGCTGCGGTTCGTGGTCAATACTGAGACGAAGCTCGCTATTTTCCCGTTCTTGAGTCAAGGCCAAGACCTGATTGAGAGTTGGTCCCAGCTCAACTTCTAAACGGTATTTAATCAAAATCTGGTAATGATAAAGGTTGTGGGTACGGGCAATGGGTTTTGGCGTTGGTCCAAGGATTTTACTAGTTTCCGACAAACCTGAGCGCAAAATTCCCATGACTTCATAGGCACGCTTGACAACCTCTTCTTCTTTCTTGTGAGAGAGGGTAATCCCAATTGTAAAATAATAAGGCGGATAGCCGAGTTGGCGCCTGATGCCCATTTCATAAGTGTAAAAGCCTTCATAGTCCTGATTCTTAGCAAAACGAATGGCATAGTGCTCCGGATTGTAAGACTGGATCAAGACCTGCCCAGCTTTTTCCGCACGGCCTGCACGGCCTGCCACCTGAGTTAAGAGTTGGAAGGTTCTCTCGGAAGAACGAAAATCAGGTAGATTCAAGGCCGTATCCGCATTGAGCACTCCAACCAAAGTCACATTTGGAAAATCCAAGCCCTTGGCAATCATCTGAGTTCCCAACAAGATATCTGCTTCCCCTTGACCAAACTGGTCAAGAAGAGCTTGGTGACTGCCTTTCCTACGGGTTGTATCCACATCCATTCGCAGAATGCAGGCCTGAGGAAAGAGTTCTGCCAGCTCATCGTAGGCTTTCTGAGTCCCCGTCCCGTAGTAGCGAATGCTGCGGCTCTGACAGTTGGGACAGACATGAGGAATACCCTTAGAAAAACCACAGTAATGGCAGTTCATGGTCTTGGTATCCATGTGGAGAGTCAGAGAAATGTCACAGTTGGGACAAGTATCCACCGTCCCACACTCCCGACACATAACAAAGCTAGAATAACCCCGACGGTTGAGCATGAGGACTACCTGCTCTTTTTTATCCAAGCGGTCTTGGATGGCTTCTAGCAAAGGGGGCGTAAAGTTTGACGTCTCATTCTGCCCGATATAGTCCCGAAAGTCAATCACTTGAACCTCAGGAATAGTGGCTAAAGGATTGGCCCGTTGGGTCAGACGTAAGTGTTGATAGACACCTTTTCCAGCACGCGCACGGCTCTCTAAGCTCGGTGTCGCTGAGCCAAGGACTAGGGCTGCTTGATTGTACTGGGCCCGTAGAATGGCGACCTCTCTAGCATGATAACGGGGATTGCTGTCTTGTTTGTAGCTAGCTTCATGTTCTTCATCGATAATCATGACACCTAGATTTTTAAGCGGAGCAAAGATAGCTGATCGAGCGCCAACGACAACTTGGGCATCGCCACGCTCGACCTTGCGCCATTCGTCGTACTTTTCACCATTAGACAGGCCTGAGTGGAGAATAGCTACTTTCTCGCCGAAACGAGCAATGAAACGCTCTGTCATCTGCGGAGTCAAAGAAATCTCAGGTACCAGCAAAATGGCCGTCTTACCCTTATCCAAGGCTCCTTGGATGATCTGTAAGTAAACCTCCGTTTTCCCACTTCCTGTAATCCCTTGAAGGAGGAATGGAGGCTGTTGACTGCCAATAGCACTGACAACGGCATCACGCGCCTGTCTTTGTTCTGGATTCAATTCCAAAGGTATACTTGCTTCAATGCCTTCAAAATAAGCGGCTGAGCGTTGCACTTCCTTTTGGACTAGGGTTAGAGCGCCTTGCTCCACAAAGAAGTTGACTTGCTCGCGTGAGTAGGACTCTAACAAACGAGCCAGAGGAGCACTCTTAGGATGAGACAGCAAATAGTCTCTCAGCTCTGCTTTTTTCTTAGCACGCGCAGAAATCTCAATCTGCTCTAGTCGAGTAGCATCAACCTCATACCAAGACTGGGTCTTGACCTTCTTTTGATCGACTGCCTGGTATTCTAAACGGAGCAAACCTTTCCTGGTCAAGCGCATCATTTCTGCCTGTTTGGCCAAATCTAGAGAAGAAAAGGCTAGCGACTCTTCTGAACCAAACAGACGCTCTCGGTCTGCCTGACTCAGACCTTCCAGAGGATAGAGAATCTTATCATAACTGGAGTTTAAAAATCCAGGCAACATGGCTTTTAGGATGGAGATTTTGTAAGAAAAGACGGACTTGCGTAACTCCTCAGCCAGCCAGAGTTGCTCCTGAGTCAAGACAGGAGAAAAATCTAGCACTTCTGCAATCTCCTTCAAGTCCTGATCAGCCACTTCTTCATCCAACTGGGACTCCAGGCCTAGCACAATTCCTTGGATCAAACGATTGCCCTTACCGAAGGGGACATGGACCCGCATACCGACTTCCAGCATCTCTACAAATTCCTCTGGAACCTTATAACTATAGGGCTGGTCCGTCTGCATCAGGGGAACATCCACAATAATCTTTGCGATTGCCATCTTCTCACCTCCTTCTTGTCAGTAAATTCTTGCAATAGAAAAAATAAGATTGAGTCCCCCCAACCTTAAATTTTTTCACCATCTTCTTTTTCTTTAGCGATTTGCTCTTTGATTTTCTTTTCTTCTTCTTCTTTGCGGCGTTTTTCTTCTTCGATACGGAGACGAACCGCTTCACGTTTTCCTTCTGGATCTGGGTGAATGGTTACATTTCCTGACTCGATTTCTTCCAAAGCGCGAAGAGTTGATTTTTCAGACTTAAACTCTTGAGTAGCTGGCGCACCTGCTTCTAGTTCGTGGGCACGCTTTGCTTCCAAGATTACGAGTGAATATTTTGATGGCACCTTGTCTAGCAAGGTATCAATAGAGGGTTTTAACATCATTTGCTTGTACCTGTTTCCTATAGTTTATCGAGTAGTTGGAGATTTTGGCAACATCTCCTGGTAGTGACCAATGACACGGTCCACACGGAAGTGTTCTGCTTCGATCACACGCTTGACACGTTCAGCAGCGAGGGGCACCTGATCGTTGACAATGGCATAATCATACTCACGCATGAGAGCAATTTCTTCCTTGGCTTTTTCGATTCGTTGGGCAATCACTTCAGCGCTATCTGTTCCACGACCTACCAAACGATCTTGCAATTCATCCAAATCTGGTGGCGTTAGAAAGATAAAGACAGCATCTGGAACCTTTTTCTTAACCTGAAGGGCTCCTTGGACTTCAATCTCAAGAAAGACATCGATTCCCTTGTCCAAAGTTTCATTGACATAGGTTAGAGGAGTTCCATAGTAGTTACCAACATATTCTGCATATTCCAACATCTGACCTTGGCGAATCAACTCTTCAAACTCTTCACGAGTACGGAAGAAATAGTCCACCCCGTCCACTTCACCAGGACGTTGCGCACGTGTCGTCATCGATACAGAGTATTGAAATTGATTCTCAGAACTCTCAAAAATCTCTCTTCTAACCGTTCCTTTCCCAACTCCTGAAGGACCAGAAAAAACGATTAGCAAGCCTCGGTCTGCCATTATGTCTCCTTTAGTTAGTCTGTGAAATAAAGTGAAATTTCTCTCGGATACTGATGATTGCGTCAGTTATCCTTCTACAGTCTTTCTATCTAGTGTAACAAAAAAGCAGTAATATTTCAACTGCTCTTTCTTATTTATTTAGCATAAAATAGCATTAAAAAAAGGAATAACATATAAAAAGACTTGCTATTTTATTCTATTTAAGAGATAATTGTAATAATAATATTAAAAAGGAGATTTTTATGGGAGTTTATAAAGGAAAGTCTGTTGACGAGGCAATTGAAAATGGTTTATTAGATTTAAACCTCAAAAAAGAAGATGTTCATATACATGTTATCGAAAAAGGCCAAAATGGAATCTTTGGTTTTTTTGAAAAAGAAGCTGAGGTAGAAATAACACCTTTAACTGAGAAGGAACTCAAATTAAAGAAATTAGCTCCATATTTGAGTGCCGGAGGTTTTGTTATTTTAATTTTATTTTTTATCTTAATTGGAGTAATCCAAAATAACAAATCTAATTCGTCTACTTCTTTGCCTTCGTCTACAAATCCTAGTTCGGTTACAGAAAAATCTACTGAAATATCAAGTAAACCTTCATCTACCTCTAAAGAATCCTCAACAAGTTCAAGTAGCCAATCTAGTTCAACTAGTTCATCATCTGGCTCAGTTGAAAATTCATCAAGTACAACTACTTCATCTCAATCTACAGTTATTACAGTAGAAAATAATTCTGAGTTTAAAGAACTTCTACAAACCGAAAACACAGACAAAATAACAGAATTTATACAAAAATATAAAGGTCAGACAATTGAATTTGATGGGAATTTTGCTGATTTGGCTAAGGTGAAGTCAAAGTATGATATTCTTATTCATTCTGGAGATTATCATCCTGATGAAGCAACTGGACCTAATTTTAAGTTTATTGAAATTAGCCTTATTTCTAACCCTGTTTTCAAACCATTCAATGGTGAAAATATCAGAAAAGGACAAAATGTTCATATAAAGGCCAAAGTTGGAGCCTATAACGCCACACAAGATTTAATTTACCTATCTCCAATTGAGGTCTCACCTAGATAAATAATTAATATCTCTTGTTTAGTTAATAATTAAAAAACTGAAATCAGATAAAAATCTGACTTCAGTTTTTTATTTAGCATAATCTACTGCACGAAGTTCGCGGATCACGGTTACCTTGATATTTCCTGGGTAATCGAGATTATTTTCAATTTTCTCACGAACTTTGTGAGCCAAGATTGTGACTTTGTCGTCTTTGATTTGTCCTGGATTTACCATGATACGGATTTCACGTCCTGCTTGAAGGGCAAAGCTATTTTGCACCCCTTCAAAGCCATTGGCGATTTCTTCCAAATCATGGAGGCGCTTGATATAGCTTTCAAGAGATTCACTACGAGCACCTGGACGCGCTGCACTCAAGGCATCTGCTGCAGCAACGATCACTGCAATAACGCTTTCAGCTTCCACATCACCGTGGTGGCTAGCAATGGTATTCACCACAACTGGGTGTTCCTTGTACTTACGAGCCAACTCCGTACCAATCTCAACGTGGCTACCTTCAACCTCGCGGTCAATAGCTTTCCCGATGTCATGAAGGAATCCAGCACGACGGGCAAGAGCTGCATTTTCACCAAGTTCACTAGCGATGATACCAGATAACTTAGCAACCTCAATCGAATGACGCAAGACATTTTGTCCATAAGAAGTACGGAACTGCAAACGTCCCATGATCTTCATCAAGTCTGGATGGAGGTTTGGCGCACCAATCTCATAGGCAGCAGCCTCCCCGTATTCACGGATTTTATTGTCAATCTCTTGACGGTTCTTCTCCACCAACTCCTCAATACGAGCTGGGTGGATGCGGCCATCCTTGAGCAACATTTCCATGGTCATACGAGCAATTTCACGACGAATCGGATCAAATCCTGACAAGGTTACCACTTCCGGTGTATCGTCGATAATCACATCAACCCCTGTCAAACTTTCAAAGGTACGAATATTGCGACCTTCACGACCGATAATGCGTCCTTTCATGGTATCATCTGGTAGGTGAACTGTCGAGTTTGTTGACTCTGCTACATAGTCACCAGCGATACGCTGCATAGCCTGAACCAAGATATCTTTCGCAATCTTGTCTGAACGTTCCTTGACTTCTTGCTCTGCCTCACGAATGCGGCTAGCAATTTCCTTGGTCAAGTTTTCCTCTGTCTGAGCCAAGATAATATCTCGAGCCTCAGTTTGGGAAAGCGAGCCGATACGTTCAAGTTCAGCTTCTTTTTGTCTTTCGACTTCCTCTAATTGCTCTTCACGTGCATCAAGGTTTTTTGCTCTATCAGAAATACTTTGTTCTTTTTGTTCAAGTGTTTTTTCTTTGTTCGTCAAATTGTCGTCCTTACGGTCAAGGCTCGTAGCTCTCTCCGTCAAACGACTTTCAATTTGCTTGAGCTCCTGACGTTCTGACTTAAATTCAGCGTCCACTTCTTCACGGTATTTTCTGGCTTCCTCTTTGGCCTCCAATAGTGCTTCTTTTTTAAGAGACTTGCTTTCGCTCTTGGCTTCATTTAGTAATAAATCCGCTTCGCGCTCAGCTTGTCCTCGTAAATTAGTTGCTTCTTGTTCAGCATTTAGAAGCATCAACTCTGCAGCCTCTTGAGATGATTTCATCTTAGCTGAGATGCTGACATATCCAATGACTAAACCAATGATGACGGCAAAAACAGCAATCGCAAGTGTCATGATTTCCATGTTTTTACCTCATTAAATTTGTTTATCGAATGACATACATTCCTTAATATTCTATCATAAAAAACCGATTTTCACAAACCCAAATTGAAGAGTTTTGTGTGAATTTTAGAAGAAAGTTCTGAAATCACCAAACAAACTTTCTAGCTCTTAAAAATGACATTTTCATTAAAACATACAATAGAAAAAGCCTACCTTTCAGTAGACTTAGTTTGATTCTATTCTAATCGGCACTCTTCCAAAATTCTGCTCTGCAATACTTGGCTGTCCTAGTTGGTAAATCTGGTCTGCCTTTTGAGTCATAGCATCCCAGGGTTCTTTACCAATTCGGCTGACTAGATGGACCTGTTCTTTCAGAGACTTGAGGTGTTGTCTGCCTTTTTCGGTAAAACCAAGAACACGGATACCTTCTGGCAAGTCGCTTTCTCTGGCCTGTACCAAAATATAGGTCAAGAGGCGTCTGACACGCGCCTTGGTATAACGCTTGGTCGCAACTACCTCAATCAATTCATCCAGAAACTGGGCTGTTTTGATAGCTTCCTTGATGCGCACCGCCATTTCTTGATTGACCTGATAGATCGTTGTTAGGTCTGGATTTGACAAGATTTGATAGCGGAGCAAGGGAAAATAGTCATCCCAACTCACCTTACTGGCCTGCTCAAAGAGAGCAACAGAAGGCATAAAGCGTTCTAAGAAATCTTGGTCTGATTGATGCTGACGGAGAGCTGTTGCCGAGGCAAAGTCAACATCCTTATCCACAGAATGATAACCAGCCCCCTGACGCTGAATCGGATGGAGTTTGATTCTACGTCCCGCAACCGCCTTGGCATAGGCCAAAGCTAGAACATGATTGGGTGTATTGCCTGAAAAATCAAGACCTGCAAATTCCTTCCACATGGCTTGGGTTTTCTGAGGATAGGAAAGGGAATCAGGCAGATTTTCCACAAATTTCTCCATCTCAGTACCTTGCTCTGTGTATAAGTCAGATATCTTTTGATAATCCAGAACTTCCTCTGTCCCGAAAGCTAGGGTATCAATGCCTAAGCGAGCCAAGATATCCACAGCTCCTTGGCCAAAGAAATCTGCCGCCTGAACACTAACTAAAAAGGGCAATTCCACTACCAGATCCGCTCCATTTTCCAGCGCCATCTGAGCCCGTGTCCACTTGTCCACGATAGCAGGCTCCCCTCTCTGCATGAAATTCCCAGACATGGCAATGATTTTCAGTCCCTTCGCCTGCTCAAGCAAGTATTTGTGCCCATTATGGAAAGGATTGAACTCCGCGATAATACCTGTGATGGTCATGATGTTCTCCTACTTCTGCGCGACAAAAAACCAACGGGTAGTGGTTTCTGTTGGTTCCTTGTCCTCAAAGTCCGCATAGAGTTTGAAGGACTTGAAACCGGCCTGTTCCAGCAAAATATCATAGGTCAAGACCTCATAGGTCCGCTCCTCATGCACTTCATCGTGGCGACTAAAGGAACCGTCAGCCTCCTTGATAAAGAAAGTCAACTCATGCACGATGGAGTGAGGCGCCACATCCTCATAGGTGTCCCAAAGCATGGCAAAATCTTCCGCATTTTCATGGTAAGAATAGCCTGGAAAAACTTCATCTGTCTGGTAGGTCGAATGCACATCAAAGATAAATACTCCATCTTCGTTGAGGGTATTATACACTTCCTTAAAGACATCCCCTACTTCCACCTCATCCTGCATGTAGCAAATAGAGTCCGAATAGCAGGTCACGAAGTCGTATTTACCTGCCTTGGACAAATCTAGCATATTGCCTTCAATAAAATCAATCTTTTGCTTGGCTGAAGCCGCTCTCTTCTCCGCAATCTTCAGCATATCCGCACTTAAGTCCAGTCCAGTTACCTCAAAACCAGCCTGAGAAAAGCGAACGGACTGGATGCCAGTCCCACAAGCCAGCTCCAAAAGTTTCTTTCTCTCCTTAGTCTTAGGCAAATGACGGAGAGAAAAATCCATCCATTTATCGTATAAACTATCATCCATCACAGCATCATAAACAGCCGCAAAGGTTTCGTATGTAGCCATAAATCAAGATACAAAGAGCTCCGTGGCAAACACCACTAGCTCTCACCTTTCCATCAATTTCTTTTAAAATAAGCAAAGAAACCCAGTTGACTGCAACTGAGTTCATCTCCTATGCCAAGGCTTCTGAAATGTCTACTGAATCCGCCTCATGCCATAGTTTTTCTAAGTTATAGTGGGCACGCATTTCTTCTGAGAAGATATGCACGACGACACCACCGAGGTCTAGCAAGACCCAGCCTCCAGCTGCATCACCTTCGACATGGCTACCTTTAACACCAGCTTCGGCTACTTTTTCACGAATGTTATCAGCGATTGCCTCCAACTGACGGCTATTCATCGAGCTAGTGATGACAAAGTAGTCGGTCACGCTGGTCAAATTCTGTACATCAAGTGCGAGGATATCCTCCGCACGTTTCTCATCAGCCGCTTTCACGACTAGTTCTAGTAATTCTTTTTCGTTCATTTAGTCCTCTTTCAAATAGTGCACAAAGGCGTTATAGGTTTCCAGGGTTTGGGGATAGATGGGGAATCCCTGATGAGCTAAATGCTCCACAGTTCGTGCCGTTTCGTAAGCCACTGCCTTATTAAGTGACAAACTTGCAATTTCACGCGCCTGGTCCACTCCTGGAAAGGCACGATTGTGCTCGATGTAGTCTGCTACATAGATGACCTTGTCTAGATCGGTCATCTGACCAGCTCCGACTGTATGGATTTCAATAGCTCGCAGGATTTCTGGATCATGCAAATCCAAATCTTCCTGAATCTTATAGATGCCAACCATGCCATGCCAGACATTATTGCCCCAATTTTTGAGGTCAGGATCTAGCCGGTAACGGTCAATCAAGTCTAGAAATTCCTGATCTGACAGCTTTTTAGCATAATCATGAAGAAGGCCTGCTAGACCCGCTTTCTCGGTATCGACTCCAAATCTCTCCGCTAACTCTATGGCTGCACGCTCCACCCCCAAACAATGGGTTAACCGTTTTTCAGGTAGAAGCTCTGCCATTTTTTCCAACAAAGCCTCTCGGGAGCAGTTGATATAGTCTTGGTAGGCCATCAGTAGAGCCCCTCCTTCTCGATGTAGTCTAACACTGGCTGAGGTAGGAGAAAGTTAGGTTTCCGACCTTGGGCAATGAAGTCACGCACCATGCTGGACGAGATGTCCATGAGAGGCACATCCACCCAGATAACTGGATAGGAAGTCCCTGCCTTGTAGCGTGGGCGCTGAACCCCAACAAACTGAACCATGTCGACCAGCTCATCAATTCGGTACCATTTAGGCAGATAGTCCACCATATCAGCCCCGATAATGAAGTAATAATCCGTATCTGGATGTTGCTCTGTCAAAATCTTCATAGTGTCGTAGGTGTAAGAAATGCCCTTGCGCTCCAGCTCAATAGTTTCAATGGCTAAGCCTTCAATCCCCTCAATCGCCAACTCAAGCATCTTGAGCCGATGGTGCTCGGGAATGGTTTCCTTTTTATCTACATGAGGTGGTTGGTATTCAGGCATAAGCAGGACCTGGTCCAGTCCTAACTGTTGTCGTACTTGGTCCGCCACAACAAGATGGGCATGGTGAACAGGGTTAAAATTTCCCCCTAAAATCCCGACTTGTTTGCGTTTTTTCTCCTTGATTTCTGGCTCCAACTCTACCTTGGTAAAGGGAGTCAATAATTCAATTGCCATAGGCTCGTCTTCCTTTAATTCTCTGTAAAAACAGTTTCTTGGAGTAGGGTTTTAGATTTCTTTAACTTTTTTAGAAATCTTGCGATTTTCTTTCTTGCTTGATTGTTTAAACAAAATCAAGATGCGTCCGATTTTTTGGACAGTATCCACACCGATTTCTTCTTCCAAGATTTCAGCTACTTCGTGGATGTTTTCATCTGTGTTTTGTAAGAGCGTGACTTTAATCAATTCACGGGCATCAAGAGCTTGGCGAACGCTGGTTTTGATTTGGTCGTTAAGTCCATTTTTCCCGATTTGGATGATGGGTTTGAGGGTGTGTGCCTGACTGTTGAGGAAGGCACGTTGTTTTGATGTTAATGACATAATTTCTTAAAAAGAGTTTCTTTTAATACTTTTCTGAAGTGGTGACGGACGTCAGCAAAGTCCTTCGGACTTTCATGACTAAAATTTGAGCCTAAGGTCTCAAATTTTCCGCAGTTGGTACAACTCCTTGTACCAACTGACACCACGGCGAAAAGTATTCGTTATGGGCTCGCAGAGCTCGCCCTAATCCAGACAACTCTTTCCTTTCTGTGTTTAAATGATTGCTTTGCGTGTGACGACGGCGACGCCTTCTGGTGCCCAGACGGCGACTTTGGCGGTGCCTGTTACGCGGATCCAGCCGAGTCCTGAGATGACCAGGTCAGTCTTGTCCTTGATGGTAAATACATGCTGGACTAGTTTTGGAAAATCTTCTTTTTCCTTGCTATTTGGTGGTGTGAGAAGGGTTCCGAGGTGCTTGTCGTAGAAAGCACTAGCGCCTTCAAGCTTGGTACGGTGGAGTTTGAGTTCATTGTCAAAGAAAGCAGTGAATCCTTGTTTTTCTCCTGCAATGAAGTCAAAGCGTCCGAGACCACCTAAAAATAGAGTTTGCTCAGGGTTAAGCTGATAGGTTTTGGGCTTGATTTCCTTTTTAGGGCTGACATACTTGAGGTTTTTAGCCGTCAAGTAGTGGGCCATCTGGTGGCGGTGGATAATTCCCGGCGTATCGTAGATATAAGATCCATCGTCAAGCGGAATCTCAATCTTGTCCAAGGTTGTTCCTGGGAAACGCGAAGTCGTGATGACATTTTGGTCACCCGTGATTTCTTGGATAATGGCGTTGATGAGAGTTGACTTTCCAACGTTAGTCACCCCAACTACGTAGACATCACGGCCCTTACGGTAGTGTTCAATCTTGTAAATGACTTCCTTAATGGCATGTTTGTTTTGTGCCGAAGTCAGGACGACATCCACTGGACGAAGTCCTTCTTCATGAGCACGCTCCATGAGCCACTGGCTAATCTTGCCCGG
Organism: Streptococcus oralis; assembly: GCF_024399415.1. Taxonomy (NCBI): domain Bacteria; kingdom Bacillati; phylum Bacillota; class Bacilli; order Lactobacillales; family Streptococcaceae; genus Streptococcus; species Streptococcus oralis. The sequence continues at coordinate 1,570,033 of NZ_CP029257.1, forward strand.
TTTAACTGACTTGGGCAGAATATCTTTTTTATTTCCGACCAAGAGAACATCATTACCCGATACAAAGCGTGGCAAGCCTGGGATGACAGAGCCATTAAAGTCAAAGATATCAATGACATTGACCACCAAGGCATCACTGTCTCCAACCTCGTGCAAGAGTTTGAGGAAATCATCGTCCGTCAACTGAACATCTGTGATTTCATTGTAATGACGGAGACGGAAACAGCGTTGACAATAGACTTCGCCTGTCTCCAAACCTTTTTCGAGTGCCGACTGGGGCGTAAATCCAAGACCAGCCTTGTCTGTCGTCTGAATGGTTGCTCCACAACCAATACAGAGAATTTCTTCCATAGTTAGATTCCTTTTTTATATGTAATCGGTCCGTACTTTTCAGTAATTTGCTTCATGACACGGCGCTCGCGAGCTCGGTTGATCTGCGTTTTGATAGAGTCGTGTTGGACCAAGGGTTTGACTAAGATTGAGCGAATACCTGCACGGTGAGCTGCTCGTATATCTGTCATGAGCTGGTCACCAACCATGACCACTTCATTTTTCTCATAGTGAAATTTCTTCATGGCACGGTCAATCCCAAATGTGAAAGGCTTCAAGGCCCAATAAACGTAATCAATCCCAAACTTTTCAACTGCTCGTTGAACTCGTTTTTTGGTGTTATTTGAGACCACGATGATGCGGATACCCGCGTCACGGAGGTCATGTAGCCATTGCTTCATTTCTGGCGTCCCATCAGGGTTGTTCCAAGCAATGAGGGTATTATCCAGATCAACCAAAACAGCCTTGATACCCTGCGCTTGCAGGCTTGGGACTGTCAGATCATATACTGCTTCCACAGCAAAATCTGGCATATAATTTTCAATCGCCATTCTGGCTCCTTTTCTTTTTAATTTCTAGCAATATTCTTTAAATATTGGGCTAAGACTACCCATAAAATGAGACTAGCTATCAAAATATAAATCCAAGCATTTGGTTCATCTGCAAACGGTAAGGGAACATTCATTCCGAAGAATCCTGTAATAACTGCAAGGATAGCTAGCAAGACTGAGATAATGGTCAAAGTTGTCAAATTATCATTTAGATTATTATTTAGGATGTTGTTGTAAGAGGCTGAGAGTTGTTGCAAAACTTGAGAAATCAAGTCTGTCATCGAAACCAACTGATGCGCTTCAATCATGGCATCGTCAAACTGCTCTCTTTCTACCTCATTAAAATTGCGATAAAGAGCATGCCCTTGGATGTGTTCCAAGAGGAGACGATTTTGTTTGGCAGCTGCTGTCAGGTAAACCATACCAGTTTCCAAGTCAGAGAGGGCAAAAAGATTTTTTTTAGTTGTTTTTTGACGAAGAAGTGCACTGATTTCATCCTTACTTTTATCCATTTCTTCAATAACTGGATAATAAGCATTGCTAATAATCTCTAAACTGGCAAAAAGAAATTTGTAGATTGAAACAACTTCATGGCTTTCAAGGTAGGTTGCCATACGTTTAATCACATAACTATTCTTGTGATTGCTAATTGTGATCAGCCGTTGTTTTTCAACGATAAAGGTCATCGGAATCGCTTCATAATATTCTTTGTCTTTTTCTAAGTCAAGAACATTATAAATGAAGGTGACCGTTCCCGTTTCACGGTGATAGTCCATGTGGGCACGCTCATTTCTATCCAGAGCATACTCGATGGTTTCCTTGTCCAATCCATAGACATCCGAAAGGTCTTCCATGTTTTTAATCTTGTCCACATCGAGGTCTATCCATGTACAATCGTGACCTAATTTTTTCTCTACAAATAGCATACTCTCTCCTTTACCAAACTCCTTCTATTGTACCACAAATCTGCTAAAATAGCCGGCCTATTCAGTACGAGATAGATTGCTGACGACGGTGATATTACGATTGGGAACAAAGTGAAGGGCTTGATCGTCACCTCGCAGTTGCGTTGTACGGATCCCTACGCTAACGACCTTTCCAGAAACGGTAATCGGTCCATTTGTGAGAACCACTTCATCACCCACATCAAGTTGGCGTTCAAAAAGGATGAAAAAGCCATTAATGACATCGGATAGAAAGCCTTGCGCCCCCATACCAATGGCCACCCCAGCAATCCCCGCACCAGCAAGGAGGCTCGAAACTGGCAAACCTAAAATAGACAGGATGCAATAGAGCAAGAAGAAATAAAGAATGTAGTTAAAGACATTCTCCAGCAAACGCGAGATGGTTTTTTGTCTTCCTGCATCCCGATTTGAAAATTTAAGTGAGGGCTTGACAATCTTTCGTACAGTCGCATGAAGCATCTTTTTAGCTATATAAAATAGTAAAAACAAAATCAAAAGAGAAATCACCTTGGTTAAGAGATTCTCTAACATGGTTGTTAAATCAAGTTTATCAAAATAGCGTTGAAAAAAATCTTGCATATAAAACTCCTTTTTCCTATTATACCATAAAATCGCCCTTCTCTTTTCTTTCATAATTATTCAATTATCGTTCCTATTTTCAAAACATCACTTGCCTCTATAGCATATTTATACTATAATTATAAACAATACATTTGAAGGAGACTGCTATGAAACGAATCATTAGAGCCTGGACCAAGGCAAGCCTCATCAAACGAATCCTTATTGGAATGATTTTGGGTGCTACATTAGGGATGCTCTTTCCAAACCTTACAGGAATTGGCCTGCTTGGAGATCTCTTTGTAGGCGGACTGAAAGCCATCGCTCCTATTTTGGTTTTTGCCCTTGTTGCCAATGCCCTTTCCCAACACCAAAAGGGACAAAACACCAATATGAAGACTGTTATTTTCCTATACTTGCTCGGAACCTTTGCTGCTGCATTGGTAGCCGTTCTAGCTAGTTTCTTACTGCCTGTGCAAATCACCCTGACCAGCGCAAATACAGAAGTTGCTGCTCCTGACGGTATCGGTCAAGTCCTCAGCAACCTCTTGCTCAAACTAGTGGACAATCCCTTGAATGCCATTGTTGAAGCCAACTATATCGGAATTCTCTCTTGGGCAGTCATCTTTGGCCTGGCTATGAGAGAGGCAAGTAAACACAGCAAAGAATTACTGAAAACCATGGCAGATGTCACCTCTAAAATCGTGGAATGGATTATCAATCTAGCACCCTTTGGGATTTTAGGCTTGGTTTTCAAGACTATCTCTGACAAGGGCATTGCCAGTTTGGCTAACTACGGTGTCCTCCTAGGACTTTTGATTGCTACTATGGCCTTTGTCGCTCTCATCATCAACCCGCTCATCGCCTTTCTCTTTATGAGGAAAAACCCCTATCCCCTTGTTTTGAAATGCCTACGTGTCAGTGGTATTACAGCCTTTTTCACTCGTAGCTCTGCTGCAAATATCCCTGTCAATATGAAACTCTGCCAAGACTTGGGACTGAATCCTGACACCTACTCTGTCTCCATCCCGCTTGGTTCGACTATCAATATGGCTGGCGCTGCTGTTACCATAAATATCCTGACCCTGGCTGCCGTCAACACACTCGGAATCTCGGTAGACTTTGGGACAGCATTTGTGCTCAGTGTCGTGGCTGCCATTTCTGCCTGCGGTGCCTCTGGAATCGCTGGGGGATCCCTTCTCCTCATTCCTGTAGCTTGTAGCCTCTTTGGGATTTCCAACGACTTGGCTATGCAGGTTGTCGGAGTCGGTTTTGTGATCGGAGTCGTGCAAGACTCCTGCGAAACAGCTCTGAACTCTTCAACAGATGTCCTCTTTACAGCGGTTGCCGAGTATGCTACAAACCGAAAACTTCGCCCCTAGTCTCTGACTCCTCGTTAAACACTTGATTCTATTAGTTTAGGAAATTTTCATGTCTCTCACTCAACGTACGACAAAACTGATCTTAGCGACCTGTCTCGCTTGTTTTCTCGCTTATTTTTTAGATTTATCATCAGCAGTTTCAGCTGGAATCATCGCTCTCTTAAGCCTCTCCGACACGCGCAGAAGCACGCTGAAATTAGCACGCAACCGCCTCTTTTCCATGCTCCTAGCGCTCGCTATCGGTGTTCTAGCCTTTCAGCTGACGGGCTTTCACATCTGGAGTCTGGGCCTCTACCTGGCTCTCTATGTCCCTCTTGCTTACAAAATGGGCTGGGAAATCGGCATCACCCCTAGCAGTGTCTTGGTCGGTCATCTCTTGGTACAGGAGTCTACTTCCCCAGATCTCTTGCTTAATGAAGTGCTCCTCTTTCTCATCGGGACAAGCTTTGCACTATTGGTCAACCTTTATATGCCCTCTCGCGAGAAAGCCATCCAAAGCTACCACCTTCAGGTCGAAGAAAAGTTAAAAGACATCCTGCTTCGCTTTAAATACTATCTGTCAAGAGGAGATGGACGCAATCAAGCCCAACTCGTTGACCAATTAGACAAGCTCCTCGATGAAGCTCTCAAACTGGTCTACCTGGATCACTCGGACCACCTCTTTCACCAGACGGACTACCACATCCACTACTTTGAGATGAGACAGCGACAAAGTCGTATCCTGCGAAATATGGCCCAGCAGATCAATACCTGTCATCTGGCCGCAAGTGAGAGTTTGATCTTGGCCCAGCTCTTTTCTAAGATTGCTGCCCAGCTAAGCCAGACCAATCCTGCTCATGACCTACTTGATGACATCGAACGCTATCTGCAAGTCTTCCGCAATCGGAGTCTCCCGAAAACACGTGAGGAGTTTGAAACCCGTGCCACTCTCCTGCAACTACTACGTGAAGCCGAAACCTTTATCCAGGTTAAGGTCGATTTTTACCAGAAATATGGAAACTAGAACGCAAAGAACCTCAGAGAATTCCTCTGAGGTTCTTTTGTTTTGGATTTGGGAGGACAGCTTGTTTGACCATTCTCCTTTGAATCATCAAGATAGGGATATTTTCTGGAAAACATGAATCCCTAACACGGCTAGCCATACTTAAAAAATCACATACTATTTCATCAGTAAGATTAACTTTCGTAACAATCCAAGCTAGAAGACTTTATACTTTTCTCCCGCATAACCGCAAGGGATATAGCCTGCTTGATATAAAGCATACAAATCATCATAAAATGTTGACTCAGCTTGGGGAACCTCTTTTTTAATGGTCAGGTACCTAGCTATGCCAATGATATCAAATAGAATCTGATCTTTCATGGATGCTACCAGTTTACCTTCCCCGATCAAGTTATCTAATCGTGCTTCAATTTCAGGAATTATTTCCTCTTTTGCGCTAATTCCCAGTGAGTTCCAGTGCTTATAAATGTCACTCTGGTTTTTAAAAAGATAGACACTAAAATCACCATCTTTCTCTAATACAAAATTCTCCCATTTTAAACTATTAATATTCTTCTCCGCTTCTTGCAGTTTCTTTATCTGTTTGATGGGAACAGTCGTTTCTCTGCTTTTCTTTAAAAAGGGGAGTGAAATCAAACTTTTAATAACGTCATCATTTATTTTCATAAATAACCTCTATTTTATATAGGAAAACCGATTTCCTCACATTGTCTCTTCCTGCAACTGTCCACTTTCAACTAGCTTTTTATAGTATCGTTTGCTATACCATTCTCGGTCTGATATCTTTAAATAAACCTTATACTCTTCTGGGTATTTGTGGATATAGTAGGCTTGAAAGATATGGACATTGAACATAAAGGCGATAAAATGAGCTCCAATAACAAACCAAATCGGCAAAAACAAGCCTAAAATATAGAAATACCACTGAAGAGGGACTTGATACAGCAGATGATAGACCAGCGAAACTGGAAAGAGAACTGCCGTGGTTCCAGCGAGAATTCTGACTAGCTGCTTGAGGATTGACTTTTCCTCTTGATCATTTAGTCTGCGCTTGAGATTCTGGATACTATTGAGAATAATCCAGAAAAAGAGAGCCATACCTATCCCAAGCTCAAGCCAGAAGCCCAGCCATGTATAAGCATCATAGGCCACTGCACTGGCAAAGTACAGTCCTGATATGAAAGCGCAAATGGACATGGCAAAGTAGAAGGGAAAGTAGGTCCAAAGCTGGCTAGTCAAACGTTTTTTGGGCCAAAAAACAAGCACCATTCCTAGATAGGATATCACATATACCGTCAGATTAAAGGGCTTTAGAAAGCTACTCATGTTATGAATCAGCAGTCCTGCTTCCAGAGAAATGATATGAACATCGCTATCTACACTGATAAACTCTGGTATCCCGATTAATACGCCATAGATCAGAATCCCTGAAAAGCAAAATCCAAGAATAATCACTGTAAAGAGGCGGTTGATGATGCCCATATGAATGGGGTTGGGCATCCCTGCGGTCAGAGCAAAATCCCCCTGGGTCACAATTCGCTTACTTCTTTCAAAGTCTGCACCGAAAATACGGATGTCTTTCATTTTTCATCTCCAAATTTCATCTGGCAAAACGCCGTATATCCTTGATAATCTTCCATTTGAGGAGGCCATCACATAGCAACTATCGTAGCAGCTACACCTCGCTTCGTTAAAGATACAGCACTCACTTTCTGGGATTTGACTGTTCCCTAACACCTAGTTACACGTTTCGCTCTCCGGTTCTTTCTTGAACAAGATTTTCCCTTGGCTGTAGAGCTTCATAATCTTTACAAAACGAACGGGATTGTTTTGGTTGTACAACAAAAAGAGCACGAAAAACATTATACCTGCTCCCCAAAAATCATAGCCGCGTTCGATCAGTTGCCCAAATTTTTGAGTACAGTCGTAAAAAACATACAAAAGATAGATAACAAAGGCAAGTATGATGTAACGAGTGATTCGATAGATCGTAGCAGATGCCTCAGCTGGATCAAAGTGTTCGTCCCTTACCATCAAATTATGTGACACTGCATAGTAAAAGACCTTCTCCGTTGTTGGCTGAGCCTTGCGCACATTTTTATAAAGTCCTCGCTCAAGAATTGCGGTAAACAATAGAAACTCAGCCAGCCACAATAGTAACACATAGCTCAAACTGGTCCAATTATAGACACCAATATCCAAGGCTGAAAGGAGGCCATAGAGACCAGGTCCACCTGCCATCAGAAAAATAACCATTTCAGGAATGTAAGCATTGGTCTTATAAGCACCTTCCGTATTGAGTAAAACACTCTTTGGAGCAGCCAAGGCCTCCCCAGTCTTTTGGTCATAGTAAACCGCCTGACCATCGCATTCTCCGATAAAAACCCGACGACGTCTCAGAAAAAACATACTCTACCTCTTTCTATCTCATTCTTTCAAAAAAAGATCTTAGTCCTTCTGCACTTCCTTGATAACAAATTCTTCATCCGTCCCCATACTCACTTCCAGATAGACATCTGGATTGTCATCCGCTCGGCAGATGAGGCTCAGTTTTCTAGCATAAAAGCGGTCCAGGATATCAAATATTCTGGGTAAATTGTTTTGGTTATAAAGAACAAATGTCAAGCCTAATAAAAGTCCTGTTAGGATAATCTTGATAATCTCTCCTCCGATGGGAGTGCCCAACCTCTCTTGGTAATTCCAAATAAAATTATAGGCATAGAAAAATCCAACCAAGGGAACCAGAGAGAGCAATGCTCTTATCCAGCGAGTAGCATTGCGACTATCTTTTTCACTCATCTCCGCCTCAGCTTCCTTTGTTTCCTCTGACTTTTCCATAAGCGCCAGACAGATAGTCTTAGTAGTCACCTGAGCTCTGTTGACATTTCGATACAAGGCGCGTTCAACAAGGATAGTGATGAAAGCAAACTGCCCTAGCCAAATGAGAAGAACACTCCAGAAGGTAGACATGGTATAGGTTCCTTGTATAAACAAGCGGGAGAAGGAAATCAACCCACTACCACTTGATAACAAGAGGACAACTAATAGGGGGATATGGCGATTCATCTTGCTAGACTTTTCTGTATCCAAGAGCTTGCTCTTTGGTGCCTCCAAAAGTTCGTGGGTTTTGCGATCATAATAAATCGCCTTGTCATAGTATTGGTTAAAAAATATCCGACGTCTTCCTAAAAACATCTCTTTCTCTTTCTAGTTTCTTTCAGGAAAAGGTGCACATTTCTGACCTTTCCCTTTTGACTTGTATAAAAACAGTCTCTCATCCCATAGATAAACTGTTCTACTAGTATACCATAAACCCTATGGACTAGCGTTTGGAAAACAATAAAAGACCACCTCGAGGGTGGCCGTTTATCAGTTCAAACTATTTCCATTATGTTCCTTCTGGATGGATTCCATATCTACCGTTGGAAAATTATTTATCATATTTTACCTATCTTTTTAAGAGGCATATTCAAGAGCATCTGAAAGAAAACTTTCAAGTAAATCATCTAAAGAATTAAATTTTGCAACTACATCCGCAGATGGCATATCCAATTCTAAATATTCATCATTACTAGGATTATATACAAACCAACTAATATTGTTCTCTCCAATAAAAACAAACTGTTTATTTTCTTCGACTTCATGCCAAATTTTATTATACTCAAAGAAATCATAAATATCTGAAGAACAACTATCATCTGCTTTTAAACCATAAAGAACGCACCCATTAAAATCAAGACCATTTACTTTTGTTATAAATCGTGAATATTCTTGCACCATGAATGTCTCAACTTCGTTTGTTTCATTTTGACTAAGAAATTTAATTTTCTCTAAATCAATTGGAGAATTTAGCTTTTCCCCATAACCAGATTCAATCCTATCTACTCTTCTTAAAAGTTCAAGCCACATTTATTTACCTCACTAATTATATCTGTCCTTTCCAACAATTACCACAAAACTTCCTTACTATCCTTTATTTTCATTGTTCTACAAAATACTCTTTTGATAACTGGTAATAACTTTATTGTAAGATTTATTATCTTTAAAAATATGATTTCCATCACTTTCTCATATTCTCATAAATCTGTTTTTCCAACGCATCCTCCAATTTAGGTTCAAATGGGTCTTCTGTCTTAGCAACTCTACAATCCCAGTATACCATAAACCCCATGTACTAGCGTTTGAAAAACAATAAAAGACCACCATGAAGGTAGTCCTTTGTTATCAATCGTCCATTTCATTATTTTACAAGTTCTTCAACTGGATGGCCGTAAAAATATTTCATACCTTCCGTCCAGTCTTTGTCTGATAAGTCATCAATATAACGAACCATCAAATCAATTTCATTTTTTGAAATAAGAGTATTGGTATCCACTGGGACCTGCTTGCCTGTGTAAATAGACAGAAGGGATGCCTGAGGATAAAGATGGTATTTCTGTTCCTTTTGAGCAGCGATGTATAGAGCAGTCATAATTTCTTGTGTAAATAAACCAGGAAAAACCTGAAGAGTTTTGTAATAATAGTAATCTAAGTTCTTGTTCTTTATTACATCAAAATATAAACTTCCAACTTCTTCTAATCTTGCATTTTCCTCTATAATTGAACGATAGTTGAGAAAGCTATCCAAAGCATCTTGAATAGCGTACTCCACTTCGGTTTCTGTATCTTCCCACTCCTCCCACAGAGTAAGAAGGTAAGGAACGACTTCATAGGACATTGTTTCCACAGCGCCAGCGACAAAAGTAAATACCGCAAATTCTGAAGCCGAACTTAAAAAATGAAAATTTTCAACCTTTTTTAAATCATTATGTGTACAAACTGAACAAAACAATCGAATACAAAGATTGAGTACGGCTTCATCTTTTGTCTGGTTCATCAAGTCAATCAGCAAGTTTTTTACTGTAAAATCTCCCTTTTTTAAGATTTCAGCAATCAGCAATACACATTCTCTCTCATCATTTACTGAAAGTAAGCCCCTTTTTAAATCTTCCAGCGCTACTGAACTAACGTGACCGAACGACATTCCTGTCATTAACAGTTTGTTTCCCATACCCATTCTCCTTTTATCTCAATACTTTTTTTGGAAATTTCTTGCTTGCTTTTTGACCGATGCTAAGTTATCACCAAATTTACTGACTCTACACTCCCAGTATACCATAAAAGACCACCTCGAGGGTGGCCGTTTATCCATGAAACTAGTTCTCATTATATTTTTGTTGAAAGGCTTCCATAGCTTTGAACTGTTCAAACTCTTTTTCATCTCGAGGCTCAAAACCAAGGTATTTATACTTGAAATATTTTAAAAGAGCACTTGGTCCAAAGCCACTTTCATTCCATGGTGCATAGTCAAACTCAGCAGATAATTTCGTGCCAAGAACCTTTACCGTACAAGAAGTCCACAAAGGTTGTTCTTCTTTCTTAAAAATTTCTCTCAACTCCCAAGCCAGTCTAAAGATACGTCTTTCGTTTTCTTTAAATTCTGAAATAGGAATACTATATTGCTTTGGTATATAGAGATTGTAGATATACTCATTTTTCCCTTCTTCATTAAAGAAATAATAAACTCCTCCTCCATCAGAAGCAAGATTTATACCAATATAAAGATTATCCCAGGCTACTGGTATTGCTTCATTGACGCTCTGTGCGATTTCACGAATTTTTTCTTTAATTTGTTTTTCCATATGTTCCTCCGATTTAGATGTATTTTCCCCGTCTCTAGTATCCTTTATCTGTGAATGGTACCGCTTCTTACTGATAGGTTACCATCATAAAAACGAGAAGCAAGACAAACAAGGCTAGGCTAATCAAGAGGGTTACCATTTTTACCAAGCGCTTGTTCTGCCAGTAGCCTGGTTTTCCGATATTGCTGGTCGCATCCATGGAAAAGAGTTGGCTTTGGCGAGGTTGAATGAGAACCAGGACAATCAAGGCGACGGCTAGGATTATTCCTATAATCATCAAAACTTCCATCATTTTCACCTCAAGATTCCTAATAATGTAAAGATCAGGGTAAGAAGGATGAGCAAACCGAGTAAAATGGAGAAGGTTTTACTGATTTTTTCTCCTCGGGTAGGCTTTTCTTTCTTAAGCGCTCCTTGCTTTAACTCTTCCATGCGTCCTTCGACATCCTTGTAAAATAAATCTTTTTTAGTCATGTCCTTCCCCTATTATCCTTTTCATCCTCTCTTGGTAAGTAGCCAAGTCCACATAGTTAGCATGACGACCTTGATGTCCAAGGGCATGGCCCATCTTATCAAGACTGCTGAGAGCTTCTTGAATCTTCGCAATCATGTCTCCAACAGCCTGCACATCAAAGAGGTGTTCTGGAGCTGTGTAAGGTCTGTTATGAACTGTCTGGTCAAAGGCTAGGATGAGCATATTGTGCTCGAAGGCTTGACGGACAGCATCCAAAAGCTCGTTTCTGTAATTGATATCTAGATAGAGATCGGACAGCTGGTAGAGTTCTCGAATCTTTTGCGGACTGGCGTTTTGATAGAGAACGACATTGGGATAGGAAAGCAAGGTCAGCAACTTGGACGACATTTCAGTCACTGCCGCGATTCGGACGGTCACCATTGGCAAGGACTCAATCAGGGTTTCGATATGTTCGATCTGATCCGAGTTGGTAACGATCAAGGCATCTGGTCGAACGAAGTTTTCTCTTTTGAACTGATAATGATAACCTAGATGGACAAACTTGTCATGATAGGCTGGATTGGCCAAGGCCAAGGCTTGTTCATAGGTAGCCTTATCTGGTATGAGGATCTGCTTGGCTCTCAGCCCCTCTTGCTCCAGTAGCAACTGCATATTCCCAGGAAGACAATCACCTAGCGGTTCTTGCCAGACTAAGATATCCTGTCCAGTCTTGTCTGGATAATGGTATGAGACCAAGAAAGAAGTAGCTAGAGTGTTAAAGAGAAGATGGCTAGTGTCGATTCCCAAGTCTTGCAAAAAGAAAATCGTGAATTCCACTCGATTTTTAAAATGGCGCAGGGCTTGTCCGGCCAAGGTTAGGAGGATATCACCTGTCACATAATTTTCCAGGACAATTTCCTGTCCCTTTGCATCCTGGTACTTGGTCAAGATAGCCTGTCCATCTGCACTATAAGTGGTCTTGGCAAAGCAGGCTCCGCATCGGTTATAGTGGTCTGCTTGGTAGATGCGACCGGATAGGTCCTTCCAGTCGACCTGCTTGACCAGACGGGCCTGAGGAGCATCCATATAGTGAATCACGCCCCTCTCCCGAGAATCCTCTAGGATATGCGCCGACTGGTTATTGCCCGCAATCTCCCAAAATTCAGGTACGGCTACTTGGTTGAAATAAAGAGCTTTTCCCGACTCGTAACCTAGATAGTAGGTAAAGGGAGAAAGAATCCCATCTGGGAGAAAGCCATCTGGCTCGATCACAACTGTAACATGAGACAGACCAGCAGCTTCTAGACTTTCATGCAAATCTCGGCTTTCCTGGCCATAACGATCAAATAGTTGAATCATGCAGGACCTCCTCTATCGTTTTCTTCCACTTGTCCCTCACTTTGTCTGTTAAAAATCCTCTAGCTAGGTCATAAGATGCTGTTCGCATAGCTGGCAAATGATTTTCCTGATAGAGCTGGCAGATCTTTTCCGCAAAGGCACTTTTAATCGCCGTTTCAACATGGTCATCCGAACTTGGGATTAAGTAGCCATTTTGACCGTTCTTGATAAAGGTTTGATTCCCATAAGGAACATCAAAGCCAATCAGGGGCAAGCCTGAACCAACTGCTTCCATCAAGGTCAGACCAAAGCCTTCGCTGGTTGAGGCTGTCAGATAGACCTCATACTGGGGATAGATCTGAGCTAGATCTGCATGCCCCTTGAGCTGGATATAGTTCTCCGCTTGGTGAGATGTGATGATTTCCCTTAAAAGGGACTCCTCACCCCCACTGCCATAAATGTCAAAGGTAAGCTCTGGAAGGACTTGATGCGCCTGGATAACCGCCTTGACGAGCCAGTCGATGTGTTTTTCCTTAGCCAGACGCGAAGCGGTAATGAGAGAAAAGGGCTTGCGTTCCCTAGCAGGCTCCGTCAGCTGATCAATGCTCCCAACTGGAATCGTGACGATTCGTGGACGATGCTGACTGTACTGGGCAAATTGACCTTCGAGAACTTCCTTCTGCCGATCCGTAGACACGATAAAGCAATCGACCTTGTCCGCATTTGTAAACTGATACTCATAATAGTTATTCCAGAGGAGATAGTCTTCGTTGCTAGCATTTTCACTATAGTGCTCCGCGTGAACGACAACTGCTAGATGAGCCTTTTGTGCTTCTTCAAAAACAGCCTGACCAATCCCTGTTTCCCTATCCAAGATGACAAAATCAGACTTGCTCAAGTTCAAACGTTGCATAAAATAGCGCATAAGGGCTGGCTTTCCGTACAGAATCCGGTCCTTAAATCGATAGACCTCTTCCTGGCCTTCAGTCAGCAAGATATCGTAAGCAGTGCTGCCATCTTCATTGAAAAAGGTTCGTTGATAGAGCCTAGCCACCTGGTCTTTAGGTGCGAAATATTCTGTACAGTAACGCGTGTAGGAGAAATAATCCTTGCGAATCAAGTTCCCCCCAAACACATACTCTGCATGCTGTACCAGATTCTTAGCCGAGTCTACCAAGTAGCAGGTCACAAACTTGTCCTCATCTGAAAAGTAGACGCGCAAGATCTTGCCATCCTGCTCCCTATGACTCTCAAGGCCACCAAAAGAGGCCAAGACCTCGTCAACTGTAACACTGGTCGGTGCTAGCTTGATATCTGTAAAATGATTGTAAAGCCAGATTACCTGATTATCCGCAAAGCCGATATTGGCCGTTAAGTGCTGGATATTGTCTGCTAAAATCAAGTCGGTAAAGATAAACTTAGATGCTAGGTCTAAGCTTCTAAAAATCCCTGCTCGGTAGACCTGGGCATACTCGACACCACTACTCGCCCAACCGATTCCTAGATTTATATTGTAAATTGTCATATGATCCTCTTTTTATGGAAAATGGGTGAGAATCTCACCTTTGGGCGTTACTTCCACAATCCCCATGAGAAGATTGCGTACCATATCTGTACGGATTTGTTGCTTCATGGTTTCAAATCCTGCATAGGCCTCCTGATAGTACTCCACGATAGGGTTCTTTTGAGAAGCAGACTGGCTCCCGATTGCTAGACTGAGCTGTTGCAGGTAGTCGACTTGCTCAACCCAGTTGTCATCAATAGCCTTGAGCATGGATATTCTCAGAAAGGAGTCATAGAGCTGGTGAGGTTGGAGGACTTCTTTTTTAGCTGCGATTTCCTTGGCTATTATTTTCTCTAGTAACTCCCGAATCTGATCTGCATCAGCTAAATCCAGATCAGCCGGTAATTCTCTCATCCCAAAGCTAATATTTGTTACGATGAAGTGAAAGAGCTCTTGGGGACTGCTATAGGTTTTTTCTGAGATTTGTTTGGTATAGTCTGCCAGTATATCCTCAAGAATATGCTCCAGGTCACGACTTCCATCCAGCAAACGATCTCTTTCTTTGTAGACCATCTGACGCTGAATATTGACACTTTCCGCATACTCTAAGGTTTGTCTGCGTGCAGAGCGACTGGCACTATCACTAGCCTCTTGAGCTTTTCTGACGAGATTGCGGTACTTGCGAGCCTTGAGTAGGATGGGTTTGCTGATATCTTCCACTTGATAGTCTTGGTACAGGTCGTGAACCCAAGACGGTCCGAACTTTTTGATCACATCATCTTCAAGCGACACGAAAAATTGAGACATGCCTGGATCACCCTGGCGGCCAGAACGACCTCTGATTTGCAGGTCAATCCGTCGGCTCTCCATCCGCTCAGTACCAATCACAACCAAACCGCCTAACTCTGCTACCCCCGGACCGAGTTTGATATCTGTCCCTCGACCTGCCATAGAAGTCGCAACGGTCACTGCCCCCATCTGTCCAGACTCTGCGATGATCTGGGCTTCACGCGCCGCATGATTGGCATTAAGGACATTGTGGGAAATCCCCTCTCGCAAGAGCAAGGACGAGTAAAGTTGGGACATTTCAACAGATCCGACAAAGATCAGGAGTGGATTGCCTTTGGCGTGATAGGTCTTTATAGCTTCGAGAGAAGCATACACTTTCTCAGGGAGTGTCACATAGAGATTGTCCGAATGGTCCATTCGCCTAAGTGGGCGATTGGTTGGGATGCGAATGACAGACATATTGTAGGTTTCGAAAAATTCTTTTTCTGCCACCTTTCCCGTTCCTGTCATACCAGAGATTTTACGAAACATCTTAAAGAGACTCTGGTAGGTGATTGAAGCCATGGCTCTGGTTTCAGGAGAGAGCTTCACATGTTCCTTGGCTTCGATGGCTTGATGGAGACCACCTTGAAGTTTGGTCATTTCCATCAGGCGACCTGTTCCCTTGTCTAACAAGACCATTTCTTGCCCTCGAACCAGGTAGTCCTTGTCCTTAGTAAAGAGCGTATGGGCTCTGAGAGCATAGACCAGATGCCGAACATAACTAGCATACTCTTCCTTGTAGAGATGGTCGATTGCTAGGAATCCCTCAACCGTCTGAGCCCCCTTTCGGGTCAACCAAACTTGGTCTTTTTCTTCCTTGTAGATGTAGTCTTCTCCCTCAACCAAGGTCGTCACTAGGGTATCAATCATCCCATAATAGTTAGACTGGACACGGGGAGAACCTGCGATAATCAAGGGAGTTTGGGCACTATCGAGTAGAATGTCATCGATCTCATCAATGATGACATAGTTAAAGGGAGGCAGGAATTTCCCCTCACGAGTGGATGCAAGATTGTCATTGAGATAGTCAAAGCCCAGGACACTATTGGTCGTGTAGACGATATCTGAAGTGTAGATCTTTCTTTTCTCTTCCGCAGCCAAGTCCTCTTTTGGATCCTCTGAAAAAGGCAGACCGACAGTTAGACCTAAAAATTGGTAGACTGGGCCCATTTCACCTGCGTCCCGTTTAGCCAGATAGTCATTGGTCGTGACCAGCATGCTACCTTTTCCCGTTAGGGCATTGAGATAGAGAGGCATAGTTGCAGTCAAGGTCTTGCCTTCACCCGTATTCATCTCAGCCACATTTCCTTGGTGGATCACAATGGCACCCATGACTTGCACATCATATGGAAAGAGACCCAAGACACGTTTATCTGCCTCACGAACAAGGGCATAGGCTTCTACCAATAGCTCATCCAAGGTTTCTCCCTGGGCAAGACGCTGGCGAAACTCCTCTGTCTTGGCAGCCATTTCCTCATCACGGAGAGCTGCCATCTCTTCTTTGAGGGCGTTGATTTGGCTTAGAAGCCTCTTGACCTTTCTCAGTTGTCTTTCCTGATACAAATGATTAAACACCAGCATCCCCCTCAATAGAAAACGAAACAAAGTCCAGAGCCTCAAAACCTGCACTAATCAAGGAAAGTCGATAGGTGTAGGCCGTTTCAGGATAGGTGAAGCTAAAGGAAAATTGTCTTTCAATCTTCTCCTCGATAATTTCCTCATAACGGTTTAAAAAGGTCAGTTTGAGATAGAGGCCATTGGCCGGTTGAACCTGCATCTTCATAGATAGACGGTAGGTATGATTTTTCTTAAGAAGAGGGAGGCTGGGTTGGCTTCTGGTAGCCTGGTAGTTGACACTAGAAAACCAGGTTTTCAGAGTCTCACCTGAAGCCAGTAAAGGGTTTTTCAGGGTAACGTGACCATCTGCATGATAGGTGATCTGGCTACCATAAAGATAAGTGGCTCCCATCTCACCCCACCTAATATCCTCTCTCTTGATGATAATCATGTCTCACCTCTTCCGTATTCTTCTAGTATCATCTTGTAAAAATGAATAAACCAGGAAACGTTTGTACCTGTGTCATCATTGTGTCGACCTGCGGTTCCTTTGGACAAAATCTTGGCTCCTGTCTGGCAAAGAGTCTCCACTAGCTGGTCATAGGCACCACTATCCATATCCTCGTCCTTCATGTAAGAAAGGCCAAAGGTCGTCTGGGAAAAATCAGCTTGTTTAAATCGGGTCCAAAAACGTTGGTCCAAGTCCTTCATGTCTTTCTGGCTCACTCCTCCTGTCTGAAGGTGCAAGACATCAAAGCTAGTTGGAAAGACTCCTGGCGCCTCTAGTCGGCCCCGCTGTGCGATGGTTCCTAGATTGGTCAAGGGTTTTCCGACTACGACACCCTTGGGTTCAAAGTGGGATCCATAGTAGAGGGCAGGGAAGGTTCCCATTGACAGGCCAGATAGGATCAAGTCACTTCTATCCAAGCCTAGATAGTCTAGATAGTGTTGGATGGTTGCTTGAATTTTATCTTCTAATTCCTCAGTTCCTAGGTAAAAGGCTCCTCCTTCTAATCGAGGGTCCGAAAAGAGGAGAAAGGGGCATCTGAGATTCTTCATCATCCAGTAACCCTCAAAACCTTCCGCCGGACGGTAACCTGAGAAATAGACTGCTAGAGGAGGCTTGAAATCCCCCGGGTGAAAGAAATAGTTGATTTCCTCGCGTTTTTTGTCATGTAGGATATTGCCTCCGAGAACAAACTTTCCAAACTGTTTCCGGCTCCAGCGTTGGTGGAGATTGCCGATCTTGACCTTTCCCTGACCACGCGCTTCAAGAGAAATGCTCAGATAAGCATCATAGTCTTGCTCCACTATGATTGCTGAGGCAAAGTCTGCTTCCTCAAGGAGAATATCCTGTTTTATCTCTGAGATGGATCCTGCTGGGATCTTTCGCAAACGCAAGCGCAATTCCACTGGTCCACTCTTTTCATATTCGAGCCAGAGTTCGATTGGCGAGTGGGCTTGGACGGTCTGATTATAGGCCCAAGAGGCTAGCTGGGTATAGGTTTTCCCAAAATCACCTTCTAATTCCAGATGCTCAAATCCTTGATAGGAGACAGAGCCTTGGAAACTCGGGTGAATCCGTATCGTAACTGGACTCAGCTTGTCTCCATAACCACCTTCAAAGAGGGAGGTGGAGAGGTCTCGAACAAAGCCCTGTCGGTCTGACAGGTCCATCGCTTGCATGCAGTGCTGTTTGATGAGGTTCTGAATGTTTTTATCCTGACTTGCAAACTGTTCGGGATAGAAAACCGTATAGGGTTCCAAGCTAGATGCAAAAGGCAACAAATCTACTAAATAAGCTCCATCCGTGAGAATGACAGCATGAAAGTGCTCTAGGTCATTCTCATCCATGATTTTCTGGATAGCAGACGGTTTGTTGGGAGGAACATGATACCAGTCTAGTTGAGCTGGTAGGGCAAGCGTATCTCGCCAATCCTCTGGACCGATTTGCAAGATCTTATACTTCTTTTCCATGAGTCACCTCCTCCAACCACTTTTCTAGCTTGATTAGGAATTGCTCGCCAGTGTGTTCCTTTATCTTTTCAATGGAATGGATTAAAGCATCATTCCACACCTGCAGGCTATCGAGATAGTAATGGGCAGCTTGCGCAAAATCCGCAATATTTTCCAACAGATAGCCATTCTTCTGATGGCTGACATACTCTGTTTTGACCCTATTGATTTGAGGGATACCAGCACTAATCCCCGCAATTTGGGTATAGAGGAGAGGCTGGCTGTTCAGATCGACAATCAAACGAACAAATTCCAGCTGCTTGATTAACTCCGATTCATCCTTCATATTGACAAACGAATAACGCATAGCCTGATGGCGATTGTCCTCAAGCGGATTTTCAGCTCCTTGGTAATCAACTTCCTTCTCCAATTCCTGATCTTGAAACCTCTCTGCGACCATCTTAGCAACTCGTGTTTCCAGCTGTTTCATTTCTTCTTGACTAGCAGCAAAGGCTCCAAAAACCAGCTCCGTATCCTTGTTTTCAGAAAGGAAATGCAAGACCTGATAGAGAGCTTGGTCCTCTATCCCCTGCTCAAAGTCCAGTTGATAGTAGAGGATTGACTCCTTCCGAGTCTGACTCTTTCCCAGCTCCAAGCGGGTATCAAAAGGCGATAAATGTCGGAACTTCTCGGCTTGTTCTGGAAAGCCAGATTGAGCCAAGCGCAAGGTGTCCTCCCTGTCAACCAGAACTAGGTCCACCTTAGGCAACAAATCCGCCAACTGAGGTAATTGCTCTTGAGGATTTCGTCCGATAAAAAGACTGAGAACCTTGGTACTTTGACGGGGCAATCGTTCTAAAAGGAAAGTATTATGCTGGTCACACGCAGGCAGAAAATAGGTCGCTCCTTCCTCAGGGAGTTGGGCTATTTTCTTCTCAAAAAACTCCGCCATCAAATCTCCCATATCTCGGTAAGACTCTTTTTGGAAACGAAAAGCAAAGATAGGATTGACCTCGATACGCCCCCCATCTTGCAAGTACTCTCTAAACTGCCACAGTCCCTTGGGATTGAGGTAGTCTTGGTAGAGAGCCTGGCCCTCTTCGTAGTAAATCACACTGGAAACCAGCCCCCGATCATCCATTAGGTAATTGGCAGACAAAAGCCCATCTTCCTTGAAATACTGAATCGTACTGATAAAACCTTCTATCCCATGCTCTACCTGGGCATAGGGCTTGCCATCCTTCAGCACCAGAATAGTAAAGGGACTGTAAACAAAGTCGCAATCCTCATCCCACTCAATATCTCTGAGCTGCAAGACCTGTGGTCGAATCTCATGAAAATCCTGCAATTCATCAAATAAGGAATAAACCGGTGCTTCTAAAATACCTTGGCGATGGAGAAAATAGCGCAAATGAGGCTGATAGGACAAAAGGAGGACCTGTGCAGGAATCCCTTGGCGTTGCATCAGGCGAATCTGATTGAAGGTGTCATCAAATTCTAGCTTAAAATGAGAAAAATACCAAGGTGTCAAATCGGCATGCCAGGGACGCTCCTTGCCATACCAAGCTGGGATAAAGTAATACATCAAAACCTCCTAGAATAGTGGCCGATACCTTTCATTTAGTCGGAGCGCTTGCAGTTCGTCGTGAATCGTAAAGAGCATGCCGCTCAAAATTAAAAAGAGTCCGGGAATCATGCTGACTTTTAACAAACTCTCATCCTTCAAGACAAACAAGATCGGAAGTCCAGCCAAGGTAACGTTAAAGACTGCACCTATCAGAGCAAATCGTAGAACCAAGCGATTTATAAAGCGACTAGTATCCTCACCGGGATAGACTCCGTAGATGTAATCTCCTGATTCCTTCATCCGATCTGCGATCTGTTGACCACTCACATTGACAAAGGCAAAGGCAATGCTAAAGACAAAGAGGATAAGGATATAAGCGTAAATCCACAAGGGTTTCCCCATCGCATACTGCTCCAGTAGGGCAGGGTAGAGCGGATTGCCCTTATCCAGATGGTGAAGCAAGAGCAAGAGATAAGAAGGCAAGCCCATGAGACTCATCACATACATATAAGGCATGCCACCAGCAGGATTGAGCATGATTTCCAGATAGGAATAGCGTTTAAAGCGAGAATGAAGGCCTATTTTATTGATAGGGATGCGGTATCGCGCTCGGTAAAAGAGAACGACTAGATAGGTAAAGAGGACACCAAGCACTACCAATAGGAAAAGCAGCCAAGGAGAGATCTTATGAACTTGGACCGATTGGAGGATGTCCTGAGGGAGTGAAGCCACCATACTTGCCAATAAAATGACGACAGGGCCTCCAACTCCGATAGACGCATTGATGTCCGACAGCCAAACTAAGAAGAAGGTCCCCGCAACCAAAAGGCTGGTATTGAGGAGAAAGACCAAGAAGGGATTGTAGGGAGCTTGGACAGGGAGGTTTGTCGTCAAGGCCAAGGCCTGAATCAAGGCAATCCCTAGCGTCAAGTACATTTTTCGCCTATCCTGGACTTCTGAAGAAACTGAATTTAAGCCCAGCTTCTTCGAAAAGGAAAACATCTGCCACAAGATCATAGCTGACATCCAGGGGGAAAGTCCGATTGAAAAGAGAGAGAGGCTACGAAGATTTCCACCAGTCAGGGCTACTGAAAAGTCCAGATAGACTGCGCCTCCTCCGAGAAAATCCCGACTATTGAGGTTAACAAAAGGAAGAGCGATACGACTCCCGAGCACATAAATAAAGAGCAAAAACAGGGTGTGCATCCCTTTTTTTACTGCTATCGATGAACGAAATTTTTTCACTAGCTCCTCCTTTTCATTTTCATCCTTCCATCATCCTATCAGACGTGAATAGTCCAGCCCATTTTTCTTGGAATTTTCAAATCCTCATCTCAGTTTTCGTGTCGTTTCTCTCTCAGATAAGCCTTCAGAGCTGCTACCATTTCTTCCGGTTTTTCTGCTGAAAAAACACCTGCATAGGCACTTTTAGGTAGTTCCTGGGACTGGGTATTGTCAAAAGTCAAGATCGGTTTATCAAAGCGTGAAATATAGTCATAAACAACACTCAACTTGTCATCGTGGTTAATATCAAGATAGACATCTGTCTGCTGGATCAGTTTTTCGACCAAGAGGGGGAAGGTGTTGGGATAGAGGGTAACATTTTTAAAACGTGACAAGAGCATGAGTTCCGGTGCCATCGTCGTATAGGCTGCGATGTAGAAATGCACCTCTGGCAAGGCTTGAACCAGATAGTCGATTTTCTCAAGATGCCAGGAGTTGGTCAAATTGACACAAGTCATAACTGGCTGATAGACTGTGACTGGATAGTCAATTCCAGCCTGACGCCATTTTTCAGTAATGGCAGACCACTCCATCAGATGATAGTGCCACCAAACCTCACGCAAACGCCCAACCGAATGAGTATTCCAAGGTTTGTCCTGAGAGAGGAAATGCAAGATAGCTGGCAGAGGCTCCAAAGGGATTTGGAAGATAAATTCATGTCCATGTGATGCAGCCCCACTGTCAAAACCAATCTGGAAATTATAGTTCTGATCCAGAGGAGCATAGCTGTCATGAAAGAGCATATTGAGGATAGACTGGTCCCCTTCACTGACATGTTGGTGTTCCCGCTCCGTCAGCTCAACTAGCTCTTGTCTCACAGCTTCTGATCGCCATTTTTTGTTATTGATCAAGAGTACACCTGCATTAAAGCCAACTCCAACTCCAAAACAAGATGGTGCCGCGGCCAAGTAGTTTTCCCCCAAGTCCATTTCAAAGAGGGGCGTCAAATCAGCCGTCACTACCAGATCGCTGTCCAAGTAAAGAACCTTGTCCTCTGCAACAAAATCAGGGATAAAATAACGGGCAAAGGTCATGTGATTGATATGGGGCAGTTTGTTGCTCCAGTTCATCTGAAACTGGGCGCCAAGCATCTTGACATCCACTAACTCACCGCCCATTTGCTCTACTATCGGTCTGAGAGCACGGAACCACTCCTGGGGAATATCCTGGTTAAAGATATAGACCTTGACATGGCTATTATGGTAGCAGAGAGACTTGAGCGCTGTTTCAATCTGACGAATATAGGCATAATCTCCTGCAAGAACAATTGTTTTTTTCATTTAGTTTCCTTCAGTTTACAACGACTGCTTCTTTGATTCCAAAAGCGTGCGGATAGACTCGATCATTTGACCTACGGCTGCTGGTGAGTAGACATGACTGTAACCACTCGACTCATGACTAGTGGTCTCAAAAGCAAATATAGGGATTTCTCTTTGCTGCACCTCTTGGATAATGTTTGCAATTTCATCCTCATGATTGATATCCAAGTAAAAGTCAATCTTTTCTAGGACCTTTTTGACATTCATGGGATTAAAGTAAGGATAGAGGCGTACATTCAGATGCGATTGCAAGTTCATGATTTCCGGCGCAAAATTGGTATGAGCTAGGATAGAGAACTCAACATCGGGCAATTCTTGGATTAGGTGCTCGATTTGCTCTATGTGACACGTATTGGTAAAAATAGCGGTCGCATACTGAGGAGCTTGAACTAAAGATGCCAATCCTTTATGGAAATCACATTTTTTCATGACGATATCAGACCACTCTAGTCCGTAGTAAAACCACCAGTCCTCCCTGAAACGATTGAGGTTGATTTGGTACCAAGGCTTGTCCCCTGTATAATGGATAATCTTGGCTGACTTCTCAGTAGCAAGAGAATCCCTATACCAAGTATCCATCTGGTAATTTCGAGCCACTGTATCCATACCAACCATAAAATTATAGGTAGCTGGCAGCGATTTCCAACGACCTTCAAAGAGGTGATTTAACACGCCCTGATCACCAAAAACTTGGTCATGCAGTTGGTCTGTCAAGCTCAACAAGTGCTCCGTCACCTTTTCTTGGCGCCAGAGAGCCACATTAATCAGCAAGACACCTGCATTAAAAGTGCTAGGAACTAGCGCATCTGCGACAGCAGCTACTGGCCAGTCTGCCATATCTTCTAAAAAGAGTTGATCTAGGTTTGATCTAACGATAATATCCGAATCCATGTACAAGGCTAGATCTTCGCTAACAAACTGAGGAATAAAATAACGAAAGAAAGTTGCATAACTTAAGTGAGCTAGTGGTAAACGATACCCTTTCAAACCTTGATGACTAATCTTGACATTGACGATTTTTGAGGCTAGAGGTTCTAAACGTCTCTCCATGAGCTGAAACCATTCAGATGGCAAATCATCATTGAAAACATAAAAAGTCACTGCTCGGTTATGGGCACAAATTGACTTGATTGTTGTCTCAATCTTGTCCATATATGCATTATCACCACCGAGTACAATGGCTTTTTGAAGCTCTTTTTTCATTTCGTCCCCTTTTCTTTTCACATTCTTTTGGCTACTTTTCTACTACTATAGTTCTGATTTTTTCGATGATTATCTCACCTTCCTATTATACCTTTTCCCCTAGTTTATTTCAAACTCAAAAGAGGATTTCCCTCTTCTCACATATAGAAAAAACCTTTGAAAAATCATGTTTTCAAAGGTTTTCCATTTTACTATTTATTCATTGATTTTTATATCTTATCAATGACTTTCTTGATCGTCATTCTGACTCTTCTTGGCAAGAAGACCGATACCTGTCACAGCTGCCAATGCTCCCAATAAAGCAGATGCTACGGAAGTCGACGCTCCTGTATTTGGCAAGACTTGTTTTGGCTTGCTTGAAGCAGATTGACCTTGTCTTGTAATGTTTGCCATTGAGAGAGAGGTGCTTGTTGAAGTAGATGCCAGAGCACTTGCTGACGCAGATCTACTAATAGAATCTGAAGTTGAGAGACTAGTGATAATCGACGCTGACTCGCTCACTGACATGCTTGCTGAAACCGAAGTACTTGCTAGAGTCGATTCACTGGCTAACATGCTAGCTGAGAGTGATTCGCTCACTGAAGTACTTGTTGAGATCGAAGCACTCTCCAACGCCAACTCGTCTGCTAGCATACTTGCAGAAGTTGATGTACTTGTTGATACCGATTGGCTAGCACTGACTGATGCAGACTGGCTCGAGCTTACAGATACAGACTCACTCGCGCTGGCAGATGCAGACTGGCTAGCGCTGGCTGAAGCCGATTCGCTTGAGCTGACTGAGGCTGACTGGCTGGCACTCAATGAAGCCGATTGACTCGAGCTTACTGAGGCGGACTCACTTGAGCTTGCCGAAGCTGATTGACTCAAGCTTACTGATGCTGACTGACTAGCGCTCACTGAGGCTGACTGACTCGAACTTGCCGATGCCAATTGACTCGAGCTGGCTGAAGCGGATTCGCTCGAACTTACCGAAGCAGACTGACTAGCGCTTACTGATGCAGATTGGCTTGAGCTTATAGATACTGATTGACTAGCGCTGGCTGAGGCTGACTGGCTTGAGCTTGCTGACGCAGATTGACTCGAGCTGACTGATGCGGATTGGCTTGCGCTAACTGAAGCGGATTGGCTTGAACTTACTGATGCGGACTGACTCGAGCTTACAGACGCAGACTGACTGGCGCTCACTGACGCTGATTGGCTAGCACTCGCTGAAGCTGATTGGCTCGAGCTTACAGATGCAGACTGACTGGCACTCACTGAAGCGGATTGACTAGCACTTACTGATGTTGATTCACTTGCGCTGGCTGAAGCGGACTCACTTGCGCTTACTGAAGCGGATTGACTCGAGCTTACAGACGCAGACTGACTGGCGCTCACTGACGCTGATTGGCTAGCGCTCGCTGATGCCGATTCGCTTGAACTTACTGAAGCTGACTGGCTAGCACTCGCTGAAGCTGATTGGCTCGAACTTACAGATGCAGACTGACTGGCACTTACTGATGCTGATTCACTTGCGCTGGCTGAAGCTGATTGACTCGAACTTACAGATGCAGACTCACTCGAACTTACTGAGGCAGACTGACTTGCGCTCACTGAAGCGGATTGGCTCGCGCTCACTGAAGCAGATTCGCTGGAGCTTACAGACGCTGATTGACTCGAGCTTACTGATGCAGACTGACTCGAGCTGGCTGACGCAGATTCACTTGCGCTCACTGATGCGGATTGACTAGCACTCACTGATGCGGATTGGCTCGAGCTTACAGACGCTGACTGACTCGAGCTGGCTGACGCAGATTCACTTGCGCTCACTGAAGCGGACTGACTCGAACTTGCTGAGGCTGATTCACTTGCGCTCGCTGAGGCTGATTCGCTGGAGCTGACTGAGGCTGACTGGCTGGTGCTTACTGAAACAGACTGACTTGCACTCACTGACGCTGATTGGCTGGCGCTGGCTGAAGCGGATTGACTTGCACTTACTGATGCAGATCGGCTGGTGCTTACTGAGGCTGATTCACTCGCACTTACCGATGCTGACTCACTGGCGCTCACCGAAGCAGACTCACTCGAACTTACTGAAGCGGACTCACTTGCGCTTGCTGAAGCTGACTGACTCGAACTTACTGAGGCAGACTCACTCGAACTTGCTGAAGCCGATTGGCTCGAACTCACCGATGCAGACTGACTGGCACTCACTGACGCTGACTGACTGGCACTCACTGACGCCGATTGACTGGAGCTGGCTGAGGCAGACTGGCTGGAGCTTACTGAAGCAGATTCACTTGAACTTACTGAAGCGGACTGACTGGCACTCGTTGAAGCGGACTGGCTCGAACTTACTGAAGCGGATTGGCTGGAGCTTACCGATGCTGATTGACTCGCACTTGCTGAAGCAGACTGACTTGAGCTTACGGACGCTGACTGGCTAGCACTTGCAGATGCTGATTGGCTCGAACTTGCTGAGGCAGATTGGCTGGCACTCAATGAAGCCGATTGACTCGAGCTTGCAGATGCTGACTGGCTGGAGCTTACTGAGGCAGACTGGCTCGCGCTCGCTGAAGCGGATTGGCTGGAGCTTACCGATGCTGATCGACTCGCACTTGCTGAAGCAGACTGACTTGAGCTTACGGACGCTGACTGGCTCGAACTTGCTGAGGCTGACTGACTCGAGCTCAATGATGCAGACTGGCTCGAGCTGACTGAAGCTGACTCACTCGCACTTACAGATGCAGATTCGCTTGAACTTACAGATGCAGATTCGCTTGAACTTACAGATGCTGATTGGCTTGCACTCAATGAAGCTGACTGGCTCGAACTTACTGAAGCGGATTGGCTTGCACTCGCTGAAGCTGACTGACTCGAGCTCAATGATGCAGACTGGCTCGAGCTGACTGAAGCTGACTCACTCGCACTTACAGAAGCGGATTGGCTCGCGCTCGCTGAGGCTGACTCACTTGCACTCGCTGAAGCTGACTGACTTGAGCTAACTGATGCAGATTTGCTTGAGCTGGCTGAGGCGGATTCGCTTGTGCTTACTGAAGCGGATTGACTAGAGCTCAATGATGCAGACTGGCTCGAGCTGACTGAAGCTGACTCACTCGCACTTACAGAAGCGGATTGGCTGGCACTCACTGAAGCGGATTGACTAGAGCTCACTGACGCTGATTGACTCGAGCTCGCTGATGCAGATTCACTTGCACTTACTGAGGCGGATTGACTTGCACTTGCAGATGCTGATTGGCTGGAGCTTGTAGATGCAGACTGACTTGCACTCACTGAAGCGGATTGACTTGCACTTACCGAGGCTGATTGGCTGGAGCTTGTAGATGCAGACTGACTTGCACTCACTGAAGCGGATTGACTTGCACTTACTGAGGCTGATTCACTTGTGCTTACTGAGGCAGACTGACTAGCACTTACCGAAGCTGACTGGCTTGCGCTCACTGATGCTGATTGACTTGCACTCGCTGAGGCTGACTCACTCGCACTTACAGAAGCGGATTGACTAGCACTCGCTGAAGCTGACTGACTAGCACTTACTGATGCTGACTCACTTGCACTCAATGATGCAGATTGACTCGAGCTCGCTGAAGCGGATTGACTCGAGCTTACAGATGCAGATTCGCTTGAACTTACTGAGGCGGATTGACTAGCACTCAATGATGCAGATTGGCTGGAGCTTACTGAGGCTGATTGACTAGCACTTGCTGAAGCAGACTGGCTATTACTTACTGAAATTGACGCTTGATTTGGCGTGATTTGTCCATTAAATGTATCTGAAACCAAACCATCCACTGTCGTACTTGCAGTCACCGGTCCACTAGGAAGTCGTCCTCCATTACGATCATATACCTTCTTCAGCTCATTTGCAGTAAAGGTTACACTAGTCGAGCTCACCGTTGCTTGTTTGGTGAACGTCTCCCCTGCAATTGTAAGAGTAACAGTCCCACCTGGAGTCACACTATCTACCGTAATCGCTTGATTTGTGAGACCACCTTTTTCGTTAAGGAAACGTTCTTCAATTCTAGGTGTCTGAGGGCGAACCTCAATCGGAATCTCTACTTCATCCGTACTTCCATCTGGATAAGTTACCACTGCAGTCAAATTATGCCGACCAGCAGACAAATTCGTATTGGTTCCAGATTTCCAAGTATAGGTTGTTCTAGTTCCCTTAGTAATTCCTGTAGTAGGTAATTCTGGTGTCCCTGTAGCATTCGTGATGTACTGACTGGCTTCACCAACAGAAACAGTCCCTGAATTGGCCGTTAGAGTAAAGTTTCGATTCACCTCAGCATTGATAGCTGGTTCGTACTTTTCAGACTGAGCATGAACTTCAAATTGAATTGCGGCAGGGTTGGCTGTTAAATCTTTTACAAGACCTACGTCAGTAGTATTTCCGCTAAAATTCCCTTCCTGATCATAGGTGAAAACATAACGGGTCCACAAACTATTTACTGCTTGATTTTTTCCAACAGAACCCGTGATTGAAACGGTGAAAGGATTTGATGCTGTAGCATTTCCATCTTTGGCTAGTTTATTTGTCGGAACAATCATGCTGATACTTTGACCATTACTCGTAGTGAATGAGACAACAGTTGAAGTAGCCGGATAGGCCGCGGGAACAGCAGTAGGAACAAATTTTGCATGTTCAATTCGACCACTGTTATCAGTAAACTCAATGGTCGCAGAAAAATTTTCTTCTCGATAAATTTTAAATTTTTGTCCTTCTAGAACTGCGCCACCTGTAACGGTTATTTTCTGAAGTTCTGGCTTCTCTGTATCCCTAGCAGCTCTGAAGCTAGCAGTATTTGAAGCTTTGGTCAAAGCTTGTCCATTTCTGCTGTCACGAGGTCCAGAGTTGGCACGTAACACAGCATTTGCAATACTATTTCGAGCTTCTGTAGCTTTTTGTAGGATAGTGGCAAGATCAGAAACCTCCCCTTTCAAGGCTTCTGCTATCTCATTCTTCGCTAGACTAGCCTTGGCAATCGCCTCATCCGAGTTCGGAAGTCCCTGCGCTTGAGCTAGAAACTGCCCAATCTCAGCAGACAAGGCCTCTAATTTCTTCCGTTTTTCTTCATTTTGTTTTTCCGTCATGGCAACGGAAGTCATTGTGAGACCTGATTCAGCCGTCACATCTTCATTCTTTACAAGACCAGACTCACTTTGAGGCAAGGATTCTGTAGAAAAATCAACTGCTTTTAATTCTTTTGAAGGTTGTGATTCTTTCACTGTCTCCCGAGCTGGCTCACTTGCTTGGTACTGACTTTGAACACCAACTGAAGCTCTCTCTGACAGATTACTATTCGCTTGATTTTGTGTTCCAAGGGATTCACTTGAACTAGCAGTTACACTTTGACTGTTTGCCAAAGATTGACTAGTAGAAGCAGATTGGCTCATCGACTGGCTCATACTAGAAGAGCTTGAGGCACTGATGGACTGACTCGTAGAGGCAGATTGACTGGCGCTCTGCGAATTGAATTCTGACAATGACTGGCTTTGACTGGTAGACAGAGACAAGCTAGCAGTATCTTGATGATCCTGAGTCGTCCCCAGTACTACTGAATCTCTCGTCGCCAAGGTATCTTTTGATTCGACAGTCTTTTCAACAGCGACTGCATCATTGGCATAAACACGCGTTTGCGTCGCAGCAAAACCACCTAAGATCGTCCCCGTAGCTGCTATCCCTTTCAAGACATCCAAGCCCGTCAACTTCTGACCTTCTTGCTTTTCAACCATTTCTGTCTTTACTTGGCTCGTATCCGCGCTTCCACGCATCACCTTAAATAAGCCAAAAAGGGAAGTCGAGGCCCGTAGCCAATGCTTCCCTGATTTGATTAATTTGTACCGTGTCACACGGTCTGTTTCTCTATATTCACCTTTCTGGCGTCTAAAAAACATGTTACTTCCCTCTATATAAAAAAGAATTTATTCACCTATAAAATACTATCTTTTTATTATATACCAAATATACCTACAATTCAATATCTATAACACACTCTAAAGAAAGAAAATGATTTCAAAAATAACTTGATTTCAAATCTATTCTGTTTTTTCAATATAATCTTCATTTTATTGTTCTATTAATATATTTTATTTATTTTTTAACCATTTCCAAATGCTTTAAAATTTGAGCAAATAATTCCAATCACTCAGGGAATTGATTTTTATTCAAAATATAGAAAAAGTCCATGAATCAATAGCATCCACAGACTTTTAGGAGTAGAGTATTTAAAGGTAGTTTCACAAATGAACTAATGAGACCGGTAGCCGAGGTAACTTTCTATCCTTTCCAACAAAAAATTCCATACTAATTAATAGCCGTAATCTACGACACTGAGTTTTACAAATCGATTTCATTTGTAAAACGTGGTTACGACGGAAAAATCCACGAATCGATAATATTCGTGGATTTTTCCTAGTGAAGCGTTTAGGTAAGCAGCCATAGCAGTTACCTATTATTAGATTACGACACTGAGTTTTACGACGTAAAGTTTTACGAATCGATAATATTCGTAAAACTTTACTAGTGGAGCGCCTAGCCAAGTTCCATAGAAACTTGTCGTTAGTTACTTAGATTGTAACATAAACAAATAAATTTCTTGAACAACGACACGGAGTTTGGCAAATCGATTCTATTTGCCAAACGTAGTTAGTAAGGCAGTTAGCTAGTTCGCAAAATAGCGACTAGCGTCCAACAATTAGGAACTTTAGTTCCAATTGTTGGTGCTGAGTTACATTTTTTCCTCCAACTCCACATCTGGATACTTATCCGCAAACCAGCGGAGGGCAAAGTCATTTTCAAAGAGGAAGACTGGTTGGTCGAAGCGGTCCTTGGCCAAGATATTGCGGCTTGAGGACATCCGCTCATCCAAGTCCTCAGGCTTGATCCAACGAACGGTCTTTTTACCCATTGGGCTCATGACTACTTCGGCATTGTACTCGCCTTCCATGCGGTGCTTAAAGACTTCAAACTGAAGTTGTCCGACAGCGCCTAGCATGTACTCGCCTGTTTGGTAATTCTTATAAAGCTGAATGGCTCCTTCTTGCACCAATTGCTCAATCCCCTTGTGGAAGGATTTTTGTTTCATGACGTTCTTAGCAGAAACTTTCATGAAAATTTCAGGAGTAAAGGTTGGAAGGGGTTCAAATTCAAACTTATTTTTTCCAACCGTCAAGGTGTCTCCAACTTGATAGGTACCCGTATCATAAACCCCGATGATATCTCCAGCCACGGCATTAGTCACATTCTCACGACTTTCAGCCATAAACTGAGTCACATTCGATAGTTTGGCAGTCTTACCAGTACGAGGCAGATTGACACTCATTCCACGCTCAAATTCACCTGATACGATACGAACAAAGGCGATACGGTCACGGTGACGAGGGTCCATGTTGGCTTGGATTTTAAAGACAAATCCTGAGAAATCCTTGTCATAAGGATCCACAATTTCGCCATCTGTTTTCTTGTGGCCATGTGGTTCTGGAGCAAACTTAAGGAAGGTCTCAAGGAAGGTCTGCACACCAAAGTTAGTCAAGGCTGAACCAAAGAAGACTGGAGTCAGTTCTCCTGCAAGAATAGCTTCTTCTGAAAACTCATTTCCAGCTTCATTTAAAAGCTCAATATCATCTTTAACTTGCTCGTAGAAAGGATTGCTACCAAAAAGCTTGTCCCCATCTTCTAGGCTAGCAAAACGCTCATCACCCTTGTAAAGTTCCAGGCGTTGGTTATAGAGGTCATAGAGCCCTTCAAAGGCTTTCCCCATCCCGATTGGCCAGTTCATAGGATAGCTCGCAATACCAAGGACTTCTTCTAGTTCTTGCAAGAGGTCCAGTGGCTCACGACCGTCACGGTCCAGCTTGTTCATAAAGGTAAAGACTGGAATGCCACGGTGCTTCACAACCTCAAACAATTTCTTGGTTTGGGCCTCGATACCCTTGGCAGAGTCCACGACCATGACCGCAGCATCCACCGCCATCAAGGTACGATAGGTATCTTCTGAGAAGTCCTCGTGCCCTGGTGTGTCGAGGATGTTCACGCGCTTGCCATCGTAGTCAAACTGCATAACAGATGAAGTGACCGAAATCCCACGTTGTTTCTCGATATCCATCCAGTCAGACTTGGCAAAAGTCCCTGTTTTCTTTCCTTTAACCGTACCAGCCTCACGAATCTCGCCCCCAAAGTAAAGCAACTGCTCAGTAATAGTTGTCTTCCCCGCGTCCGGGTGGGAGATGATGGCAAAGGTACGGCGTTTCTTGATTTCTTCTTGAATAGTCATAAGTTCTCTTTCTTTGATCTTCTATTTTTAGTTGTTTCAGTAGCTAAGAATGATGTTTACATTGGATTTTACCATTCCTTTCAACTCTCCATTATAGCGGATTTTGGGGAGTTTTTCAATTGCTCGTCTGATGAAAAGGCAAGCTAGAGCACAGATTGCGCCTGATTTCTCTTTTTCCACCTTTTTTTGAACAAGATATCAAAAAGAACCAGAGCCAGTGAGAGGATGACGGACACAAGAAGGTATTTTAACCACAAGGGCGCATCTGGAATAAAAGGTGTCTTGTTTAACAAACCATAATTTCCACCCGTCACCTGATTTACCCCAACTAGAAAGAGATTGAGAATAAAGGTATAGGCTACAATCATATATTTCTTGAGCAAGGTCTTGTCATAGTGATTCATCAAGTAAATCAAGGAATTCACTAGAAGGGCATAGTGCCCAATCAAAAATGAAAAACTGGTGATATGGGGGAAATCATAGGGGTCAAAAACCGGGTAAACCAAGGCAAAGACCGCTCCACTTGCTCCTAAGAGGGCAAAATATTGCTTGCTCCGCCATTTATCTGGCAAGAAAACCACCGCAAACATAGCCAAACGGCAATGGTAAAACGGAAGGCTATTAGAAAATGGAATCCCAAAACCAACATACCAACTATATAGGGCTAGTAACTGGAGGATCTGAATCCCCTTAAACAAGCGGACAAATTTCGGATTATTGTGATAAGCAAGTGCTCCATAAATACAAAGCACTAAAGTAAGCATCATAATCCCATACCAAAAGAGGGAAATGGGAGGAGGAACCGTCTGAGATCTGGTGATAAATTGATGGAACATATTTCTATCCTAACTCTTATTTTTTCTATTCTCTAGTTTAACCATTATAGCGAATTAAAAGCGATTTTTCAATTTCTATTTCTTTTCAGTTTGGCTCCCTTATTTATAGGAAATTATGGTAAAATAGAACAGACTAAAAATCATCATTTCACGAAAGGATGCAAGATGAAAATTACGCAAGAAGAGGTAACACACGTTGCCAATCTTTCAAAATTAAGATTCTCTGAAGAAGAAACTGCTGCCTTTGCGACAACCTTGTCTAAAATTGTTGACATGGTTGAATTGCTGGGCGAAGTCGACACAACTGGTGTCGCACCTACTACAACCATGGCTGACCGCAAGACCGTACTCCGCCCTGATGTGGCCGAAGAAGGAACAGACCGTGACCGCTTGTTTAAAAACGTACCTGAAAAAGAAAACTACTATATCAAGGTACCAGCTATCCTAGATGATGGAGGAGATGCCTAATGACTTTTAATAACAAAACGATTGAAGACTTGCACAACCTCCTTGTCTCTAAGGAGATTTCAGCTACTGAATTGACACAAGCCACGCTTGAAGATATCAAGTCTCGCGAGAAAGCTATCAATGCTTTTGTCACTATCGCTGAAGAACAAGCCCTTGCTCAAGCTAAAGCCGTTGATGAAGCTGGAATTGACGCGGATAATGTCCTTTCAGGAATTCCACTGGCTGTTAAGGATAATATTTCTACTGACGGCATCCTCACAACTGCTGCCTCAAAAATGCTCTACAACTACGAGCCAATCTTTGATGCGACAGCCGTTGCCAATGCCAAAGCTAAGGGTATGATTGTTGTCGGAAAAACCAACATGGACGAATTTGCCATGGGTGGTTCTGGTGAAACTTCCCACTACGGAGCGACTAAAAATGCTTGGGACCACAGCAAGGTTCCTGGTGGTTCATCAAGCGGTTCTGCTGCAGCTGTAGCTTCAGGGCAAGTCCGCTTGTCTCTTGGATCTGATACTGGTGGTTCCATCCGCCAACCTGCCGCCTTCAACGGGATTGTTGGTCTCAAACCAACCTACGGAACGGTTTCTCGTTTCGGTCTCATTGCCTTCGGTAGCTCATTAGACCAGATTGGACCTTTTGCACCAACTGTTAAAGAAAATGCCCTCTTGCTCAATGCGATTGCCAGCGAAGATGCTAAAGACTCTACTTCTGCTCCTGTCCGCATTGCCGACTTTACTTCAAAAATCGGCCAAGACATCAAGGGAATGAAAATTGCTTTGCCTAAGGAATACCTTGGTGAAGGGATTGACCCAGAGGTTAAGGAAACCATTCTGAATGCCGCTAAACACTTTGAAAAACTTGGTGCCATCGTCGAAGAAGTCAGCCTTCCTCACTCTAAATACGGTGTTGCCGTTTACTACATCATCGCTTCATCAGAAGCCTCATCAAACTTGCAACGCTTTGACGGTATCCGTTATGGCTACCGCGCAGAAGATGCAAGCAACCTTGATGAAATCTATGTAAACAGCCGTAGCCAAGGTTTCGGTGAAGAAGTGAAACGCCGTATCATGCTTGGAACATTTAGCCTTTCATCAGGTTACTATGATGCCTATTACAAGAAGGCTGGACAAGTTCGTACCCTCATCATCCAAGATTTCGAAAACGTCTTTGCGGATTATGATTTAATCCTAGGACCAACTGCTCCAAGCGTTGCCTATGACTTGGATTCACTCAACCACGATCCAGTTGCCATGTACTTAGCTGACCTTTTGACCATCCCAGTCAACTTAGCTGGTCTTCCAGGAATTTCGATTCCTGCTGGATTTGCTCAAGGTCTCCCAGTCGGTCTCCAATTGATCGGTCCTAAATACTCAGAAGAGACTATTTACCAAGCTGCTGCTGCTTTTGAAGCGACAACAGACTACCACAAACAACAACCCGTGATTTTTGGAGGTGACAACTAATGAACTTTGAAACAGTCATTGGACTTGAAGTCCACGTAGAGCTCAACACCAATTCAAAAATCTTCTCACCTACTTCTGCCCACTTTGGAAATGACCAAAATGCCAACACTAACGTGATTGACTGGTCCTTCCCAGGAGTTCTGCCAGTTCTCAATAAAGGTGTTGTCGATGCCGGTATCAAGGCTGCTCTTGCCCTCAATATGGATATCCGCAAAAAGATGCACTTCGACCGCAAGAACTACTTCTACCCTGATAATCCAAAAGCCTATCAAATTTCTCAGTTTGATGAGCCAATCGGTTTCAACGGCTGGATTGAAGTGGAGCTAGAAGACGGTACGACTAAGAAAATCGGGATTGAACGCGCTCACTTGGAAGAAGACGCTGGTAAAAACACCCACGGTACAGATGGTTACTCTTATGTTGACCTCAACCGCCAAGGGGTGCCATTGATTGAGATTGTATCTGAGGCTGACATGCGCTCGCCAGAAGAAGCCTATGCTTATCTAACTGCCCTCAAGGAAGTCATCCAGTACGCTGGTATTTCTGACGTTAAGATGGAAGAAGGTTCGATGCGTGTGGATGCTAACATCTCCCTTCGCCCTTATGGTCAAGAAAAATTCGGTACCAAGACTGAGTTGAAAAACCTCAACTCCTTCTCTAACGTTCGCAAGGGTCTTGAATACGAAGTCCAACGCCAGGCTGAAATTCTTCGCTCAGGTGGTCAAATTCGCCAAGAAACACGCCGTTACGATGAAGCCAACAAAGCAACCATCCTCATGCGTGTTAAGGAAGGCGCTGCAGACTACCGCTACTTCCCAGAACCAGACCTCCCACTCTTTGAAATCTCAGATGAGTGGATTGAGGAAATGCGTACTGAACTGCCAGAGTTTCCAAAGGAACGCCGTGCACGCTACGTTGCTGACCTTGGCTTGTCAGACTACGATGCTAGTCAGTTGACTGCAAACAAAGTCACTTCTGACTTCTTTGAAAAAGCTGTTGCCCTCGGTGGCGATGCCAAACAAGTTTCTAACTGGCTCCAAGGTGAAGTCGCTCAGTTCTTGAACGCTGAAGGTAAGACACTGGAACAAATCGAATTAACACCAGAAAACTTGGTAGAAATGATTGCCATCATCGAAGACGGCACGATCTCTTCTAAGATTGCCAAGAAAGTCTTTGTCCACCTGGCTAAAAATGGCGGTGGCGCGCGTGAATACGTGGAAAAAGCAGGCTTGGTGCAAATCTCTGATCCAGATGTTCTGATTCCAATCATCCACCAAGTCTTTGCGGATAACGAAGCTGCCGTTGCCGACTTTAAATCAGGCAAACGTAACGCAGACAAGGCCTTCACAGGATTCCTTATGAAGGCAACCAAAGGACAAGCCAACCCACAAGTTGCCCTTAAACTGCTTGCGCAGGAATTGGCCAAGTTGAAAGAAAGTGAGTAATTTACTCTTTAAACACTTTTTTCTACTTTTAAGACGAGAATGAGACAAGGAGAATAAATGAACAAATTTTTACGATTGCTATTTGTCTTAGTCATCATCGCTATGTTAGGCGCTTCTATACTACAAATTTTCTTTCCATCGTACATGGGAAGCCACTCCGGGTACGGAATATCTGCTGGTTGGCAACGAGAAATTGGAATATGGAATTTAGCTGTATTGATTATTATTCTCGCTATCAATATTAAATACGATTGGTTCTATCTACGAATCGCACTTCTTGCTCTCATTATTGGCGGAATTGGAATAGGAACAAATCACTTACTCAATTATATGGAGTATCACTCTCCTGTAAATGCTATCGGTGCTTTTGAAAATTACTTGCTAGCAATAGGGTGGATTGTGGGATGGCTCATCGAGCGCCATTCCATAAAGAAGCTAAATGCTAGTAAATAACGCCTAGTATATCTTAGATGATTTTTAAAGGTTATTAATAGTTTAATAATCATTCGAATTCAGAATTCTACCTTTTCAATCATATAGTTAGGAGACACATGAAAAAGTTTTATGCTCTTTTAATGACCTGTTTATTACTTGTTTTTCTATCCGTGCCTCAAATCGTTGATGCGGGTGTCGGACATTCCAGAAGTGGAGGGAGCAGCCGCAGTAGCTCCAGAAGTAGCAGCCGCTCAAGTGGAGGTGGAAGTCGTTCTGGTGGCTCATCCTACCACTACTACCGCTCTGGATATGGATCATCCTCTGACAGTTCTGCTAGCTCTCCCTATCTAGGATTTATGTTCATATTAGTCGGAGGAATCATACTAGTTGTTATCGTTAAATCCTTGCAGAATAAGTCTGGAGATTCGAGTTCAACCTACACTAGTAATGATTATCAAACGCTCCATCGTCGAGTTGAACATAACACACTGGCCATTAGTCGTGTGAAATACGGGGATCCTAACTTTGACGCGGAAGCCTTCACATCTTGGGTTAAGGAAGTCTACCTTAAATTGCAGGTTGCCTGGACTGAGAAAAATTGGAACTCTGTCCGCGCTTTGGAAAGTACCAGTCTCTACTCTCAACATAGCACCCAACTCGAAGACCATATTCGTGCTAAAACAACTAATGTTTTAGAGAAAGTTTGTATCGAAAATGTTCGCATCAAGGAATTCATTGAAAATCCTGACGGAAACGATACCTTAGTGGTGATCCTGTCATCTACCTTGCGGGACTATGTCATTGACGATGAGACTCGCCGTGTCCTTGAAGGAGACCCTAAAAAAGATCTCTTCACCGTGTATCAATTGAACTTTATCCGTCAACACGGTAGCCAAACGCAAGCAGTCACTCCAGACGAAGTTGTGAGCGACCACTGTCCAAACTGTGGCGCCCCATTGAAAATCTCTGCAGTTAGTGAGTGCGACTACTGTGGTGCCAATCTCTCTCGCAGTCCAAACCAATGGGTACTCGATACCTATGATGTTGTGGATGAAGACGAGCTTTATAATTAGGAGGAATTATGGGATTTATACGTGCAGCCTTATCAGCAGGCTTAAATAGTTTTAATGATAGTAAATTCAAGGAAGCCATTGTCCTTCCAGATAATGTCTCTGGCGACGCCTTGGCCGTCAAAGGTCAATTACTCACAAAAGACCCAGATGGACGTTCTCGTCACAGCAATCAAAATACTGGACTTTTGTCAGATGGCAGTGTGGTTATCGTTCCTCAAGGTTATACCGCTGTTTTGGTAAACAACGGTACCTTCCTTGGTGAAGTCCTCGAAGCAGGTAGCCACGAATGGCAAGCTGGTGATAACGCCTGGCTCCTTGAAAAAGGTGGTTTAAAAGGCACTTGGGAAAACTTTAAAAACCGTTTCTCTTTTGGTGGACAAGTCATCACCCAACAGGAAATTATCTTTATCCGCATGCAACCTATTGCAGGTAATAAGTTCGGCACACAAAATGCGGTCGAATATTTCAGCGAACGTTACCAACAACTGCTCAACATCCGTTTTTATGGCTTGTTTGATGTAAAAATAGCAGATCCAGTCCTCTTCTACGTGAGTTCTGTTAGCCGTCAAATTACTGACGGACAGCCATTTACTCTCCAAGATGTAGCTCAAGGAACGCTCCGTCAAAATATCGCACCGAAAATCGCGATTGCCATTGCCAAATATACCAACGAAAACAAGGTTGATATCTATAGCCTCAATGCCAATCAAGACACCTTTAACGAACTCGCTAAACAAGAGGTCAACAAGGTTTGGACAGGCCTCTACGGGATTGAAGCCACCAATATCTTGCTTGAAGACCTCAGCTACGACCAAGAAAGTCTTGATATCGTTCGCAAGCTTGATAGTGAGCTCGTGGCAATGAAGTACAACACGATTGAAATCGAAGAACGCCGTGCTCGCAATGAAGCGCTCATTGCTGCAGCTGCCAACGAAGGGAATGGCAATGGGATGAACATGTTTATGGGCATGAATCTTGGCCAAACTCTGGGTGGTCAACTAAGCCAACAAGTTCAAAATCAAGCACCGGCTCAAAACACTGGACAAACTGCCAGCAAGAATTTTTACATCGAAGTCGATGGAAAATACGTCCTCGTTACTAAAGACGAAGATGGAAATATCGTACCAGTCAACTAATTAAGCTCCTTCTGACATTTGAGTAATGTTGTCTTTTATGGTACAATAAAGAGTAAATTATTTATTAAAGAGGTAAAAACATGATTGAAGCAAGTAAATTAAAGGCTGGTATGACCTTTGAAACAGCTGACGGAAAATTGATCCGCGTTTTGGAAGCTAGCCACCACAAACCAGGTAAAGGAAATACAATCATGCGTATGAAATTGCGTGATGTCCGTACTGGTTCTACATTTGACACAAGCTACCGTCCAGAGGAAAAATTTGAACAAGCCATCATCGAGACTGTCCCAGCTCAATACTTGTACAAAATGGATGACACAGCCTACTTCATGAATACAGAAACTTACGACCAATACGAAATCCCTGTAGTCAACGTTGAAAACGAATTGCTTTACATTCTTGAAAACTCAGAAGTGAAGATCCAATTCTACGGAACTGAAGTGATTGGTGTTACCGTTCCTACTACTGTCGAATTGACAGTTGCAGAAACTCAACCATCTATCAAAGGTGCTACTGTTACAGGTTCTGGTAAACCAGCAACGATGGAAACTGGACTTGTCGTAAACGTTCCAGACTTCATCGAAGCAGGACAAAAACTCGTTATCAACACTGCAGAAGGAACTTACGTTTCTCGTGCCTAATCTCTAGAAAGAGGTCATTCTATGGGAATTGAAGAACAACTTGGCGAAATCGTTATCGCCCCACGTGTACTTGAAAAAATCATTGCTATTGCTACTGCAAAAGTAGAGGGTGTACACTCTTTTTCAAACAAATCAGTATCTGACACCCTTTCAAAACTTTCTCTTGGCCGTGGTGTTTATCTTAAAAACGTGGACGAAGAGCTCACAGCAGATATCTATCTCTACCTTGAGTACGGAGTAAAAGTTCCTAAGGTAGCTGTTGCTATCCAGAAAGCTGTTAAAGATGCCGTCCGCAATATGGCTGATGTAGAACTCGCTGCTATCAATATTCACGTTGCAGGTATCGTTGCAGATAAAACACCAAAACCAGAATTGAAAGATCTATTTGACGAGGACTTCCTCAATGACTAGTCCACTATTAGAATCTAGACGCCAACTCCGTAAATGCGCTTTTCAAGCTCTCATGAGTCTTGAATTCGGTACGGATGTCGAAACTGCTTGTCGTTTCGCCTATACTCATGATCGTGAAGATACGGATGTGCAACTTCCAGCCTTTTTGACAGAGCTAGTTTCTGGTGTTCAGACTAAAAAGGAAGAACTAGACAAGCAAATCACACAGCATTTAAAAGCAGGTTGGACCATCGAGCGTTTAACACTCGTGGAGAGAAACCTCCTTCGCTTGGGAGTCTTTGAAATCACTTCATTTGACACCCCACAGTTGGTGGCGGTTAATGAAGCTATTGAGCTTGCAAAGGACTTCTCAGATCAAAAATCTGCCCGTTTTATCAACGGACTACTCAGCCAGTTTGTAACAGAAGAACAGTAAAAAGAAAAAGTGTTTGACAATTATCAAACACTTTTTCTTTGACTCCTACTATCTAAAAAAATGATAATAGACATAATTATAAACAAAAATCCAGATGGGTTTTGCATAAATGAGAAAGTTGAAAAAACTATGGCACAGGATGGTGATTTTTAGGTTCTTTGTCCAACGGTAGACAAGGGCATAGAAGAAACCACCTAAACTATAAATAATCAAACTGATAGGATCTCGGTGAGTTAGGATCAAATGACTAAGTCCAAAGATGAGAGCAGATAGGATAACATCCAGATAGTACTTGGACTGGGGGAAAAAGGTATTCATAAAATACCCTCTATGAATCAGTTCCTCTAATATAGGTGCGACGACTACTGTTAAACTAAAACTGAGAACAGTTGATAGAAAAGTTGGTTGCCCATTGGAGTATAGAATCGAAAGAAGATCTTGAAAGATATACTTGTTATCAATTAGGTGATGAAACTGTAACTGAAAAGCATCCACCAATTGACGATCAAAATAAGTAGCCACTAGACCAACTACAAGGTAAAAGAATCTTGACTTCTTTGAACCCTTTTTTTCAAAAATATAGAGCATCTCTTTCTTTTTGAGCCAGTAGATAAATAATAGCAAAAGAGCTATTACTTCAACTGTTAAAAAGATAGAATAGCCATCTATCCCCCATCCTAAAAACTTAGTTAGATGCAAAATCCCTAACTCTGGTAGATAAATCGATAGAAATACCAGTGATGTATAGACTCCCAAATGCCCTAGTTTTTTCATACTTACCCCTTTAAATTATTAGACTATTAAGGTATAATTCCGTAACCATAACCAGTCATTCTATTACGTATTGTACTCGAATCAGTTGCAATGCTATAAGCATAAGGCCAACTCCAATTTATATCATCAACCAACCAAATCATGCCACCACCTGAGGCTTGTTCTAAGTCTTCAGTTGAAAGAGCTGTAAATGTTTCTGTACCTGTCATTGCAAGTACCTCCTTAAAATAAATTTTTGTAAGCTTACATCTACAGTATACATCTTTTTTGTCTATTTTATAGCCTATCTCCTCAACTGTCAAATTTTCATCCTAAACGGTAGCTTTACTAATTGAGAAATAAGAAATTGATAAAAGAGATTTCTCTATCTTCCCATCAAATTAGAAAAAGTGTTTGACAATTATCAAACACTTTTTTCTTTATCTCCTACTATCTAAAAATCAAATAATAAATATAAAATAAGAGCGACGGAGCATAAGGAATCGCATTATAGAAACTATGACAAACAATGGTAAATCGAAGACTACCCGTAACTCGATAAGCGACTGCAAATAGAAGACCAAGAATACTATAAATGATGAGACTGATGGGGTCACGATGGGATAGAACCAAGTGACTGAGCCCAAAGATGAAAGAAGACAAGATCACATCCAAATAAAACTCCGACTTTGGAAAGAAGGTATTCATAAAATAACCCCTATAGATTGTCTCCTCAACAACAGGTACAATCGAAATGTTAAAGATTAAAAATACAAGACTTGATAGAGTCGTTTCTCGTCCATTTAAGTAAAGTTCCGAAAGAAGGTCTTGGAAAATAAAGCTATGGTCAATCAATCGAATGTTCTGCATTCTAAATCCATTTAAAAAAGAATAGATAAGGAAACAAGCCACCAAGAAAGCGAGATAAGACCAGCGCCAACCCTTTTTCTCGAAGATAAAGAGCATCTTCTTCTTTTTCAACCACAAAACGAATAAAAAGAAAATAAGTAACACTTCTCCAACTAGGAAGATTATATAGCTGTCCATTCCTAAACCAAAGGTCCTAGCTAGAGTTATAGCTCCTAATGGCG
This sequence comes from Streptococcus oralis, assembly GCF_024399415.1. Lineage (NCBI taxonomy): Bacteria > Bacillati > Bacillota > Bacilli > Lactobacillales > Streptococcaceae > Streptococcus > Streptococcus oralis. The sequence continues at coordinate 1,611,962 of NZ_CP029257.1, forward strand.
TTAAATAAATGTACAGGAACATTAAAACCATACAGATTCCTAAATGTATTGTCTTTTTCATTCTTTCTCTCCTAATGGTAAACTCTCTATTAGGGCAATATAGAGGATATACTATTTATTGTTTTTCTTATTTATCTAGAGTATTCATGTTTATCCATGCTCTATTATCAAAATAGCTAGAACAAAATGTTCTAGCTTTTAAATTTTCTTAGTATTTTCTAAAGCGTTGGTAACGTTCTTCGATAAGTTGGTCGAGTGGTAGTTCTTGCAACCTATTTAGTTCTGCATGCAATTCATTTTTAACGCAACCTAGCAGTTCTTTACTTGACAGCCCTGCTTCTGAGATTACCTTGTCTACGATTCCCATTTCTAGGAGTTCATGTGAAGTGATTTTCATCAACTCCGCCGCTTCCATAGCACGACTTCCATCCTTCCAAAGGATAGAGGCAAATCCTTCCGGGCTAAGTACTGCGTAGATTGAGTTTTCTAACATCCAGACACGATTAGCTACGGCTAGAGCTAGAGCCCCACCAGATCCACCTTCACCGATAATAATCGCGATGATTGGAACCTTGAGGTCACTCATTTCCATCAGGTTTCGGGCAATTGCTTCACCTTGTCCACGTTCCTCGGCTCCAACACCTGGGTAAGCACCCGCCGTATTGATAAAAGTCACAACTGGTCGGCCAAACTTTTCTGCCTGTTTCATCAGGCGCAAGGCCTTACGATAGCCTTCTGGATGAGGTTGCCCAAAATTCCGTTTGAGGTTATCATGAAGACTTTTTCCCTTTTGGATACCAACGACAGTTACTGCTTGGTCACCTAACCAACCAATTCCACCGATGATCGCACCATCATCACGGAAAGAGCGATCTCCATGCAATTCGATAAACTCGTCAAAGATTCCATTGGCAAAATCAAGTGCGGTCAAGCGACTCTGCTCGCGTGCCTCTCTGACTATTTTTGCAATATTCATCCGCGACTTCCTCCATGCAATCTTACTAATTTAGCAATTGTTTCAGGCAATTCTCTCCGTTTAACAATTGCATCAACAAATCCATGTTCAAGTAGAAATTCTGCCTTTTGGAAGTCATCCGGCAAGGTCTCACGAACTGTATTTTCGATAACACGACGTCCAGCAAACCCAACCAAACTCTGTGGCTCCGCTAGGATAATATCACCTTCCATAGCAAAAGAAGCAGTCACCCCACCTGTTGTCGGATCGGTTAAGATAGTTAGGTAAAAAAGTCCTGCCTTGGAATGACGTTGAACTGCCGCAGAAATTTTAGCCATCTGCATCAAACTCATGATTCCTTCTTGCATACGGGCTCCACCAGAAGCTGTGAAGAGAACGACTGACAAGTTTTCTACCGTTGCATACTCAAACAAGCGCGTGATTTTTTCACCCACAACGGTTCCCATAGAAGCCATGATAAAATTTGAATCCATGATCCCAAGGGCAACTTTTTGTCCCTTGATACTAGCTGTACCAGTCAGTACTGCTTCATCCAAACCTGTCTTTTCACGCATAGTAGCCAATTTTTTCTGGTAGCCAGGAAAGTTTAATGGATCTTGAGTTTCAATACCCGTAAACATCTCCACAAAGCTGTCAGAATCAATCGTCAAATCCAAGCGTTCCTGAGCTGAAATACGGAAAGTATAGCTACAATGGGGACAAATTCGTTCGCTCCCAAGGTCCTTTTGATAAATGGTGTGTTTACAACCAGGACACTGGGAGAAGAGTTCATCCGGAACCTCAGGCTTGGCTTGTGGTTTCTGCCTTACGGAACGGTTAGGATTGATCCGAATATACTTATCCTTTTTACTAAATAGAGCCATAACTCCCCCTTTTAGTTCTCATACTGTTTGAAAGTCTATTCTTTTTCTTGGTATTTTGGCAAGAAAGTTTCCATCAAGAAGGAAGTATCGTAGTCACCAGCGATAACTCGGCGGTCTGAAATCAGATCCAACTGGAAGTCTGCATTGGTTTGCACTCCTTCAATATCAAGTTCATAAAGTGCCCGTTGCATCTTCATAAGAGCATCAAAACGATTCTCCCCATGAACAATGATTTTAGCAATCATACTATCATAGTAAGGGGGAATGGTATAACCTGGATAAACTGCTGAGTCCACGCGCAAGCCAACTCCACCACTTGGTAGATAGAGATTGGTAATTTTCCCTGGGCTTGGAGCAAAGTTAAATGCTGGATTTTCTGCATTGATCCGGCACTCGATAGCATGACCTCGTAGGACGATATCTTCTTGTTTGAAAGGTAAAGGTTGCCCGGCAGCAATGCGAATCTGTTCCTTCACGATATCAACACCTGAAACAAACTCTGTGACTGGGTGTTCCACTTGCACACGAGTATTCATTTCCATGAAGTAGAAATTGCCACTCGCTTCATCGAGAAGAAATTCAATCGTTCCTGCATTTTCATAGCCTACAGACTCTGCTGCACGAACGGCTGCAGCACCAATTTCATGACGAAGGGTTTTGCCAATCGCAATGGATGGGCTTTCTTCTAAGACCTTTTGGTTATTCCGTTGGAGTGAACAGTCCCGTTCACCAAGATGGACAACATGACCCTCTTGGTCCGCAAGGATCTGAACTTCGATATGGCGAGCTGGATAAATCACACGCTCAAGATACATAGCGCCATTTCCAAAATTGGCCTTGGCTTCACTGGATGCTGTCTCAAAGGCTGCGACCAAGTCTTCTGCCTTTTCAACCTTACGAATCCCTTTTCCACCACCACCTGCCGATGCCTTAAGCATGACAGGATAGCCAATTTTTTCTGCAACTGCAAGGGCCTCTTCAGCCGTGTGAACTTCACCATCAGATCCTGGGATAACTGGAACCCCAGCCTTGATCATTTGTTCACGCGCATTGATCTTATCACCCATGGTATCCATTACAGCGCCAGAAGGGCCGATAAACTTAATCCCCACTTCGTCACACATAGTGGCAAACTTGGAGTTTTCGCTAAGAAATCCAAAACCTGGATGGATGGCTTCTGCCTCTGTTAAGACTGCAGCAGATAAAATCGCATTGATATTGAGATAAGATTCTGTCGCCTTACCAGGTCCGATACAGATAGCTTCATCCGCTAGAAGTGTGTGAAGAGCTTCCTTATCAGCAGTTGAATAAACTGCTACGGTCGCAATGCCCAATTCACGCGCAGCTCGAATAATGCGAACCGCAATCTCACCACGGTTGGCAATCAAAATTTTACGAAACATGGAGAACCTCCTTAGTTTCCAATTGCAAAGGTAAGAGTACCACTCGCTGCAAGCTTACCATCTACTTCAGCCTTTGCTTCAACCACAGCAATCGTACCACGACGTTTGACAAAAGTAGCCGTCATGACTAATTGATCACCTGGTACAACTTGCTTCTTAAACTTGACCTTGTCCATGCCAGCGTAAAAGACTAACTTTCCCTTGTTTTCAGGTTTGGACAATTCCAAGACACCAGCAGTCTGAGCCAAGGCTTCCATGATAAGAACACCTGGCATGACTGGGTATTGTGGAAAATGCCCATTGAAGAAAGGTTCGTTGATGGTCACATTTTTAATGGCAACAATGGTATCTTCGCTCACTTCCAAGACACGATCCACTAGGAGCATGGGGTAGCGATGGGGTAGAGCTTCTTTGATTCCTTGAATATCGATCATTTGATGCGTACCAATCCTTTACCGAACTCAACCATTTCTTCATTTGAAACGAGAATTTCTGTCACCACACCATCCTTAGGCGCTGGAATCTCGTTCATGACCTTCATGGCTTCAATGATCACCAAAGTCTGACCTTTTTTAACACTGTCTCCAACTGTAACAAAGGCAGGTTTATCTGGTCCAGCGGCCAAGTAAGCCACCCCTACAAGTGGACTTTCAACGACATCACCCTCTGGAGCAACCGTCGTTTCAGCTGGTGCTGGAGCTTTTTCCACTGCACTCTCTACTGGAGTTGAAGGGGCCGAAACTACTGGATTTGCAGCTACTGTAGTTGGCACTGGAGCAACTTGAGCTGGTGCTTCAGAAGCCATTCTTGCTTCATTCTTACTAAACTGCAATTCATCCGTTCCATTTTTATAAGAAAATTCTCTCAAACTTGATTGGTCAAATTGAGCCATCAAGTCCTTGATCTCATTTAAATTCATAATTATTTATTCTCCCAACGTTTGAAAGCAAGAACTGCATTGTGTCCACCAAAACCAAAAGTGTTTGAAATAGCATAAGGGATTTCTTGCTCCAAGCCTTGTCCATAAACGACATTCGCTTCGATATAGTCTGATAACTCACTTGTTCCAGCTGTCATTGGTACATAGTTATGACGCATGGCTTCGATGGTAGCAATTGCTTCTACCGCTCCTGCAGCACCAAGCAAGTGTCCTGTAAAGGACTTGGTTGAAGATACAGGTACTTCTTTACCAAGAACAGCTACGATCGCACCACTTTCTCCTTTTTCATTTGCAGGAGTTGAAGTTCCGTGGGCATTGACGTAAGCTACTTGCTCTGGAGAAATTTCTGCTTCTTCCAAAGCCAACTTCATAGCCTTAATCGCACCTTGACCTTCTGGATGAGGTGAAGTCATATGGTAAGCATCACAGGTATTACCATAGCCAACTACTTCAGCCAAGATGGTCGCCCCACGTTTTTCAGCATGTTCAAGGCTTTCAAGAACCAACATTCCTGAACCTTCTCCCATCACAAATCCGTTACGATCTTTGTCAAATGGGATAGAAGCACGAGTTGGATCTTCTGTAGTTGATAGGGCGGTCAAAGCTTGGAAACCGGCTATAGCAAAAGGAGTGATAGATGATTCTGAGCCACCAACTAACATGACATCTTGGAAACCAAACTTGATAGAACGGAAGGCATCTCCGATGGCATCATTTGATGAGGCGCAGGCTGTATTGATTGATTTACAGATACCGTTTGCTCCGAAGCGCATGGCAACATTTCCTGAAGCCATATTTGGCAAGGCTTTTGGAAGTGTCATTGGTTTAACGCGTTTTGGACCTTTTTCATGAAGACGGATAACCTGATCTTCGATTTCTTTGATACCTCCGATACCGGAAGCAACGATGACACCAAAACGATCTTTATCGATTGCTTCTACATCAAGATTTGCATTTGTCACCGCTTCTTGAGCCGCATACAAGGCATACAAAGAATAGTTGTCAAAACGGTTGGTATCTTTTTTGACAAAGTATTTATCAAATGGGAAATCTTGAATTTCAGCCGCATTGTGTACGGCAAATTCACTATGATCAAACTTAGTGATTTCTCCAATTCCAATCTTCCCAGTTTGCAAACTGTTCCAAAATTCTTCTGGAGTATTTCCGATAGGAGAGGTCAATCCGTAACCTGTTACTACAACTCGATTTAGTTTCATCTGTCTTACCTATATCTTTCCTTATTTTTTACATGCTAAGTCCGCCATCAACAGCGAGAACTTGTCCAGTCAAATAATCCTGTCCAGCCAGGAACACTGTAGCATCTGCGATATGTTCTGCTTGACCGAACTGTTTCATTGGGATTTGTGCCAATGTCGCTTCCTTGACCTTATCAGACAAAACAGCTGTCATATCTGACTCGATCATTCCTGGTGCAAGAGCATTTACGCGCACATTACGATTGGCAACTTCACGTGCTACTGACTTGGTAAACCCAATCAAACCCGCTTTAGAAGCCGCATAGTTGGCTTGTCCGATATTTCCCATCAAACCGACCACACTCGACATATTGATAATCGCACCTTCACGTGCCTTGATCATCTGTTTCAAGACTGCTTGCGTCATGTTGAAAGCACCTGTCAAGTTAATCTTAATCACTTTTTCAAAGTCTTCCTCGGTCATCTTAAGCATGAGAGTATCCTGAGTAATCCCAGCATTGTTGACCAAGACATCGACAGAACCGAGTTCAGTAATCGCTTGATCTACCATACGCTTGGCATCTGCAAAGTCTGAAACATCACCTGAAATCGGTACTACTTTGACACCGTAGTTTGAAAACTCAGCCAGCAATTCTTCTGAGATTGCTCCACGACTATTCAAAACTACATTAGCGCCTAGTTGAGCAAATTTGTGAGCAATGGCAAGTCCGATACCACGACTTGAACCTGTTACAAAGACATTTTTGTTTGTAAGTTGCATTCTATTTCTCCTGTTTCCTGTTGTATTTTGTGGGAGAAGGGATCATTAGTTTCCTAACAAAGCATCCAAGCTTGCTTGGTCTTCAACGTTAGCTAGCTGAGCTGTTTTATCGATTTTTTTGACAAAGCCTGATAGGACCTTACCCGGACCAATTTCAATAAAGTTGGTTACCCCAGCATCCTGCATCACAGCAATACTTTCATAAAAACGAACAGGTTCTTTGACCTGACGCGTCAAAAGCTCTTGGATTCGACCTTTTTCCATAACAGCAGCTTCCGTATTGCCAACTAGTGGGCAAGTAAAATCAGAGAAACTCACTCCTTCAAGAGCTCCAGCTAGTTGCTGACTGGCTGGCTCAAGAAGAGCTGTATGGAAAGGACCAGATACATTTAAAGGAATCAATCGTTTTGCTCCTGCATCCTGCAAGAGTTCAACTGCGCGGTCAACCGCAGCCACCTCACCACCGATAACGATTTGGCTTGGGGTGTTGTAGTTAGCTGGAGTCACTACTCCAACTTTAGAGGCTGTTTCACAAGCTTCCTCAATCACTTCAACTGGAGTATTAAGGACGGCAACCATCTTCCCAGAGCCTGCAGGTGCAGCCTCTTCCATATAAGCACCACGCTTAGCAACCAAGGCAACTGCCTCTTCGTAGTCCAAGGCACCACTTGCTACAAGAGCAGAATATTCCCCAAGAGACAATCCTGCTACCATATCCGGCTGATAACCCTTTTCTTTCAATAGTCGGTAAATAGAAACCGAAGTCGCTAAAATAGCTGGCTGCGTATAACGAGTCTGGTTTAACTTGGTTTCTTCCTTATCAATCAAGTCACGTAGGTCATAACCCAAAACCTGACTGGCTTGGTCAATTGTTTCCTTGACGATAGGGTAGCGATCATAGAGATCACGCCCCATTCCTAGATACTGAGCACCTTGACCGGCAAATAGAAAGGCTGTTTTAGTCATTTCTTACAACTCCTGCCCAACGAGAGGCTTCTTCTTGAATTTTCTTGGCTGCGCCATAGTATAGATCTTTTAGGATTTCTTCGACAGTTTCCTCTTTAGAAACCAAACCAGCGATCTGACCTGCCATGACGGATCCACCTTCTACATCTCCATGAACAACGGCTTTAGCAAGAGCACCAGCTCCCATTTGTTCAAAGATTTCTAAATCTGGATCTTCTTGTTTAAAGGCATCCTTTTCAGCCTGTTCAAAGTCACGAGTCAACTGATTTTTAATGGCGCGAACAGCATGTCCAAAATGTTGAGCTGAAATAGTCGTATCGATATCACGCGCTTTTAAGATTTTTTCCTTGTATTTTGGATGGGCGTTAGATTCCTTGGCTACTACGAAACGCGTACCAACTTGAACGGCCTCAGCACCAAGCATAAAGCCTGCAGCGACACCTTCACCGTCCGCAATTCCTCCAGCTGCGATAACCGGAATTGAAACAGCTGCAGCAACTTGGCGAACCAAGGTCATCGTTGTTAATTTACCAATATGTCCACCGGCTTCCATTCCCTCTGCAATAACTGCATCTGCACCAATTTTTTCCATGCGTTTTGCCAAAGCAACACTTGGAACAACAGGAATAACTGTAATTCCTGCATCATGGAAACGAGTCATGTATTTACTTGGATTTCCTGCACCAGTTGTAACCACCTTGACTCCTTCTTCAATCACGAGATCAACGATGTCTTCTACAAAAGGTGACAAGAGCATGATGTTGACACCAAAAGGTTTATCCGTAAGTGATTTGATTTTATCGATATTAGCCTTTACGACCTCTTTAGGTGCATTCCCACCACCGATGATTCCTAGACCACCAGCTTTTGATACTGCACCAGCCAAGTCACCGTCTGCAACCCAGGCCATTCCTCCTTGAAAAATAGGATAATCAATGTTCAATAATTCTGTAATACGTGTTTTCATAGTGCCTCCATCATTCCTTGCTTACGTAATAGTTCGATGAGTTTATCATTTGAGTTTCAAACTATTACCTAAACAAGAGGGAGTGGGTTTCCCCAACTCCTTCTAGTAATATGTTAATTATTTTGTTTGCTCTTCAACGTAGGCAACCAAGTCACCAACTGTTTTCAAATTATCTTCTGCTTCGATTTGGATATCGAAAGCATCTTCGATTTCAGAGATTACTTGGAACAAGTCCAATGAATCTGCATCCAAATCATCAAAAGTTGATTCAAGTGTTACTTCTGATGCGTCTTTCCCAAGTTCTTCAACGATAATTTCTTGTACTTTTTCAAATACTGCCATGATAGGACTCCTTTAAAATATAAAAAATTTATAACTATGTGTTTACCACATGATTACCTAGATTGTAAGAATGAGTGTGCCCCATGTCAAACCTCCACCGAAGCCTGATAGGAGAATCGTCTGGCTACCATCTAAACGAATCATACCATTCTCCACACACTCTGAGAGCAAAATCGGGATACTTGCTGCACTGGTATTTCCATACTCCATCATATTGGCAGGAAGTTTGTCTCGGTCAACACCGATCTTCTTAGCCATCTTATCCAAAATGCGGATATTTGCCTGATGAAGCAGGAGATAATCCAATTCCGATGCTGCGATTGGACCATTTTCAATGGTTTCTTTGATCGACCTAGCAACATCACGATTTGCAAAATCAAAAACTGCTCGTCCATCCATTTTCAAAAAAGCAGGAACTACTTCTTGTTCCGAGAAAGGAGAAGCCAAAGCCGTTTGACCATAGGTCAAACACTCGCTCCGAGAGCCATCTGTATAGAGACTATCCACAAGGAAGTGACGTGTTTCGCTCGCTTCCAAGAGAACCCCACCAGCTCCATCTCCAAAGAGAACAGCTGTCGAACGATCTGACCAATCAACTGCCTTGGACAAGGTCTCAGCCCCGATAACAATCCCTTTTTTGAACTGTCCAGAACTTAAAAACTTTTCTGCAGTTGAGAGAGCAAATACAAAGCCACTGCAAGCTGCTGTCAGATCAAAGGCGAAAGCTCTATGCGCTCCGATATTTGCCTGAACTCGAGCTGCTGTGGAAGGCATCATCGAGTCTGGAGTAATCGTCGCTACAATAATAAAATCAATCTGATCCGCTGTTAAGCTCCCTTTAGCCAACAAGCTCTTAGCTACTTCTGTCGCCAAATCACTTGTAGACTCTGTTTTTGAGATATGTCTTTGTTTAATTCCTGTCCGACTTGAAATCCACTCATCGTTTGTGTCCATGATTTGGGCTAAGTCATGATTAGTGACCACTTGCTCTGGAACATAATGAGCAACCTGGCTTATTTTTGCAAAAGCCATTATTTCAAATCCTCCAAAAATTGATAAAGGTTCGTTAAGCCTCTGCCCATGACTTCTTTTTCCTCAGGGCTCATGCCATCGATGATTTTTTCGACCATAGCCTTGTGGAATCGTTTATGAAGACGGTGAACCAAACGACCTTGCTTTGTCAAATGCAGATAGACCACTCGACGGTCTTGGTCAGAACGAATACGCTCAATATAACCTTTTCTCTCCAGGTTATTCAAACTCGTCGTCACTGTTCCAAGAGTTACCATCAGTTCTTTGGAAACCTTACTTGGCGTTGCCTCCGGGAACTTCCCAATCACATCGATCGTGTGCATTTCTTTGATGGAGATGTCTTTGAATCGACTACCTCGTAAGCTAACCTCCTCGATCACAAGGACATTATTAAAAATAGATGTTAGATAATCATTTACTTGTTGGTAGTCCAAATCGTTTCCCTCCCTCTAAAAAACTTTCACAATCAAAGCATTTGATAGAAAAAGTATAACAAACTTCAAAAAATTATGCAAGTATTTTTTTATTTTCCTGAAAATTTTGGTCTTCTTCTTTCAGAATGCGCTCGAACTCCTTCTTTAAAATCTTCAGTTAAAGATAACGATTCTTGTAATTCCAATTCTAATTCAGCATAATTCTGCCAATCCTTAAATTGACTTTCCCAAACTAGCTTTTTAATCGCTGCGTATGAGTTTGCTGAACCTCTTCTTAATTTTTTCAGAACTTGTTCTCTTGTTTTTTCTAATTTGTCAACTTCACAAACACGGTATACCACGCCCCATTCTAGCGCTTTTTCAGCAGTCAAGGCTTCTCCTGTCATGGCAAGTTGTGCAGCTCGTGTTACCCCGATACTACGACTCAAGAGATGAATCCCACCAGCGTCTGGTGCCAAGCCAACTCCAACAAAGGCTTGAATGAATTTTGCCTTGTCAGTCGCCAAACAAAAATCAACTGCTACTGCCATATTTGCTGCGGCACCAGCAACCGCTCCATCTACTTCCATCAAAACAGGTTTTGGAATTTGCTTGATTTTAAAAGAAATTGTATTGACTAATTCTGCAATCTTATTCAAAGAAGGGATATCATCTTCGTCCACTGCGCGTTTCATCTCAACCAAGTCTCCTCCAACTGAAAAGACCTTCCCATTCGCATTAATCAAGATGAACTGCACAGCTTGATCCTGCTCTGCTAGGGTCAAAGCTTCTAAAATTTCCTCACACATTGGTATATGGAAACCATTTGCCACTTCGGGACGATTCAAAGTAATGATAGCAAGATCATCTACGATCTGATATAGGATATGATTCATAGCTTCTCCTTTTCTTTTGTAAGGCATTAAAATTGTTTTATCATCAAAGTATACCTTTTTTTGGATAAAGAGGCAAGGAAAAACTAAAGGAAAGTGTCTCAGCTGATTATTCACCCATCATTTATGAGTGTGAGTAAAATTTGACACTCTTACTTTTAAATCGTTATCACTTTTCAGAATAAGTTAGTGTTTTCTTCTATTATAATAGGAAGTTATTTTCGTCATTGAAAAATGCCCCTCTTTCTGCTATAATCGTATAAAATACTTACTTGAGGAGTCCTTATGAAGGTTGTAAAATTTGGCGGAAGCTCGCTTGCCTCTGCTGGTCAGTTAGAAAAAGTCTTAAATATCGTTAAAAGTGATAAAGAACGCCGTTTTGTAGTTGTTTCTGCACCCGGAAAACGCAATGCTGAAGATACCAAGGTGACCGATGCCTTGATTAAATACTATCGCGACTATGTGGCTGGAAATGACATCAGTGCTAGCCAAAGCTGGATCATTGACCGTTATGCCGCTATGGTTAGTGAACTAGGGTTAAAACCTGCTGTTTTAGAAAAAATCTCTAAAAGTATTCGTGCCTTGGCAACTCTTCCTATAGAGGACAATGAATTTCTCTATGATACCTTCCTAGCGGCTGGAGAAAATAACAATGCCAAATTGATTGCAGCCTACTTTAACCAAAACGGCATTGATGCACGCTATGTTCACCCAAGAGAAGCTGGGATTGTTGTCACAAGTGAACCAGGAAACGCACGTATCATTCCATCTAGTTATGACAAGATTGAAGGCTTGGCTGATAGCAACGAAGTCCTTGTTATCCCTGGTTTCTTTGGTGTGACTAAAGAAAATCAAATCTGTACTTTTTCACGTGGAGGTTCAGATATCACAGGTTCTATCATTGCAGCAGGTGTTAAGGCTGATCTCTATGAAAACTTTACAGACGTAGATGGTATCTTTGCTGCCCATCCTGGTATTATCCACCAACCGCACTCCATTCCTGAATTAACCTACCGTGAAATGCGTGAGTTGGCATATGCTGGATTTTCAGTCCTTCATGATGAAGCCCTTCTTCCTGCCTACCGCGGAAAAATTCCTCTTGTTATCAAGAATACCAACAACCCTGATCACCCAGGAACACGCATTGTTTTAGAACACAGTAGTGATAAATTCCCAGTAGTAGGGATTGCGGGTGACTCAGGATTCGTCAGCATCAACATGTCAAAATACCTCATGAACCGCGAAGTCGGGTTTGGTCGCAAGGTTCTTCAAATCCTTGAGGACCTCAATATCGGTTGGGAACACATGCCTACAGGTATTGACGATCTTTCAATCATCCTCCGCTCTCGTGAATTAACTCCTATCAAAGAAGAAGAAATTCTACGTCAACTCGTTCAAAAGGCTGAAGTGGACCATGCTGAAATCGAACATGACCTTTCCATCATTATGATTGTCGGAGAAAAGATGAAGAGCCATATCGGGGTAACTGCTACTGCAACACGTGCTTTGTCTGAGAATAAAATCAACATCCAGATGATGTCCCAAGGTTCAAGTGAAGTTTCCATCATGTTTGTTGTCAATAAAGAGCAAGAAAAAGCAGCTATTAAGGCTCTCTATCATGCCTTTTTCGATGAAAGTAAGGAAGACTAACCATGGCCCAATCACTCAATCAAGTCATTGACCTCCAAACCACTGGGACATCTTACCTCTCCATCTCTGGAAAAGTTGGAAAATTTTTAGTTGGGGATCAAGCCTTGGAGTTTTATCCTGATGTCAATGTCGAACAATATATCCAAATCCCCTGGTCCAGTATTCAGCAAATCGGAGCCAATGTAACTGGTCGCAAAATCAGTCGTCACTTTGAAGTCTTTACTGACCAAGGAAAATTCCTCTTTGCTTCAAAAGACTCTGGAGCTATTCTCAAAATCGCTCGGGAAAAATTAGGAAATGACAAGGTTGTGAAACTTCCGACTCTACTCCAGACCGTTGGACAAAAACTTAAAAATCTATTTGCAAAAAAGTAAAAACTTTAGTATAATCATAGCAACGGATAAGTAGGTTATCTCCTTCTTTCAGAAAGTCTGTGGGTGCTGCGAGCAGATAGGAGGGATAGGTGAAATTCTACCGTTAGTAACAATTACATATACAATCAAGTGCACACCTGTGAAGTTGGATGGAACCGTGGCCCTGCCACTCCAACACTTTGTCAGGTGTGCTTTTTTCATAAAGGAGTTCTTATGTTAGATATTAAACGTATTCGCACAGATTTTGATGCTGTCGCAGAAAAATTGGCTACACGTGGTGTAGATGCTGCTGTCTTAAATGAGATGAAAGAAATCGATGCTAAACGTCGTGACATCTTGGTCAAGGTTGAAACTCTCAAAGCAGAACGTAACACAGTTTCTGCTGAGATTGCCCAAGCCAAACGCAACAAGGAAAATGCCGATGATAAGATTGCTGCAATGCAAACCCTATCTGCTGAAGTCAAAGCCTTGGATGCTGAATTGGCAGACATCGATGCTAAATTAACAGAATTTACCACTACTCTTCCAAACATCCCTGCCGACAGCGTTCCTGTTGGGGCTGACGAAGATGACAATGTGGAAGTTCGCCGTTGGGGGACTCCACGCGAGTTTGACTTCGAACCAAAAGCTCACTGGGATCTTGGTGAAGACTTGGGTATCCTTGACTGGGAACGTGGCGGTAAAGTAACAGGCGCTCGCTTCCTTTTCTATAAAGGTCTTGGGGCTCGTTTGGAACGTGCTATCTACAACTTCATGTTGGATGAGCATGGCAAGGAAGGCTATACGGAAGTCATCACGCCTTACATGGTTAACCACGACTCTATGTTTGGTACTGGTCAATATCCAAAATTCAAGGAAGATACTTTTGAACTCAGCGACACCAACTTTGTCTTGATTCCTACGGCTGAGGTGCCTCTCACAAACTACTACCGTGATGAAATCCTTGACAGCAAAGACCTACCAATCTACTTTACCGCTATGAGTCCATCTTTCCGTTCTGAAGCTGGTTCTGCAGGTCGTGATACACGTGGCTTGATTCGTCTACACCAATTCCACAAGGTTGAAATGGTCAAATTTGCCAAACCAGAAGAATCATACGAAGAATTGGAAAAAATGACAGCCAACGCTGAAAATATCCTTCAAAAACTCAATCTTCCATACCGTGTCGTTGCGCTCTCTACTGGGGACATGGGCTTCTCAGCTGCCAAGACTTACGACTTGGAAGTTTGGATTCCAGCGCAAAATACCTATCGTGAAATCTCAAGCTGTTCAAATACAGAAGATTTCCAAGCCCGTCGTGCTCAAATTCGCTACCGTGATGAAGCCGATGGCAAGGTGAAACTTCTTCACACCTTGAACGGTTCTGGACTTGCAGTTGGACGTACAGTTGCTGCTATTCTTGAAAACTACCAAAATGCAGATGGCTCTGTGACCATCCCTGAAGTTCTTCGTCCATATATGGGTGGTGCTGAAGTTATCAAACCATAAAAATAAGGCCTAGCTATTTCTAGCTAGACCTTTTTTCGTAACCAAATCAGATAAGCCCCCAATACAAAGAATAAAATAGTGAGGCAAATAGCAGTTTCAGCTAAAACCAGATAATCCAGAAATGGAAGTTTCAAGATACCCTGAGCCATCTTGAGCGAGGTAGCTGTGATAATGGTTGGGAAGGTGAGGGCTGAGAAGGCTGGTTGAAAGCCTTGTTTTAAAATATTGGGCAGGCGAGTCAACACAAAGAAAAAGAAGGACTGAGATGCCAAAATCATGACGATCAAGAGCCAAGTCGGTAGCCCTGCTCCTCCAACTCGAACTATGGAAGCTAAGAGTAGAGAAAAGGGAGCACAGTAGATTCCTTCCTGTCCAAGCAAGGCCACTGGGAGTGGATCTTTCTTTAAATCGCTATAAATAAGGGGATAGAGATAGAAGGTCAAGACAAAACCAAAACTCAAGGTCGCATAGGCAATTTCAATGATACCGACAAGAGGATAGGTCAAGGCTGCTACTGCAATCCCCACATAGAGAACCGTCCAGCTAGGAGTCGCATTGACCCTCCGACCTGGACAGGCAAATTTGATGGTAAAAGTAGCAATCAACGCCAAATCCAAGAGAAAGGAAAACCACCAGATCCCTTGTGCTACTATAGGAAGAGCAGGGAATACGCGAAAGACATAGGTCGATAAAATCATCCCAGCCATAGGAAAAGTGGCCATCCCAGACAAAAGAGGGGGCTTGGTCAATTCTTGCTTGGTTTCTTCCCAATTAAAAAGATGAAGAATCAGAAAGAAAATCCACAAAACTAAACCAATCAGACTCAATAAATGCGACAGAACTGGCCAAGTATCTGCAATCAGATTTCCTGCACCTGCTAAACCTAATAAACAGCCAGAGAATACCAAGGGGAGCTTTTTCATCCGAGCCTCCAATAATCATGTTATTATTAGTATAGCATAAAAGCGCTTAAAATAGCATAGAAAAATGAAGACTGGATTGCTCAGTCTTCATTTTTTCTTTCTGATTCGAACTAGGCATAAGGTTGCAATTCTGGGTTAATAGGCGTATTGGCTAGGTTGTTGGCATAGTTGCAGAGGCTGGCAAGACTAACACCCAGAACCACGTCCAAGGCATTTTGTTGCGTGTAGCCAGCTTGCAAAAATTCAGTCAAGGCTTCATCTCCTACACGCCCTTTGGTATTGATGACCGCCAAGGTAAACTTAGCTAGAGTATCTAGTTTTGGATCTGTCTCGATTGGAGTACGGTTGCGGAGGGCTTGGAGAAGATCATCATTCATCTGAATTTGTTTGATCGAAAAGGCTGTGTGACCTGCGACGCAGAAAGCACAACCATTGGTTACGGCAGCTGTGATTTGTACTACTTCGCGTTCCACTGGTGTCAGGCTATTGCGGCGGTTGATAGCTCCGACAGTTCGGTAGGCTTCAAGCGCGGTTGGGGCATTGGCCAAGAGACCGATTAGGTTGGGAATATAGCCATTGTTATCTTTTTGTACTGTTTCAAGAACTTCTTTTACTTCTGCTGGTGCTGATTCTACTGTGTGGATGGTAAATGTTGTCATAAGAAACCTCTTTTCATTTTATTGTCATTTAGTCTATCATAGAATTTTCCCCTTGGATAATATATATTTTCAATCGCCTTGATAGGAAATGTCTATGAAATGAAAAAATCACACTAAAAGTGTGATTGGGTTAGTGTTTAAAATACTTTTTAGTCTCAGCAATGACGACTGGCGACAAGACTAAGAGGGCAATCAAGTTTGGCAAAGCCATCAAGGCATTGACGATATCTGCGATAATCCAGACCATGTCCAGCTCGATAAAACCTCCCAACAAGACCATGACTACAAAAACCACACGGTAGAGCCAGATAAAACGAACGCCAAAGAGAAACTCGAAACAGCGTTCTCCATAGTAATTCCAGCCTAGAATTGTCGTAAAGGCAAAGAGAACCAGAAACATGGTCAGAAGAGCAGGCCCAAAATTCGAAAAAATTGTTGAGAAGGCTGACTGGGTAAGCGCAACTCCATTCAAATCACCGCTCCAAACCCCAGTTACCAAGATTGTCAGACCTGTCAGAGTACAGATAATGAGGGTGTCAATAAAGGTTCCTGTCATGGAAATCAAGCCTTGCTCAACAGGCTCATTTGTCTTAGCCGCAGCAGCTGCAATCGGAGCTGAACCAAGGCCAGATTCGTTCGAAAAGACTCCTCTCGCCACACCATTTTGAATCGCAGTACGGATAGTCGCACCTGCAAATCCTCCTACTGCAGCTACGGGGCTGAAAGCGGAAGTAAAGATTAGGGTAAGTGTAGCTGGGATTTTCTCAATATTAAAGAAAATCACAATCAAGGTTCCTAGAATATAGACGATGGCCATAAAAGGAACGACTGCTGTTGAAACCTTGGAAATGGATTTGAGTCCACCAAAGACTGCAATCGCTACAAAAACAGACAAAACGAGTGCTGTGATAGCTGGATCAATTTGAGCTGTATTTTGGATAGATTCTGTAATTGAATTGACTTGGGTAAAGGTACCAATCCCCAGAAGGGCCACCAATACACCAGCTAGGGCAAAGAAGATTGCAAGGGGACGCCACTTTTCTCCCATTCCCAAAAGGATATAGTGCATGGGCCCTCCAGCTACAGCTCCATTTGCATCCTTGGTGCGATACTTGATAGCCAGCAAGCCTTCTGCATACTTGGTTGCCATCCCAAAGAAGGCAGCCATCCACATCCAAAAGAGAGCACCTGGCCCACCAACCTTAATGGCTGTCGCGACTCCGATGATATTTCCCGTTCCAACAGTAGCCGCAAGGGCTGTACACAAGGCTGCAAAGCTCGATACATCTCCATGTCCCTTATCCTTGGTAAAGATCAACTGAAAGGCCTTGGGAAGACGAGCTAGCTGTAAAAGTCCTAGTCGAATGGTCAGGTAGATTCCCGTTCCGACCAATAACAGTAAGAGGGGAGGTCCCCAAACGAAAGCATCAAGCGCTTTTAGCAATTCTAACATGTCCTACTCCTATCTTTTCAACCCCAAAAGAAAGAGCACATGCAAGATACATGTACTCTGGAATGCTTAGATAAATGCCAAAAAGTGGTCTATCCTAGCTCTGTCCTTTTACCTGAGAGTTTGAGCAGTTGCCTGCCTTGCCCCTTCGGTGCCTTTACGGTCTCTCCAGAGTTCCGTCCATTTACAGTCATGGAAAACAAACCTTTCTCCACTTCTATTAAACTTCATTCGGTGTTGGTATTTAATTCTTTATTATTTTACAAAAAAAGTTAGCTTTTGTCAATATTTTCTATGAAAATTTTTGACTTTTCATTTCTTTTTTCAGAAAGAGCGAATCCTTCTTCTCTCTATCCTTTAAAGGTCACAATGGTAGCGCCACTGCCTCCAGCATTTTGTGGAGCATAGCCGAAACTCTTGACATGCTTGTTTCTTTGTAGGTATTTAGTGACGCCCTCACGGATGACACCTGTTCCGATACCATGGATGATGTCGACTTGCGCCATGTTATTGAGCAGGGCTTGGTCAATAAAGGCGTCCAGCTCATTCATGGCCTCTTCGTACCGTTTGCCTCGGAGATCCAGTCTTGCTTGCGGACCACGACCAGAAGCACGTTTGACGACATTGACTTGTTTTTTCTTGACTGGGGCTTCTTGTTGAGCCTGAACAAGATCAAATTCTTTCTCTTCCAAGGTCATCTTAATCAAGCCAACTTGAGCTTCCCAACGGCCGTCCTTGAGCTGATTGGTCAAGGTTCCACGTTGGCCATAACTGAGAACAATGATATCATCCCCAACCTTTGGAGCTCGGTTTTTCTTGGCCTTTTGAAGGACCTTGTTTTTAGACAAGTCGACTTTTTCAGGAGCTAGTTTTTTCAGTTTAGCCTTGGCTTCAATGATTTCATGGGGTTTGAGTTGAGACTTGCTGTGAAGATTCTTGAGAATCTGGTCACTCTCATTTAGAGCAAGTTCCACAATCTCGGCAGCCTGTTCACGCGCCTTGTTGAGCTCAGTTTCCTTCTCGCGATTGAGTTCATTATAGAGCTTTTTGAGTGCTCGGTTCATCTTGAGGTTTTCTTGCTCCACCTCACGAATATTGTCCAAGCGTTTACGGCTTTCAAGCGTTTGCTCTTCTAATTGTTCAATGATGCGATTGACGTCATTATCTTGGTTGACCTGCTGGCTGGCATCTCCTACGATGACATCTGACAAGCCCAGGCGTTTGGCAATTTCAAAGGCATTGCTTCGGCCAGGAACTCCCTGCATAAAGCGATAGGTCGGACGCAGACTTGCTGTATCAAACTCCATGCTGGCATTTTGCACAAAGGCTGTTTCGATACCGTAGGCCTTGAGCTCTGGATAGTGGGTCGTCGCCATGGTCTTGACCTGACGCAGACGAAGATCCTCCAGAATAGCCATAGCAAGGGCTGCTCCTTCCTGTGGATCGGTACCAGCCCCGAGCTCATCTAGCAATAAGAGCGAGTGCTGATTGACCTTGCCAAGAATATCTACGATATTGGTCATGTGGCTGGAGAAGGTAGACAAACTTTGTTCGATAGACTGCTCATCCCCGATATCGGCAAAGATTTCTTCGAAAATACCGACACGGCTTCCTTTATCAGCTAAGATTGGCAAGCCAGATTGGGCCATAAGTTGAGTCAAGCCCAGGGTTTTGAGCATGATGGTCTTCCCACCTGTATTGGGACCTGTAATGACAATGGCCGTTAATTCCTTACCAAAGTGTACATCGTTCGCGACAGCATTTTTGACCAAAGGATGGCGAACATGAAGGAGTTGAATCTCTTGGTTCTCTGAAAGTTGAGGAACAACTGCTTGTCTTTCTTGGATGAAACGCACCTTGGCACGAATCAGATCCAGATGGCCGATAATCCAAGCGTCATTAGCAATCTCAGCAGCATGAGGACGAACCCGTTCCGATAGTTCCTGCAGGATGCGAATCATCTCATAGCGTTCATCAGCTCGCAGACTAGCGATTTCTTCGCTCAGCTTGACCACCTCACGTGGCTCGATATAAACCGTATTACCACTAGCAGAGATGTCATGGACAACACCTGCAATCTTATTGCGATAGGTGTTCTTGACTGGTAAGACTTGACGGCCATTTCGGCTAGCGATTATGCCTTCCGTCAACATCTGCGCTTTTTGCTTGAGTAAGTCTTGCAAGACATCTCGAACTTGACTCTCGCTATCATGGATTTTCCGACGGATGCGTGCTAGCTCTTCACTGGCGAAATTTTCGATAAATCCTGCATCATTTAGAGATTGAAGACTCCCTTGCAAGTGTGGGAACTCATGCAGTTTTTCAAACCATCTCGCCAACTGCTCCAAGCGTACATTTTCAAGATTGGCATAAAAACTTTGCAACTCTCTGCTAGCAAACAAGACTCGTTTGAGGAGCAGGAACTCCTCAATATTGAGGTCCGCCCCCATCTCCAGACGCTTGCAGACAGCTGAAATCTCACGTGTCGCTAGGATGGTAAAGTGGGGTTGCTCCACAAAAAGGGCTTGCATTTCCTCCATCTCTGTAAAGGCTTGTTTGATCTTATCCACCTTGGCAGTTGGAACCAAGCCTTTTAGCTCCTCTAGACCTTGTTCTGTCAAGAGATGCGGTTCAAACAAGGCTTTGATTTTATTAAATTCTAAGGTTTCTAGTATTTTTGTATTCATATTTTTTCCTTATATGCTGGTTTACAAGATTATAGCAACTAGAGGTTTTGACCTAGTCCTCCAATCTGTAAACAAAGGGCTAGGAAAAATCCCGCCCTTTTTATCCGATTAAATTTGTCACCCAGAGTTGTTTGATAAGGTTTGTCGTAAAAGGGACACTTTGGATGATGTGTTTGGCTACTATACTTTTTTCGAGTGAATTTTGAATGACTGCCAGAGGCACCGTTGCAAGAATGGTCAGAGCCATTTGCAAGACGAATAAGGTTACCAATAGCGACAAAACGCCTGAACCGATACGCAACCATTTGACATCTAGCTTTTTAGTTGGAATCAAGTGCAGGAACAAACCGATAAAACGTCCGATAGTGTAGCAAATCCCAAAAACTAGAAGATAGGCTAGACCCGCATAAAAGACCTTGTCTAGATGAAACAGCTGGTCTGAAGGGAAGAAAAAGGTTCCCTGTCCTTCCTGAGGATTGGCATAAGGGACAAGTAAGTGGAAGTGATCTCCCAATGATTTATAAAACTGTCCCGCAACAAAGGCTGAAATCACTGCCACGAGGAAATAATAAACTTGCAGGACCAGGCCTCTACGGTAGCCGATGTAAAAGCCCCAAGCCAGAACCAATAAGAGTAGGATTGAAATCATAAGGAGTCCTCAATCTTGCTCTGTTCTTGTTTGACAGCAATTAACTTGTGGCGAAGTTCTAACAACTCTTGCTCCTTGTCATCAAATTCAATCTCACGGTTGAGTTGTGTAGACAGACAATTGACCGCCAAAAGAAGCGCAATGGTTTCATCATCCGCCCCAGGCATTTGTTCTTTAATTGCTTGGTATTTTTCAGTCGCAACCTTGGCAATTTCCTCCATAAAGAGGTTGTCATGCTCGGTTGTTAAGGTTAATGTCTTTTTTCCGAATGTAAACTTATATCGATTTAGATTTGCCATAAAATTCACCTCACGATATTATACCAAATTTCGCTAACTTTGTCAGTTTTTACCAATTCTCCTGCTTTTGTGGTACAATAGAGACTATGGCAAGTATCACACTCACACCAAGTGAACAGGAAATTCAGAGCTTTTTAAGTCAGTATCAGAAGGCTCTCAGTCCTAGTAAAAATCCTTATATTCGCTATTTTTTTAGACTGCCTCAGGCAACAGTTTCCATCTATACTTCTGGAAAAGTCCTCCTGCAAGGCGAAGCTACTGAGCAATACGCCAGTTTCTTTGGCTACCAAGTTCAACAAGAAAACAGTGGACAAGATTTTCCTATGATTGGGACTGATGAGGTGGGAAATGGTTCCTACTTTGGTGGGCTTGCTGTCGTGGCTTCCTTCGTGACACCGGACCAGCATGCCTTCTTGCGAAAACTCGGTGTGGGGGATTCAAAAACCCTGACAGACCAAAAGATTCGTCAGATTGCCCCTATCCTCAAGGAAAAAATCCAGCACCAAGCGCTCCTCCTTTCACCGAGCAAGTACAACGAAGTTATCGGAGAGCGTTACAATGCTGTTTCTGTAAAGGTTGCCCTTCACAATCAGGCTATCTTTCTCCTGCTTCAAAAAGGAGTCCAGCCAGAAAAAATCGTGATTGATGCTTTTACAAGCGCTAAAAACTATGACAAGTACTTGGCGCAAGAAGCCAACCGTTTTCCAAACAAGATCACTTTGGAAGAAAAAGCCGAGGGCAAATACCTGGCTGTTGCGGTTAGCTCCATCATCTCTCGTGACCTCTTTCTGGAAAATCTAGAAAATCTGGGACGAGAACTGGGCTATCAACTGCCAAGTGGCGCTGGAACTGCATCTGATAAGGTTGCAAGCAAAATCCTGCAGTCCTATGGCATGAAGGGACTTCATTTCTGCGCCAAACTGCATTTTAAAAACACTGAAAAAGCCAAAGCACTTCTAGAAAGGTAAATTATGAATTCGTTTAAAACATTTCTAAAAGAATGGGGAGTTTTCTTCCTGATTATCGCACTGGTCGGTCTTAGCCGTATCTTTCTTTGGAGCAATGTCCGTGTGGAAGGACACTCTATGGACCCTACCCTAGCTGACGGAGAAGTTCTCTTCGTTGTTAAACACCTCCCAATTGACCGCTTCGACATCGTGGTTGCGCATGAGGAAGACGGAAATAAAGATATCGTCAAGCGCGTTATTGGAATGCCAGGAGATACCATCCGCTATGAAAATGACAAACTCTTTATCAACGGTGAGGAAACGGATGAACCCTACCTAGCTGAATACCTCAACTTGTTCAAAACAGAAAAGTTGCAAAACACCTATACTGGAAAAGGATTTGAAGGCAATAAGGGAGTTTACTTTAGAGAACTTGCTCAAAAGTCACAGGCCTTTACAGTCGATGTCAATTCCAATACCAGCTTCAGCTTTACTGTCCCTCAAGGTGAGTACCTTCTCCTTGGTGACGATCGTCTAGTCTCTAGCGACAGCCGCCATGTTGGCACCTTCAAGGCCAGCGATATCAAGGGCGAAGCAAAATTCCGTTTCTGGCCACTTAACCGTATCGGAACTTTTTAAGATAAGGAAGAGGCCGAGAATGCTAAGTCTCAGCCTCTTTTTCTATTGCGAGAAGAAGACCTTTTAGTCTCCTAGCTTGTTGAAAGAAGCTAAGGGTACGACTCTCACGAACTCATGTAAAGGAAACCTATGGAAGTTTATTTTTCAGGCACCATTGAACGGATTATTTTTGAAAATCCCAGTAATTTTTATCGCATTCTCCTCCTAGATATTGAAGATACGGACGCAGAGGACTTTGACGATTTTGAAATCATCGTTACAGGAACCATGGCAGACGTGATTGAAGGGGAAGACTACACTTTTTGGGGGCAAATCGTTCAGCACTCCAAGTATGGGGAACAGCTACAGATCAGTCGTTATGAGCGGGCAAAACCAACTAGCAAGGGCCTCGTCAAGTACTTTTCCAGTAGCCATTTCAAAGGAATTGGTCTCAAAACGGCCCAAAAAATCGTTGATAGCTATGGTGACAATACCATTGATGAAATTCTGGAACATCCTGAAAAGCTAGAAGGCATCTCAGGACTCTCTGCCAAAAACCGTGAGGCTTTTGTTTCCACTCTTCGTCTTAACTACGGAACCGAGATGGTCTTAGCTAAACTAGCTAACTACGGCATTCCCAATAAACTGGCCTTTCAGATTCAAGATTTTTACAAGGAAGAAACGCTGGATATTGTTGAAAATTATCCCTATCAACTGGTTGAGGATATCAAGGGCTTGGGTTTTACCATTGCTGACCAATTAGCTGCCGAACTAGGTATCGAAAGTCAAGCTCCTGAGCGCTTCCGCGCTGGCCTTGTCCACAGTCTTTTTCAGGGATGTATGGATACGGGCGATACCTATATGGAAGCCCGAGATTTGCTGGAACAAACCCTGACTCTCCTAGAGTCTTCCCGTCCCGTGGAACTCGATCCCAGCCAAGTTGCTCAGGAATTATCTCATTTGATTGAAGAAGACAAGGTTCAGCAGATTGATACCAAAATCTTTGATAACAGCCTCTTTTTCGCTGAAGAAGGCATTCGCAGTCACTTGGTTCGTATCCTTGAAAAAGAAAAGCAGAAAAATCAGGATCTAGAAACCATTCAAAAGCATATCGCTACTGTCGAGCAAGAACTGGGGATTGAGTACGATAGGATCCAAAAACAGGCTATTTGTGACGCTATCCAGAACAAGGTCTTTATCCTAACAGGCGGACCTGGTACTGGTAAGACGACTGTTATCAATGGGATTATCGCTGTTTATGCCCTTTTAGAAGGGCTTGATCTCAGGAAAAAAAGCAACCTGCCTATCCTTCTTGCTGCTCCAACTGGTCGAGCGGCTCGGCGCATG
Organism: Streptococcus oralis; assembly: GCF_024399415.1. Taxonomy (NCBI): domain Bacteria; kingdom Bacillati; phylum Bacillota; class Bacilli; order Lactobacillales; family Streptococcaceae; genus Streptococcus; species Streptococcus oralis. The sequence continues at coordinate 1,635,825 of NZ_CP029257.1, forward strand.
AATGAATTGACAGGTTTACCTAGCGCGACCATACACCGTCATTTGGGGATGACGGGAGACGATGATACCAGTCATCTAGAAGATTATCTGGATGCCGACTTCATCATCGTGGATGAGTTTTCTATGGTGGATACTTGGCTAGCTAACCAACTCTTCTCCAATATCTCCTCTAACAGTAAAATCCTCATCGTGGGGGATAGTGACCAGTTGCCTTCTGTCAGTCCTGGACAAGTCCTTGCAGACCTGCTCCAGATACCCCTGATACCTCAGACGCGCTTGGAACGGATTTACCGTCAGAGTGAAGAATCAACTATCGTCACCTTGGCTAGTCAGATTCGACAAGGCATCTTGCCAGCCGACTTTACCCAGAAAAAAGCTGACCGCTCCTACTTTGAAATCGCTAATGGCTATATACCAGCTACCATTGAGAAAATTCTTGGTGCTGCCCTCAGAAGTGGCATTCCGGCTCGCGATATTCAGGTGCTAGCACCTATGTATCGAGGAACTGCTGGTATTGATGCCATCAACCAACTCATGCAAGACCTGCTCAATCCTCAGCAAAAGGGGCAAGTTAGCTTTGAAGCAACTCAGTGTCACTATCGAACGGGGGACAAGGTTATTCACCTAGTCAACGACGCTGAAGTCAATGTCTTTAATGGAGACCTAGGCTACATCACAGACCTGATTCCTGGAAAATACACCGAGTCCAAACAAGACGAGATTGTCATTGATTTTGACGGCAATGAGGTCATCTATCCACGCAACGAATGGTACAAGATTCGACTAGCCTATGCCATGAGCATCCATAAGTCTCAGGGAAGTGAGTTTCCTGTTGTCATCCTACCCATCACCAGTGCTAGCAAGCGCATGCTGGAGCGAAATCTCATCTACACAGCCATTACACGCGCCAAAAGCAAACTTATCTTACTAGGTGAATTACAGGCTTTCGACTATGCAGTCAAGCATATCGGGACTGCCCGCAAGACCTATCTGATTGAGCGTTTCAGTGATTTAATTGAAACTAATATTGAAGAAAGTAAACAGGCCTTCTCTGAAACTGCCACACCAAGTGACTCTGAACAATCCTACATCCTCACCGAAGAAAACTGGTCTAGTATTCCAGCCATGATTGGGATTACAGATGCAGACCTCAAAGAGATTTTTGGAAAATAGTGCAACAGAAAACCCACCTAGTCAGGTGGGCTTTTTCTCTTTTAAGATTATTTAACTGTTGCAGTGCTTGTGATCAATTCAACAGCTTTTTTGATAGTGATATCGTGTTTCAACATGTCAGCTGAAAGCAAGTTTTGTACTTGTGCAACTTCCATGTTGTAGTCTGCTGCCAATTGCTCGATTTCTTTTTGGATTTCTTCTTCTGAAGCGTCAAATCCTTCAGCCTTGGCAACTGCTTCGATAACAAGGTTAGTCTTCGTACGTGACTCAGCTTCTGCTTCGTATTGTTTGTGAAGGTCTTCTTGAGTAGTTCCTGTGATTTGGAAGTACATGTCAGGGTTGATACCTTGGCGTTGCAAGTTTCCAAGGAATTCATTTACTGAACGGTGAACTTCTTCATGGATCATTTCTTCTGGAAGTTCTACGATTTCAGCATTTTCTACAGCTTTATCGATTGCTGCACCTTCAACGGCATCTTTGTAAGCTTCTTCTTTCGCAGCAGTCAATTCTTTGCGGTATTTTTCTTTCAATTCGTCAAGAGTTTCCACTTCTTCGTCGATATCTTTTGCAAGTTCATCATCAAGAGCTGGAACTTCTTTAGCTTTTACTTCGTGGATAGTTGTTACGAATTTAGCTTCTTTACCTGCAAGGTCTTCTGCTTGGTAGTCTTCTGGGAATGTTACGATAACATCAACAGTTTCGCCAGCTGAGTGACCTACCAATTGGTCTTCGAAACCAGGGATGAATTGACCTGATCCAAGTCCAAGTGAGAAGTTTTCACCTTTTCCACCGTCAAATTCAACACCATCGATAGAACCAACGAAGTCAATCACAACAGTGTCGCCATTTTCAGCAGCGCCTTCTTTGATAACCAATTCAGCCAAGTTGTTGCGTTCGCGTTCGATACGTTCTTCAACGTCAGCGTCAGTTACTTCTTTTTCTACATCTACTGATACTTCAAGGTTTTTGTAGTCGCCCAATTTTACTTCAGGTTTTGTCACGACTTCAGCTGTGATAACCCAGTCTTGACCTTTTTCCATTGAAGTCACGTCAATTTTTGGTTGAGCAACCACTTCAAGACCAGCTTCTTTTACTGCAGCTTCATAAGCGTTTGGCAAAAGTGCGTTCATTGCATCTTGATAAAGAGCTTCTTCACCAAATTTTTGGTCGAAGATAGGGCGTGGAAGGTGACCTTTACGGAAACCAGGAACGTTAAGAGTTTTCTTTACTGAGTTAAATACACGGTCCAATTCTGGTTTGATTTGGTCTTGAGAGATAGTGAAAGTCAAGACACCACGGTTTGTTTCTTTGTTTTCAAATGATACAGACATTCTGTCATTTCTCCTTAAAATTTTTAATACAGTCCATTATACCATATAATAGCGACTTTTTTCAAGTAATGAATGCGCTTTTCAATAGTGCTAGAGGTACTTGCTCGCTTCCTTGATACTAAGTTCAGCCATTCGTTTCTTATTTTTCTCAATAAAACGTGCTACCCATTCGGGATTGGTTTTAGAGTAGTCTCTTAGAGCCCAGCCGATGGCTTTGTTGATAAAAAATTCTGTCTGGTCCAGATTGTTGACCAGGATCTTTTCCATCAGTTGGACATTTGTTTTCTCTTTCCTTAACAACTGGTGGTCAATAGCGACTCGTCTCAGCCAGATATTATCTGATAGGCTCCATTTTAAAATCACTTCTTCAAGTTCCGGATAGTCGGCTACCAAACTTCCTACTACTCGATCTAAGATATCTACCGTGTCCCACCAGGACTTGGTCACGACCAGACGCTCAAGTTTAGGCAAATCGTCCTTCGTTAGATAAGACTGCATGGCTTTCAAATAGTTGGCAGCCACATACTGGTATTCTCTAGGCTCCTTTTCCCAGCAGATATCTACAAAATCCCAATCGATCATCTTTGTTTTTTTCGCGCTTGGAAAGTATTTTCTATAAAGCGCATTTCTTTCAGGACCTTCAATACCTAAAAAGGGAAATTGATGACGCATATAGGCTTCCATGGGGCCTGCCTTTTTCGGATCTTTTGCTGCTTCTAGCTCCTCAAGTAAATCTACAAGACTCATCTAAAAGTTCTCCTGCCCAACCAAGTGGTGCTGAAAGGCATAGACCGCAGCCTGGGTGCGATCACTGACCTCAAGCTTGGCTAGGATGTTGGACACGTGGGTCTTGACCGTCTTGAGAGAGATGAAGAGTTCATCTGCAATGCGTTGATTTTCGTAGCCCTTAGCGATGAGTTGGAGCACGTCTCGCTCACGCGCAGTCAGCTCCTCATGAAGCTCCATATGATTACGGTGGTATTCGACCTTCTTGCTGACCTCTTGTTCAATAGCAAGCTCTCCAGCAGCCACCTTGCGGACGGCATGAAGCAGTTCGTCTGCACTAGAAGTCTTGAGCATATAACCTTTGGCACCCGCATTCAAGACCGGCATAATTTTTTCATTGTCCAAGTAAGAGGTGACAATTAATATCTTGGCTTCAGGCCATTCTTTGAGGATGGCCAAGGTCGCGTCAATCCCATTCATCTCAGGCATGACGATATCCATGACAATGACATCTGGACGCAGTTTCAAGGCCAAGGAAATCCCTTGAATACCGTTGGCCGCCTCGCCCACAACTTCTACATCATCTTGGAGGTCAAAGTAGCTTTTCAAGCCCAATCGGACCATTTCATGGTCATCTACCAGTAAAATTTTCATCTCTACTCCTTTATGATTCCTTGTCTAGCAGGGGAATACGGATATCAACCGCCAGTCCTTGCTTTGGAGCTGTCAAAAGTTGAACCGTTCCTGCCATATCTTCGACCCGCTCCTTGATATTTCGCAGTCCATAACTCAAGTCGTCTAAACTCCCTAACTGGAATCCAATCCCATTGTCCACCACCTTCAGCTGCAATTCAACATCTGTCTGATAGAGGTAGACATCTAGGCAAGATGCCTGAGCATGGCGAAGGGTATTGCTGATCAACTCCTGAAGAATACGGAAGATATGTTCTTCAATCTTCTTGGGCAATGTAGACACATTCTGCTTGAGACTAACCTTGAGATCACTCTTGTCCTCAAGCTCTTTTAAGAGGATTTGAATCCCCTCAACCAAACTCTTCTCTTCCAACTCAACAGGTCGCAAATGTAGGAGCAAGACCCGCAAATCTTTCTGGGCTGTTTCGAGGATGGCTGCGACGCTTTGCAACTGGGTCTGCATCTTTTCTCTATCCAGCTTCAAAGCCTGCTGACTGACACCTGATAAAATCATATGGGCCGCAAACAACTCCTGACTAACCGTATCGTGCAAGTCACGTGCTATCCGCTTCCGTTCTTTCTCGATGATTGCTTCTTCCTTGACCAGGCTTTGATTTTCAGCCTTTTGAACAGCCTCTGTCAAGAGGTTGAGCTTGCCAGACAAGGACTTAAAACTGGCATCCAAGTCTGGATCTGCAAAGGCAACCACCTCTTTTCCTGCTAACAGTCGCTTGAGATTGACTTGCATTTTTCTGCGAGAGACTTCTTCTATCACGCGCCAAAAGAGGACAAAAAAGAAGGTCATGGAAAGGCTAAAGACCAAGACTAAGAAGATTAACTTTTCTGTTTTCTCGATATCCTGTAGCAAATAGGACCAGTCTAGTTCAAAAATATCAAGTAAACTATTAGCCAAAAAGAGGATAAAGAGGAAAGAAGTCAGACCGATTAACAGATAAGATTGCTTTTTCATCCTCTGACCACCTCCACATCGCCAACCATAGTAGTTAGGAAAATCTTGACGCTCTTGTTACTCTTGAGGTAGTCTCTGGTTTCCTGATGATAGTGTTCATTACGGAGGGCTCGCTTAGGTTGATGAAGGAAGGTTAAATCTCCATAAAGACAGTTAACACTGAGGCTGATTTCCACATCTACGGGCAAGATAATCCTAGTCGTTCCGACCATCTTTCTAAGGATAATGACATTGTCATGATTGGTTAGGATAACTCTTTCCAAATGAATGGTGTCCTTACCCATGAGGCGAAAGAGGTTGATATCGTCAAATTGACATGTCTGGTGACTAGAGAAATGATGGAGATTGCTAAACCAAGGATTGTGTTCATTTTTAACCGTTACCACCTCTTCAAAGACCAAGTCGGTCTCCTCTCTTTCTTGATTCATCATCGGATAGAGAAGAAAGAGACTATAAATAACTGCCACAAAGATAGCTAATATCACAAAGGGATTGAGCATGACGATGAAAAAGAAAAGAATAGTCGCTACAAGGAGAAAGACGTTGTTGCCCTCTTTACCTGAATAATAGCGCAGCAAGAGCATAAAGAGAAATAAAATCAGCAGAAAACGCGAAAAATGCTCTGATACCATCAAAATCAGAGCCCCCGTCAACAGACAGGCTTCAATAAATAAAAAGATTTGAAATTTTTTCATAGCTGCATCCTCTCCCTTCTATTTTATCACAATTCAAAAAAGTCACCTCGGTCTGAGGATGGATAAAGGAGATAGGACAGAAATCGCTCCAACAAACTAGGTTCTTTCAGCCCACCACAGTTGACAAAAGGCTACAAAAAAGGGCGGGATTCTTGTCCCAACCTCTCTACATCTGATCTTTTGCTTCTTTTAGTTTACCATAAAGAATGTAGTCTACTTTTTGCAGATCTGCTATGGTGGCACAGTTAAGGGCACACATGATCAAACGCAGATCTTCTTTCCAGATTTGGACAATACCAATCACCTCTTCGACGGAGTAGGTTTCAATCAACTCTAGAACAGTACGTGACAGTCCTACAGCCTTGGCACCAAAGACCAAGCACTTAATCATATCCAGCGGATTCCGAACGCCTCCACTGACCAAGAGTTCGACCTTGTCTTTCCAGTCTTGGGCATTGAGGAGGGCTTGCATGGTGGACTGGCCCCATTGATTAAGGTAATCATGCTGGCCACTGCGACGGTTTTCAATGTAAGCAAAGCTGGTGCCACCACGACCCGACAGGTCAACCGTTCGAACGCCCAGTTCATAGGCTCTTTCGATGGTCTTCACATCCATCCCAAAGCCCACTTCCTTTAAAATGATTGGAACAGGGATCCGCTTGCTATAATCTGCTAGATGCGATTGCCAGCTTCGAAACTTTCTTTCTCCCTCTGGCATGAGCAATTCCTGCATGACATTGACATGCACTTGCAGGAGGAGAGGATTCATCGCTTCTACAGTCTGAAGTCCTAACTCAACAGGCTTGTCCAATCCAATATTGGTTCCAAGAAGGAGATTTGGATGGCTAGACTTGACAGAAAATGAATCATCTGTAGGATCCTTGAGGGCTGCGCTATAAGAACCCGTCACGAACAAAATCCCACAGGCTTCCGCCACCTGAGCTAGTTTTTGATTGATTTCTCGTCCTTTATCACTTCCACCTGTCATGGCATTGATATAAAAAGGAAAATCCCACTTTCGACCAGCAAATTCTGTGGAAAGATCGATTTCATCCAGGTCGTAAAGAGGCAAGGAAGAATGAATCAACTCCACCTCATCAAAGCTGTTATAGGAACTTTTCTGCTCAAGGGCATAGCGGATGTGCTCATCCTTACGATTTGTCGTCATGTCCTATCCTTTCTTGGTATAAGAGCTCAATCTCCAGATCGGCCCAACGATTTTTTAAGGTTTCAGTTGATTGCTCATCAAAACTCAAGGCAATCCCACAGTCACCACCACCAGCGCCACTACTCTTGGCAACAGCCTGCAAATCTTGACTGGCTTCTTTCAACTGTCTCAGCGAAGGTGTGTATATATCTAGGCTCAAGCCTTCTAAAAGCTGACTGGCTGTTTCCACCTGCTCGATGATTTTTTCTGCATTCCCCTGCTCCAAGGCTTCTACCAAAGCAGCAACCGTTGCTTTTGAGGAACTTAAAAAATTCTGGTCTATGTTTCGCTTGATTTGCTGGACCATTTGACTCGATACGGCTACTTCCTTGGTCCATCCAACTAGGAAATCACATTCTAGACCTGGTTTTACTTGTGAGATAGAAAAGCCCCAAGCACGCTCCAAAACTGTTGCCAAGCTTTCTTCTTCCAACCAAGTAGCTATCTTCTTTCGATCAAAAGACTGGTAGAGAACCAAATCCTCTGCCACAATACAGGCAAGGTCTCCCATAGAGCCATTGTCGCCTCGCTTGAGTAAGACCGCGCTAGCCAGCTTGAATAAGAGATCCTGATCAATTGAAAGATTATACAGAGCCAGCAGGGCCTTGATCACCAAGACAACGACGCTACCACTAGAACCCAGACCAAACTTTTTGCCTTCCCGTTCCATTTTGCCACGGATTTCCAAAGAAAAAGGTCTCAAGGTTTGCCCACGATAAACGAGGAAATCTCCCACTAAAGCAATCGTTTCTTGAATCAAACTGTAGTCAGGATTTGGCGTCAAGTCCACTGCAAAATCAAACAGATCTGAGTAGATACGGTAGCTGTCAGAAAAAGCAATCTCAGCCTTCATATAGATGGGGATGGCCTTTATCAAGGCCATCTGCCCTGGCTCTAGAATAGCATATTCACCTGCCCAATAAAGTTTTCCGCAAGTTTTAACAGCAATCATCTTGGCTCAAATCCTTTGTTTTTGACACAATCAAGCGGTAACGTTGACCAAAGACTTCTGACAAATGCTCCAAGTCTTTCTCCTGACAGAGAACCTTGACATTGGGGCCAGCATCCATGGTAAAGTAACAGGCTTCCCCTTGCTCACGAAGTTGACGGACAAAGTCCATGGCCTCATAAGTCGCATCCGTCAGATATGAAAAGGCTGGACTAGCAGTTTTGGTCGTAGCGTGCATGGCTAGGGCATTTTTCTCAGTCAATTCCCCAACTTTGGTAAAGTCATTTTCCTTGAGATAAAGCAGCATATCTTGATAATCTTTCTCAGACTGACGCACCCAGTCATCAAAGGTCGTCGAGGTTTCCACACAGAGTTTCATCCCATCACGGCTAGAGATTGGTTTTTTCTTGTCCTCTAGCACCAACATGATCATGGCTAGTTTCAAGTCTGTCTCTACAGGGTAAATTTCCCCACTATCCTTGTCCCAGGCCCCTAGTGGTCCATAAAAACTCCGAGAAGAAGAGCCTGAGGCAAACTTAGCCTCCTGCGCCAACTGGCTCCGATTCAAACCAAGCTGAAAATAAGCATTGCAAGCCTTGACCAAGGCGGACAAACCGCTAGAACTGGAGGATAAACCCGCTGCAGTCGGCATGTTGTTTTGGGTATCGATACGGACAAAACCCTCACCTGCTGGACGATAGCGGTCGATGATTTTGCTCATCTTGGCATGCTCCGCCTCATTTTGGAGCTGACCATTGATATAAAAGGCATCCGCCGTCGCATGGGCTTGTAGAGGCGACAAGGTCGTCTCTGTATACATATTTTCCAAAGTCAGAGAGATACTGCTAGTAGCAGGAACCATCTCTTTTTCTTTTTTCTTTCCCCAGTATTTGATAATGGCAATATTTGCGTAGGAACGTACTGTTACAGGCTTTCGATCCATGTCTGAACAGCTCCTTTCTCTTCTAATCGTTTTGCTAGTTCTTCTGCTTGATCCAGATTGGCTGCCAAGGCGATAATACAGCCTCCTAGCCCACCACCGCTCATCTTGGCACCCAGAGCTCCGTAGCTAAGAGCCGTTTCAACGAGGGAATCTGCCTCAGGGCTGCTGACACCAATTTCTTTTAAATGTAAATGCGCTTGACTGAGGATTTGTCCCAGTTTTTCAGCATCTTTTGTTTTTATCGCATCTTCTGCCTGCTGGGTCAATTCTCCCAAGGCATGCAAAAACGGTAGGGCATCCTTCCCCTTGCTTTGAACTACTTGGATAGCTTCACGAGTGTGACCATACACGCCCGTATCTGCAATGACCAAATAAGCGGATAGATCCATCTTAAGCTCTGTAAATCCAAGGTTCTTGATAAAGCGAATAGGCTGGTCACTGAGACAGGTCTTGGCATCCAACCCGCTCGGATTCATATGGGCAATCATCTCAGCCCGATTGACCAGGATTTCCAGTACATCATGAGGCAGTTCGGCTTGATAGTAGTCAAAAACAGCTCGAATGGCCGCTATGCTGATAGCCGCAGACGAACCCATCCCTCGTTTTTCAGGGATAGCCGAGTCAATCACACAGCGAATGCAAGCATCCTTGATATTTAGATGCTCAAGCGAGGCATACACCGCCATGGACAAGGTATCCTCCTCATAAAGACGCCACGGGCTTTCAGCAGGGACCACCTTGCAGGTCACCTCCACCTCTAAGAGAGGCAGAGAAATAGCTGGATAGCCGTAGACTACCGCATGCTCTCCTATTAAAATAATCTTACTATGTGCCTGACCGACACCAACTTTTTTTGTCATGTTTTCCTTTAACCAGACGGAAAGACCGTCTCATTTCATACAGTAGTATTTTCTCCTATCTATTTTATTATATTTTCACAAAAAAAGCGATTGTTTCCTTCACAATCGCCTCTTTCATTATTGGACCCATTCGCCATTATAGTTGACAAAATAGCCTTCTACGGTCGTATTCACTGCTAAAGCACCTGAGCTGTAAGCATAGTACCATTTGCCATTGACCTGGAACCAACCAGTCTTCATATCGCCATTACTTGTATGTAGATAATACCAAGTCGAACCTTCCTGATACCAGCCAGTCGCCATAGATCCTGATGAACGAAGGTAGTACCATTTGTTACCAAGGTATTGCCAGCCCATTTTCATATCACCATTTTCAGCATCTAAATAGTACCAAGTGGAGCCTTCCTGATACCAGCCAGTCGCCATAGATCCCGATGAGCGGAGGTAGTACCACTTATTGCCAAGTTGTTTCCAACCTGTTTGCATGATGCCAGTTGTTGGATCTAAGTAGTACCACGGAGCAGGTTTGCTTCTATCAATACCAAAAGTAACATGAAAATCTTGAGTCCAACCCTTAGCAACTTCACCAATTGGTAGTGGATAGTAAGAATCATCACCAGAACTTCCTAGCTTATTTAAATAATACCAATTACCGTCTTCATAAATCCAACCTGTCTTTACAGCATAACCATTATCAAAATAATAAGTTCTCTTTTCAGGAGATGGAGTATATTGTTCACCATATACTTTTCCTGTATTTTCAGATGTTTTTGCCTCTAGTACTTGTTTATCTGTTTGTTCTAGCAAAGCTCCATCTGAGCTAAAATAATACCATTTTTGTTGGAGTCCAATTTCATTAATTGGTTGGTTATCTAATAAATTATCACGATAACCTGTTCCAGGAATTTCTAAGTATTGCCATCCAACTACCATTTCTCCTTTATCACCAAAATAGTAAGTTTTACCGTCTATTTTATGCCAATAGATTGCTTTATGATCATCTTTTACATAATATTTTCTATTATCCTTATCAACAAACTGTCCACCCGTGGTATCTGCAGATACAGTATTTGTCGCTAGCAAACCAAAGAAAAATATTGCTAGTGCGACTTGCATCATTTTTTTCAAAAGCTTCATTTGTATCTCCTCCAACATTAAATCCACTCACCAGATGAAGCAAAGTTATAAACTTTATCATCGATAGTTTGGCTACCTGTAACCATTGCTCCAGAGGAATTGAGATAATACCAGTTTCCATTTACTTTTGTCCAACCTGTCTTCATATCTCCATTACTTGCATTTAGGTAGTACCAAGTTGAACCATCTTTCACCCAACCAGTTGCCATGGCTCCTGATGAACGAAGGTAGTACCACTTGTTACCAAGATATTGCCAGCCTGTTTTCATATCGCCATTTTCAGCATCTAAATAGTACCAAGTTGAGCCTTCCTGATACCAGCCAGTTGTCATAGCTCCTGATGAACGGAGGTAGTACCATTTATTGCCAATTTGCTTCCAACCAGTTTGCATGATACCAGTTTCTGGATCTAGATAGTACCAAGCTGAACCATCGTTTATCCAACCTGCACGTCTTTCACCACCAATATAGTTTTCTCCATTAATTTCCGTTTTAGCTAGATAATACCAATTAGACTGGTCATAAAGCCAACCTGTCTTTAAAGAATGATTTTGATTAAAGTAATAGTTCGTGTAAAAACTCTTCTCTTCTTTATCTTCCGGATTTGTACGTTTTTCACCATACTTTCTTCCAACACTGTCTTTAGTTTTAATCTCTAATGCTTTCCAACCAACAAACTCTTGTAGCACTCCATTTTTATCGAAGTAGTACCACTCTGGCATTGGGGAACCTTCTAATCTTATGCCATTAGGGTAAGGACCAATTGTATATCCTTTAACTGGCATTGGAATGTATTGCCAACCAACAACCATTTCACCATTATAATCAAAATAATAGGTCTTGCCATCAATCACTCGCCAGTAGGTTTCTTTGAGGTCCCCCTTCTTGTAGTAGGTTCTACCATTTTCTTGGACAAATTGCCAGCCTTCCGAATCAGTATCATCCGCAAAAACGGTGCTTGTCACTAGCAAAGCAAAGAAAAAGACTGCGAGTAAAACTTGCATCATTTTTTTAACTATTTTCATTAGATCTTTCCTCCATAACTGATTGTAGCAAAGACTTTACTGTATGTCAATATATAGAAACTTCTCAAAAAAAGCAGTTACACAACTGCAACTGCTTTTCTATTCTTGCATGGTATACCCAACACCACGCACGGTTTTAATGTAGCTTTTTTGACCTTTTACATCAAGCTTGCTACGTAGATAACGGATATAAACATCCACAATATTGGTTTCTGTCGCACTTTCGTACTTCCAAACACTTTCCAACAACTGCTCACGAGTCAAGACCTTCTTGCTTCCCATGAGAGTGGCCAAAAGGTCATACTCACGGCGCGTCAGAGCAATCATCTCCTCGCCACGATAAACGGTATGATGTTCTACATCCATACGCAAATTGCGGTAAGACGTTGGGACCTTCATCTGACTACAGTGTTGGTCGATAAAGTCCCGACCTCGGAAAATCGCTGAAATACGAGCCACCAGCTGATCAATAATCACTGGCTTATAGATGTAAGAAACGGCGAAGCGCTGGATTGTCTCAATCTGGTCTTGCAATTCTTCGCGATGGTCCAAGACCATGATCACTGAAGCTGGTTTTGTCCGACTCAGCCTCTCTGCAAAATCCTGGGCCGTCATATCCCCCAGACGAGCATTCAGTAAAATCAAGTCATAATCCATCTGGAGAGCCATGGAGAGGGCTTTTTGCCCCTCCTCGACCAGATCAACACGGTATTGCTCTTTTTGGAGTTCCAGACTGAGAAAATGAGCAAGATTTCGTTCTTTCTCAAGTAATAAAATCCGTTTCCCCATGGCAGACCTACTTATTTTTCGTCATACCAAGAGTAGTGGAATGTTCCTTCTTTGTCTTTACGTTGGTAAGTGTGGGCACCAAAGTAGTCACGTTGTGCTTGAATCAAGTTAGCTGGAAGGTCAGCTGAACGGTAGCTATCAAAGTAAGTAATAGCTGCTGAGAAGGTTGGCACTGGTACACCAGCTTGAACAGCAAGAGCTACGATATCACGCACTGCTTGTTGGTACTTAGCAGTAACATCCAAGAAGTACTCATCCAAGAGAAGGTTTGCAAGGTCTGCATCGCGGTTGTAGGCATCTGTAATCTTTTGCAAGAAACGAGAACGGATGATACAGCCATCACGCCAGATAGATGCGATGTCTGCAAATGGCAAGTTCCAGTTATTTTCTTTAGAAGCCACACGCAATTGAGCAAAACCTTGTGCGTATGAGATGATTTTTGAGAAGTAAAGCGCTTGACGAATCTTTTCGATCAACTCAGCCTTGTCACCTTCAAATTTGAAAGCAGCTGGTTTTGGAAGGACCTTGCTAGCATGTACACGCTCTTCTTTGTATGTAGAGATGTAACGCGCAAATACTGACTCAGTGATGAGTGACAATGGCACACCAAGGTCAAGAGCTGATTGGCTAGTCCATTTACCAGTTCCTTTGTTTCCTGCAGCATCGAGGATGTAGTCTACGATTGGTCCATCTTGACCTTCATCGTCTTTACGGCTCAAGATATCAGCTGTGATTTCGATCAAGTAGCTGTCCAATTCACCCTTGTTCCACTCAGTAAAGATTTCAGCCATGTCTTCTGCAGAAAGGCCAAGCAAGTGTTGCATCAAGTCATAGCTTTCTGCGATCAATTGCATATCACCATACTCGATACCGTTGTGGACCATTTTCACATAGTGACCAGCTCCATCAGGACCGATGTAAGTCACACATGGTTTGCCATCTTCTGGTGCTTTTGCTGAAATTTCTTCGAGAACATCCGCAACCAATTCGTAGGCTTCTTTTTGTCCACCAGGCATGATAGAAGGACCTTCAAGGGCACCTTTTTCACCACCAGAAACCCCAGTACCGATAAAGTTGATGCCAGAGTTTGCCAATTCTTCATTACGACGGATGGTATCTTTGTAGAAAGTGTTTCCTCCGTCAATCAAGATATCACCCTTGTCAAGGTGGGGAAGAAGAGCTTGGATTGTAGCATCTGTACCAGGTCCTGCTTGAACCATGAGCATGATACGACGAGGTTTTTCGATTGAGTTTACAAAGCTTTCCACGTCATAGCTTGGCACAAAGTTCTTTTCAGGATGGCAAGCAATGACATCTTCTGTTTTTTCTTTACTACGGTTGTAAATGGCAACTGTATAACCACGAGATTCGATATTTAGGGCAAGGTTACGACCCATTACGGCCATACCAACGACACCAAAGTTAGCTTTTGTCATGTGACACTCCTCTTGTTTAATATGTTTTATTTTATCATTTTTACCTATGAAAGGAAAGAATTTTGTAACGGAGTCCTAGTAGTCCAAGTCATCCGCATGACCAGAACCATTCCCTACAAAGTAACCCGTCTTACAGTTGAGGGTGAAGAGATAGGTTCCATCTGGTTTATAGAGGTTGTAATAACCATTTCCGTTTACGATATTGACACGTTCTAGGATATATTGATTTCCAGTGATATAGCCACGAGCACGTGATGTTGCTAGGACTTGTTCCAATACACCATCCGCAAACGTCCAAGCAGGGTTGTTGCTATCGTCTACAGCTGATTGGTTGTAGGGTACACGACTAGCACTTCTTTGAAGATTAACCCCATCGCCAGACAAACCACCATTTGTGTCTCTAGCTGGTGCCGTAGTGCTAGTTGAAGGTGTAGTGCTGCTCGCATTGCTTTCTGTAGCTGAACTTGAGCTTGCTTGACTCGTGCTAGAGCTCGAACTTGAGCTGGAAGCACTGGTTTGTTGACTCTTACCAAGACTAATGGCCTTATCCAAGAGTTTGTCTAGTTCTGTGTTCCCTGTCTTGATTTCTGTAAATTTAGCGTCTGCCTTGGCTTTCGCATTGGTATCCAAGACACCATCAGTGATTGCTGGGCTTTCAAAGAGGGCATTAACATCTTGAATGGCCTTGATTTGAGTTGCTAGGCTATCATATCTTGACTTAGCTAGTGTATAATCACGGCTACCTTCTAACTTATCTAGCAAGGTTTTCAGTTGGCTCAATTTATCAAACTGGCTGTTTTTCAGAGCAGTCTTATTAGCATCTGTATAGAAAGTATCATAGAGATCATTGAAGTCTTTCAAAGCTGTTTGTGTCCCTTGATCATCCGAAGAGGCTGCTTGAGAAGACTGGATTTCTTGGTTTGAACGAGACACTTGACGGTAGACATAATATGTTCCAGCAAGCACAAGGATTGCAGCTACTACCGAAGCAATGATGATGACACCTTTCTTCTTAGAGCCTGTTTCAGGTTCTGTTTGAGCCGAACGTGATAGAGGTGTATAGGTCTCCTCTTCTTGTTCCTCATTTATTTCCTTGGGCTCTGTTTCTGTTAAAACGAGAGGCTCTATTTCAGCATTTTCTTCATCTTGAAGTGGGGGAACAAACTGAGTAGTCTCATCATTTTCTATCTCTTCAATAGATTCCTCAGCAACCATGTCTGAATTGTCTACCTGATCAGAAGGTTCACTTGATTCACGAACTTCTTGGATCATTTCCTCTAGGTTTTGAGTAGAAGCTAGCTCTTCTTTTTTAAACTGACGAGTTTCAAACTTGTCGGCTTCGATTTCTTCACGGTGCTGTTTGATGTATTTGTCTAAGATACTGTCCTCAGGCAATACTCCTGCTTCGACCTCTTCATTCTTACGAATGACTTGACCAACAGTCAAGTCTTTTGCTTCATCAAAGTCGAATTGTGGTTCTTGATGTCCTTTTTTATGACGATCACGTCTTTTCTTACTCATGAGTTCACCTTTCTATTTTACCTCTTGGCGTTTGACACGCTGACCAAAGTATTGATACAAATCCACTTTTAAGGTCCCGTTATAGAGTTTTCGTTTTTTGTCAGCTGGACTTCCGTACTTGCTTTCAAAAGCTTCGTCACTCGTCAGGATAAACTTACTCCACGTTTTCAGTGGTGCAAAGACTTGTCCCATCTCAGCATAGAGCTTGGTAACTCCTGCATCATCAGACAAACGTTCCCCATATGGTGGATTGGAAATGATAACGCCATTAATCTTGTCAGTGCGCAAGTCCTGTACCCGCATTTGCTTAAAGGTGATATCACCTGCGACACCTGCTGCTTGAGCATTTGCCTTGGCAATTTCCACCATGCGAGCATCGATATCACAGCCCATAATATCCAGCTCGAGTTCACAATCAATTTTCTTAGCCGCCTCTGTGCGAACTTCTTGGATTAACCGATCGCTGACCCAGTTCCATTCTTCAAAAGCAAAGGAACGGCGAAGGCCTGGAGCCATCTTTCTAGCAATCATAGCCGCCTCGATACAGAAAGTTCCTGAACCACAGGTCGGATCAATCAAGGGCTTGTCTGGATACCAGTTAGAGAGTTGTAAAATGGCCGCCGCCATATTTTCCTTGATTGGCGCTCCACCCTTTTCCGTACGATAACCACGTTTAAAGAGACTGGATCCTGTCGTGTCAATCATGACAGTTGCCACATCTTTCAGGATAGATACCTCAATCTTAAACTCGGGACCAGTTTCCATCAAGGGAACTCCTTCTGGACGGGCATAGTGTTTTTGTAATTTCTTCACAACAGCCTTCTTAGAAATAGCCTGAACACTGGGTTCGTTGTGGAGTTTAGACTTGACACATTTTGCCTTTGATATCGGGAAACGTGCTCCTAGAGGGAGATAGTTTTCCCAATCTAGAGCAAAAACACCTTGAAAAAGCTCTTCAAAAGTCTTAGCTGGAAAACTTCCGACTACAATCTTGATGCGATCCGCCGCGCGAAGCCAAAGGTTGGTCTCAATGATTGCCTTCACATCTCCTTGAAAGCGAACACGCCCATTTTCAACCTGGCAATCATAACCAAGGTCTCGCACCTCACGTCCAACGACAGCCTCAAGACCCGCCGCAGCAGTTGCGATTAAATTAAATTGTTCTTTCATTTCTAGTCTTGCAAGACCTTTCTCTTGTTCACTTTAAAAAATGAGGTTGAGAAAGATTTCTCAGCCCCAACCTATATGCAATTTTCTATAAGCCATGTTTTGTTCCAGAAGTGACTAGGACCACTTCCTTCGATAATCATCTGTCTACCGCTAACAGCATAAATCTGCTAGCAGTCAGAGTACTACGTTCGTTTCCGTGCACTCCATGCCCCGACCAAAATTTGGGTTGCTAGCTTGAGGGGTTTACCGCGTTCCACTCTCTCTGTTTCCAGAAAGACTCCGTCACTGTGGCACTTTCAAGCCTATTCTGACCTATCCGAAGACTTAGTCATTTCGACTGCCGTAACGATTTCTCGTCCCTAGGCTTATGGATTCGCCTAGCACAAACACTACAGGCATCACAGCCTGTGCTAGCATGGACTTTCCTCATGAAAAGAGAACCTCTTCACGCGATTATCCAAAAATTGCACTCATTCCTTAGTCAATTATAAATCTTGGTTGTCTAAGATTTGCTTACCAAATACTTCTTTTTCGAGACGATTTAAGCGTTTCAAAATATCAAAGTTTGTCATTGAGGTAGAAGCTGTTACTTCAATAGAGTCTGGTTGAGTTGGCGCTACCTGTGGTTTATGAGATAATTCTTCCTTCAAATCAGCAATCTCTTGACGAAGGGATTTGACCAAAGCTGCGTAGGTTTCATAATCCTTAATCACATCATCTAGGAATTCATCTACCTCTGCTTTGCTGTATCCACGTACTTCACGTCCAAATTCTTGTTCAAAAATATCTTTCGCTGAAAATATAATACTTGCCATGTCTCTCTCCATTCTGGGTTACTAGTATTATTATATAAAAAAAGACAAGTAAAAATCAAGGTCAAAGGCTTACTTTTCAGAAAAATTTTCTACTATTTCATTCAAGTCCTCAAATGTTAATCTTCTTGTAACATAGTCCGCTTGATTTTTCATCATTTGGTAAAAATATCGTAACTTGGTTTCCTTTTCTTCGTCGTAAAAAAGATAGCAAGTATCTGTATTCTCCAGCAGAAATTTCTGATAATCACGCAGTTGCCCCTTGTGCTCATATTGTGGATAGGCATATTTGACAAAGTCAACCTGCTTGAACTCACTCAATTTCGCTTGATTTGCTTCATTCCAATTACTGCCATGGGTTTCAAAATCAAAAATGGTCGCCAGCTGAAATCCATAGTCTGCTTTCATGTCTTTCGCCACCTGAAGCGCCCAGTACTCAAAGCCCAAGGTCCCTGTAAAGACAAGCCAGTTCACCCCATCCTCTGCTAGACGTTCCAGGTCTCTCCGAATGGCTGTTTTGATAATATCAACGCGAATATCCTTGTCATTAAAGAGACCAAGGTCGAAGGCTGAATAGCCTAAAATCAAGGCTGATGTCATTTTTAACCCTTTCTTTGTAAATTTATGATATAATAGAGTGATGTTATTGTACCAATAAGGAGAATTATGGTCAACTATCCACATAAAATTTCATCTCAAAAGAGGCAAGCACCCCTGTCACAAACTAAAAATTTCGCAAATCGGGGAATGTCTTTTGAAAAGATGATCAATGCTACGAACGACTACTATTTGTCGCATGGGTTAGCTGTTATTCATAAGAAACCGACTCCCATCCAAATCGTACGTGTCGACTATCCCCAACGAAGTCGTGCCAAGATCGTTGAAGCCTACTTTAGACAAGCCTCAACTACTGACTATTCAGGGGTTTATGATGGATACTACATCGACTTTGAAGCAAAGGAAACCAGGCAAAAACATGCGATACCGATGAAGAATTTTCATCTCCATCAGATCCAGCATATGGAACAAGTCCTTGCCCAGCAAGGAATCTGCTTTGTACTCCTTCACTTTTCTTCTCAGCAAGAAACCTACTTATTGCCGGCTATTGACCTCATCCGTTTCTATCATCAAGATAAGGGACAGAAGTCAATGCCACTTGGATATATTCGAGAAAATGGATATAGGATTGAGCCTGGTGCCTTTCCTCAAATTCCCTACCTCGACATTATCAAAGAACATTTACTAGGTGGTAAAACAAGATGAACAAACAAACTTTTCTGCGAATAGCTAAGTATGTCAGTATCAGTCTCTTAACTGTATTTATCGCAGCTGTAATGCTTGGTGGAGGTCTCTTCCTCTACTATGTTAGCAAGGCTCCCGAACTTTCTGAAAGTAAACTAGTCGCTACAACGTCAAGTAAGATCTATGATAGCAATGACGAGCTTATCGCTGATCTTGGTTCGGAACGTCGGGTCAATGCCCAAGCAAACGAAATACCGACCGATTTGGTCAACGCTATTGTTTCGATTGAGGACCATCGCTTCTTTAATCACCGAGGAATTGACACGATCCGTATCCTAGGTGCTACCCTCCGAAACCTTCGTGGTGGTGGAGGTCTGCAAGGAGCTTCAACCTTGACGCAGCAGTTGATTAAGTTAACTTATTTTTCTACGTCAACTTCTGATCAAACCCTTTCTCGTAAGGCTCAGGAAGCTTGGTTAGCCGTTCAGCTAGAACAAAAAGCGACTAAACAAGAGATCTTGACCTACTACATCAACAAGGTTTACATGTCAAACGGTAACTACGGAATGCAGACAGCTGCCCAAAGTTACTATGGCAAGGATCTCAAAGATTTAAGTATTCCTCAATTAGCTCTCCTTGCTGGTATGCCTCAGGCTCCAAACCAGTATGATCCATACTCGCATCCAGAAGCTGCTCAAGAACGTCGTAATCTCGTCCTCTCTGAGATGAAGGGGCAAGGTTACATTTCAGCTGAGCAATATGAAAAAGCGATTAATACTCCGATTACAGATGGACTTCAAAGTCTAAAATCGGCTAATAGTTATCCTCCATACATGGACAACTATCTCAAAGAGGTAATCGATCAAGTCGAACAAGAAACAGGCTACAATCTCTTAACGACTGGTATGGATGTCTACACCAACGTTGATCCTAAAGTTCAACAACATCTCTGGGATATCTACAATACCGACGAGTATGTCAACTATCCAGATGATGAAATGCAAGTAGCTTCAACGATTGTGGATGTGACAAACGGGAAAGTCATTGCTCAGTTAGGTTCTCGTCACCAATCAAGCAATGTTTCCTTCGGAATCAACCAAGCTGTTGAAACCAACCGTGACTGGGGTTCTACCATGAAGCCAATCACAGACTATGCTCCTGCCTTGGAGTATGACATCTACGACTCAACTGCTTCGATTGTACATGATGTTCCATACAACTATCCTGGAACAGATACCCCTGTTTACAACTGGGATAGAAGTTATTTTGGAAACATCACCATCCAATATGCGCTCCAACAATCACGTAACGTTACAGCCGTAGAAACCTTGAACAAAGTCGGTTTGGATAGAGCCAAGACCTTCCTAAATGGAATCGGTATTGACTATCCAGATATGCACTATGCCAACGCGATTTCAAGTAATACGACTGAGTCAAACAAAAAGTACGGAGCAAGTAGTGAGAAAATGGCTGCTGCTTACGCTGCTTTTGCTAACGGTGGTATCTACCATAAACCAATGTATATCAACAAAATCGTCTTTAGCGATGGTAGCTCAAAAGAATACGCTGATCCTGGTACTCGTGCCATGAAAGAGACGACCGCCTATATGATGACAGAAATGATGAAGACTGTCTTAGCATACGGAACTGGTCGTGGTGCTTATCTCCCTTGGCTACCTCAAGCTGGTAAGACTGGTACATCAAACTATACAGATGATGAAATTGAAAACTACATCAAAAATACTGGTTATGTAGCTCCAGACGAAATGTTTGTTGGTTATACTCGCAAATATTCAATGGCTGTGTGGACAGGTTACTCAAACCGCCTTACTCCTATCGTTGGTGATGGCTTCTACGTTGCAGCTAAGGTTTACCGTTCAATGATGACTTATCTGTCTGAGGATAACAACCCTGGCGACTGGACTATGCCAGAAGGCCTCTATCGAAGTGGTGAGTTCGTCTTTAAAAACGGTGCTCGTTCTGCATGGACTGCTCCTGCTCCGCAACAGGCCCCAACACCAGAAAGTTCGAGCTCGACATCAGAAAGTTCAACTTCACAGTCAAGCTCAACTACTCCAAGCACGAATAATAGTGCAAACAATAATACCAATAACCAGCAACCAAATACAACGCCTGGTCAACAAAACCAGAACCAAAATCAGAATCCTCAACCAGCACAACCATAACATTTATCACCCAGATTTTTCTGGGTGATTTTTTCATAGCTCTATTGCATTTATGTGCTTAACAAAAGCCTGAGAAGACATCTTCTCAGGCTTTTTCTGTACTATAAACCTCATTGGGAAAGATAGGAAACGGATTTCGTAATCTTGTTAAGAGGTTTTACTAAATACTAGTCTTTCTTTGTTTTTGCGACAAAGATAGTAGATAGAGCTAGTCCAACACTTGCCAAGAAAATAGCTGTTTCTGACTGTTTCTCACCAG
Organism: Streptococcus oralis; assembly: GCF_024399415.1. NCBI lineage: Bacteria > Bacillati > Bacillota > Bacilli > Lactobacillales > Streptococcaceae > Streptococcus > Streptococcus oralis. The sequence continues at coordinate 1,656,949 of NZ_CP029257.1, forward strand.
TTTCTGGCAATCTCTTGTCTTCTTTGGCAATTTGAACTGGTGCTCCTGAAGTCTGAGTTTTTTCTAACGAACTTAGCTTGAACTCTGGTTTCTCTACTGTCGGTGCTGCCTGGTCGCCTACTGTTGCTAGCGGGCCTGTGTATTCTGGCAATTCATGCACTAGAGCCATCACTGCATTGACACCACCCTTGAACTCAGGTTTCTCTACTGTTGGAGCCGCTTGGTCTCCTACTGTCGCTACTGGGCCTGTGTATTCTGGAAGCTCATGTACCAAGGCTTCAACTGCATTGACACCGCCCTTGAACTCAGGTTTCTCTACTGTTGGAGCCGCTTGGTCACCTACTGTTGCTAATGCGCCTGTGTACTCTGGAAGTTCATGTACTAGGGCTTCAACTGCATTGACACCACCTGTGAATTCAAGAACCTCAAGAACGGGTGCTGGTTCTTCGCCCTTACTTGACTGAACAGGTTCTTCTGTTAATTCTTGATGGAAGCTTGCCAATTCATAAAACTCAGCCTTGCCACCTTCCCAGACTAATTTGACGTCTAGAAGAGAGCCACCATTTCGGATAGCGAAAGTTTGGAGACTAGATGTAATGGCACCGAGGTCTGTCCAACTGTCTTGACCATCCTTGAGTGTTCTAGCAAGAACACGTGCTTTCGCTCCTTCAGGAAGACTGGAAACAAGACGAAGGTGGTTAGCATTAGTCGGCTCAGATAAGTGATACACCAATTCTCCCTTGTCTTTTTCAGACTTGTAGCTGGTCAAGACTTTGCCGTCTACAAGATTATTATAAAGGTTGCCCTGACTTTCTCCACTACTTCCTTCTACTGTTGGATCATTGATTGGTTTGACAAATTCACCGTCATTGATCACTAATTCTGTAAATCCTACAAAACGGGCATCATAATCCGCTGTATAGAGGACACGGAGATAGTTGGCTTTGACTGGTGTCGTCAATTCGCCCTCTATGTAGCGATTTCCTGGCATCTTAGAATCATGTGTCCAACCATCTGTCAATGAATCATCGTGTGTGCTGTTGGCCACACCATCTCCTACTGTCACGACATCTGTCCAAGTTTTACCGTCTTGGCTGACTTGAATCTTACCATCACGAAGGTAGTTTTGTGTTCCGTCTTGGATGTAGGCTCTAATCTTCTTGATAGTACGTTCGCTACCAAGTTTCAAGGTTACGTGGCCATCTTTATGAGCATAGTCTGAAAACTCAACGAAGTTGTTGTAAACACCGTCAAATAGTTGATCTAGGTTGTTCAGTTTACGAACATCATTGCTTCCGTATGTTGGATGAATTCCCATTGAAGTTGATTCCAATTTTGTTGGTTGCACTTCTTTGGTTGTCACAAGGAGAGAAGTGGCTGTCACAGCTTGTTCCTGATCTGTTTTATTGACCAGACGAACATAACGTACCAAATGGCTCACTACAGATCTGTCTATCAACTGGCTAGCTGGCATCCATTCTTGCGCATTTGCAGAGTACTCAAGGCTAAGAGCTGGGTTGGCTTGGCCTTGGAGCTGGATGCTCTTGACCTGATGGATACGGTCAAGTTTCATACCTAGATAGCTATTTGCAGGAAGTTTAGTTCCAGCTGGAATTTGAAGCTCGTAACTGCCCAAGCTATCCACTACCGGCGTTTCCTTCAAGGCATCGACGTTGGTGTCCGTTAACTCACTGTTTCCAGAGCGTGTCTCAACAGAGAAGTCTTGGATACGCCACCAGAGGTCAAGGGCCTTGGTATTGCGTACTCGGATGTAACGAGCATTGATCGCTCTGGTCACTTCCTTGGTTTGTTCTCCTGATAGGCGATCCAACTCTTGCCATGCAGTTCCATCTGTAGAATACTCAAGTACACCTGTGGCAAGCTTATCACCCGTTCCTTGGCGAAGTCGTACTTTAGTGACTGACTTGACTTCACCGAGGTCAAGTTGTGCCCAAGCATCTACTGGTGTCGTATTGCTACCGTCAGCATTTGCCATCATGGCTTCTGTATTGTCCTTGCCATCAGTGATTTGACGGGCTGAGGTATTTAGTTTGTAAACTAAGTTTGAGCTTAGACTAACTGTCGTTGCTTGTTGGCTACGAGCTTTTTCAACTGGACGGTTGACTGCAATTTCCTGAACTGCAAACCAAGTGTTCTCGCGGTCTGCTGTCGCAATCATGCGAACTGCTTTGGCCTTGATGTTGAGATTCTCAAACTTAAGCAGGGATTCATTTCCGACATAGCTTGGCTCTTTCAAGGTTACCCAGTTGTCATTTTCATCTAGATACTGCACTTCTGCCTTACTAAAGGTATCACGTGGATTTGCCTGCGTTCCCATAGCAAAGGTCAAGGTTTGAATCGCTACTGGCTTGTTGAATTTCATACCGATATAATCACCTGTCTTGATGCTATTTGGTGATTTAATAATCGCATGAGTTGCCAAATCGCCATCCGTTACTTCTGCTAAACCACCTTCTACACCTGTTCGATTGGTGATAAAGGTACTGATGATTTGATCTGGATGCAAGACTTTTTGAACTTCAGATGCCAGAACTTCTTTCAGGGATAGGATAAATGGACGAATATGTTGAACACCCAATTCAGCTCTTTCCATATGGTCTACATAATGGAAGGTGTGAGTTTGAGACTGTTCGTACAATTTCAAACCTTTATAGTAGCTGTCCCAAAGTTTGGCTGCATCGTTTGTAGCCATGGCTTCAGTTCCTGTAAGGAAGGCATCGAGAGCATTCATTTGGTCAATTGCATTATCCAACCAATAGTGGATTTGGGCAACCATCTTTTTATCGCCTGATGCTTTATAGAGTTCGGCTGCTTCTTTAATCTTGGCAAATTCTGCACGCAAGGCTGCACGTTCAGCAGTTACATCCTGACCAGCTTTGAGCTTGGTCATGAAGTCTGTCAATTTTGGAGCCAAGTCTACAGATTCTTCTAGTTTGACGACACGATTATCCATGTTTTGGTTGATCATGTGCTTACCAAGTTCACGGAAGGCTGCTGATACCTTACTATCTTCAAAATGACCATTTTCTACAAAGTTGAAGGCAATGTCATTGATTTTCTTAGCTTCTTCTTCTGATTTCCACTGTTTCCATGAGTATTGAGCTCCTGAAAAGAGGGCAATCTTAGATGGTTCAGACTGTTGCATTGGGTTCAACATGATACCAGATAGCAAGCTTGGATCCACATTTGGATGAAGGAATTTCTCACCACCACCTAGAATCAAGTGTTGTTTAGAGTTATCTGTTACCGGCCAGTTAATCCAAAGTGAAACTGGGCGATAGGTCTTGCCACCTGCGGATAGATTGTTTTTGAGAGTTGAAAGGAAGCTTTCAGAGACTTCACCCCAAATCTTACCACCAGTAAGCGTCATGGATGCTGAACTTGGGAGATTTTCATTGAGGGATTTCAACTCATCTTCACGTCCATTACCCCAATACTGGCCAGGAACAAAAATCATTTCTTTACGAAGACCGCTGTAAGTTCCCTGCATTTCAGTCAACCACTTGGTCATATCTTGCATCAAGCGGTTGTAGCTATTGTAGCCTCCGACTGGGCTCGGTGCATCATCTGCAAGGATACCAAATTCGCGGACACCCACTTTCATCAACTGGGTAAATTTGGCCTTGATGGTTGCCAAATCTTCTTGGTAATGCGCTTCATTGCCAAAGCGGATACGGTTGTTCATGAATGGATGGATAGTCCAGACATAGCGTGTTTTACTTTGATTTCCGACACGAGCAAGTTCACGGATTTCAGCTAGTTTTTCTTCTGGATAGAGTTCACGCCATTTCTTGTTGTGGTATGGATCGTCTTTTGGTGCAAAGAAGTATTGGTTCAATTTCAAATCGCCACCAAAACGCATGAGTTCTGCACGATCGGCATTCGACCATGGGTTTCCATAGTATCCTTCGATGAAACCACGGTTCTTGAGCTCTGCGTAATCTTCTACTGTTACATTGCGAAGGACTGGTACTTGGCTTTCCTTGAGCATGTGTTTCAAGGTTGTCAAACCATAGAAGACTGCATCAGTGTCTTTTCCGACGATAGAAATCGAATTATCCTTGATACTCAAGACATAGGCGTCAATCTTGTCAAAGAGACCTGCTGAAACATTGGACAAGTTTTGCTCTGCTTGTGAACCTTGTCCATGCACTCCAAGATAGATATTGGTTGCGCCAGCGATTGCTGCCTTACCAGTTGTATAAGATACTTGATTGTCCTGCAAGACACTCTTCAAGCGATTGCGAGTATAGATATCGAGTTGATCGCCCATGACCAGATTGACTTGCTTGCGAAGGGCTGTGACTCCTTCTCCATAAGTCACTTTTTGTGGAGTTGGGAAGACCTTGTACTCTTTCTTGAGATAGTCTGCGCTCTTGCTGGCAGTGGCAATGCTGTCTTCGCTAGCTGGTTTACTTGCAGTGAATTGATCTGCCAATTCAACTGTTCCATCACCTGTTTGCTCTACTTTTGGTTTTTCTGGTGTAGTTGGTTTTTCTGGTTGACTTGGTGCAGGCGTTTCTTGCTCTTCTTTGACAGGTTTTAATAGATGAACTTCAGCTGCACTTGCAAAACCACCAACGCCTTCCAATACTTTCAACTCAATCTTGTTGGTATCTACCGCCGCAAAGTTGACTGTTTTTTCTTGGGCGTTATTGTCCCAGCTTCCTTCTGAAACCTTGACCATTTGGCCATCTTTTTGTGCGTAGATTTCGTAGCGCGTCACGACACCATTTCCACCACCTGGGCGTGGGAGATAGGTCAAGCCATTGACTTTTTCTGCTTCTTTCAAGGTCATAGTAAGGGTGTATGGCGCAGTGTCACCAGTCCATTTAGTATGCCAGAAGGTATTTGGATCATTGTCAAAGGCCTTTTCAACAGCGCCTTCAGTCGCGTTTCCTGGAAGTTGCTGACTGCTTGCGGTTGCAGTAATCTTATCATTTGAAATCAAACGAGGATTTACAAATGCTTTATCCGACAACTCTGCGCTATGCAAGATTCCTTTGAATCCACCGATGCTTTCAAGCGGTAGTACCAAGCTATTGTGGGCAAAGCGAGGGTGGGCTGGATTTGCGATACGCTCAATCTTTTCACCATCCACATAGACTTCGGTTGACTGTGGTTTAGTCACGATGGAGATTTGATAACGTTTGTTCTTTTCAAGTTTTTTATTGAATTGGATATGGAACTGTTCAAACTGGTAAGCAAGGTAGCCGTCTTTATCAGCTAGATAGATACGGTTGTCCCCACTTGTTGAGAAGGTTTGTTCCCCGTCTCCAGTGACAGTCACATCAAACTTCAAGACGTGACTTGGACCAACATCACCAGCCAAGCCTTCGATACTGCTATCTTTCTCAAAAGCCAATCCCTGTTCGCTTGCCTTCACCTTCTTGCTTGCATAGTTCTTGACTGTTTCAGAATTGATGGTAAACAAGTCGCTTTGATCAATCTCTTTATCAGGATTTGACTGTGGCGCATAAGGGCTCGTTGGTAGGGTGCGTTCTGCAAAGGTCGCAGCTGCACGGTCAGATCCCCAGGTGCGTTCTGCAGTGGTTTGCATGCTCTTGAAGAAGCGTTTGAAGATGTCATAAGAGGTCAAACCAGTCTCATGAAGGTCGATATTATCATTCCAAACTGCGTGACCACCACCAAGGATACTTGGATGAGAAGCTGGTAGAAGTGGACCTCCACCTGTTCTAAAATCATTCGGTGTCCAGCTATTGTACTGACGTTCGTAGTTAGCATAGTCCCCGTAGGCTGCTTGACTATTGCTTCCACTTGGCACACTATAGGTCGGTACATCCGTGATATTGATAATCTTAGCTCCCTGAGCAATGGCTTCATTTGGTCGTTGCCATCCGATACTCCAGATATCAACCTCTACTCCGTTCCAGTCAACAGGAGTGTTTCCACGTTTCGCACTGAGCGAGCCCCAGATACGAGGGGTATATCCCTTTCCTTTAATGTATTTGATAAGGTCATTGACATAGCGACGATAGCTTTCTCTGCTGCCATAGTATTCATCCGTTCCGATATGAACAGTGGACACGCCATGAAGCGGTGCATCTGGACCATCGAGGAGTTTGTCATAAACTGATTTGACAAATTTAAGAGTTTCTTCGTACTTGTTATCCAAGTCTAGCATGGCTACGCGCTCAACATTGTGCTTGCCTGCATAATCGCTCAAACTACCTTGATACATGAGATCTGGACGAACTTTGACAAATGATAGTGCATGACCTGGTGTATCAATTTCTGGCACTAGGTTGATATGCAAGGCCTTGGCAAGTTTAATCAGATTTTGCATTTCTTCCTTGGTATAATGCTCGTCTGATGTTAGTTTTTGTCCATTCTTACCGACAATGTCTGTCTCCACACGGAAACCAGTCTTGGCATGTTCAAGAACATACTTGAGTTGTTCTTCTGGTGTTAAGCTCTTACCTGCCAAGTGTTCCTTAAGGAAGATATAGTTATCGTTGAGGTGCAACTGCAAGTCGTTCATCTTGTAGTAAGCCATGTTGAGCATGATGTCTACAAGAGTGTCATAAGGGATAAATTTACGACCTGTATCCAGCATAAAGCCACGGTGGCTGAAACTTGGGAAATCACGAATTTCGCCATTTTGGAGGTTACTTTCTCCCATTTGAAGAAGGGTACGAGTGGCGTAGAAGGCTCCTGTGTTTGTGGCAGCTTCGATGGTAATCACATCATTTTGGATAGTGATGCCATACCCTTCTTTACCATAACCCTTGTTTTCAACTTTTTTAAATTCGATTCGTTTTTGAGCCTGCTTGTCACCTGTTGCTAGTTCCAATCCACGGCTAGCAAGGTCTGACTGATAGAAGGTTGCAGCCTGATCAAAGCCAGAATCACCCGTCGCAAGAACTGTATCTGAAGTGATAGAAGATTGACCTTCTTTCCCATACCATTGTTGAACAGCTGGTGCTACTTTTGGTTTGACACCCACACCTTCGTCCTGATGTAGCCCCTTGATGACTACTTCAAATTCCTTAGTGAAAGTATGACTATCTTTGATTTGTTGGACCATGACCTTGACGCGTTGGTCTGTCAAAGGCTTATAGATGTGATTTTGAAGGTCAATCACACCTTGCTTGTTGCTTCCGATAAGGCTAACTTTCCCTGGTAAAGTTGGTAAGACAAGAGACTGTCCATCTTCTGCTACTGTTAGTTCGGTTACTTGGCGGATATCCGTTACCTTACTATGGTCCGGAACGTTAGAATAAGCTCGAATTTCTTGGATTCCAACATTTCTCCAGTTCATTGTTCCCGCTTGGTAATCATTGACCTCCAATTTGAGGTACTTAGCTTGGATACTGTCAGCTAGGTCTACTTTCTCGTCTAAAACTGGATCTCCAATCTTGGTATGAGCTAGTTTCCATTGTTTTTCTCCATTAGCGCCCACGTCTTCTTGACCTGCATAGTAGAGACTCCAAGATTTGATATTGGGGTCATTTTGCCCATTACGAAGACGACGATCCCAGTCAATTTCTACATGTTTGATCAAGGTAGTCTTTGGCAGAGTTAGTTCAAAAGTTGGTTTTGGTACATCTTTGTCTGTAGCCCAACGAGTATTGTCATCTCCGTCGATAGCCTTATCCGCAGTAAAGTTGGTACCAGTCTCATGGTTGCTCGCCTGAGCAGTAGCACCTTCGAGATGATTGACATCTTCTCTATCTTCAATTTGCTTTTCAGCTGGTTTTGGTGCGGGCGTAGCAGTTTCAGCTGGTTTATTGTCTGCCTTTGGTGTTTCAACCGGTTTCGGCGTTTCTGCTGGCTTGGGACTTGTAGGACTTGTCTCTGGTTTTGCCTCTTCACTTGTTGTAGGATTGCTTCCTTCGTCAGTCGCTGGAGTTTCTTCATGACTTGCTTCTGTTGCAGCTTCTGCATCCGCCTTTTCAAGCGCAGCGGCTAAATCATCTGGTAACTTATCCAGTGCTTCAACATGGGTGATGCTTCCCTCTGTTTCTGAAGGCGCTGCTGTTTCTGCTGCCTGAACCATATTGGCTCCAAAGATACTAGCACCAATCATAACGGAGGCTGCACCTATTGCAAATTTTCTTATACTATAGTGACAGCGTTTCTCAAAAAAATGTCTATCCATCTTTCTCCTATTCCTTTCATCCGCGTACATGAGTAAGCGGTATCATTTCTCCTTTGAAAAAGGAGAGAACCAAGAGGTCCTCTCCGGCTGTTTGTTCCTTTTTGATTCGAGTTGCTTTGAACTTCAATAATCAAATCTCATTAATCTTCTTTACGTTTTGTCGCAAGAACCGCAGCAGATAAAGCGATGCTCACACTTGCTAAGAAGAGGGCTACTTCTGAGCTGTGCTCCCCTGTAGCAGGTAGTTTTTCTTCATCTTTAGCTCCCGGAGTTTTGGTATCAGCTACTGGACTTGGAGTGAGCGGGTACTCAGGTTTTTCAACTGTTGGAGCTGCTTGATCTCCAGCTGTAGCCAATACACCTGTGTAGGCTGGCTTTTCATTTACCAAGGCCTCAACTGCATTGACTCCACCTCTATACTCTGGAACTTCATTTGCAGCTGCTAGAACTGCATTGGCTCCACCTTTGTATTCTGGCAATTCGTTTACCAAGGCTTGAACTGCATTGACTCCGCCCTTGAACTCAGCTAGGTCATGAACAGCTGCTTCTGCCGCATTGACACCGCCCTTAAACTCAGGTAGGTCATGAACAGCCGCTTCTTCTCCAGCTGTTCCGTAAGGACCTGTATATTCAGGAACTTCAAGAACTGGAGGTTGCTCTTCACCCTTGCTGCTTGTAGGAGCGTCTGGTTTAGCAGCCTTATCTTGTAATTGGTTGAGATAGTCTGCGAAGAACTCGACCATTCTTTCAGTCAAGAGATGATTATCCGTCGCATATTTCATGCTCGCCTGAACTCCAGCCACTTCCTCTTGATTTTCTTTGTCTGTCAATTTCTGCGCCTTAGCTAAAGCTGCTTCATAGCCTGACAAGTCAAGAGGTGTCTCTGCTACTTGTGGACGAGTAAAGATGAGTTCCGCTGCAGATTGGTATTTATCTCCACCATCTCCGTATGTCTTGGTACCAGTAAGGACAATTTTCTTAGCCTTGATTGTCTTACCAAAGTCAATATCTTTTGGTTTGTTGTTATTTGGCCAATCCGTCACGGTGAAGGTATGTTCCTTGCCAGACTCATCTGTGACAGCCAGTTTCACATCTCGCAAGTTTCCATTTGAATCAGATGCACGTGGAACATAGCGAAGTCCTGTGATTTCAGTTGGTTCTTTCAAGACCATGGTTGCAGGCTTACCTACATCTCCACCACTCCAAGATGTATGCCATAGGCTAGATACATTGCCATCAAAGGCATTCTCTAGGCCTTCACCTGGTTGGGCAGGCGCATCCAAACTTTCAAAGTCTTCTGCTACCAAGGCTGTTTTCTTCTGAACCAAAGCATTCTTCAAGGCTTCAATCTTGGCAATCTCTGCACGCGCTTCTTCTACACTAATGTCATCATCTGCTTGGCTGAGGTTAAATACCGCCTCTTTCAAAGCATCCATAGACTCTTTCGTGTAGTTGGTCATGGCCACAGTTGGCAAGTAGTTTTTCAGAGCATTTTCTGTCAACATCTTACCTGTTAGGGTAATTTCCTCGATGTGGAGATTATCCATCATGAAATCATTGTAACCACGGAAGTTAGCATTCCCACCAGAATCACCACGAGTATTACTTGCATTTCCAGTTGAGTAGATACCTACCCAAGTATCGCCTGTTTCTGCACCTGTCACGAGGAAGGTTGCCTTCTTGGCTTTCTTAGAATCCGTCCAAGTATTTGGCAATTCATGCATTTCCAAGTTGCTTGCTTGACTACCACGACGACCTGACTGGAATTCTCCCTTACCGACTACAAAGGCATAGGTATTGTCTGATCCTGCTTCGTATTCAAAGGTTACACGATAAGTCTTACCTGCCTCAAAGCGGAAGTTTTGCGGAATAGTTTGGTAAACCAAGTTACGACGGCTCACTAGTCCATTTGTCTTCAATGACCAATTTCCTTCGATAACATCATCGACTTTCTTACCGTTCCAACCACGCTGTGTATATGGATCGTGTTTTTCAGACAAGTGAGTCCGGTTGTCTTCGACACCTTCGACACCACCCACTACAAATGGGAAGATTCCTTGAGCAACATTTTCAAAGTCTTGTTTGAAGGTGCCTTTACCTGTATCATGGTTTTCTCCGTACATGCTTGAATTATTTTCAAAGGTACGAATTTCATCAAAGTAAGTTGCTTCATCACCAGCTTCACGACTCAAAGTCAGAGTAACATTTGAGACGTCCGATCCTGTTGTAAAGAAGGCGTACATATTTTGGAAGTAACTTGTATTGTCAACTGTAGCATTGTCACGACGATTGTTATGAGCATAAGCTTTGATGTAGTTGAGAGCGAGTGACTTATTGGTATAAGTAGTCACTTCTTTTTCACCAGTATTCACAGTGATACTTGCCTTAGCATTACTACGGTTATCGACACCTACATAAACAGCATACTTGGTATTTGGTTTCAAGCCAGTCAGTTTCTGAGTAAGGCTTACCTTGCTCTTATTGCCTTGGATACGAAGCATATCGTTTGCACCTTGAGACTTAACGATTTCTGCCTTAGAAGCATCACCAGAAATGGTCCAGTGTTTCAAGGTTCCACTATTAAATCCTTGGTCATAGATATGCATGCCTTCGCTCCATGACATTTCAGGATTGGTTTGTTTTGAACGGTAAAGAACGTATGGTTGATTTGCTAGAAGGTCTAGGGTAATCTTGCCATCTTTTACAGTTAGTTCTTGTTCTTCTGTCTTACCTTGGTCCGTTAGCTTGTAAAGGTAAACCTTGCTATTTGCCCAATCGCTCGGAAGGGTCCAAGTTGTTGCACCAGCTTGCGTATTGAAGTAGTACATTTTTTCCTTATCAGTAGGAAGTTTCTTACCATTTGCATCCCAGTTCCAAGGAGTCAAGTAAGCTGAGCCATCTTGGATGACACGACCATTGAGCGTTACTGTACGTTCGCGGTATTGCGGGCTATTGACATCATTTGACTTACGAGTCACAACAACCTTGTTACCTGCTGCATCGACTAGCTCAACCTTCATTTCTGGAGTCCATTTATAGGTGCTACCGTTATCGGTCATGGTAACTGGTGTACCATTTTCCCATTTACTTACAGTGAAGTGTTGGAAATACTTAGTCATGACATCATGGGCAAATAAGTTGGTTACATAGCCATTGTAGTCACTTCTTCCTTGCCAGCCTTCAAAATCTTTCATGCTGTAGCCACCTAGAAGTGGGTAGTTGGCTGCACCACCGTAACTTCTGTAGTCCCCAACCCAAGAATCTTTTTGGTGGTTGCGGATAAAGCGTGTGATGGCACTGTTGATACCTTTATTAGTGTAGCCACCATAGGTCAAGTCAGCTGCCCAGTGTTGGAAGGTAGAATCGTATTCACCACCATGGCCCCACTCAATCGCAAAGCGCCAGCCTTGTTTGTTAATTTCTTTAGCAAGAACGTGGGTAGCCCAGGCACCGTTATCACCTGATTGGCCATTGCCCCAAACATCCACATAGATAAAGTCGAGACCATCACCAAGTTTTTTCTTCAAGTCTTCCCAGCGAGCTAAGCGTCCATGCGCCAAGTCATAAGCAGCATCAATGTTGATACCTTGATCTAGCCAGTTCCATCCGTAGCTGTAGCTACCATCTGGATTCTTACGAAGAATATTTTCATTAAAGTATTTAGACTCAGGATAAGTCTCAGAAGCGTTCACGTGGATACCTAGATGAGCTCCATATTTCTTCGCTTTTTCGATCAAGGTCTTGAAGTCTTCGACACCACCAATACGTTTACCAATATCAGCATAGTTCAAGTGACCAGAGTCGTGACCTTCACTACCATATCCTTTAAGGAGAACACCTTGCCCAAGACCATCGGTGTGGAGATTGATTTTCTTGATACCATCCAAGGTCATTAGGAATGGGTTTTGTGCTTGTGAACCAAAGTTCATCGCGATACGGTAAGCAGTGATATCCTTAACTTTTTCCCAACCTTGAGGGTTGTTCATGATGCTACGATAAGCAATGGCACCATCTTGCCAGTCGACTTTGTTGTCAGCATTGGCGTCTTCGGTGATAACAACCTTGGCACTTGGAAGTTCCTTGGTGTATTCTGGGAAAACAATGCCCTTATAAGCTTTTTCCCATTGCCATTCAGAACTTTGGATTCCCACATAGTTTGTATTTCCAACAGTTTGTTTGAATGCTGTCAAACGAGTCCAGTCATTCGAACCACCACCGTAGCTGTTTTGAGAGTTACTCCAAACACCTGCAGCAAGCTTATCTGTAGAAACAAATCCATACATGTAACCCTTAGCCAGATCCTTCATTGGATTGGTTACAGCAATATGATCATCTCCACTGATATGAGTGTTGTTTGACATGGTTGCCCCGTCAAACTTAGCTCCAGTTTGGTCGCTTGAAACTGACACAAGTGAGTTTCCTAAGAAATTGATAGAGGAGAGAAGTTTTCTTTCATCATCAATCTTCTGACCTGGAGTAACTTGATTGTGGTTGACAATCTTGGTCACATCAAAATGTAATTGATTGTCCACAACTTGCAAGCGTACTGTCATATCTGCATTGATGAAATTCTTCTCGTCACGAAGTTTCATCAAGTACTCTGCAGTAGTATCATTGATCTTCTTATAAGTGACTTCAGGTGTAATTTCGCGATTGTTTACCAAGATTTTCTTAAGTTGTTGAACTTGTCCTGGCAAAGTATGCCCATTCAAAGTGTATTCTTTCACACGAGGAAAGGCTTGGTCAATTACCGCTTTCAAAACTGCTGACTGGATAGTGTCATAAGTCACCTTGCTATCGTCAACAACCGGACCTGTTTCTTTCTGGGCAGGAGTATCATCCGCTTTTACGCCTTCTTGATTGTCTGTTTTAACGCTGACAACCGTACGCTCATTGCCATAGGAACCAGCTTTTAGGACGATTTTCTTCTCATTTTTGAGAGTTTCATTAACAGCTGCTGGCAAAGTGACCGTATCAAAGAGTTTCTCATCATTATTCGTTGCATTGAGTTGTCCATCTGACTTGAGGTTAATTGATAGGTGGTTAATTGATCCTGTCTCAGGCGCTGCTACACGTCCCCCCTTATACCATGTGCTATCGGTTGGAGATTTATACTCCCAGAACCAGCCGTCCTTGTCATAACCAACAAAAACATTGTTCTTGGTATCTTTAAATTTCAAGAAGACACCAAAGCGTGATTTGCCTTTTTCAGAATCATCTTTGAAGGTTAAATCAACCGTCGCATTTCCATTAGCGTCAACTGTCAATCCTTGTTTTTCAAACAAGGCTGGTTTATCGCCATTGTCGTTCTGTGCAGTTGAGGACAATTGATTGTAGCGGACACCTTTTTCTTCACGAACCGTAACTGTTCCTTGTTGCTCTTTATTCGCTACTGTTTGCCATTCAGGAGTTACTGTCTTAGGTGTTTCAGGTTTAGTAGCTGCAGGTTTATCCTCTTTTGGTTTTTCTTCAGCCGGTTTTTCTTTCTCTTCCAAGTCTGCTGGTTTTACACTTGAAATTCCCTGTATGTGGTCTTGGATCCATTTTAGTTGAGCTGGTGAGAAGAGAATACCGCCGCTCCGTTTTCCAACTACACCATTTTGGTGCACACCGACCAGTTTGCCTTCTGTATCAAAGATACCGCCGCCACTAGCGCCTGGTTTTCCTCCTTGGTAACCAATCCCTTGGACACCTTCTCCGTATGGCTCCGCAAAATCAACTGTAGTATTGACAATCGGATTCAATTTCCCTTCTGGATAACCAAAGACATGGAGCTTATCTCCGATTTTCTTAACTACTGGCTTTTTGGTTACTTCAACAGGCGTATTTTCTAGAACTGTACGCAATCTCACTAGGGCCAAATCATTTTTGAAGCCCTTCAGGTAGCCTTCACGATCCCAATGAATGATATCTTTCTTACTAAACTTGACATCTGGCAATCCTGGATAAGAGATGCTATAGATATCTCCATCCCCTTGGTCATTATCCACAACCTTACGGATATTGCCGTCTTGGCTGTCTTTGATAAAGTTATGAGAAACCGTCAAGACAAGGTCTTTAGCAACGACAATACCGCTGCCTTCTCCTGATGGCGTCTTGATCTTAACAGTTGCGCCGTAGTTTAATTCCCCGTTAGTCGTTTTAGCTACATCTTCTGGAACAAGTTTCCCTGTATCTTGGGCCAATTGATCCTTTTCAACTTCACGCCCATTGTCTTCAGCTTTCTCCAACTTATCTTCTAATTCTTTTGGCAGATTGCTTGGCTTTTCAGACTTTTCTTTTTCTTGAGCCAATAACTCTTCTTCTGTTTGAGGGCCTTCAGTAGTTTCAGCTGAACCAGGATTCTGAGCGGCAGCTTCCTTGTCAAAATCGTGCCCCTCATCACTAGCCTTCTTATCCAAATCAGCCAGTTCACTCGGCAAATTATCTGTTGAACCAACTCTTGCTTGATCAGCCAATACTGGGCTAGCTGCGAAGAAAGTCGCTCCAATCATCACCGAAGCTACTCCAAGCGTAAACTTACGAATACTGAACTTACAGCGTTTTTCAAAAAATCGTTTATCCATGAACTCCTAAATCCTTTCATTTTCCAGTAAGCGTTTACATTTCTTTTTTAAAAAATACTCCTTTCTCTGAAAGTGCTCTGCTTTACTGTTATAAATAAAAAATAATTGTACTTTTAATATAACAAATAAAAAGCCAGAAAGCAATAGGAAATAGGTAAAATTCACTAAAATTTTCTATTTTCTGAACAGTGCTAACGCTCCGAATTTTAAGAATTGCTTTACAGCTATAATAAAATTCTATCTCAAAGAATCTAATAAACAGCTTTATTTCAAAAACAGATTCTTATCGGATAGAAACCATCAAAACAAGGGCCGAAAATCAGATTTTTTATCATTTTTTTGCTATGATTAGATAGAAGAAAAGTTAAGGAGAAGACAATGATATTAATTACAGGTGCAAATGGTCAACTCGGTACAGAACTACGTTATTTATTAGATGAACGAAATGTGGACTATGTTGCAGTGGATGTGGCCGAAATGGATATCACTAATGCTGAAATGGTTGAGAAAGTCTTTGCCGAGGTTAATCCAACTCTGGTCTATCATTGTGCAGCTTATACTGCTGTTGATGCGGCAGAAGATGAGGGAAAAGAACTGGATTTTGCCATCAACGTAACTGGAACTGAAAATGTAGCCAAGGCCTCTGAGAAATACGGAGCTACTCTGGTCTATATCTCAACAGACTACGTCTTTGATGGGAAGAAACCCGTCGGACAAGAATGGGAAGTCGATGACCTACCTGATCCGCAAACAGAGTACGGACGTACCAAGAGAATGGGTGAGGAACTTGTTGAAAACCTTACGTCACAGCATTATATCATCCGTACTGCTTGGGTCTTTGGAAATTATGGCAAGAACTTTGTCTTTACCATGCAAAATCTTGCTAAAACCCATAAAACTCTCACTGTTGTCAACGACCAACACGGTCGTCCAACTTGGACACGTACCTTGGCTGAGTTCATGATTTACTTGACTGAAAATCAAAAAGCATTTGGCTACTACCACTTATCAAATGACTCCACTGAAGATACCACTTGGTATGACTTCGCTGTCGAGATTCTTAAGGACAGTGATGTTGAAGTGATTCCGGTAGACTCCAGCAAGTTTCCTGCCAAGGCTAAACGCCCCCTCAACTCAACCATGAGTTTAGCCAAAGCGAAGGCCACAGGTTTCGTCATTCCAACCTGGCAAGATGCCCTTAAAGAGTTTTATAAACAAGAAGTAAGAAAATAACAGATTACGACATACATAAAAAGCAAGAGGCTTTAAATTCTCTTGCTTTTTAGTATCTGATTACTTAATTATTTGTTGTGTCTTAGCATAGTTGGCTTCGACTGCTTCTTTTTCAGATTTCCACCATTCTTGGTTGTCTGTATACCACTTAATGGTCTCTTTGAGACCTGCTTCAAAATTGGTAAACTCTGGCTCCCACCCTAGTTCATCACGGAGCTTGCTAGCATCAATAGCATAGCGAAGGTCGTGACCAGCTCGATCCGTCACATGGTCATAAGCATCAGCTGGCTGTCCCATTTCCTCGAGGATGAGTTCCAGCACTTCTTTATTGTTCTTCTCACCATCCGCACCAATCAAGTAGGTTTCACCGATTTGACCTTTAGTCAGAATCGTCCAAACACCTGAAGAATGGTCATTGGTATGGATCCAGTCACGGACATTCTTACCTTCACCATAGAGTTTTGGCTTGATTCCACTCAAAATATTGGTGATTTGGCGCGGAATGAACTTCTCGATATGCTGGTAAGGACCATAGTTGTTTGAACAGTTAGAAATAGTCGCTTTAACACCAAATGAGCGCACCCAAGCTTTGACAATCAAGTCTGAAGCCGCCTTGGTTGATGAGTAAGGCGAGCTGGGATTGTACTTAGTTTCAGCCGTAAATTTCTCACCTGGACCTTCTCCATGACCTGGCAAATCTTCACGCAAAGGCAGGTCCCCATAGACTTCGTCAGTCGAAACATGGTGGAAACGAAGGTCGTATTTACGTGCTGCTTCCAAAAGAGTGTAGGTCCCGATGAAGTTGGTATGGATAAAGGGGCTCGGATCATTCAGTGAGTTGTCATTGTGACTTTCTGCAGCGTAGTGAACAATGGCATCTGCTTGAGCAGCTAGCTTATCGACCAAGGTTGCATCTGCAATATCTCCAACAACCAACTCAACACGATCACCTATAATTTCTTCAATATTGGCACGATTACCCGCATAAGTCAGCTTGTCCAGTACTGTCACATGGACGTCTGGAAAGTTATTATAAACATAATGAACAAAGTTAGAACCGATAAATCCTGCTCCACCCGTCACGATGATATTTTCGTATTCAGTCATTTTTATTCCTTAACCTTTTTACAAATCTTCTTTTCTTAGTGGTTTGACATCCTTAAGCAGTGGATGATGTTTATCTGCTTCCGAAACTTCTGCTTCTGCTAGGTTTTCCCACTGGATGCCCAAGGCTGGATCTGCATAGTTGACAAAGGCATATTTAGGCTTGAGTTCAAGTACCCAGTAGTCATTGACCAGATAGCTATAAGAAACTGTATCCGAGAGGACTTGGAAACCATTGGCCACGCCACGAGGGACAAAGATTCCCTTACTTGCATCAATCTCGGTCTGATAAACATTTCCAAAAGTCTCACCTTCACGTAGGTCAACCCAAGAACCCAGAACCTTGCCACCATCTGCTACTGAGATGTACTTGTCCCAAGGTTCAGCATGGAGTCCTCGAAGAACATTTTTACGAGAAAAGCTGACGTTATTTTGCAGTTTTCCTTCAGCAAAGAAGCTTTCAGGAAAACCAAGCGGTAGCATCTTTTCTTTCTGAAAATTTTCCTTAAACCAGCCACGATTGTCTCCATGAACTGGAATGTCAAACTCTAACATACCTGGAATGGCATCAATCTTGTGCACTGCAAGTGTTTTGCCGAAAAAATTATCTGTCATCTAGATTTCTCCAATCAAACGAAGCAAGTATTGCCCGTATTCATTCTTCTTGAGAGGTTGCGCCAACTTCAGCACATCTTCGCGGCTGATATAGCCCATTCGGTAGGCAATTTCTTCCAGGTTGGCAACCTGAAGATTTTGCATTCGTTGAACCGTTTCGATATATTGGGACGCTTCTAACAGACTCTCATGCGTCCCTGTATCCAACCAGGCAAAACCACGCCCCATAACTTCAACTGACAAATCCCCACGCTTCAAATAAGCATTATTGACATCTGTGATTTCCAACTCACCACGTGCGCTTGGTTTGATCTGTTTGGCAATCTCCACAACATCATTGTCATAGAAATAAAGACCTGTCACTGCATAGTTAGAGCGAGGATTCTCCGGTTTTTCTTCTATGGAAATAGCATTCATGTCTTTATCAAACTCGACCACACCAAAACGCTCTGGATCCTTCACTTGGTAGCCAAAAACAGTCGCGCCCTTCTCTTTCTTGGCTGCCTTTTGAAGCATTTTGCTCAAACCAGGCCCATGATAGATATTATCGCCTAAAATCAAGGCAACACTATCGTCGCCGATAAATTCTTCACCGATAAGAAAAGCCTGAGCAAGTCCGTCGGGACTAGGCTGTTCCGCATAGGAAAGCTTGATTCCAAATTCGGAACCATCCAAGAGCAGATCCTTAAAACGGGGCAAATCCTGTGGTGTTGAGATGATCAAAATGTCCTTAATCCCAGCCAACATCAAGGTTGACAAAGGATAATAAATCATGGGTTTATCATAAACTGGCATCAGCTGTTTTGATGCAGCTCGAGTAAGTGGGTACAGTCGGGTACCTGAACCACCCGCAAGAATAATACCTTTCATAATAGGCTTCCTTTCTGGCTAATTACCTATCCTATATTATATTTCATTTTATCCCAAATTCCCTAAGGAATTTACTTCAATTTGGATAAGGCAGCTTTTAAATAGGCTCCATCTCGAAGAGCGGCTCCAACTTTCCTAGCTTGTTCTGAAAGTTCCTTGTAGTCTTGAAGTGTCAAATCATCTAGTACTTTTTGGAGGTCGTGTAGAGAATCAACTGCTAGACCACACTGTTTATCCAGAACAAAATGTGCGAGAGCCGACTCTTTCCAGACTATTAGGGGAAAACCTGAAGCTAAGTAGAGAGAGGCCTTGTGCGAGTTGTTAAAACGTAGGTAGTTCCCGTAAGAACCTTGGCAGGTTTCTGAGCTGTCTCCGTCCCAGACCAAACCAAAACTACCTTCAAGAGCAGCTGGGAGGTCATCTGGCATAAAGGAACCAAAGTAGCTAGTGTTTTTCAATGCACGACTTTCATCGTAGCCCACCCCATACAAGTTATAGGCGGGCTGGTCTGGCAAGTTATAAAGATAACCTGACTTTGCAGGGTTCAAATTTCCAGCTACGATAATAGGCTGGTCTTTTTGGAGATTTGGTTTTTCAGCAAAGTTTGGAATCAGATAGTCAAAAATTTCCAAGCTAACCATTTTATCTGCTGGCACTCCTTGACCTACCAGAACTTTCTTCATGATATCGTTATGAACGATAATGCCATCCACTGACATCAAAGCTTTCTTTTCTTGGAAGTAATTGCGCACTTTATGACGGAATTTCACTTCCGAACCTGCTGCATGACGCAAGGTTTCAATATCATGGATCAAAAGATAGAATTTTGCTCCTCTCTTTTGCGCCTGCTTAATGAGTTGTGAGATGAAAAATGTATGGTGGATAATAGGGAACTGAATCACCAATTCATCTCCGGCTCCCAACTGATCAAACACAGACTTGGTCGCACGATATTTGTGTTGTTGAGCTTTAAAGAAATTCATCTTATACCAATTCTCAACCTTGAGCTCCAACCCCTCATAACCCTCTGAGATTAGAATAGATTCTACATCATTTCGCGCCTTACTCCCTGCATTCTTTTCGTGTGCATTATGCAGAAATGAATCCTTCAGATAATATTTCACCTTTTCTCCCCTTTATCTGTGATATTCTTAGATGCTCCCTAGTTCTTCTTCTACCACATCCAATGCACGTTCAACAGTCACATGCATATCATAGTATTTATAATCTGCCAAGCGACCACAGAAGATAACGTGGCTATTTTTCTCAGCTTCTGCTAGGTACTGCTCATAAATAGCATTGTTTTTGGCATCATTGATTGGATAGTAAGGTTCATCTCCTCTTTTCCAATCTGCTGGATATTCTCGAGTAATAACCGTCTTGTCCTGAGTCCCAAACTCAAAATGTTTGTGTTCGATGATACGCGTATAAGGAATATCACGTTCAGTATAGTTGACTACAGCATTTCCTTGATAATTTTCTTGGTCCAGAACCTCATGCTCAAAACGGAGACTGCGATACTCAAGTTCACCAAACTTATAGTCAAAGAACTGATCAATCATCCCTGTGAAGACAATCTTAGTTGCTGAAGCCTCCAAGTTCTCCCGATCTGCAAAGAAATCTGTATTAAGCTCTACTTCGATTCCTTCCAACAACTTTTCGATGATGACATTGTAACCACCAATTGGAATCCCTTGGTAACGGTCGTTGAAATAATTATTGTCATAAGTCAATCGAACTGGTAAACGCTTGATGATAAAGGGTGGTAGTTCAGTAGCAGAACGCCCCCATTGCTTTTCGGTGTAACCCTTGATTAGCTTTTCATAGACATCCGTACCAATCAACTTAATGGCTTGTTCCTCTAAGTTTTTTGGCTCAACATCTTGCATGTGCGTCGTCTGCTCAGCAATTTTGTCCTTGACTTCTTGGGGTGTCTTTGTCCCCCACAAAGCATAGAAAGTATTCATGTTGAAAGGCAGATTGTAAAGATGTCCTTGATAGTTGGCAATAGGAGAATTGATGTAATTGTTAAACTCCGCAAACTGATTGACATAATCCCAGACCTTTTTATTAGATGTATGGAAGATATGAGCCCCATACTTGTGGACATTGATTCCTTCAACAGATTGGCAATAGATATTCCCACCAATGTGTTCTCGTTTATCAATCACCTTCACCTTCTTGCCACGTTTGTTAGCTTCGTAGGCAAAGATTGCACCTGACAAGCCAGCACCGACAATCAAATAATCGTACATAAAATCTCCTTATTTCTTTAAAACACTTTTTAGTTCTTGAAAATCCAAGACACGTAAGACCAAAATCAAGCCACCGTAGACTAGGAAGCCAAGCAGAGAATAGATCAAGACATTCACAACAGACGAGAAGTGCATGAAAGCTTGTACAGAATACAAGGCGCCGTACATCAGGAGTGCTGCTAGAAGTATTTTTAGCATGGATGGTAGAATCTTGACCTCTTTTAGGTACGAACGTGTAAAGTAGAGTTGAATCAGCCAGACTAAACCTTCAGTCGCAACAGACACGATTGAAGCTCCAATATAGCCCAAAGGCGGGATTAAGAGGAGATTCAAGCCTACACTGAAAATAGCTGGAATAGTTGTTGACAGCATAAATTCACGATTCTTATTGTGAGGAATCAAGATTTGAATTCCCATGATATTAGTCCAGCCAATAAAGAACATTCTAAAGACCATGATGGCAATCGCATAGCGAGCATCTTGGAAGTCTTGTCCTAAGAAAAAATTGACAAAATCTTTGTTAACAATCAAAATCCCCGCAATCATCGGGAAGATGACTAAATTATACACTAAGAAAGACATTTCATGTAACTTGTTAACCGCCTTTTGATTGCCTAATGAGAGAAGATTGGAGACCCGAGGCAACATGACACTACCTAGGGACGTTACCAAAGTTAACAAAATATTCAATAATTTCAAGGCTTGATCATAGATCCCAACATCCTTAGTCGAAGACAAGGCACCTAGCATCGTGCGATCTAGCGTGATGTAGAGCGAAATGGCAATCTGTGGCAGAAACAAGAGAATGACTGGTTTGATATGCTCTTTGGCATAGGCTATATCCAGATGCGGCTTGCGAATGTGTTCCCGAGCAGGAAGCCACATACTCAACTGACCTAGTAGATCATAGGCAACTAAGAGGATGATATACAAGTACAAGTCAGATGGTTTCTTAACAAATAGGAATATCGATACAACACCTAGAAGTTTGACCATTGTGTTACGAGCTGTGATTTTTTTGAAATCTTCTAACCCTTGAAAAAGCCAAGAAATATCAAAACCACGAGACAGCAAACTAAAGCCAAGTATATAGGCGATTGGATTGTTCATCGACGGCACAAGTAAGCAGACAATGATATAAAGCGTAACCGCTAAACAGGTTGAAATGACTTGTAAACTGTAAATACCCCAGAAGGTCTTTTCAACTTCCTTACGATGGCCGGAAATTTCCTTGGTCCCATAATTGGCTACTCCCAGCGTCGCTAGTAGGATAAAATAAGTCACGATAGAGTTATAGTATCCGTAAGACCCCAAATCATCCGAAGAGAAAACTCGGGTGATATAGGGAGTTGTAATCACTGGTAGGACGATGACAAGTAACTGATAGGACAGATTGTACAAGTAATTTTTTAAAACTCTCACACGGCTTCCCCCATCTCAGATTTTTCTCCTTCAAATTCCATCGCTGGGATGGTAGCAAAAAGAAGGAACATAAAAATATTGTATGATGGACGAACCCAGAAGGCCTCAAACATACAATTGACTGTTACTAAGGCCAGGCAGGTTAACAATAAATAGTTCTTCCTACGATAGAGAGTCCAAGACTGAACCATGTATAGGCATACCAACATAACAACTGGAATCAAACCGTAAGTAAATAACATTTGTACATAAGACGAATCTACATAGTCATAGTTCAAAACCGTTTCTGTCTTTCCTCCATATCCAACAAAGGAAATTCCACGAATTCCAAATAACTGTACGCCATATTTCTTAAGCGCTTCATGTCCCAAATACAATCGCATTCCGAAAAAGTTATTCAGAGAAACATATATTGGATGAGACCAACTAAACTTGTTGGATAGATAAATCATGACCGAAGAAGCGATACCAGCCGAAAAAGGCAGTAGGGAAAATAAACGCCATTCAGTCTTGTTACGATAATAAAAGTATAGAAAAATTCCTGTTGCTGCTAAGATGGAGCCTGCATTTAAACGGGCATCACAATAATAAATAATAAAGGCCGCCAAGGCTACACCTGATAGGGTTCTCAGGAAGATAAACTTCTTTCTAAGGAGATAGGAAAGGGCAGTAAAGAGATAGAAACAATGAGAAGCAAAGTCGGTTGGATAGATAAAACCAAAAGAGTTACGTACAACCACTCCCACGGGGCGAGTTTGAACAAACTGTAAATTAGGAATAACATTGACTAACGATAGTAAAATAATAAACACTATAAAAGATAAACTCGTCCAAGTATAAATTTTAAGTATCGACTCTAAATCTGCTTTATAAAGAAAAACAATCAACAGCAAAAACATTAAACCATTTAAGTTTCCTGCCTTATAATAAACCATACTTCCAACTAAAATGAGGATAGGTGCAAATATTAAAAAACTCAAAGAATAGCTACGAATATATAAAAAACGCACAGCTAGTAACATGATTGCAAAGAAAGGAACAAAATTAGGTATACTAGGTAATACAGGTGCTAACATTGAAGTGTTTATCATATCTATAGAAATTATCACAAATAATACTGCTGTCACTAGCAATTTATCACGTTCTATCTTTAACATCTTCATTTTCCTTTTCTAATTTCTGAACTTTTTTCATTCAGTCGTTTATTTCTTCCACTTTTTAAAGTAAAAATAGAGGCGTGGATACCTACTAATCAAAACATAGAGAATCTTACGTTTCTTACTAACTCTAGCATTCTTCAAGACAAGAGGCAAATATGGCCTCATCTTCTCCTGAAGTTGCTTGAACTCTGCTGGATTTCCATCATGAATCATTGTAAAGATAAGAAGACTTCCTGTAAAGAATCGAGAAATAATGGCTTCTTGGAGTTCTGAACTCTCAGGATAGGTTGCATTCACAACCTCTTTTAAATGATCAATTGCTTCATAAAACTCGTATTGTTTAGGCGTGAAAGCCGATGCAGTAATGCTACCGGGTCTATGGTAATAATGGTAAATCGGAAGATGGTACAAGGCAACTGATTGGGCTTGGTTGAGATGCTCACTGATTACATAGAGGTCTTCGTAGATGCGCCCCTTGGGGAAGGGAGCTTTCTCCAGAAGTTCTTTCCGATAGAGTTTCCCGCAAGCAGAGACCGTCACAAGGTCTCCGTAGAGCATTTCCGTCAGAGCCTTCGCCTTATCATAGACTTTAACCTGGTCTAGATCAAGCTGATCCAAGCGAAAATTTTGATAACGATGATAGTGGGCTGTCGGCTCCACTTTACCACTAACCATATCTGCTTGGGTACGACCTTGTAGCTCTGCTAGCAGTTCCAAGGCGCAAGGTTCCAAATAGTCATCCGGATCTAGGAAGGTGATCCAGTCACCCTTGGCTTTCAAGACCCCATAGTTGCGAGCATCAGATAAACCACCGTTGACCTTGTGGTAGCTCGTCACCCAATCATACTGCTGGGCATACTGGTCACACAAGAGACCTGAGCCATCACTCGACCCATCATCGACCAAGAGGACCTCCATATCCTTGTAAGTCTGATTTTCTAAACTCTCCATGGCATAATGAAGGTAGTCCTCCACATTGTATACAGGTACAATTACCGAAATCATCTTTTCTTTTCTTTCTCTTATTTAGTTTTACTGTTTAAATTTCAAATGAGCTTTTATCAGGAAGCAGTTGGTCCATGGCCTTGACGAAGTCCGTCATCACTTGATCCTCATCTTGAATATTATGTCCGTCATTAATACACATAATTTGGTATCTACCAGAATTCAGTAATTTCCAAAAATCTGGTCCGGCATTATCCAAAGAAAAGAGTCCCCCCAACTTAGGATTTCCGATAGCGTATTGACCACTTGCAATCTGCCAATACTTAAAGAGCCAAACATTAGTATCAGAGGGACTTCTGAAGCGACTCGCTGAGGTCCCCTCCAAGACTGCTTTTTCCTTTTCCCATACCAAGTCCATCGTTGATTTTAATAGGGGGTAAGGTAAATGGCTTTCCCAGAAACCACAGATAAACTTAGTAGTTCCATAAAGTAAAGTCTTGATTAATTGTTTAATTCCATGCTTAAAGGAAAAAAAGTGGCCATTTTTAAAAATTTCTTCCTTCGAAAAATGACTAGTGATAATTCCCATATCATTCATTTGGAAATGCCCTGTCCCATATCTCTCTGTAGTAATTGGAGCTAAAGCTGTAACATACTTTGGCAAACCATCCTCCGAGAAAAAATCTGTTGGTTCAACTGGAGCCGTCAAATACATATCGTCATTAAAAAAGACAAAGTGCTCAGAGAGTCCATGGATTCGATGGATATTGCTTTCAATAGGATTGGCAGAAAAAACTGGTAAGTAGTCATTACAGATAATCTCTGTATGATCTACTAGCACCAATTTTTCACTGTTTATATCTAACCAGCTTGGCTTTTGCTGATCGGTCACGAGGTAGATCTTATTGACCCAAGGAGCAAATTTTTCCACACCTCTAAACCAGTATTTAAAAGTTCCCCATTCTCGATAGGCTTTCACTGAGTTCATACCTTTTTTAAAAGTGTTTACTGAGCCATCGTATTGAGCCTTCTTTTCTCTCCAGACTGGATCATTCCCATCAACCCATGCGACAACAAAGTCAATCTTTTCTACCATTCAATCTCTCCTATTTAAAATTCCAATAGTCTATCCATCAATTTTATAGAGGTATATTGTTCAAAGTATAGGGCCTTTGCTTTACTAACTTTTTGAATAATATCATCAACCATAGGATTGAAATGTTCCATTAGCTGTGCTAGTGCCTCAAAATCCCCTGAAGGATAAAAAGTCACCAAGGATTCATCAACATAATCTCGAACAGATGGGATGTCATTTACAATGATAGGAACTCCTAAAGACATTGCTTGAAGCATAACCATATGACCAGCGGATAAATCAATATCGTTTAACGATAGGACAAGGAAATCAGACTTAGCTAATACATCTCCAAAGGTTTCTACTACTACATCAGATAAAACTTGAATGTTTGAACCATGCGTAGGAACTCTCCATGGCTGAGTTGCAATCACACACGGCATTGAAAGGTTTGAAGTCTCCACTGCCTTGACTAAAGTCTCATAATCTCGGTTACTACCTCCACCTGAAAAGATATACTTAGTTGGTAAAGAACCTTGATAAGTTAGTTGATTATCATAATCTAAGCCGTAATGAATAAATTTAAATTTCTCCTGAAATTCTGGAAAGAGTTCCGAATAATAATGAATTTCTTTTGAACCATAGACTATGATATTTCCGATATTCTGGAAAGACTTTTTCACAAGTTGCTTTCGTAAATAATAATAGATTTTATTTTTCTTATTCTCAAACAAAAATCCTGCTAATGTAATTTCCTTGCCACTTTTATTTAAAATTCCTAAAAAGATACCTACAAGAGGATTTACACAAATAATTTTCTTGACATCATATTTTATGAATTTCCGAGCATAATCATAGGACATTTTCCACATTAAAAAATGATACAAAGCACTACCGATGTATTTGAAATTACGTACTCTTCTTATAAGTGGACTTTCATAGTTGGTATAAACTACTCGGCTCCCGCCATGAAGAGATTGATAATGCTCTTCATTCTTTTTTTGCAGCTCACTGTCTAAAATGATTAAATTTTCCATTATACCCCTTATTGTAAATTATCATAAAATTCCGAGAAGTTTTTGATGTAACTCTCCAAAGAAAACAGCTCTTTTTGTCTCTGATATCCTACTCGCCCAAATTTTTCTCTTTTTTCAGAACTATCTAGTAAGAGAGAAATGGCTTTAGAAAGTTCTTGAGGACGATTTGGTTTGACTAAGCAACCACTTTTGTCATCTACTACCATTTCAGCTATTCCCCCATTGTTATAACCAACAACTGGTTTTGAACATGCCATCGCTTCTAGGACTACTGTAGGTAAGGAATCGGGTTTTATACTTGGTAGGACAAAAATATCAAACATATTGTATAGTTCAGAAGTCTTATCGTAGTAATCAATACGATGAATTTGTGACACAACAGATGAAGAAGCTATTCTCTTATCTAGTTCTTCTAAACGCCATTCTTCACCAGGGAAAACACCTCCAGCTAGGAAAGCCACCGCTTGCTCATTCTTTTCCAAAAGTGGCTCAACTGCTTCTATGAAATCATTTTGTCCTTTGATAGCATTAACCCGACCAATCATGCCAATCACAAGTGCATCTTGAGCAATATCAAATTTTTCACGAATAGATGACGCATCCATTGGGTAATAGACAGTATTATCCACACCGTTATAAATCACTTTCACTTGGCTATCTTTGATAAATGGAGACTGCTTGATATGATTGGCAACCGCTTGGGACACCGTCACAATCTTGTCTGCATATCGTCCCATGAGCATATTGATAAAATCAGAAATAGCTTTGGGTTTGACGATAATCTCATGAACATGCCAAATCAAAGGTAGCTTGAACTTGCGTTTCAAATAGATGCCCTCCAAAACAGCCGCTGTATTATTGTGAACCATATCAATACTGTGTTCTTGAGCGTAGAGGGCGATTTGCTTAGCATAGAAATTATAAGAGCGAATATAGTCAACAATGCCTTTGGGATTAAAATACTTCCTTCGTAAAATCGGATAATCCAACACGCTGACCTGAGCTCCAACTTGACGCAAGGCCTCAACTAAAACACCATCATTTGGCAGGATGACGTGAACTTCAAATTCTTTGTGATCCAATCCTTTGATCAATTCCAGTAAAACCTTATCTGCTCCATACATTTCTGCACCAGCATGTAAGTATAAAATCCGTTTCATTCCCTATCCTTTAAACACTTCTTCATAATCTGACACAATCTTTTCCCATGTGAAAGCTGAGAGAATTCTTTGGCTTGACTTGAAATCCAAGTCAGCTATCACTACCTGATCAAATCCCTCTACTTTCTCAATGACGTGTGCCAACTCATCTTTTTTCCAATAAATTGCCCCGTCTTCACCAACCTCACGGTTAAACCCAACATCTAGCAACAAATTCAGTTTTGTAGATGCTAGGGCTTCCAGTAGAGAAGGGTTGGTCCCTCCAACCTCATGTCCATGGAAATAGGCAAAAGCATTTTCACGAATATACTTGAGCAATTCTTGGTCATAGACCGTACCGACAAATTTGACCCTAGGATCTTTGTCAAAACCAGTATCCTGTAACAACTGATCGTAAAATTTATTCTGCTCGACATTTGTGATGAGGACGAAGTCCTTCTTGGACTTGGACTTGATAAATTCACGAATCATGGTTTCGTAGTTGTTTTCAGGAACGAATCGTCCCACCACTAGATAATAGCCATTTTCGCTAACACCTTTTTCCTGATACCAGTTTCGAACCTTGGTATCTTCTGCCTTCAGGCTTGAAGGAGCAGTGTCTGTCCCATAGGCAATATAGGTGGTCTTTGGTTGATACTGTTTATAGTCCTCTCGAATATATTGTTCGATATTTTTACTGTCACAGACCAATAAATCAGCATGCTTGACCATGAGTTGCTCTGAGAATTTCCAGTACTTACGAACTGGTAAGCTCCATTTTGCTCGTAGCCATTCATGACCATCTGGATTTACCAGCAACCGGCCACCGATCACACGAATCTTTTTCTTAAGGCCAGAAATAAAGGGCCCGATGCGACAAGCTAGAATGTAAAAAATGGGAGACTCGTCCTTGTTTTCCTTAGCCAATTCAATAGCCTTATTGACCGCTACAACATCGTAAGCGATAGCACGAGCCGGACCAATATTAGGCACATCAATGTTGAAACAAATGGCGCCATTGTGCTCAAACTGGTCATCCGTGATGCCAGATTTAGCTGAATTTTCACGCATACAAGCAACATAGTATTGTATGTTGCTGTCTTTTTGGTATTCGGTTAATTTTTCAACAAAGGTCTCAAATCCTCCATACTTGGCAGGAATCCCCTTTGAACCAATGATATAAACTGACTGTTTCATCTCTCTCCTAACAGGACTGAAGGGCAGAAATTACTTCGCCCCATCTCTCATAAATACAACCTTAACGGTCTTCAGTAAAATTTCAATATCTTTCCAAATAGTCCAATCATCAATATAGGCTACATCTAATTTGACAACTTCATCGAAATCCTTGATCTCGCTTCGTCCACTGACTTGCCACAAGCCTGTTATCCCAGGTTTAAAACTCAAGCGACGCTTTTGTTCAGGTGTATATTTTTCATACTCATCCACTGTTGGGGGACGGGTTCCAACCAGACTCATATCTCCCATTAAAACATTCCAAAACTGCGGTAACTCATCTAGGCTGGTCTTACGAATAAAGCGACCAATTGGAGTGATACGAGGATCATCATCGACCTTAAACATGCCCCCCTGCATAGTATTTTGCGCCAAAAGTTCTTGTTTCCGCTGCTCAGCATTCACACACATGGATCTAAATTTATAGAAAGTGAAATGTCGACCATTTTTCCCAATACGCGTTTGAGAAAAAATCGCTGGCCCACCATCTTGTCGAATCATCGGAACCAAAACAATGCTCACCAAACCACAAATAATCAATCCGACAATCGAACCGACAATATCAATGAATCGTTTAGCAATGACATGACTGGTCTTATAAAATTTTGTAGAAAACGTGATAACATTAAGCCCTGCCATCCCACGAATTTTTTTATCACTACCTAGATAGTTATTAAAAGCATTCAGATTTACTGTCACGTCAATTCCCATTGTCTCAAAAAGTGAAATAAACTCCCCGATGTCGTACTCTTCACTTGGTAGATTGATAAAGACCTCATCGACAACTTCATGAGTAGCAAAGTCTAAGATGTTCTCAGCAGGTACAACGGTTAAGGTTTGATGCTGAAAATCAGGCTGGTCTAAAACACTGACCGCCACCAAATTCCAAAAAATTTCTCCCGACTCTATCAGCCTATCGATGACTTTTTCAACCCTAGAGGTCGCTGTTATCAAGAATATCTTCTTACTCCCCTTGAGATTTGGAAAGATGCGTTTTCTATAGCGTTTAATGCATAGATTCAACAAATACAACAGAATAGAGTGTATTGTCAAAAAATAAATCATTCCTCGTCTTGAGATACTAAAACGATCTTCTAAGAAAAAATTCGAAATACTGATAGCTAAAGCAAAGAACACGATATACTTTGTCGTGTTGATAAACTCTGCTAAATAACCCCTTTTAAAAAAATCATGCCCATAATCACTAATATGAAAGACAACATAATGGAGAATGTATAGAATTACCATTGAGGTATATACAATATCTGTTTCTTTAACAAAACTGAGCACATAAGCTAAAATAATGACAAGAAAACTCTGGAAAACTGCCAAAGAAATCTTCAATCCCTTTTCTTCCATAATATCTTCCCTAAACTATTTATTATTTTTTGCCATAATTCCCATAGTTTCCATATGCTCCATAGGAGCCATATTTTTCAACTGAAGTATTGAGTTTATTAAGCACAATTCCTAAGAATGGTTTGCTTGTTTGTTCGAGTTGTTCTTTAGCTTTTTGGATATCACGACGATTTGTTTCACCGGCCGCAGTTACTAAAACAGAAGCGTCACACTGCTGCGTGATAATCGCCGCATCGATAACAACTCCAATCGGAGCAGTATCTACAACGATGTAGTCAAAGTACTTGCGTAAGGTGTCAATCATGGTCGCAAAATTTTCACTTTGTAACAAAGCTGTTGGGTTTGGTGATACAGAACCCGCTTGAATGACAAACAAATTTTCAACATTGGTTTCACATAAACCTTGTGATAGGTCTGTTGTGCCTGACAAGAACTCTGTTAGGCCTGTAATCTTTTCCCGTGATTTAAAGACACCTGACATTACTGAATTACGGATATCCGCATCAATCAACAGTGTCTTATAGCCTGCACGCGCGAAAGCCCAAGCAATATTGGTAGAAGTTGTTGATTTTCCTTCTCCTGGTTTGACAGAGGTAATGGAAATCACTTTCAAGTTATTCCCACTCAATTGAATATTGGTGCGAAGGGCATTGTAGTATTCTTCTGCTTTTCTTGCCAAATCTAATTTTTTTTGTGCAATTTCTAACGTTGGCATTTTTCTCTCCTATTTCAATTTATCCAAATTTGGAACTACTCCCAATAGTGCAATTTGCATCACGTCCTCAATATCTTCTGGACGTTTCACTCGTGTATCCAAGAGCTCAACAAGGAGAACTGTGACAACCATCACAACCGCCCCCGCAAGGAATCCAACCATGGTATTGCGACGAATATTTGGTGAAGATGGCGATGTTGCAGGGCGTGCTTCTTCAAGTGTTGTCACATCCGAAACGCGAGTGACGCTGATGATCTTTTGAGCCGCAACCTCTCTCAAAGAGTTGGCGATACGGCTAGCTTCCTCAGGTGCACGGTCTGTAACAGAAATCGATACAATACGCGTATCCACTGGAACTGTTACCTTGATTTTACTAGCTAGACCTTTTGGAGGGAGTTCTAGTTTCAAATCAGTCGCAACCTTCTCTAAAACGTCTTGCGAGAGAATGATTTCGCGATAGTCTTTTACCAAGTAAGATCCTGCTTGCAAGTCTTGGTTAGTCAAGCCAGGCTTATCTCCCTGATTGCGATTGACCACATAAATTCGGGTCGTACTCGTAAACTCCGGCTTCACAATAAAACTACTGTAGGCAAATGCTACTGTCCCTGTCACGAATGCTACCAAAGCAATTAAAAATTTTCGTTTCCAAAGGATTTTAAGTAAGTGAAATACATCGATTTCCATCATATTTTGTTCTTTCATTTTTTCTCCTAAATCAATTGATCCATTATTATTTTTCGGGGATTATCCTTAAAAAGTTCCTTAGCCTTATCTTCACTGTATTTTTTGGCAATGATATCATAGGCTTCCTCCATATGAGGAGGTCTGTGATCCAAGTTGTGCATATCACTTGCTATCACGTGAACCAGATCTCGTTCCAAGAAATACTGGGCTCTCTTTTTCATAAATTTATAGGTTTCTCCGAAGAGTTTTGGTTTCAAAACATGAGAACTATTAACCTGAGTATAACATCCCATGTCAATTAGTTCTCGCACGCGCTTTTCATTGTTTTCTAAAGCATCGTAACGTTCAATGTGGGCAATGACGGGTGTAATGCCTAACATTAGAATATCACTCAATCCCTTATGCATATCTCGATAAGCTGTATTCATACTAAACTCAATCAAAGCATAGCGACTATCGTTAAGGGTTGGGATTAATTTCTTTTCTAACTTCTCAACAACATCTGGCGTATAGTAGATTTCTGCCCCATAGGCAATGATTAGGTCATCAGCAACTTCCTTAGCCATTTCTCGTACCTTCAGAAAGTTGGTTGCGATTTTTTCTTCAGGAGTTTCGAACATCCCTTTTCGTCTATGCGATGTTGAAACGATTGTCCGCACTCCTTGACTATAGGCCTCTCTAAGAAGTTTTTTACTCTCCTCTATCGAATTTGGACCATCGTCCACATCAAAAACGATGTGCGAATGGATATCTATCATGCTACTTGCCCTCCATCACATCATTGATAGCAGCTTTGGCAGCGGCCAAGCTACTTTCATCAATTTCCATCATGTAGAGGTTACTATCTGGCATAGCGTATGAAGGAAGATCCGTGCGTCCAGTTCCCTTCAAGTCTTGAGAGTTGACTTTGTAATTCCCGCCACTCTCCAATTGAGTATTAACCAGATCCATCATGGTTTCCAAAGGCATATTGGTCTGAAGAGAATCTTGCAATCCTTGGATGATGTTATCGTAGTTTTTTAAAGCCTCAGTTGACGTCAACTTCTGAATAATAGCTACAATAACCTTTTGTTGGTTCCGACCACGATCTCGATCTCCATCTGCTAGAGAGTAGCGCTCACGGACAAAACCAAGAGCCTGCTCAGAGTCTAAATGAACATTCCCAACAGGGAAATGATACTTGCCATGCAAAGAAGTGAAATCCTGATCATTATAGACATCAACACCACCTAAAAGGTCAATCAACTTCAAGAAAGAAGTGAAGTTCAAGCGAACATAGTAGTTAATATCCACCCCATAGAGATTTTCCAAAGTATGAATCGACGAGTCCACTCCATAGATTCCAGCGTGGGTCAATTTATCCTTTTGATTATTTCCCCCATCCGCAATCGGAACATAGGAATCTCGAGGCGTTGTAGTCAGAAGGATTTTCTTGGTATCTCGGTTCACAGTCATTAGAATATTCACATCTGAACGCGAAACGGAACTAATCGGACCATAGGTATCAATACCACTCACATAAATATTGAAAACTTTATTCTTCGATACCTTTGGTGCCGCAACATCCTTAGTTAATTGTTTTGTATAGATTTTTTTGATTTTTGAAGCATAATCTGGATACTCTGCTTCAATGATATTTTCAAAGACACTATTTAAGACAATTGCTTTCGTTTCGCCAGAAAGCAGACTCTTATAAGCTGCTAGATAAGAAGCACTCTGTTCAACTGTCAAGTCTTTACTCTGTGTCGTCTTAATATCTGCCACCAACTTTTGGATATTATCATTATCTGTTTCAGTTGGACCTGTAACACTCTCTAACTGAGTCACATTATTGATTTCACTATCTTTCAAAACGACCACACTCATCGAATACTCTGAGTAGTTTGAGGTCGCATTGATATGATTGGTAAAACCGACAAACTGTTGCAAAGCATAGAGAGAAACCGAGCTAACTACGATAGCAAGTGTCAAAAAGAAAACCGTAAACTTCTCGGCTTTTTTATACACTATCAGGAGGATTGCAATTACAGCAGAAACGAGAATAAGAACCGCCGTAAGGATATTGAGGTACCGAAAAGCTAGGATATTATGTTTGAAAATTAAGAACAACAAAAAACCACTCAATAACAAATAAATGGTTGCTAAAACTATATTAATATTTCGTTTTACATTCCCTAAACGAGCTCTCTTTGAACGTCTACTCATGATAATCCCCTATACACGTTAATAGTTATAAATATTATATCACAATCATGATGGAAATTCCATCCATCCTTGCTATTTTCAGCGTTTTCATTCGCTTTTGTTCTCTTAAGTTGCTCTAAAATATAAGCAAAGTTCCGAATGCCATTCTACACAAAAAGACAAGGCGCTCAGAGGCAACCTTGTCTGTAATCTTATTTTACGTGGTTTTCAAACTCTTTTTGGCTCTTTTCGATAGCCTTTTTACTTTCTGCTTCCCACTTAGCCTTGGCTTCGTCAAATTGTTTCTTGGTAACAGGGTCTTTTTGTAATCTCATGTACTTGTAATTATTTCCGTCACCCTTGATACCTACTAGGGAGTAGGCACGTGTAAACGGAGTTACTTTGGTTACAGAGGCTGTACCACCATTTGACATAGCAGACATGACTAGAGAATTGTCAATCATCCAAGCTTGCGCTTCAGCGTATTTTTCATAACGCTTAGCAACATCTTTATTCTCAGCATCTGCTTCTTTCAGGAGTTGTGTATAGGTATCGAGCCCCAAACTCTTAATGAGCTCTTGGTCTTCCTTGGCATCAAGACCAAAAATCTTGAGATAGAAGCCTGTTTCAGCATTGAAGGGGTCTAGATAAGTTGATGGATCCTGGTAATCACCAACCCAACCATCAAAGTTTAGGTCGTAGTCACGAGCTGCTGGATTTGGTGCTAGGAAGGCAACATTCCCAAAGTCATCTGTAGAAAGCTGTTGAACATCAATGACGATATTGTCAGAACCTAGTACTGTTTCAAGGGTTTGTTTAACCGAGTTCATACCAGAAACCGCATTTTTATTCGTCTGATCAACAGGGACATCCAAATGGATTGGGAAAGTCACGCCTTGGGCTTCCAATTCCTTTTTAGCTTCCGCAAATCTTGCTTGGGCCTTTTCCTTGTTAAAGTAGGCATCTTGAGCATCTGCCAAATTGATACCTGACCACTCAGTTCCGTAGTTCACAAGCTTAGAAGCTGTTACTTCTCCAAAGGTCTTATCTCCCACCTGGACAAATGTTGGAGGAACTAGAGTATTACGAAGGGTTTTGCTCGCTGCTTCTTCACCGTTAGATTGAGCAGAGTAGGCTGTTCGATCAATACCAAAGTTGATAGCTTGACGGAAATTTTTATTTAAGATAGCTGTTTGAGCTGATTTCTTTTGTTCATCCGTTGTTTTAGCGGTATGATTATAGGTTTTACGGTTGACGTTAAAGTTAAAGTACCAAGATGTCTTGTCTTGTAAACTATAGACGATATTGTCTTGGTATTTTTCTTTTGTCTTAGCATAGTTCGAACTATTTGGATAGACTCCTGCAATCGAGTAAGCACCACTTTCAAAGTTTCGAATGGTCATCTCCTGATCTGACCCATCAAAGTAAGCTAACTTAACTTTTTCAATGGTTACTTTATCATGGTCATAATAGTGTGGATTCTTCACATATTCAATCGAAGATTTTGATGTGAAATCTTTTAACAGATAGGGGCCGTTATAAAGGATACTGTCTGGTGTCAAGGTACCAAAATCTTTATCCTTTGATTTCAAGAACTCTTCGTTGACTGGGAAAAGAATACTATTGGTTGTCTTTGAATTCCAGTACGGTTCTGGTCGAGTCAAGGTGTACTCGACTGTGTAATCATCCAAGGCTTTGACACCGACAGTTGAAAAGTCATTGGTCACACCCGTCACATAGTCATTCAATCCCTTGATTGAATTTTGAATCAGATCCATGGCTTGCCCCTTGTTGTCCGCGGCATATTTGATCCCAGTGACAAAATCCTGAGCTTTGACTGAAGCATACTCCTCACCGTCAGCTGTATACCACTTGGCATCTTTTCTAAGCTTGTAGGTATAGATCAAACCATCTGATGAAACAGACCAATCCTCCGCAAGAGCAGGCACGAGGTTCCCGTAGCTGTCATTTTCTAGCAAACCATCTACAAGATTGGTAATAACGGCAGTGTTATCTGCATAATAATCTAGGAGATAGTTAAAAGTTGTTGGATTCGCACTAAATGTTGATGAATAAGTGCTAGTATCTGTATTGGACTGTCCACATGACGAGAGCAAAATCCCTGTCGCTAAGACAAGACCTGTCCCAATCAGTCTTTTTTTCATTTTGATCATCACTCACTCCTTTATGTCACTTTTTATAACATAACCATATTTTATCAAATTTATTCAAAAATGTAAAGTTACTACTTTTATGACAACTGGTGTCTCAAAACAAAAAAAGGAAGCACAGTTTCCTGCAACTTCCTTTTCTATTTATAGATTACTTGACGTGTTTTTCAAGTTCTTTTTGGTATTTGGCATTTGTTTCGATTTTTTCTTGTTGCCATTTCTTGAAGGCTTCTTCGTATTCTTTTGCAGTCACAACGTCATTTTGCAACTCCAAACCTTTGAACACAAATGGGTCTCCCTTGATCCCGACTTGAGAATAAGCTTTTGTGAATGGTACAGTACGGCTAACCGTTGGAGAACCACCTGAAGAAGCAACTGGAATCAAGAGTGAGCTATCAGACACCCAAGCTTGAGCTTTAGCATATTTTTCATAACGCTTGTTAAGGTCGCTGGTTTCAGCTGCAGCATCATCCAAGAGCTTTTTGTACTCATCAAGTCCAACTTGAGCCATCACTTCTGGATCTTTTCCGCGAGTGATCCCCAAGTGTTTAAGGGCAGAACCCTTCTTGGCATCAAGGATGTTGAGGTAGGTAGCTGGGTCTTGATAGTCTGGCCCCCAACCAGTTCCGTTCAAGTCATAGTCTTTTTGAGATGGAACCTTGGCTTGAGACGTAATGCTTATTTTCTCATTATCGGTCATTTGAAGGACATCAACAATGACATTTTCAGTACCAAGTGATGATTCGATAGACTGCTTGAGTGAGTTGGTTTGTTGAACCGCGATTACATCTGTTTGTTCAACGGGGATATCCAAATGGATTGGGAAGGTAACCCCCTTGGCTTGCAATTCTTCCTTGGCTTTAGCAAAGGCTGCCTTAGCTTTTTCAGGACTGTAAATCGTATCCTTGCCATCTGTAAGGGCTACATCTTTCCACTGGTCTCCATATGAAACGAGCTCTGCCTGAGCCAACTCTCCAAAGGTTTTTTCACCCACTTGAACGTAGTCATGTGGCACTAGGCTGTTACGGATAATCTTGTTCGCACCTTCTTCACCATTCAACTGAGCAGTATAAGAATGACGATCAAGGGCAAAGTTCAGCGCCTGACGGAAGTTCTTGTTGAGAAGAGCTTCTTTCGTTGATGTTTTTTGAGCTTCGTCTGTTTTAGCTGTTTTATTATAAGATTGGCGGTTTACGTTAACAGTGAGGTAGTAGCTAGTCGCTTCTTGTGGACTGTAGACAATCTTATCGCCGTACTCTTGTTTAGTTGACTCAAAGTTTGAGCTTGTTGGGAAGAGACGGGCTGTTGTATAAGCACCTTGTGTAAAGCTACGAATCAAAGATTCTTGGTCTGATCCATCGTAGAAAGTTAGTTTAATATTGTCAATCTTGACATTGTCCTTATCCCAGTAGTTTGGATTCTTTTCATATTCAATGACTGATTTTGAAGTCAATGATTTCAAGAAGTAAGGACCATTATATAGGATACCCGATGGAGTTGGTGCACCGTAGTCGCTCCCTTTAGAATTCAAGAATTCTTCATTAACTGGAAGCATGGTAGCAGTTGTAACCTTAGAATTCCAGAAACTTTCTGGTTTGTTGAGCGTGTATTCTACCGTGTAATCATCAACAGCCTTAACTCCTACAGTAGAGAAATCATTGCTCTCACCACTAACATACTCTGCCAAACCTTTGATAGAATCCTGAATCAAAGAAAGACCATCTGATTTTCCGTCAGCAGCATGTTTAAGCCCAGTAACAAAGTCTTTAGCTTTAACTTCAGCGTATTCTTCTCCATCAGAAGTATACCATTTTACACCCTTACGAAGTTTGTAGGTGTAAGTCAAACCATCCTTTGAAACAGACCAGTCTTCTGCAAGCGATGGAATTAAGTTCCCATACTTATCATTTTCCAAAAGACCATCAACAACGTTTGCTATAACGTCAGAGGTTGAGCTCTTGCTCGTCACACTATAGTCCAAAGAAGATGGATCCATAGCGTAGACATAAGAGAATGTCTTGGGGGCATCAGCCTTCTTTTCACTTTGCCCACAAGCAGTTAACAGTAGGGCTGCACTCAAAACAGCACCTGCTCCTAAGAGCCACTTTTTCGATTTCATAAGTAATCTCCTTAAAGATAGTGTTTTCACCATTATACCCTATTTTTTCATAAAAGCAAGGACTTTCGCCAGATTTTTTAGAAAATTCTAACAAATATTTTTTAGTGAAAGAACCTCAAGTGTACTGCACCCCAAATGCCTTTTTTACCCCTTTCAAATTTTTGGGGAGTTCCCAAATCCCCCTCATCCTACAATTTCTTTTTCTTTGCAATAATAATATTTTATGGTATAATGTAAGCGTGTACACAAAAACTAATTCAGTAGGTGAACTAATAGAATTCATCACTTTAGTTTTTCAATTCCAATTTCTTTATAGAAAGGAAAGATTCTAATGATACATACACTTAAATTGGTGTTGTTTATTACCTTTCTTGTAATAAGCTTGTTACCTGATAAGATTTTTGGAAAAAATAAAAAAATTTGGAAAATAGTTCTTGCAATATTGATGGCGGCAACAGCATTATCATTTATGTACTAATTTATTTTAAGAATGTAGGGAAATAAACCCTACATTCTTTTTAGTTTTTTTCCTGTATCACAATGCATTATTTTAAAATACTATGTCTTATAATTGTTTTTTGAGCATAAAGGAAACTGTCCCAAGAAGCGTGTGGAGTTTACAGTATCAACATTTCCGATGATATCAATTTTCTCGACTTCGCCTACTTTCACACACTACCATGTGTACCATCCATTTTGATCATCTCGCACTTTTATCGCATATAATCTTTCAACTTCACTAAATTTAGAACAAGTGACAGCTATGTTAAACCAGGCCTTCAGTGAGGATCATTACACAAATACGATTCTCCATAGCGATCAAGGCTGGCAATACCAACATGATTCTTATCATCGGCTTCTAGAGAATAAGGGAATTCAGCCATCCATGTCACGCAAGGGTAACAGCCCATACAACGGCATGATGGAGTCCTTCTTTGGCATTTTAAAATCCGAAATGTTTTATGGTTATGAGAAGCACTTTAGGTCTTTAGAAGACCTTGAGCAAGTTATTGTGGACTATATTGATTACTACAATAACAAACGAATCAAAGTCAAACTAAAAGGACTTAGCTCTGTTCAATACAGAACTAAATCCTTCGGATAAATAAATTGTCTAACTTTTGGGGGTCAGTACAAAGCATCAAAGGCTTGAGGTTCACTTATTTTAATCCGTTAGTTCCACACAGAAAGCATCCCATGGTGCCAAGACCTGTTTTTCAACTGCTTCTTTAGCAGTAGTGTTTTCAATCAAGATTGACTTAACTCTTCCTTCTACTGAAAAGTTTTGTTTTTCATTGGACAAGTTGGCCACAACTAGGAAGCGGCGCTCACCGTCCTTACGGATATAGGCAAAGACCTTATCAGCCGTATCGAGTAATTCAAAGTCAGCTCGAATCAACCAGCGATTCTCCTTACGAATTTGAACGAGTTTTTGGTAGGTATAGAAAATAGATTCTGGATTTGCCAGCGCTTCTTGAACGTTGATTTCTTCGTAGTTTGGATTAACTGCCAACCAAGGTTGACCTGTTGAGAAGCCAGCGTTGTTACTCTCATTCCATTGCATTGGGGTACGGGCATTATCACGACCAATGACACGGACACTATCCATGATTTCTTCCATCGGAACGCCTTTTTCAAGAGCCTCACGCGCATAGTTGAGGGATTCAATATCTTCTACTTGATCCAGTGTCTCAAACGGATAATTGGTCATCCCAATCTCTTCACCTTGGTAGATATAAGGTGTCCCTCTCATAAGATGAAGCAAGATTGCAAAGGCTTTGGCAGATTTTTCGCGGTATTCTTGGTCATTTCCCCAGATAGAGACGATACGAGGAAGATCATGGTTGTTCCAGAAGAGGGAATTCCAGCCGTCTTCAACTCCTAACTCAGTCTGCCATTTGTTGAAGATTTCTTTTAACTTCCCTACATTTAACTCTTTTTGGTAGTGCCACTTAGGTTGCCCTTCCTGATACTGAAGACAGATATGCTCAAACTGGAAGACCATAGACAATTCTTGTCCCCTTGGATCCGAGTAAAGCTTGGCAATTTCTGGCGTTGCCCCCCAAGTTTCTCCCACCGTCAAGAGATCTTTATCCCCAAAGGTCGCCTGATTCATTTCCTTGAGATAGGGATGGAGCATAGGACCATTATTCACTACTTTCTCGTCAGGAATTTTCCCAATCATGTCAATGACATCCATACGGAAACCGCCAATGCCCTTATCAATCCAGAAGTTCATCATCTCATAAATTTTCTGGCGAAGTTTTTCATTCTCCCAGTTGAGATCCGGCTGTTTCTTACTGAAAAAGTGGAGATAGTATTGACCCGACTTTTCATCGTATTCCCAAGCAGACCCACTAAAGATAGACTCCAAATCATTGGGCTCATCTCGCCAGATATAGTAGTCTCGCTCAGGGCTGTCAGAATTTTCACATGCCTCGACAAACCAGGCGTGTTCATCCGAGGTATGATTGACTACCAAGTCCATGATAATTCGAATATCACGCTTCTTAGCTTCTGCGATGAGTTGGTCCATATCCTCCATGGTTCCAAAAATAGCTGCAATTGCTTGATAATCAGCAATATCATAACCATTATCATCCATAGGACTATCATAAACAGGAGAAAGCCAAATCGCTGTGATTCCTAACTTAGCTAGATAGTCTAACTTACTAGTAATTCCTGGCAAATCGCCAATGCCATCTCCGTTGCTGTCCATAAAACTCTTGGGATAAACTTGATAGACCACGGCATTGTGCCACCATTTTTCCTGCATCTTCTTACCTCATTATTTTAATAATCTATAGTCTATGATAGCGCTTTTTCAAACTTAGTGCAAGCGTTTGCCTAATCTTTTTGATTTCTTTTTTGACTCCGTAGTTTCCTATCTTCCAATTTTTTATTATAATAGAGGTCAGAGGTAAAAAAATGAAAAAACAAGCTTTTAGTTCTGAACAATATTTAAATCTACAGCGCGACCACATTTTGGAGCGCATCAACCAATTTGACGGCAAGCTCTATTTGGAGTTTGGTGGCAAAATGTTGGAAGATTTCCACGCTGCTCGAGTCCTTCCTGGTTATGAGCCTGACAATAAAATCAAGCTCTTGCAAGAATTGAAAGAGCAAGTTGAGGTTGTGATCGCCATTAACGCAAGCAACATCGAGCATTCTAAAGCGCGTGGTGACCTAGGCATTTCTTATGATCAAGAAGTTCTTCGTTTGATTGACAAATTCAATGAGCTGGGAATTTTTGTTGGTTCGGTTGTCATCACACAATACGCTGGTCAACCAGCTGCAGATGCCTTCCGCAACCAGTTAGATAAAAACGGGATTGATTCCTATCTTCATTATCCAATCAAAGGATACCCGACTGATATGGACCACATCATTTCTCCAGAAGGTATGGGGAAAAACGACTACATCAAAACTAGTCGCAACTTGATTGTTGTAACTGCTCCTGGACCTGGTTCTGGAAAATTGGCCACTTGTATGTCCAATATGTACCATGACCAACTTAATGGCATCAAGTCTGGTTACGCTAAGTTTGAAACATTTCCAGTTTGGAATCTTCCCCTTCATCACCCAGTCAACTTGGCCTACGAGGCTGCAACCGCGGACCTTGATGATGTCAATATGATTGACCCTTTCCATCTCCAAACCTACGGAGAAACCACTGTCAACTACAACCGTGATATTGAAATCTTCCCAGTACTCAAACGTATGTTGGAACGCATTCTCGGTGAATCTCCATACGCTTCACCAACAGACATGGGTGTCAACATGGTTGGCTTCGCTATTACTGATAATGAATCTGCTATCGAAGCTTCTAAACAAGAAATCATCCGTCGCTACTATCAGACCGTTCTTGACTTTAAAGCTGAAAAAGTCGGCGAAACTGCTGTCAAGAAAATTGAACTTCTCATGAACGACCTCGGTATCACACCTGCAGACCGTAAGGTTGCTGTTACTGCACGCCAAAAAGCAGAAGAAACTGGTGGCCCTGCCCTAGCTCTCGAATTGCCAAATGGGGAAATCGTAACTGGTAAAAACTCAGAGCTCTTTGGCCCTACAGCTGCTGCCTTGATCAATGCGATTAAGAAATCAGCTGACATTGCTAAGGAAGTGAAACTAATCGAGCCTGAAGTCGTCAAACCAATTCAAGGTCTTAAAATCAATCATCTCGGTAGTCGCAATCCTCGCCTCCACTCAAATGAAATTTTGATTGCACTTGCAATCACAGCTATGGAAAATCCTGATGCTGCGCGTGCCATGGAAGAACTTGGGAATCTCAAAGGAAGCGAAGCTCATTCAACCATCATCCTGACCGATGAAGACAAGAATGTCCTACGAAAATTGGGTATCAACGTAACCTTTGACCCATTCTACCAATACGATCGCTTGTATCGGAAGTAATTCAAACCTCTCCTTCGTCGGAGAGGTTTTCTCTCTGTTTCAAGAGCACCCTTTATGATATAATGAAAGAAGAAAACTGAAAGGATTTACCATGTCAAAAGAAGTTATTGTTGAAAGTTTTGAACTTGACCACACCATTGTTAAAGCACCTTATGTTCGCTTGATTGGGGAAGAAACAGGGCCAAAAGGAGATGTCATCTCCAACTTTGATATCCGCTTGGTACAACCAAACGAAGACTCAATCCCTACTGCTGGCCTTCACACTATCGAGCACCTCTTGGCCAAACTCATCCGTACCCGCATTGACGGTATGATTGACTGCTCACCATTTGGCTGCCGTACTGGTTTCCATATGATTATGTGGGGACGCCATACTAGCGCCGAGATTGCTGCTGTTATCAAAGATTCGCTCAAGGAAATCGCTGAAACTACTACTTGGGAAGATGTCCCTGGAACAACCATCGAATCTTGCGGAAACTACAAGGACCACAGCCTCTTTTCAGCTAAAGAATGGGCGAAACTCATCCTGGAACAAGGAATCTCAGATGATGCCTTTGAGCGCCATATCATCTAAACACAAAAAGGAACCAGTTTTTTCAGCTGGCTCCTTCTTTTTTTATTCTCAAAATTTTGTCTTATACTCAATGAAAATCAAAGAACAAACTAGGAAACTAGCCGCAGGCTGTACTTGAGTACGGCAAGGCGACGTTGACGTGGTTTGAATTTGATTTTCGAAGAGTATTAGGCTTTTTCACGAATAACTAAACCACCATCTTCCATATCTGCTTCCAAATGTTTGGCATCTAGATGATCCAAGTGGAAATCTGTTACCTTATCACGAATTTGTTGTTCAACCACACGACGGAGAGGACGAACACCCATGACTTCGTCATAGCCTTCTTCTGTGATAAAGTCCTTAGCTGCTTGGCTGACTTCCAAATCAATGTCTTTCTTAGCCAAGGTTTGGTTGACTTCCGCCAACATCAAGTCCACAATCTTAGAAAGGTCTTCCTTATTCAAGTGTGAGAACTCGATAACTGCGTTAAAGCGGTTAAGGAACTCTGGGCGGAAGAATGGTTTCAAACGATCCATCAATTCTGGTTTATCCGCATCTTCAGTCAAGTTGGCTTCATAACCAAATCCAGCATTTGATGTCGCGATAATGACCGTGTTCTTGAAGTTCACTGTATTTCCTTGACCATCAGTCAAACGACCATCATCCAATACTTGGAGGAGAAGGGTGATTACTTGAGGATCAGCCTTTTCAATCTCATCCAAGAGAATGATAGAGTAAGGATTGCGACGAACACGTTCTGTCAAGGTATTGCTATTGTCATCATAACCTACATAACCTGCTGTTGTACCAATTAACTTAGAAACGGCTGTGCGGTCACTGTATTCAGACATATCCAAACGGATGATCGCATCCTTGGTTCCAAACATATCGAGCGCCAATTGCTTAGCAAGTTCCGTCTTACCAACCCCAGTAGGCCCTACAAAGAGGAAGCTACCGATTGGGCGATTGCCCTCATCAAATCCTGCACGGTTACGACGGATAGCACGAGCTACTGCTTCTACTGCCTTATCTTGGCCGATTACCTTGTGTTCCAAGCGATGAGCCATATCTTTCAAACGTTCGATATCTGACGCTCCCATTTGTGACACTGGAATACCTGTCATT
The DNA here is from genome assembly GCF_024399415.1 of Streptococcus oralis. Lineage (NCBI taxonomy): Bacteria > Bacillati > Bacillota > Bacilli > Lactobacillales > Streptococcaceae > Streptococcus > Streptococcus oralis. Next base: position 1,701,075 of record NZ_CP029257.1, read on the forward strand.
CGCTCTACAGACTCAGCCACATCGTTGATGCTTGCAGTCACTTTCATGTCTTCTGTGTGGTTTTCGACTTTTTTCTCTAATTCTGCAATACGTGTTTTAGCATTGAGAGCTGCTTCAAAGTCTTCTGCCTCAACTGCTTTTTCTTGCTTGTCTTTTTCTGCCTCAATTTCCCGTTCAACAGCATGCACATCTGTTACAGGATGTTGAGCTGCCAAGTGAGCTGCCGTTACATCGACAAGGTCAATAGCCTTATCTGGCAAGCTGCGTTGAGGAATGTATTGGACAGAATAATCCACTGCTGCTTTCAAGACTTCGTCTGGCAAAATGACATTGTGGTGTTGTTGATAGAGATCACGAATCCCTTGAAGGATTTTAAAGGTATCCTCTGCTGAAGGAGCATTGACCTTCACTTCGTTGAAACGACGAGCAAGAGCTGCATTTTTCAAGATGGTGTTACGGTATTCGTCTTGAGTTGTCGCTCCAATAACGGTCAATTCACCACGAGAGAGAGCTGGCTTGAGAATATCTGCAAGACCTTTAGAACCACTGTCTCCACCGATTGAACCAGCACCAAGGATTTGGTGAATTTCATCAAAGAAGAGGATAATATTCCCTGCTTCTTTCACTTCATTGACTAGATTTTGAACGTTTTCTTCAAAGCTGCCACGGTATTGAGTACCAGCCTCAAGACCTGAGATATCAATAGAAATAATTTCCTTGTTCTTGATGGCAGCTGGAACATCTCCGTTCACAATCGCTTGTGCTAGGCCTTCGACAACGGCTGTCTTACCAACACCTGCATCTCCGACTAGAACAGGATTATTTTTCGTACGACGTGAGAGGATTTCAGATGTTTCTTGAATTTCCTTGTTTCGTCCGATAACAGGATCCAGCTTGCCCTCACGAGCTTCTGCGGTCAAGTTACGACCTAGTTTAGCAAGGACACCGTCTTGTTTCATACCTGAAGCCTGTTGTTGCATTTGCACATCAGATTCTGCATTTCCTGGCAATTGACCAGTTGCACGATACTGAGCAAATTCCTCAGGTGTCACTTCACGTCCATTAATCAAGTAGCGACGATTTTCAGAACTATATCCTCGCATACCACCCATCAATTGGTTAAATAAATCATCCATGTTGTTAAAGTTATTAAAGTTGTTGTTCATATTCTTTACCTCGTTTATTCTTAATTATTTGCGATCTCTGATATTGACTATCTTTGACCTTTGTTTTAAAAATTTTAGACTAGCTAACTAGCTACCCTACGTATAATTTCTGGTTTTTCTTTCTTAAATAAGCCTTTTATCATCTTCTTTTCAAAATCTGTTAGATTTAACATAGGCCTCACCCCTTTCTAGGGTATCTATCATACATTTTCAATAAATAGAATCATTGAAAATGAAGTTTTCTAAGGAATTCATTTTCCTTATGTTCCTACTATATCACATTGGTCAGTAAAAGTCAATAGTTTTTTGACCAAATTTGACTATTTTTTAAAAAATTTTTTGAAGTACAAAAAAGCCCCTAGAAAACGAATTTTCTAGAGACTTTCTCTATCAGGTTTAAGAGAGAAGGAATATTCTCACTTACCAAGTTTCATGTTTCTTCTACGAAAGCTTAAGCTTTACGTTTTACGAAGAATACCAATCCGCTCAATGCCAATACTACAAATCCAATCGCAGAAAGGATAGAGGCTGCTTCACCTGTGTTTGGTAGTTCAGCTTTACCTTTAGTCTCAGTAGCTGGAGGTGCTGGTTTTGGATCCTCTTTTTGTCCTGGATCAGTTGGTTCTGTTCCTGGAGTTGGATTTGTTCCTGGATTATTTGGCGTTGGATCTGGTGTTGGTGCTGGATCTGGCGTTGTTCCTGGATTATTTGGAGCTGGATTTGGATTTGGTTCTGGCGTTGGTGTTGGTACAGTGTATTTATTTGTAAATACAACTTCTTTACCATCCGCATACGAAACAGTCGCAGTCAAGAGACCTTGACCATCCGCAACTACTGTTACTGTTACAGTATGCTCGGTCTTATCGTATTCAATACCCTCTTCAGTACCAACTTTTTCAACCAAGGTATAAGTGTAAGTACCTGCTTCTTCGAATGAACGAACAAAGGCTACTTTACCTTCGGCAGTATTCTTAGCTTCTGCTACAACGGCGCCTTTCTCTTTCAATTCGAAAGTATAAGCGTCTGCCGCAAGTTCTTTACCTTCAAGTTTCTTAGTTGCTTCAATCGTAGCTTCTACCGCTGGTGCTTTGAAGCTATTCTTAAAGACACTACCTGCTGGATATTCAACAGCTGCCTTCAAGGCGTTGGTTGCTGCATCTTTGGTTACTTTTACCACCGCAGTCTTTTCTGTATCATAAGTAATACCAGTTGCTCCAGCATTCACTTCTTTTACAGTATAAGTATACTCACCTTCTGCATTGTAGTTGATTGCATTAAATGTTACTTTTCCACCTTGGTTTGTTTTTGTATCAATTTTTTGTCCATCTTTGTACAATTCAAAGTGGAACTCACCATCAACCAAAGTACGACCAGTCAATTCTTTCGTAAATTCAAGTGTTGCTGATGTAGCTGTTGGAACTGGTGCTGTATAAGTATTTGTGAAGACACGTTCTGTATCTGCATCTTCTACAGTCGCAACCAATCGACCTTTACCATCATCCGCAACAGTGACGATCACTTCATACGCATTTTGATCATAAGTGATTGTTTTATCGTCACCAGCTTTTTCAGTAATAGTGTAAACGTAATCGCCTGCTGCTGAGAAAGTGACGTTGAAGACAACTTCTCCTGAGGCAGTATTCTTAGCCGTAGCTACAAGGTCTGAACCTTCTTTCAGTTCAAATGTGTAAGCTTCAGCTTCAAGCGCTTTACCTTTCAAGACTTTCTTAGCTTTGATTGTAGCTTGTGCAGGTTCTGCTTTATAGTCATTAACGAAGACCGGTGTTTCACTTGTAACTGTCGCGACAAGTTGACCTGAGCCATTATCTTTCACTTCTACAGTTACTGGATGTTCTGTTTTATCATAAGTTACACCAAGTTTATTGCCAACCTTTTCTGTAATAGTATAGTTATATACTCCTGCTGTTGAATAGCTAATTTCAGAAAAACGAATCAATCCGCCAGCAGTATTCTTTGCTGTCGCAACAACCTTGTCACCCTCTTTCAGTTCAAACTCAAACTCATCTATCTCCAGCTCTTTACCATTCAAAACTTTTTTAGCTTCAATAGCAATTTTAGCTGGAGCTGCTTTATATGTGTTTGTGAAGGTTGGGTTGTTACCTGTAACAGCTGCAACAAGTTGACCTTGGCCGTCATCTGTAACGTTTACTGTCACTTCATGTGTAGCAGTGTCGTATGTCACACCTGCTTCGCTACCTGCTTTTTCAGTGATAGTGTAAGTGTATTCACCTGCTGCTGCATACTCAATTTCTTTGAAAGTCACAGTACCGTCTGCAGCGTTTTTAGCTGTCGCAACGACTTTGTCACTTTCTTTTTCTTTAAGTTCAAACTCGTATTTATCAGCTTCAAGTTTTTTACCATCCAAAACTTTAGTAGCTTTGATAATTTCTTTTGCTGGAGCTGCTTTATAGGTATTGGTGAAGGTTGGGTTGTTACCTGTAACAGCTGCAACAAGTTTTCCTTCCCCGTTATCTGTAACTTTTACCTTAACTTCGTGTTTAGCAGTATCGTATGTCACACCTTTTTCACTACCCGCTTTTTCAGTGATAGTGTAAGTGTAATCACCTGCTGTTTCGAACTCAATTTCTTTGAAAGTAACGGTGCCGTCTGCAGCGTTTTTAGCTGTCGCAACGACTTCTTCACCTTTTTTAAGTTCGAATTCGTATTTATCAGCTTCAAGTTCTTTACCGTTCAAGACTTTCTTAGCTGTGATAGTTTCTTTAGCTGGAGTTGCTTTATAAGTGTTAGTGAAAGTTGGTTCTGCAGATGTGACAGTTGCTGTTAAAACTCCACTTTGGAAAGTTGCTGCTACAGTAACTTCCTTGGCTTCTGTATCAAATGTAACGCCTGCAACTGCTGTTGAAGTGTCCTCTTTGATGATGTAGTGATAAGTTCCCGCACCTTTTACTTGGAGATTCTCAAAGGTAATCGTTCCATCAGCTTTTGATTTTGCTGTGGCTACAGGGTCCTTCAAGTTCTCTGCAGAAAATAGGTTAAAGGTAAACTCATCCGCTTTTGGAAGTTTATCTGTACGTCCTTCTACTACTTTCTTAGCCGTCACATTGAATACAGCTGGAACAGGTTCATCTTTAAGATGAATAGTAGAACCCGCAGCACCGAGTTTAACTGTATACTCTTTTTCATCTAGTTTATAGCCTGATGGAGCAGTCTTCTCTTTGATCTTGAACGTTTTACCTTCCCATTTCTGATCATAAGTTTTCGTAAGCGCTACTCCTTTTTCATTCGTAGTCACTTCTGTTGTTTCACTTGCATCATCTGCTGCTGTCACAGTATATACTGCACCCGAAACTGGAGCAAGAGTGAAGGCATCAGTCTTATGAATCTTAATTTGGTAAGCAGTAGATGCTACAATCGTACCAGAAATCAAAGATGTCGCCTCAGCTGTCATATCAAGGGCTCCCGGACGACTTGTATTCTGTGCTAATTTAGTCCCGTCAGCCAATGACAGAGCAACCCTATTTCCTACTTTACTTCCATCATTAGGAGTTGTTGTGTTATAAGATACTATATAAGAGGTCGTTCCATCTTTAAAAATGATATCGAATGAAGTATAGTTTTCGTTCCACGAAACGGTATAGTCTTTTCCCTCCGTTAACAATACTGCATCATCTGGAACAGCAGAAGTCCCAACAGTGATATTTGCCTTATAAACTTTTAGAGTCTCAGGAATATACTGTGCAGGAGTGTAACTAGTATCATCATTTGGTATAGTATCATGTAATACAATATTTTGTCCTAAGTCTTGTTTCTCTGTATTTACACGTACACGCCAGGTAGACCATGCATCTCCCTTGCTAACCGATCCAATCTCAGCCAGTTTTGGAGAGTTCCAATTTTCAAGGGCAGCACGACCCCCAATTTTAGCATAATTTTCAGTACCAACTTTGGGACCATCGATTGTTTTTGATGAATAAATGTGAGTCACTTCTTGCTTTAATGAGGATGAATTAAAGTTAATGCGGGTTTTATTCTGATCCTTTAAGAATCTAAAAGAAACAGAAAAATTCCCTGACACATCCTTTACCTTATCTCCACCAGTTTTCTCTAGATATTTATCCAAGTTTTTCAAGGTGATTTTTGCTTTCCCACCTTGATCAGTACCATTTGAAGTCACTTCTGCTTCTCCAATAGTAACTTTTGTTGTCGGATCAATTAAATCCTGACTCCCTTCATAAACTGCCATAGGAGCAGGTATATCAAAGGTAAAATAATCTCCATTATTCAGATGTTCATTATACTGTTTGAGATCAAAGGTCACGCGAAGCTTATATGCTAAATTCGTACGAAGCGAGAAATCTCCTTCCGAACTCACATTTTGCTTAGTATCTGAAGCATCTAATAGATCGATGCCTGTAATTACTTGTGTCAATTCTTTTGAAACAGGATTATCTGCTTTAACAATCCCTACCAAAACAGATGCTAGAGCTAAAATAGCAAAAGCTAACGCAGAAAATTTAGAAAGCATGTTTAACGCTTTGCTTTTCGACATTTCTTCTCCTCTTTTCTATATGAAATTTTTATTTCTAATCTCCCTAAGAGATTACATCATACCATTTTGACAACCCCTATCACTAACTAGAGCTTATCTGATATATTATAACATTTCAATACAATCTATTCAAGTATATTAACTTAAAAATACACGTATTTGCACCATTCTATAACCTAGCCATTCAATTTTGAACTATTTATATCGGTAAACTAATATAAATAATTTAATATATCTTATATCTATAATTAGGTCAATCTTTGATATTATAGAAAAAAGCCAGTCCTATAGACTAGCTTTCTTTTCATTCTAATTGAATCTTAGCTCAATGCATCATCCATTGAAAGAACTTCGTGGAAGACACGTTGTGTCAATTCAGTTTTTTGCTCTGGAGTGAGGTATTTAGTGTTTACACAGTATCCAGAGATACGTACGATAACGTCTTCACCTGACATGATCTTTTCGTAAACATCGTTCAAGTCCATAACGTTCAAGTTAACGTGTTGTCCACCGTTTTCGAAGTAACCATCAAGGATTGTTACCAAGTTATCAACTTGCTCGTCACGAGTCTTACCAAGAGCACGTGGAGAAACTTGTGTTGTCAATGAGATACCGTCAGCTGCGTAACCAAAGTCAAGGCTAGCAAGTGAGTTCAAGTTTTGCAACCATCCACCTTTAGCTTTGTTAGAAGGGTTAGCACCTGGTGAGAAGAATTCGAGTTTAGACAAGTTCACAGAACCATCTTCGTTGAGGTATACACCTTTGTGGACTGGTGAGTTACCAGTTTGTTTAGAGTAAGCAACGTTAGATGTGATGGTCAAAAGTGATACAGTAGCTTCTGCGTCTTTGTAAAGTTTATGGCTACGTAGACGAGTTGTGTAAGCTTCGATCAACCATTCAGCCAATTCGTTTGAACGAGGGTCATCTTCACCCCAACGTGGGTATTCACCGATTGTTTCGTAATCGTAGATGTAGCCATTTTCATCACGGATTGGTTTAACAGTAGCGTACTTGATAGCTGACAATGTATCAACAGTGTTAGCAAATCCACAGATACCGAATCCCATGTTAGCACGTTGTTTAGTTGGCAAGAAGGCCATTTGAACAGCTTCGTAGTTGTACTTGTCAGTCATGTAGTGGATGATGTTCAAAGCATCTACGTAAGTGTCAGTCAACCAGTCAAGAGATTTTTCAAAGTTGGCTTTAACTGATTCGAATTCAAGAACTTCGTCACGGATAGGATCGATGTCAAATACTTTGTAGTCTTTGTGAACATCGTCGTAACCACCGTTCAAACCAGTAAGAAGGGCTTTCAAAACGTTTACACGAGCACCGAAGTACTGGATGTTGTGGCGTTGATCTTCGTTTTCTGGGTCAAGTGGTGACACACAGCATGAGATACAGCTCATTTCTCCGTATCCGTCTTTAGCCATTGTTGTTACACCTTCGTATTGGATAGAAGAGTGTTTGTGGCTCATATGCATACAGTAGCGACGGAAGTTGTATGGTAATTTGTCAGTCCAAAGAACTGTCAAGTTTGGTTCTGGTGAGTTACCGATGTTGTCAAGAGTGTTCAAGAAACGGTAGTCCATCTTAGTAACACGGTGACGACCGTCGTTACCCATACCAGCCATAGAAGTTGTGATGAAGGTTGGATCACCTGAGTACAATTGGTCATAAGCTTTTGTACGAGCAAATTTAACTGTACGAAGTTTCATAACGAAATCATCAACGAACTCTTGGATTTCTGATTCAGTAAATGTACCACGAGCAAGGTCACGTTCTGCAAAGATATCAAGTACGATTGGCACACGTCCTAGAGATGTAGCAGCACCATTGATAACACGGCAGACAGCCATGAAGGCGATGTTAACCCATTGGATAGCTTCTTTCGTGTTCATCGCTGGTTTGCGGACATCAACTCCGTAAAGGTCACCCAAGCGAACAACTTGTTGCAATGCTTGGTATTGAAGGTTTACTTCTTCACGAAGACGGATTGTTTCTTCATCAATTTCTTTGATCGCATTCCAGTCGTTTACTTTTTCTTGCATCAAGTAGTCTGCACCGTAAAGAGCAAGACGTGCGTAAACACCAATGATACGTCCACGTGAGTAGGCATCTGGAAGACCAGTTACAGTGTGAGCGTGACGAGCGCGACGAATGTTTGAAGTGTAGGCACGGAAGATACCGTCGTTAACTGTTGTTACGTATTTAGTGAAGATTTCGTGAACAGCTGGATCTGGTTCGTATCCATTTTCTTTCAAAGTAGTTTCAGCCATACGGATACCACCTTTTGGCATGAAGTTCAATTTGAAGAGTTCATCATTTTGGATACCAAAGATCACTTCGTTTTCTTTGTCGATAAATCCAGCAGGAATATCAGCAATAGATGTTGGACGAGTGTCCATTGGGAAACGAGTTTCTTCGTAGTGTGCTTTTGTTTCTTCTACGATTTTTTTGATGTGAAGTGAACGTTCTGTTGGTCCAGCAAGGAAACTTTCATCTCCATCATAAGGTGTGTAGTTAGCTTGAACGAAGCGAGAAATACTTGCTTTTTCTTTCCAATCTACGCCTTTGAAGCCTTCCCAAGCTTTATCAAAAATGTCTTGTGCTTCAACAACTGTCTTAACAACCATGTTAATGTCCTCTTTTTTCTAGTAACAGTCATCTGTTACATTCTTGAGACAAGTATACCATACAGTAACCGATTTCAACAAGAGAAAATCGGCATTTTAGACGCTTTCTTTTATAATACAGTCTCTTTTTCGTTCTTATCTGTATTATATTTTTGAAAGTCAGGTTGGACTTTTCCACTTTTTCAGAAAAAAGGGTATAATAAATAGAAAACGACACTAGAAAGGGATTGAAATGCTCATATTTCCATTGATAAATGATCTGTCCAGAAAAATCATCCATATCGACATGGATGCCTTTTTTGCTGCGGTGGAAATAAGAGATAATCCCAAGTTAAAGGGCAAACCTGTCATTATAGGAAGCGACCCCAGACAAACAGGTGGTCGAGGTGTCGTTTCTACCTGTAGCTATGAAGCACGAGCTTTTGGTGTTCATTCGGCTATGAGCTCTAAAGAAGCTTATGAGCGCTGTCCCCAAGCTGTCTTTATCTCAGGAAATTATGAAAAGTATAAGACTGTGGGACTTGAGATTCGAGCTATTTTTAAACGCTACACTGATTTGATTGAACCTATGAGTATTGACGAGGCTTACTTGGATGTGACAGAAAATAAACTCGGTATCAAGTCAGCCGTCAAAATTGCCCGCCTCATCCAACAGGATATCTGGCAGGAACTACACCTGACTGCTTCTGCAGGCGTTTCCTACAATAAATTTCTAGCTAAAATGGCCAGTGATTATCAGAAGCCACATGGTTTGACAGTGATTCTACCTGACCAAGCCCAAGACTTTCTCAAACAAATGGACATTGCTAAATTTCATGGTGTAGGAAAGAAGACAGTAGAAAAGCTTCATGAAATGGGCATTTATACTGGTGCAGACTTATTGGACGTCTCTGAAGTCACTTTAATCGATCGCTTTGGCAGACTCGGCTTTGACCTTTATCGAAAGGCAAGGGGCATTCATAACTCACCAGTCAAGTCCGATCGCATTCGTAAGTCCATTGGCAAAGAGAAAACCTATGGGAAGATTCTCCAGGTTGACGAAGACATCAAAAAAGAACTGACTCTCCTCTCCGAAAAGGTAGCTCTCAATCTCAGCAAGCAGGACAAAGCTGGAAAAATCATTATCCTAAAGATTCGTTACACCGACTTCTCCACTCTGACTAGACGAAAAAGCCTTCCACAAGCAACACAGGACGCTAGTCAGATTTCTCAAACTGCCCTTCAACTCTACGAAGAACTAGCTGAAAAAGAAAAAGGTATCCGTTTACTAGGAATTACGGTGACAGGATTTTAAATCCTCAAAGAGGGCATTGGTTTAAATCAAATGAGGTTGGAACAAAAGTGTTTCAGCCTCATTCTGTTTTAAAAATAATTTTTAGATCGTGGTAGCTAACCACTAAAACAGTCTGAGGTACTATCTTAAATTGCTGACCAGCATTCGGCAGGCTGTATTAGTATTATTCCCTTTTTAGACTCTAATAATTCCTAATTCAAGAAAGCCTTTTCCTCTTATTCCCTCTCTCTTTTGCTAGAAAACTGAATGCTTTTGAGAAATATAGTTTAGTTTGATGTCCTACCGCATTTGTACTAGGATATATACTATAATTTCCAAGGGACATTCCCACGCATATACTTGGACTACAATATTTTTTGACAGTTTATTAATGAAAAGGAGCAGTTGGTTTTAAGTAAGTATTAACTCCAACACTTAAAACTAAAAATGTGAGATAGATTTCAGATAGTTCCTAATAAAAAACTTTTTCTCATAAGTGGTAGGTGTTGACACCTTCATTTTTATTTGTTAAACTAGAAAATATAAAAATACCGTCTGGTCGGTTTTTAAAAGAAAGGGCTTAACATGAAAAAAACTATGCTAGAAAAAACAATCGATTCTATTGCAAAACAAAATCAACGAGTACGTCAACAACAAATACGTCATCACGAAGCCATTCAAAAGCAAATAAAACTGCAAAAAGAACAGCTTTACCGATTAACACAAGGAGAGAGCGGTATCCGACATTCTCGTTTGGGAGTGAAATGTGGATATGCTACACTTACTGGTGGGCTCATCACTACTTTGTTTAGTCCTTGGAATGGTTTAGGAATAATGGCCATTGGTGGGATTTCAGTTCTCTCAAACTTGTATCACATCAAACGTATAGAAGCAAAATTAAAAAAGTAGAGTGGTTTTCTTAAGAAGGAGGCTTATTAGACTGCTCAAATATTACCTTTTCTTCTTTTTTTGATAAAATAAATTTAATAAAACAGAGAGAAGGAACTCAATGGTCGCAAAAACAGAAAAATCTCAAGCAATGATTGAAAAAATTTTATCAACGGCTACACAGCTTTTTATTCACAACGGCTATGAAAAAACAAGTGTACAAAATATAGCGCAAACAGCTGGCATTTCAAAAGGAGCCATTTATCACCATTTTCAATCAAAAGATGAAATTTTTTTTGCAGTTTTAAAACAGCGTTATCAATTGATGGAAAAGGAATTGCTAGACTGGCTTGAATCCACCAGTCATTTAACTGGAAGAGAGCAGCTCAAAGAAACCTTTCAGTTTAGTTTAAAAAGTCAGAAAACTAACTACGAAATGTTGAATCACGCGCCTCTTGATGCGGAGTTCATGCTGACTATTATCCGTTATAATCTGCGTATAGGAACTCCCCTTATTGCAGATATTATAAAAAAAGGAATAGAAGATCAGTCCATCCAACCTATCCCCTTCCCTAATGAAGCAGCCGAGACAATCTTGCTTTTGACTAACTTTTGGGTAGAAGGGAGTATTTTTGAAAATTCTTCCGAAAAAATAGTTGATCGTATCTATTTTTTACAATTTATGCTTCAATCCATCGGACTAGATATTTTTGATGAATCTTTGATCCAAGAAATTTTAAGTCAATCAAATTAAATACAATCTTTTCGTTTACTTTTAAAGCCTTGGATAAACGTAGGACAAGGCGGCATAATAAGGTGAAAAAAATAAACTAAACGATTATAAAAAAATAGGATAGTTCCCCGAATGTTTTTTTGGCGAACTATCCTATTTTATTTTTAACTTATACAAATAAACGCACAAAACTATAGAGCAACAAGACACTACCGAGTACGATACGGTATTTACCAAAGAGTGTAAAGTCGTGCTTCTTCACATAGCTGGTCAAGAAACGAATGGCAACCATGCTGACCGCAAAGGCAACACCCATAGCAACCAAGAGCAAGAACAGTTGTCCAAAACTCAAGAGTTGACCTGCTTTAATAAATTTGAAAATCTTTAAAGCACTGGCTCCGAACATAACCGGAATTCCGAGATAGAAGGTAAACTCTGTTACGACAGAGCGGCTCGTTCCATTTAACAAACCACCAACAATCGTCGCACCTGAACGGCTCGTTCCTGGAAAGAGAGCGAGGACTTGGAAGAGCCCAATGTAAAGGGCTGTTTTATAAGGCAACTTGTCTAGCTCTGTTACTGTTGGTTCAATGGCTTGCGCCTTATTTCGTTTTTCAAGATAGATAAAGGCAACCCCATAGATAATCAACATAATCGCAACTGAAACCATGTTATGGAAGTTGGCATCAAACCAATCATCTAGTTTAAAAACCAAGAGCAAAGGCAAGGTTGCAACCAAGACTTTTGACCACAATTGCCAAGTTCGACGGACTTCTACCTTATTTTTACCAGGTTTGAAAGGATTAAGCTTGTTAAAGTAAATGACCATAACCGCTAAGATAGCGCCGAGCTGAATGACAACATTAAACATGGACATGAAGGCTTCATTTTGGTCCTTGTATTGGACAAATTCTTCAACCAAGATCAAGTGGCCAGTACTTGAAATCGGCAACCATTCTGTAATTCCTTCAACAATCCCAAAAAAGATTGACTTCAAAATTTCAATAAAATACATACATTACTCCTTTTTCTGTCCTCTATTATAGCATAATTTCGGATGTTGCGATAGATTTTTTAAAAGGCGCCGATACTACCACCGCCTCCGCCTCCTGAGAATCCTCCACCTGAAGAACCACTTCCAGAAGATACAGAGTAATTGCTAGCTGTATTCGCGACAGCAGTATATTGCTTGATTTGTGCAGTTGAGGTGTAGAACTGTGAGTGCCAACCATAGGCTACATAAAGATTCAAATCTGGATTTTCAAGCTGAATATGGCGAACTTTCATTAACTTGCTCACCTTCTTGGCATAACCAAAGAGAGTCGCATAGACCAGTAGACGGTTCCAAAGGACGATGCTCTCTAGCTCAGCCTGATCTAGATGAGCGATATCCCGAAGCATATTTTCAAAACTCGTCCAGAGATAGAAGATTTCCGCTCCTTCCTCTGTCAGAACTCCATCGCGATAGGCTCCTCGCGTGGCAAGATAAACCCAGAAACTAGCCCCTAATCCTGTCAATCCTAAGAGTAGAAATGGGATCGAAAAGAAGCCATGTGTTTGCCAGCTATAGTAAAAGAAGAGCAATCCACCTAAAGCTGTTATGGCTGAACAGACCCGCATCCCGAGAGCAAGGCGACGTTCCTCACTTGTCAAGGGACGATAGTAGCTTGGGATACGAAGTACATGGACCTTATCCTTGACACAAGACTGAATGCGTTGAAGTCTTCCTTCAAAGGAGCGTTTGAGACGCAAGCCTGTTTCTCGGATATGTTTTTCATCTGACTCTTTGGCACCACGGTAAAGGGAAGACGAAACTTGGTAATCAGGGAAGAGCTCTGAAATAGCCAATTCTTTCTTATTTGACAAGGTCATGCGCAGGCATTCCTTCTCAAAATTGGACAAACCCTTTTCACTGATAATGCGCACATAAGGTTCCTCATCCCCTTGAAAAATAGATAAATGACCTCGATCTACTAAATCCAACAAGGTTGCCTGAATCAAACGTTCAAAAGTAAATTTGCCAAACCCTGATTTGTTTAGGGGATTGACCTCCTCTAAGGAAGTTGAATACACTGCTTCTGCTAAAACCATTGGAGGCAAATCCATCGGTGGTTCGTAGAGTCGATGATCTTTTGGAAAGACCTTTTTAATGCGTGTACTCTGACGAAACATCCTATAGAAGATAGGAACTAGAAGTAAGAGACTCATAAAAATGACGGGAAACACCCATTTCATCATTATCTCACTTTGCGCTTTTTCTGTCGCTATATTGCTTTCAATCCGGTTAAAATCCGTTAAACGTTCTTCCTCTAATCCTTGATCTGGAGCTCCTGCAAAAGCACTTCTCGGCCAGTATGCGTGTAATTCGATCTGTCGCTTTCTAGGAAGGTCTTTCATTTTGACATGATAGAGATTATTTGCTTTTTCAACACTAGAGTCCCTTAGGAGTTGGCCTGCATGAAAATAGAGTTTCTCTGCTGGGGTATCAGAGCTAACCTTAAACTCAATCTCTTTGATATCTCCAGTACTATCTGTCAAGGGTTGCCAATTTAGCTCTGCGATATCCTTATATAAGAAGAGAAGATTTGTTAATTTCCAGGTAACCGTTACCCGAACAGTATCTCCGGCATATCCAGCATTGTAAATTTTTACCTTGTAACCGTCCTCTTCCTCCATAGTATAGAAGGAAGCATTTTGAACAATTCTTCCATTCTTAGAGACCTGAACGGTTGGATCGGGATCAATATCAAATCCTTCTGGCATTTTCCCAGCTTTCCCGAGTCCAACTAACTGACCATTATAATCATCTCCAAAGCGGTAGGTAATTGTTTCCTTAAAAATTGCAGTATTATCTGCATGAATATTCAAATCACCCTGATAGGATAAGATATCAAAGTCTACTGCAAAAACCAGGCTCGGTATAAATAATAAATAAGTAAATACCAAAGCCAACAGCCATCTTTTTTTCATAATCGGTTCCCTTTCAATCTTTTTACCATTATATCATTTTTTATAAGTAAAGGCTTACTTGTATTGAAAATCTCACTATTTTTAGATACAATAGAGAGAGTCATTTTTAGACTAGAAATAGGAGAAAACATGAAAAAATTATGCTTATCTATCCTTGCTAGCTTAGCCCTTACCTTAGGACTAGTTAGCCAAGTCCAAGCCGACGAATATTTACGCATCGGGATGGAGGCAGCTTACGCTCCCTTCAACTGGACCCAAGACGACGATAGTAACGGCGCCGTCAAAATCGACGGTACCAACCAATATGCCAACGGCTACGATGTTCAAATTGCTAAAAAGATTGCCAAAGACCTTGGCAAGGAACCTTTGGTTGTGAAAACCAAATGGGAAGGACTTGTTCCAGCCCTTACTTCTGGCAAAATCGATATGATCATTGCCGGTATGAGCCCAACCGCTGAACGCAAACAAGAAATTGCTTTTTCAAGCAGTTACTATACTAGCGAACCCGTTCTATTGGTAAAAAAGGACTCTGCCTATGCAAATGCCAAATCTTTGGAAGACTTTAGCGGAGCAAAAATCACGTCTCAACAAGGTGTTTATCTTTATGACTTGATTTCCCAAATTCCAGGTGCCAAAAAAGAAACAGCTATGGGCGACTTTGCTCAGATGCGTCAAGCTCTGGAGGCCGGTGTTATTGATGCCTATGTTTCTGAACGACCTGAAGCAATGACCGCTGAGTCTGCTAACGCTAAGTTCAAAATGATCCAACCTCAACCAGGTTTCAAAACTGGCGAAGAAGATACAGCTATTGCCATTGGACTTCGTAAAGATGACAGCCGTATCAACCAAATCAATGCGAGCATCGAAACCATCTCAAAGGATGAGCAAGTAGCCCTCATGGATCGTATGATCAAAGAGCAACCTGTGGAGTCTACAACAACAGAGGAAGAAAGTAGTTTCTTTAGCCAAGTCGCTAAGATACTTTCTGAAAACTGGCAACAACTCTTGCGTGGTGCTGGTATCACACTCTTAATCTCCATTATCGGAACCATCACAGGTCTCCTTATCGGACTTGCAATCGGGGTCTTCCGTACCGCTCCACTATCTGAGAACAAGGCAATGTACGCCCTACAGAAATTAGTCGGTTGGATTCTCAATGTCTATATCGAAATCTTCCGTGGTACACCGATGATTGTTCAATCTATGGTTATCTACTATGGAACTGCCCAAGCTTTCGGTATCAATCTTGACCGCACACTAGCTGCTATCTTCATCGTCTCAATCAACACGGGTGCCTACATGACAGAGATCGTTCGTGGTGGTATTCTAGCAGTTGACAAAGGACAGTTTGAAGCTGCAACTGCTCTCGGTATGACCCACAATCAAACCATGCGTAAGATTGTCCTACCTCAGGTTATCCGTAATATTCTACCTGCTACTGGTAATGAATTTGTCATCAATATCAAAGATACCTCTGTATTGAACGTTATTTCAGTTGTTGAGCTTTATTTCTCAGGAAATACTGTAGCAACACAAACCTATCAATACTTCCAGACCTTTACCATTATCGCCGTGATTTACTTTGTCCTCACCTTTACTGTGACCCGTATCCTACGCTTCATCGAACGTCGTATGGACATGGATACTTACACTACAGGTGCTAACCAAATGCAAACGGAGGATTTGAAAAAATGACACAACCAATCCTTGAAATCAAACACCTCAAAAAATCCTATGGGCAAAACGAAGTGCTAAAAGATATTTCCCTCACCGTCCATAAAGGAGAGGTTATTTCCATCATCGGGAGCTCAGGAAGCGGAAAATCAACCTTCCTTCGTTCAATTAATTTACTCGAAACACCTACAGAGGGAGAGATTCTCTATCGAGGAGAAAATGTCTTAGAAAAAGGCTATAACCTCACCCATTATCGTGAAAAACTCGGTATGGTTTTCCAATCTTTCAATCTCTTTGAAAATCTGAATGTCCTCGAAAATACAATCGTCGCTCAGACGATTGTCCTTAAACGTGATCACTCTGAAGCCGAAAAAATTGCCAAAGAGAATCTCGAAAAAGTTGGCATGGGAGAACGTTACTGGCAAGCCAAGCCGAAGCAACTTTCAGGTGGGCAGAAACAACGCGTGGCTATCGCCCGCGCACTCTCCATGAATCCTGATGCCATTCTCTTCGATGAACCAACATCTGCCCTTGACCCAGAAATGGTCGGAGAAGTTCTCAAAATTATGCAAGATTTGGCTCAAGAAGGCTTGACCATGATCGTCGTAACCCACGAAATGGAATTCGCTCGCGATGTCTCTCACCGTGTCATCTTTATGGATAAGGGCGTCATTGCTGAAGAAGGCAAACCAGAAGAACTCTTCACGAACCCTAAAGAAGAACGAACAAAAGAATTTCTTCAACGTTATCTCAGCTAATAAACAAAGACTGCATTCTTTATGCAGTCTTTGTTATTTGTAATTGTAAAGAAAAGGCAGACTCGACTCAGGAATCTGCCTGTGACCACAGTTTAATCTTCAAATTTTTCATGATTTTTTTCATAGAAATCGATTAAACCAAGAGCTGTTTCAAATGAAATATTTTTAACTTTTGCGCGTCCTTGTGCTAGAGCAATGATAGACATTTCACGCGCATTCGTTTCTTTAGAGATACGGTAGCCTGTGATTTTCTTATCACGAACCCAGCCAACAACTGCTTCTACTTTTTCAAAGTTCGACTTAGCCATGTTCTTCTCCTAAATTATTCTTTACAATACTTAATTGTATACGTTTTTATTTCATTTGTCAATAAAAAAACATATATACGTCGTAACTATATTATTCTGCATATTTTTATTTGGCTTTTAAAGCCGATAATATATGAGTTCTTATGTCCTCGACTCCATTAGGATTCGCTGGTAGGAAGATTGTATTATTACCCTCTTTATCTGCAAAATTATTCAACGTATCTAAATACTGGTTCGTTAATAGGATAGACATGATTTGTTCTTCAGTTAGCTCAACATTGGCTCCCTTTAACTCTTGGATAGAATCAGCTAGTCCGTCAACAATTGCTTTACGCTGCTCTGCAATCCCTACACCATGTAGGCGATCTTTTTCTGCTTCTGCTTCTGCTGCGGTCACGATTTTAATCTTATCTGCTTCAGCAAGTTCTTGCGCCGCAACTCTCTTACGTTGAGCCGCGTTAATTTCATTCATTGATTGTTTTACTTCAGCATCAGGTTCAACCTTAGTAATCAGCGTTTTGACAATGATATACCCATATGTAGACATTTCTTCCGCTACTTGTTTTTGAACTTCTAAGGCGATTTCATCTTTTTTCTCAAACAACTCATCTAGGGTTAACTTCGGTACTGATGAACGCAAAGCATCTTCAATATAGGATTTGATCTGGGCTTCTGGACGCATCAATTTATAATAGGCATCTGTGACATTGTTTTCATTTACTCGATACTGAGTTGCTACATTCATCGTTACAAATACATTATCTTGCGTCTTTGTCTCTACAACAATCTCACTTTGCAACAAGCGTAGTTGAACTCTTGCTGCAATCCTATCAATCCCAAAAGGAGCTCGTAAATGAATACCACTATTGCTCAATTTTTGGTATTTACCAAAGCGTTCTATGATAGCGACAGATTGTTGTCGAACCACATACACAGAACTAACCATAATCACTGATGCAATTACCACTAAAAACAATAAAACAAGTAAAATTTGTAAAACCATGGGAATCTCCCCCTTTCGTCACCCTCATTATAGCACCATCATTACCATTACGCAAATAATATGATAATAATTTTATTTTAGCTTAAACTAGCATATTGTACAACGTTTCGTTCCCATTCAAATTAATATAAGATGGGTCAAACTTTTCCATTCGATGAATCAATCCAGCATAGTCATGCTTATTGGCAAGGGCTACCCCAATCAAGACAGGGCCTGTCCCCTTGCTTGCTCGTTTGATATATTCAAAACGAGTGATGTCATCATTTGGCCCCAAAATGTCATTTACAAACTCTCGTAGAGCTCCTGGACGTTGTGGGAAATTCACTACAAAGTAATGCTTGATTCCATCGTAAATCAAGGCACGTTCTTCCATCTCTGGCATGCGGTTGATATCGTTATTGCCCCCAGAAATGATACAACAAATCGTCTTGCCTTTGATATAATCTGATAAAACTTCCAAGGCTGCAACGCTGGCAGCTCCGGCTGGTTCTGCTACAATTCCTTGTTTGGAATAAAGATCAATCAAGGTTTCAGAAATCAATCCCTCGTCCACCCCAATCAGCGTTTCAACATTCTTACGAGTCGCTTCATAGGTTAATTGTCCAACCTTTTGTACGGCTATCCCATCAGCAAACTTATCAATTTCTTTGAGCTTAACTGGTCCCCCAGCTTCAAAGGCTGCTTTCATAGAGCGAGCACCATTAGCTTCTACTCCGATCACTTCAATGGTCGGGTTGGTTTCCTTGATGTAAGTTGAAACACCGGCAATCAATCCGCCACCACCTACTGGTACAAGTACTGTATCAAAATCAATAGACTCTTTACGGGCTTCTTCAAGAATCTCATAGGCTACAGTCCCTTGACCAGCCTGAACATGCGCATCATCAAAAGGATCGATGAAGGTGCGGTTTTCTGTCAATGTAAATTCTTGTGCTGCCTTAGCAGAAGCATCAAATGTATCCCCAACCAACTTGATTGTCACGAACTCTCCACCGAAAAAGCGAACCTGCCCAATCTTTTGTTGCGGTGTTGTGATGGGCATAAAGATCGTTGCAGGAATCTTCATCTCATTACAAGTATAGGCGACACCTTGAGCGTGATTTCCCGCAGAGGCACAGACTACACCACGCTCGCGTTCTTCTTTTGATAGTTGAGAAATGGCATAATAGGCTCCACGAATTTTAAAAGAGCGAACTCGTTGCGCATTCTCCTTTTTGAGATAAATCTTTGCTTGGTATTTTTCTGATAAATAATGATCATATTCTAGTGGTGTATCAACTACTACACCACTCAAAACTTTGTGGGCTTTCACCACATCTGTTGCACTTAGCATTGTCTCCTCCTCAAATACTTTTCAAGATAAAAAACGAGTTAGGTACCCCCAACTCGCCTTCTGTCTCTCTTTACAAGAATTAATTGTAGATTTTGAATGCGTCGTCGTCGTTTTTACCAACGAAAGGCATTGCTTTACGCAATTCTGCACCAACTTTTTCAATTTCAAGGTTAGCTGCTTGTTCACGGTAAGCAGTTAATTTTGGACGACCAGCCTTGTAGTCATTCACAAAGTCATTTGCAAATTTACCATTTTGGATATCTGCCAAAACAGCTTTCATGTTTTCTTTAACTTGCTCAGTAATCACACGTGGACCTGATACATAGTCACCGTATTCAGCAGTGTTTGAAATAGATTGACGCATTTTCTTGAATCCACCTTCATAGATCAAGTCAACGATCAACTTCATTTCGTGAAGAACTTCAAAGTAAGCCAATTCTGGGGCATAG
The DNA here is from genome assembly GCF_024399415.1 of Streptococcus oralis. Taxonomy (NCBI): domain Bacteria; kingdom Bacillati; phylum Bacillota; class Bacilli; order Lactobacillales; family Streptococcaceae; genus Streptococcus; species Streptococcus oralis. The sequence goes on from NZ_CP029257.1 coordinate 1,720,797, forward strand.
CCTGCTTCTGTCAAGACTTCAAAACCTGCTTCGATAAGGGCAGTCAAACCACCACAAAGTACGGCTTGTTCACCAAAGAGATCTTCTTCAGTTTCTTCTTTGTAAGTTGTTTCAAGCAAACCAACACGAGCTGCCCCAACACCTTTACACCAGTCCATAGCAATGTCTTTCGCATTTCCTGTAGCATCTTGGTAAACTGCGTAAAGAGCTGGCACACCAAATCCTTCTTCGTAAGTACGACGTACCAAGTGTCCTGGTCCTTTAGGAGCACACATGAAGACATCTACATCTGCAGGAACTTTGATAAATTCAAAGTGGATATTGAAACCATGAGCAAATCCAACTGCATTTCCAGCTTCCAAGTTTGGAGCGATTTCTGCTTCGTACAATTCTTGTTGGATTTCGTCTGGTGCCAAAATCATAATAACGTCAGCCAATTTAGTTGCTTCTGCTACTGTGTAAGTGTCAAATCCGTCTTCTTTTGCTTTGTCAAAAGATTTACCTGGACGCACACCGATGATGACATCACGACCTGAATCACGCAAATTTTGCGCATGCGCATGTCCTTGTGAACCATAGCCGATTACGGCGATTTTTTTACCGTCAAGCGCTGCTACTTTAACATCTTTTTCGTATTCCATTTGAACTGCCATAGTTTTTCTCTCTTTTCTATTTTTTATTGCCTTATAGGCTGGTTTAACAAATTTAAGTTATTTTTATACTCAATGAAAATCAAAGAGTATTAATCGCGGGTAAAACCAGTTGCACCCGTACGAGCGATATTTTTAATACCATATGGTCGAATCACTCGCAATAAAGCTTCACTCTTTTCAGCATTTCCAGTCATCTGGATGGTGATTGAGCTTGGAGCCACATCTACTACTGTTGCACGGAAAGGTTGGATAATGGCCAAGATTTCTGCACGCTTTTCAGCAGGAGCAGATACCTTTACCAAGATAACTTCTCTTTCCAAGTGTGGTTTATCTGTGATATCTCGAATGCGAATCACATCAATCTGACGATTGAGCTGTTTAATGATTTGCTCTACTTCATCATGAGAAGCTACATCAATAATGATGGTGATACGTGATACATTGGGGTTCTCTGTCGCACCAACTGAGATACTCTCAATATTGACTTGACGACGAGAAAGGACACCTGTAAAACGATTCAAGACTCCTGAACGGTTTTGCAATCTAGCTGTTAACATTCTACGCATGGAACTTCACCCCCAACATCTCATGATTGCTCTTACCAGCTGGTACCATCGGTAAGACCTGTTCCTTACGAGAAATGTCCACCTCGATAAACATGGGCACATCCTCTAGAATGACTTCTAGATCCTTCTCTATCGTCTCTGGATTATCAAATTTATAGTTTTTGATGCCGTAAGCCTGTGCCATCAGCTGGAAGTCAGGAAGTGTATCAAAGACTGACTCTGACGTTCTACCTTCATAGAAGGATTCCTGCCACTGGCGAACCATTCCTAGTGAGTGGTTATTCAACATGACAACCTTAATCGGAACTTTGTAGATATTTAGGATAGCTAGCTCTTGGTTGGTCATTTGGAAGCCACCATCACCGACAAAAAGGATAACCTCTTTTTCTGGATTGGCAATTTTGGCACCAATAGCTGCAGGAACTCCGAAGCCCATGGTACCCAAGCCACCTGAAGTTACCAATTGACGTTCATTCTGATATGGGTAATACTGAGCTGTCCACATTTGGTGTTGCCCTACGTCAGTTACAACAATGGCATCTCCATTCGTCAACTCACCGATGCGTTCAATAACAGCCTGAGGTTGAACCACACGTTCTTTCTTGTCATAAGAACGAACGCGGTTCTTGTCTTTAGTGACTTTTTCAATCCACTTTTCAGTATTGTTATGAACAGTTGGCTCTGCCAACAACATCTGCAAGGCTTTCTTAGCATCCCCCACTACAGGAATATCTGCACTGATAATCTTGCCAATCTCAGCTGGATCAATATCGATATGAGCAACCTTAGCATTTTTAGCAAAGGTCTTAGGATTCCCCGTCAAGCGGTCATCGAAACGACAACCAATACTAATCATAAAGTCTGCTTCAGTCATTGCAATGTTGGCTGCGAAAGAGCCGTGCATTCCTCCCATTCCTAGGAAAAGCGGATGGCTTGTTGCAATGGTACCTTGCCCCAAAAGACTAGTGACTACTGGAATTTGGTAACGTTCAGCAAATTCATTGAGCTCCTTAGAAGCTTCTGCATAGCTGATACCACCACCTGCTAACAAAACCGGTTTCTTGGCTTTTGACAATTGCTTCAAGATTTTCTTGATTTGCATGTCATTTGGATCAAGCGTCGGTTGGTAACTTGGTAAATTCACCTCTGGTGAATAGATGAAATCTGTCTCTAGAGCTGATACATCCTTTGGCAAGTCAATCACAACTGGACCTGGACGACCTGTCGTTGCGATATGCACGGCTTCCGTTATGATACGGGGAATATCTGCTGTCTCACGGACTTGGTAATTGTACTTGGTAATGGGCATGGTAATACCTACGATATCTGCCTCCTGAAAGGCATCCTTCCCAATTCCAGCTCGCGCAACCTGACCTGTAAAAACCAAAAGGGGAACGCTATCGCTCATGGCATCTGCAATCCCTGTAATGGCATTTGTTGCTCCCGGCCCACTCGTGACGACGGCAACGCCCAACTTTCCAGTTGATTTGGCATATCCTTCAGCTTCGTGCAAACAACCTTGCTCATGGCGTCCCAAGATGTGGCGAATGCCTTTAAAATTGTATATCGCATCATACAAAGGTAAGACCGCACCACCAGGATAACCAAAAATGGTATCAATCCCTAAGTCCCGAAGTGTTTCCAAAACTAGGTCCGACCCCGTCTTAGGAGATTCTAAACTGATTTTCTCCATTATTCCCCTTTCTCTTCTCTTAAAAAAATAGCTTGTTACTATCATACCATTTTTTCAAAAATTTTCAAGGCAAAAGAGTCAATTTTCTGAATTTTCTATCTAAAAGTGTATTTATGAATCTTTTCCTCATTTTTATTAAGTTTTCTACGGAATTAGGAAGCTTTATTTACTTTAATTTATCAAATTAGAATATTTTCTTTCTGGGTAAAATTAGTAACTCTATCACTTAGCGACCAAATTCGTATACTATATTCATCAAAAATGAATAGTTAAAGACAAAAAAGGAAGCCACTAAGTGACTTCCTTCTAGAGTGAGGACTGATTAGTCTTCACCTTTGTTTTTCTTGATGATTTCTTCTTGTACTGACTTAGGTACATCTTCGTAGTGGTCAAATACCATCATGAATGTACCACGTCCTTGAGATGCTGAACGAAGAACTGTTGCATAACCGAACATTTCAGCAAGTGGAACGTAAGCACGAACGATTTGGCTGTTACCGTGTGCTTCCATACCATCTACACGTCCACGACGAGCAGTCACGTGACCCATAACATCACCAAGGTTTTCTTCTGGAACAGTGATGGTTACAAGCATCATTGGTTCAAGGATAGCTGGTTGTGCTGATTTAGCAGCTTCTTTAAGGGCAAGTGAAGCCGCGATCTTGAAGGCAGTTTCAGATGAGTCGACATCGTGGTATGAACCATCGTAAAGTTTAGCTTTAACGTCAACCATTGGGTAACCTGCAAGAACACCGTTAGCCATAGATTCTACCAAACCTTTTTCAACCGCTGGGATAAATTCACGAGGAACCACACCACCGACGATTGCGTTTTCGAATTCGAATCCTTTACCTTCTTCGTTTGGAGTAAATTCAATCCATACATCACCGAATTGACCTTTACCACCAGACTGACGTTTGAAGAATCCACGTGCTTGAGTAGAAGCACGGAATGTTTCACGGTAAGATACTTGAGGAGCACCTACGTTCGCTTCAACTTTAAACTCACGACGCATACGGTCAACAAGGACATCAAGGTGAAGTTCACCCATACCAGAGATAACTGTTTCACCAGTTTCAACGTTAGTTTCAACGCGGAAAGTTGGATCTTCTTCAGCCAATTTTTGAAGGGCGATACCCATCTTATCTTGGTCAGCTTTAGATTTTGGCTCAACCATCAATTGGATAACTGGTTCTGGAACGTTGATTGACTCAAGGATGATTTTAGCTTTTTCATCTGTCAATGAGTCACCAGTTGTAGTATCTTTCAAACCAACGGCAGCAGCGATATCACCTGAGTAAACAGTGTCGATTTCTTGACGGCTGTTAGCGTGCATTTGAAGGATACGTCCGATACGTTCACGTTTACCTTTAGAAGTGTTCAATACGTATGAACCTGATTGAAGAACACCTGAGTATACACGGAAGAATGTCAAACGACCTACGAATGGGTCAGTCATGATCTTGAAGGCAAGAGCTGCGAATGGCTCATCATCAGATGCTGGACGAGTTTCTTCTTCGTCTGTATCTGGGTTGATACCTTTGATTGCTGGGATATCAAGTGGGCTTGGAAGGTAGTCGATAACCGCATCAAGCATCAATTGAACACCCTTGTTCTTGAAGGCAGAACCACACAATACTGGGAAGAATTCAACGTTGATAGTTGCTTTACGGATAGCAGCTTTCAATTCTTCGTTAGTGATTTCTTCACCTTCAAGGTATTTCATCATCAAGTCTTCATCAGTTTCAGCAACTGCTTCAACCAATTTTTCACGGTATTCTTGTGCTTGCTCAAGGTATTCAGCTGGAATATCTTCTTCAAGGATATCTGTACCAAGATCGTTAGTATAGATTTCAGCTTTCATCTTGATCAAGTCGATGATACCGCGGAAGTCATCTTCAGCACCGATTGGCAATTGGATTGGGTGTGCGTTTGCTTGAAGACGGTCGTGAAGTGTGCTTACAGAGTAAAGGAAGTCAGCACCGATTTTGTCCATTTTGTTGGCAAATACGATACGTGGAACTCCGTATTCAGTTGCTTGACGCCAAACTGTTTCAGTTTGAGGCTCAACACCTGATTGTGAGTCAAGAACAGTAACCGCACCATCCAATACACGAAGAGAACGTTGTACTTCGATTGTGAAGTCCACGTGTCCTGGTGTGTCGATGATGTTTACACGGTGGTTATTCCATTGAGCTGTTGTCGCAGCAGAAGTGATAGTGATACCACGTTCTTGCTCTTGCTCCATCCAGTCCATTTGTGACGCACCTTCGTGAGTTTCACCGATTTTGTGGATTTTACCAGTGTAGTAAAGAATACGCTCAGTAGTTGTTGTTTTACCGGCATCGACGTGAGCCATGATACCGATATTACGAGTTTTTTCAAGTGAAAATTCGCGTGCCATGAGGTTTGTTTCTCCTATTTATTTTAATTTCTATTCTATTATAACACGATTTTAATAAAAACGGATAGGCAGGACCTACCCGTTCTCAATGTTTATCTTGTTTTTGTTGGTTTCAACTTGTAGACAAGTTGAATTGAACTCGGGCTAAAAGCTTGGAAAATAGATAAGCTTTCCTAGAATCTTTGATTCTGCGTCAAGCTTCCTAATTTTCAGTCGCTTTTTTAACGCCCTTAGTATCTTAACCTTACCAACGGAAGTGTGCGAAGGCACGGTTAGCTTCAGCCATACGGTGAGTGTCTTCACGTTTCTTAACTGCTGCACCTGTGTTGTTCGCAGCATCCAAGATTTCTTTTGCAAGACGGTCTTGCATTGTGTGTTCACCACGAAGGCGAGCGATGGTTACCAACCAACGAAGTCCAAGTGTTGTACGGCGTTCTGGACGAACTTCAACTGGGACTTGGTAGTTAGATCCACCAACACGACGTGCACGTACTTCAAGTACAGGCATGATGTTTTCCATAGCTGTTTCAAATACCTCAAGTGCATCGTTACCAGTAGCTTCTTTGATTTGCTCAAAAGCACCGTAAACGATTGAAGCAGCTGTACCACGTTTACCATCAAGCATAACGCGGTTGATAAGACGAGTAACTAGTTGTGAATTGTAAAGCGGATCTGGCAATACGTCACGTTTTGGAGCTCTATTTTTACGACTCATTTCTCTTTATCCCCTTTCCTTATGCTTTTGGACGTTTAGTACCGTATTTAGAACGGCCTTGTTTACGATCGTTAACACCTGCAGTATCAAGTGCACCACGGACGATATGGTAACGTACCCCAGGAAGGTCTTTTACACGTCCACCACGAAGAAGCACCACGCTGTGCTCTTGCAAGTTGTGTCCGATACCTGGGATGTAGGCAGTAACTTCGATAAGGTTGCTCAAACGTACACGAGCAAATTTACGAAGGGCAGAGTTAGGTTTTTTAGGTGTCATTGTTCCCACACGAGTTGCAACACCACGTTTTTGTGGTGAAGAAACGTTTGTTTGAACTTTTTTATGACTGTTGTAACCAACGTTCAAAGCTGGTGATTTAGATTTTTCTACTTTTGATTTACGCGGTTTGCGAACCAATTGGTTAATTGTAGGCATCTACATTCTCCTGTGTTTTTTTATTTTTGGTGATGATACACTTGGTGACAGCTACCATCTGTGTGTACTTTTGCAACATTTGTCAGCACGTCCCTGTACACTTTTGAGAGACCAAAAGTAAAAAGTACCGTCTATTATTGTAACACATTTTTTCTATCCTTGTCAATATTTTTTCGTTTTTATTCTGATCTTTTAACTCTTTGACACTAGCTTTCACCGCTTTTCTAAACCAGAAAAGGAGGCGATTTACCTCCTCCTTTCTAGTATGGATTTCCTTTGATTCAAGTTATCGTTTCGGAATTTTTTAACCCTTCTTATCAAAGCCAACCAGATTCTTTTGCAATGTTGGCTGCCTCTGTTCGATTACCAGCATCTAGTTTCGAAAGAATATTGGTGACATAGTTTCGGACGGTTCCATTTGATAGATAAAGCTGATCCGCGATTTCTTGATTAGACAAACCCTGAGCGATTCCCTTTAAAACAGCGATTTCTTGCTCTGTTAACGGATTGGGGTGCGTCATCACCACTTCCATCAATTCAGGCGAATATTCCTTGCGTCCTTCGAGAACAGTATGCAAGGTTTGCATGAGGTCTGCAATGCTTCTTTCTTTTAAGACATAAGCATCCACTCCAGCCTTGACCGCACGTTCAAAATATCCGGGACGTTTGAAGGTCGTCACCACAACCACCTTTGTTTCTAGCTTTTCTGCTCGTATCCACTCCAAGACTTCGAGGCCTGTCTTAACAGGCATTTCTACGTCAAGAATGGCGATATCTACAGACTCCTTTTCTAAGAGTTGGATTGCTTCTTGGCCATCCTTGGCTTGTAGGACAGACTCTACATCTGGTTGAAAGGTAAGCAACTGGCACATAGCATCTCGCAACATACTTTGATCTTCTGCAACAAGTAATTTCATCTTAATTTCTCTCCTTATAAGGTAGCCGAACCTGCACTTCAGTCGGATGTTTCTGAATGATCACCTTTACTTCTCCTGAAAAAGGAAGGACACGGTCTCGAACGGTATGGAGTTCATCTCCTTTTAGTGAAGCAAAGCCACAGCCATCATCTCTCACTGTTAGGATGAGTTCTTTCTCAGTTCGTTCTAATTTCAAGTAAGCTTTCGATGCTTTAGCATGCTTGATGATGTTGGTCACTAACTCAAGCAAAATCATGGAGGCCGTTGATTCTAATTCCTGAGTTAGGCTAGCTGTATCTAGTTGGTGATTGATTTCCGTTTCAATTCCTGCAATTTCCAGCATTTTTTTAACAGTCGCAAACTCGGAAGCAAGGGTTCTTGTTTTAAGATTTTCGATAATTGTACGGACTTCATTCATGGATTCTTTACTGATTTGATGAATTTCTTTTAATTCTTTTTCCACTTGAGGATAGGCCTGCATTTGAAGAAGCTGGAGGGCAAGGTCCGTCTTCACACTCAACATGGCAAAGGTATGACCTAGGCTGTCATGGAGATCCTGACCGATACGACTGCGTTCGTTTTCAGCCAAGAAAAGATTGAGCTTGGCATTTTGTTTCATCTTTTCTTCTTTTATGTCCTCCGACAATCGAATTCGATAAAGACCAAAGGTCATTGCATCGGAAAAGATAAAGGTCACCAAGAAAAAGAGTAGCTGCCAGGGACTAACATGATTGACCATATAGATTCCGGTCAGAATAAATGGTTGCAGGACAATAAAACTGACAAAACGCCAAGAGTGAAAAGAAATCTCATCCAGCTCATAAATAAGGAGATTGGATAAATAAAAGATAAACCATGTGAAACCTGAACTTAGCCAAACAGATGTATAAAAAATGTAGACAAGCATGGACCACCATGCTAGCCACTGCACGGTGCGATTCTGACTGATTAAAACCGAATAGAAGGCAAGTACAAATAGTAGGGTCCATAGCAAGGTTAAAAGCGGGTAATCTCCAACGATGACACCCGCTATAGGAAAGATGATAAACACAATTGAAATATGAAACATATAATGAATGTTTTTAAATTTTTCCAACATAGATTTATTTTACCTCAATCCGTTTTTTCAGTTGAATGACCAATACACCAAAGAAAACTGTATAACCTAGTACAACCAAGGCAGCAAGAATGTTAAATTCATGGTGTTCCAAATAAGTAGAGACGACCTGCATCAGTTGATAGGTTGGAGTCAGCTTTCCAATAGATTGAAGCCATTCTGGGAAGGAATCCAAGGGGAACCACAGTCCACCTAGGACAGCCAAAGCAATATAGGCAATATTTCCAACAACCGTCATCAGTTGAGCACTGGGTAGCAAGCTCACCAAGACACCCATACTGATAAAGACCACGCTTCCGACCAGTAACATAACTCCGATTACCAACCAATCAAGCCAAGGCAGAGTCACTCCACGGACAAAATGGCCAACCGAAAAGACAACAATAATTGATAACAAGAAAGTCAGTAGGGTGCTGAACAGTTTTGATACATAATATTCTACCATAGATACAGGAGAATGTTGAATCAATTTTTGCCAGTTGTTTGTCTTATCAGACTCGAGTGTGCTAGGGATACTGAAAAAAGCACTTGACATGATACTAAAGAGCGTCATGGCAAAGAGATAGGCTTGAAGAGCAATTTCTGGAATGTCTGATCCTGACATCATACCAGAGAAAATAAGGTAAAACACACTTGGAAGTCCGATGGATAGCAAGTAGTAGATGGCTTGCCGTTTCATCAGAATGATTTCCACTTTCATGAGACTTGTCATATTTTTCATCGTCAATCTCCTTTAGTCTTGAGTCGTTTCGAAGATACTGTCTAAGAGAGTTCGATTGCGAACTTCAATTTCTTCGATCATGCAGCCCTGTTCTTGCAAGACTTTCCATACCTGGCTGGCTTCTTTGGTTGTGAAGGAAAGAGCATTTTGCTTGATTTCAAGCTCTTGAACCTGGTCCAAAGTGCTGATAACTTCCTGATAAGTTAGAGGCACGGTAAAGTGTTTTTCCTGTTCTTCACCACGCATAGCATAAGGCGTCGTATCGCGAATCAATTCTCCCTTATGGAGCACCAAAATGCGGTCAGCCGTATGTTCTACCTCTTCGATATAGTGAGAAGAATAGACAATGGTGACACCATTTTTCTTTAACCGATTGACAATTTCCCAAAAATGCTGACGTGTCGAGGTATCCATGGCAGCAGTTGGTTCGTCCAAAAATAGAATTTTCGGACGACCGATTAAAGCCAACACGAAAGAGAACAAACGTTTTTGCCCACCAGACAACTTGCCCGCCAGCTGATTTTTCTGTTTGTCCGAAAATCTCAGCAAGTCATCAATTTCTTGATTGGAGAGACTGTTTGGATAGATTGATTGAAAGAAGGATAAGAGTTCTTTCACTTTCAAGTCTTGAACCACCGTATTTTCTTGAGGTAAGATAGAAATAAGCTGCTTTAATCGAGGATCTGTTGGTGCAAAGCCTTGAATAGCTATCTGACCTGAGCTCACGAACTTGTCGCCCAAGAGGCAATCAATCAAGGTCGTCTTACCTGCTCCGTTAGGTCCGATCAAGGCGACACATTCACCATCGTTGATTTCAAAGGAGATGTTCCGCAAGATCTCCTTGTCTTTTATTTTCTTACTCAATTTCTCAACTTTAATCACAGTCATGAGATTCTCCTTTCAACCACTTCATTCCCATAGGGAAAACGACGAAAATCATAAACCCAAAACCCCAAGCACCACGAATAAATTGGCGAAGCACGGTTTGGTCAAACCAACCAGTAAACATTTCCACTAACCATACCAAGAGTGACAGGCCGATAAAGAGACAGATGATTGCTTTTTTCATTCCTCAAACTCCTTTTTTACATCTCTGACTAATTTCAAACCTTCTCTGACAAGCCAAGACATCATTCCAAAGCCAGCAAAGAGCTCCCAAGGAAAATGATAGAAACCCTCGTCCAATCCTGAAAACATGAGATAGGTCATAACTCCTGCTGCTACTAAACTCACTGCGACAATCATTTTATTTTTCATTTTTTCTTCCTCCATTTCATACTTCAATTATAGTCCTTTGAAGTTAACTGAGCTAGATGCTTCTGTCACTAGGAAATATGACAAATGTCATAAAAAAGAACCGATTTCTCGGTTCTTAAAAATGATTAGTCTGATTCATCGTTTCGTTTCTTTTTACCTAGCAATCCAAGTGTCATGGCACCTGCTAGGGCTGTCAGAATTCCTAGATTTTTCAAACCATCTTCTTGACTTCCTGTATTTGGAAGTTGATTTTTTTCTACAGAGATGTTTTGGGTCAATTGATCTGGTTTCGAATCAGGTACTGAAAGTTCTTTTTTATCAGACGGCTTCACTTGCTCTGGAAGTTCTACTACTGTTGGAGTATAGAATCCTGAAATGATATTTCCATTACGGTCTTTACGGATCACTTTCACACCTTTGGCTTGTCCTACAAAGTCTGCCTCAGGGGTAAAGGTGACGGTGCCATCTGGTGAGATTACATAAGTTCCTTCACCTGGAACGACTTTTTCAGTTGTTCCATCTTCAAAGGTTGGCGGAACTGTCAGATCGACATCACCTGTAAAGTTTGGTTTACCAGTCTGAGTTTGACCTTTAAGACCTTCTGATGTCGCATCACTCACTTGTGTTTGTCCAAGGACAGTTGGTGTGTAGCGAGCAGTAACTACATTTCCATACATATCCAGACGTTTCACAACCAATCCTTTAGCTGTACCAACAAAGTCTGGTTCTGGAGTAAAGGTAATTTGACCATCTTTATCAATTGTATAGCTTCCTTCACCCGGAACAACCATAGTCGTGCTGCCATCCTCAAAGGTTGGTGGAACTGTACTATCGATATGTCTTTCAAACGTTGGTGTTGCCACTTGTGGTTGGCCTTTTGCTCCTGTAGAAGTCGTGTCATGACCAGTAGATGGATCTACAACTGTTGGGCGATAGCTTGCAGTAACTGGAGTACCATTCTTATCCTTGCGGACAATCGTTACGCCTGTTCCTTTTCCTACAAAATTAGCTTCTGGAGTGAAGGTGACGATGCCATCTGGTGAGATTAAGTAAGTTCCTTCACCTGGAATCACTTTTTCAGTTGTTCCATCTTCAAATGTCGCCGCCACAGTTTCATCGATTGGAACAAGCGGATTACCACCTTCAAATGTTGGCGTACCTGTTTGAACAAGACCCTTAATGTTAACTGAAGAAGTATCTTTACCAGTTGGAGTCACCTTAGTAAACTCTGGGCTGTAAGTCGCAGTAACTGGGGTGCCATTCTTATCCACACGTTTCACTGTAACTGGATCTGGGTTTCCAACAAACTGTTTGTCTGGCGTGAAAGTTACAGTTCCATTTGATGCAATCGTGTAAGTTCCTTGACCTGGAATAGACTTCTCTTTGCTTCCATCTTCGAAGGTTGGTTCAACTGTTTCATCGATTGGAACCAGTGGATCACCACCTTGGAAGCTTGGAGTGCCTGTTTGTGGAACACCCTGAGGACCTGTGCTGGTTGCATTAGTGCTGGTTGGAACTACTTCTTTCACTACTGCTTGGTACTTGACTGTAACAGGAGTTCCGTTGGCATCCACACGAGTCAATTCAAGTTCTGGTGTTTCACCCTTGAACTGTTTATCAGGAGTGAAGGTCACCTTACCGTCTGCGTCCACTTCGAACTTACCAACATTTGGCACTTCTTTCACAGTTGTACCATTGTCAAATAGTGGAGTTGAATCAGTTGGGAATGGAACTGAGTCATGGCCTGGAGTGAAGGTCACTTTACCTTCTTGGACCTGTCCTTGCAGACCTTCTGTCTTATCTCCTGTACCAGTTGGTGTTACTTTCGTAAACTCTGGACTATAAGTTGCAGTGACTGGGGTGCCATTCTTATCTACGCGTTTGACTGTGACTGGAGTTGGGTTTCCAACAAACTGTTTGTCTGGAGTGAAAGTTACAGTTCCGTCTGGTGCAATCGTGTAAGTCCCTTGACCTGGAATAGACTTCTCTTTGCTTCCATCTTCGAAGGTTGGCTCAACTGCTTCATCGATCGGAACCAGTGGGTCACCACCTTGGAAGGTTGGGGTACCTGTTTGTGGAACACCTTGAGGACCTGTGCTGGTTGCGTTAGTGCTGGTTGGAACTACTTCTTTCACCACCGCTTGGTACTTGACAGTAACAGGAGTTCCGTTGACATCCACACGAGTCAATTCAAGTTCTGGTGTTTCACCCTTGAACTGTTTATCAGGAGTGAAGGTCACCTTACCGTCTGCGTCCACTTCGAACTTACCAACATTTAGCACTTCTTTCACGGTTGTACCATTGTCAAATAGTGGAGTTGAATCAGCTGGGAATGGAACTGAGTCATGGCCTGGAGTGAAGGTCACTTTACCTTCTTGTACTTGACCTTGCAGACCCTCTGTCTTATCACCTGAACCAGTCGGAGTTACCTTAGTAAACTCTGGACTGTAAGTCGCAGTAACTGGGGTGCCATTCTTATCTACACGTTTGACTGTGACCGGAGTTGGGTTTCCAACAAACTGCTTGTCTGGCGTGAAAGTTACAGTTCCATCTGGTGAAATCGTGTAAGTTCCTTGACCTGAAATAGATTTCTCTTTGCTACCATCTGCGAAGATTGGCTCAACTGTTTCATCGATTGGAATCAGTGAATCACCGCCTTGGAAGCTTGGAGTACCAGTTTGTGGAAGTCCTTGAGGACCTGTGCTGTTTGCGTTAGTTCCTATTGGGGTTACCTTGGTCACTGTTGGGGTATATGTCGCAGTTACCGGGGTGCCATTCTTATCTACGCGTTTGACTGTGACTGGATCTGGTTTGCCTACAAACTGCTTGTCTGGAGTGAAGGTTACTGTTCCGTCTGGCGCAATCGTGTAAGTTCCTTGACCGGGAATAGATTTCTCTTTGCTTCCATCTGCGAAGGTTGGCTCAACTGTTTCATCGATTGGAACCAGTGGGTCGCCACCTTGGAAGGTTGGGGTGCCTGTTTGAGGAACACCCTGAGGACCTGTGCTGGTTGCGTTAGTGCTAGTTGGAACTACTTCTTTCACCACTGCTTGGTACTTGACTGTAACAGGAGTTCCATTGGCATCCACACGAGTCAATTCAAGCTCTGGTGTTTCGCCCTTGAACTGTTTATCAGGAGTGAAGGTCACCTTACCGTCTGCGTCCACTTCGAACTTACCAACATTTGGTACTTCTTTCACAGTTGTACCATTGTCAAATAGTGGAGTCGAATCAGCTGGGAATGGAACTGAGGCATGGCCTGGAGTGAAGGTCACTTTGCCTTCTTGGACCTGACCTTGAAGTCCTTCTGTCTTATCACCTGAACCAGTTGGTGTTACTTTCGTAAACTCTGGACTGTAAGTCGCAGTGACTGGAGTGCCATTCTTATCCACACGTTTCACTGTGACTGGATCTGGGTTTCCAACAAACTGTTTGTCTGGTGTGAAGGTCACTGTACCGTCTGGTGTAATCGTGTAGGTTCCTTGACCTGGAATAGACTTCTCTTTGCTTCCATCTTCGAAGGTTGGCTCGACTGTTTCATCGATTGGAACTAATGGGTCACCACCTTTAAACGTTGGTGTGCCGGTTTGTGGGACACCTTGAGGACCCATGCTAGTTGCGCCAGTTCCTGTTGGTGTTACCTTGGTCACTGTTGGGGTATAAGTCGCAGTGACTGAGGTACTGTTCTTATCAACTCGTTTAACTGTTACTGGATCTGGAGTTCCGAAGTATTTCTTATCCGGCGTAAAGGTAATAGATCCATCTAGGTTAATGGTATACACACCCACACCTAGAACTGTCTTCGTTGACTGACCATCTTCGAAAGTCATTGGTTTCGTATCATCGATTGGAACCAGTGGGTCGCCACCTTGGAAAGTTGGGGCTCCTGTTTGTGGGACACCTTGAGGACCTGTGCTGGTTGCGTTAGTGCTGGTTGGAACTACTTCTTTCACCACCGCTTGGTACTTAACGGTAACTGGAGTTCCGCTAGCATCCACACGAGTCAATTCGAGCTCCGGTGTTTCACCCTTGAACTGTTTATCAGGAGTGAAGGTCACCTTACCGTCTGCGTCCACTTCGAACTTACCAACATTTGGCACTTCTTTCACAGTTGTACCATTGTCAAATAGTGGAGTTGAATCAGCTGGGAATGGAACTGAGTCATGGCCTGGAGTGAAGGTCACTTTACCTTCTTGGACCTGACCTTGCAGACCTTCTGTCTTATCACCTGTACCAGTTGGCGTTACTTTCTCAACAACTGGGGTATAGGTCGTTACAGCCGACTCTCCATTTTTATCCACCACTCCAACTTGAACTGGAGTTGCTGGACCATAGAAGGCTTTCAGAGGAGTAAAAACAATTGTTTTATTTACAAGATCTAAATCGTATGTCCCTTGGTCGGCAATGGTTAGCGAAGTTACCTTTTGTCCATTCTCATCATAAAGAAAGACACTACTTTGGACTAGTTCAACGGATTTCTTTGCTCCATTAATGGTTGTTGTCCCTTTTGTAAAGTGAACCTCACTCTCGCTTGCTCTATCTGCATCAAAGTGAATCGTTGCTGCCTGCTTCTGCCCTTGAAGGCCTTTCGATTTCGCTGCACTTGCTGAAGGGACAACTGGAATCCGAATATAATACACCACCCGATACCAGGTAAATTCTTTTTCCAACTCTTCATCTCTAGGATCATCCGCGGTCAATAAATATTCATCGAGAGCTCCTTCTCCCGACATTGTGTTTGCGTCAATATCCTCTCTTGGATAATAGCCAGGAATTTCAGGAGAAATCACTTGAGACCAAGTTTGGTCTGCAGACCAGGCTGAGTATGTCACACCTGCTGTCGCATCATTTGGTTGCCGTTTCGCCAAAACCTGATCAATTCTCTTAGTTCGAGTAAACGAATGAGTCTCAACATGTTTTGGAGGGAGGAGTGATAAATCAGAATGGTTTGTTTTTTTGAGATATTCAAAATCAACCTCGCGAGTTCCACGAACAGTTTCGGTTAGTTCTGTAATCTTGTGTCTAAACTGAAACTTGAATTGTTTTGGACTAGCCGAGTCACCAAAGGTATGATCTGTAAAATCGTTACTAATCAGTTCATATCCTGCATCTTCTAATTCCTTAATTCGACGAACAGGATCATAAGAAATTGGTCCATTAGGTTTGCCTACAACTGTGTCTACCTGTCCTAGTTGCACTTCCTTAGACGGATCATTTACATCCACAAAGGTGAAACTTGCAGATGACAGTTTGGTGGACATTTGGATTGAAACATTATTGGACTCAGTGTACTTGGAACTACCATTTGCCAGAGCCGAAGAAAGATAAGCTGTAGCACCTGAGGCAGTATCTTGCCCGATAACTGCTCCATCGATAGGAAACTGAACACTACTTCCAGCAGCAACCGGAGCAGTCGAATGCCAACGAACTGCACGAATCTCTGACCAATCCGACACTTGATCTGCTGTGAGCCATTGTGAAGCATTAATTTCTGTAGCAGTGCCCGCAGTACGACTATATTGAACTTCCCAGCCTGAAGGTGGTGTTAAAGCTTTTGTCAAACTCACTGTAAATCCAGAACCACGATTTCTGGATTCTAGCTGTTTATCACCTTTCATCGGCAAGGATGACAAAACATAAACGTCTGAAACCGGCTGTTTAGATGCGTTTTTATAGGTCACTCTGAAATCAATCTCATCACCAGGATAGTGCTCTTGGGTATTGTAGGCAAAGTGTTGATTTGTAGCTCTCTTCACTTCAGAGTAGACACCACTCGCTTCAGAAGCCTGTACGATCACATCGAAGTCATAAGAAACTGAATTTTTCGAGGTAACTGTAATGCCGTCAAGCTCCCCCAAGTCGTAACCATTCTGAGCTTGAACGTCAGGAAGTTCCTCATCCCAGAAAGCAATCGCTTTATAGGTATAGGTCCCATTTGGAATCGTTTTGTTTTCCAACTTCAAAAGCGTTGGAGGCATAGGGGAGTCTGGAGTCCCCTTCACTTGGGCATAGTAGAGAGTTTTCCCAGTATCTTTGTAATTATAATAGACCTTAAAATTAAGGTTTCCACTAAAGTTTAATTGAGGGTCAGCCAAATAGGCTAAATGGTAAACTCCCGTCAAGTTTGCGAAGTTCTGAGTAGGGGTGTCTTTACCCGCAGTCCTTGTGATAAAATCTTCTTTAAAACCAGAAGCATCTGTGTGTCGATTAAAGACATCTGTCCGACGGCGTCCAACCATTGAAATTTGCTGGATAACACGCGTCAATTCGGCTGAGGCAGTTTGAGAGAAGGAAACAGTGTTACGAGTATTGTTAAAAGTGGAATCCGTTCTAGAATCCAACTTACTAATCGTCGAATCTTTATAGAGACTTTCCCAATTATTAAAACGTGTTTTTGTCTGGAAAAAAAATGCCGAAGTATCATTTGTTGAGGACTTCCTCATCTTGATATTTTTAAACTTGTACTCCAGTTCCTTCACATCTTGCTCTTCCGTCAATCGTAGACTACGGGTGTTACTATTAAAAGTACCTAATAACTCACCTGTAGCTTTATTGTATACTTCTACGGATGCGTCCGGTGAAGAGAAAAATTCATTCCATTGACGCTCCTCAATCACGTTTACTTCTCGATAAGACTCTCGTGAATCCTGTATTTTATGAGTGAAAGTGTAGTCATTGATAGGATAATCTTTTTCAACCTCAGCGACTGATGAAAGTCGAACATTAGAACGGTATTCTGTTTCACCATAAGAACGAATTATCTCCGAGTCAGACTGATTATAGTGTCTAAACTCAAAGAGAGAAGACTCTGACTGGTCTGTTTTTTGAACAAGGAGAGTATAAGGCAGAACGACCGTATTTTGATAGCTAGTCCCATCTGCTTTTGTATAGATACCCGTCACAGTTAGGTTTTGCGCTTTTCTATTAATATCCGCTACTTTGGCATTCTTTAACTTGAAAGAAATTGGAATGAGCTTGTTTTTATTGTTATTAATATCTTGAAGCGGATTATTTGCTCTATTAATAGTCAGATGGTAACCCGTCGCATCGGCAGTCCATCCTAGAGCTTTGGCTTCATCTGTCAACTCATAGCCTTCTTTTAACTCTATATTATATGTATAGGATGTGACAGGATCAATAATATGGCCACCGACATCACTAATCCCCATACCATTGATCATACGACCATCAAAGACACCATTTCCATAGTTGAAGTAATCATTTCTTGCCGTATTATTCTTAGGATCTTTCGCACCATTAAATAGATAGAAGGACACACGAGACGAATCTTCGTCAACGATACCATCATTGTTTCGATCGTAGCCAATGACCTGATTATTAGACATTGGTGTCAGACCCCCTACACCGTTTTCTAAGACTTTCCACGTGTGTTCAATACTTCCAAGTTCTTTGAGGACATTGCCATTTTTGTCATAGAGCTTAGCAGTCGCTGTCACTTTATGGTCCGGCCCAATGGCTTGGACAGCACCTCCCCAGTTCTGCGTCAAAGGATCCATCTGAAAAGTATAGACGAAGTTATAGTTTGCTCCACCTCTCAGATTTGTAGGTTCTATCTTTAAATCAAGGTCTCCATTCGTTTTTTCTTGGCTGAACTTTACACCACCAACTGGAGAAGGGGTCAATTTAATCGCCTTACCATTTTGGAAATGAATTTTAATATACCCACCAGAATAGTCTGCTTCGTGCCCAGTAATACTAAAAGTCAAGGACTCACGAACACTATCTACCGCATGGATCTCTTTGATTGGCGAATGAGTTTTAAATTCTGCATTGACTTCATCTAGCGATCTCTTGCGTCTTGAAGAAGTTTTTCCACTAGAACCGCTTTCTTCCTTGCTTTTCTGCTCAGTTTGAGTTGATTCTAGAGATTGCTTTTTCTCCTCATCTAAAGAAGGCTGACTCGCTTCCTTCGTATTGTCAACTTGTGAAACTGGTTGGCTCTGAGCAACTGGTGCAGATACTTCTGTTTTGTACGGTTCAGTTTTATCCTTCTGGTCCTTAACTGCTTCGTTCTGTGTTACCACTTTTTGAGGTTCAGAAATGACTTCCTGCCTATTCTCAGCACTTTTTTCCTTCTGTTGAATTTCCGCCTGAGTTTGTTGTTCCTTATTGTTGACTTGAGCTTCATCTGCTTGCACTGGTGAAGTAGCCATCACCATAAAGGTTCCTAGCAATACCGAACAGGTCCCAACACTTAACTTTCTAATCGAAAAGCGGGAAAAAGATTGATTAAAAAATTTTTTCTTCATCATTTCTCCTTTATATTCATACTTAATCTAACATAACAGCTTTATCATTATAACTTATAGTAAATAGAATTTCCAATAGAATGTTCATTTCTACAGAAATTTCTTTATAACTCCATTTGCATAAAAAAGGAAGCTGTAAAACCAGCTTCCTTCTGTTATTTTCATTCAATTTTCACGATTATTCCACACTGAAAAGATATGGATATACGGGTTGTTGACCTTGGTGAATCTCTACTTCAACATCTTCAAATTCTTCTGCGATTTCTTGGGCAATTTCATTGGCAAGTTCTTCGCTTCCGTCTTCACCGACATAGAAAGTCACGATTTCACTGTCTTCGTCCAACATATGTTTCAAAGTTTCAGTCAGGGTTTGGTGCATGTCAGGATTTGACACGAGGATTTTCCCATCTACCATACCAAGATTGTCATTTTCATGAATTGCTAATCCATCGATAGTTGTATCACGAACGGCTGTTGTTACACTACCGCTGATGACATCACCAAGCGCTGCAGTCATACGTTCTTTGTTTTCTTCGATTGATTTGCTTGGATCAAAGGCAAGAAGACTCGTCAAACCTTGAGGAATTGTACGTGCTTCTACAACAACAGCAGGTTGTTCAAGCACTTCAGCCGCAGACTGAGCTGCCATAAAGATATTTTTGTTGTTTGGCAAGAAGATGATGTTGCGAGCATTGACCTGTTCAACAGCCTTGATAAAGTCTTCTGTTGAAGGGTTCATCGTCTGACCACCTTCGATAACATAATCCACACCTTGAGCACGGAAGATATCTGCTAAACCTTGACCAGCTACTACTGCGATAAGGGCATACTCTTTTGTTTCAGCAGGCTTGTTTCCTTGAGTCGCTTCTTTTTCAACTTGCGCCTCGTGTTGGTTACGCATGTTGTCCACTTTTACCTTGATCAAGCTACCATATTTGAGACCTTCTTGCATGACAAGACCTGGATCTTCTGTATGGACGTGAACTTTGACGATCTCATCATCGTTGACAACAAGGAGTGAGTCACCTAAGTCATTCAAGTAGTTACGGAATTCATCGTAGTCAAAGTCCTTAGAATAAGTTGGACCTTGTTTGAGAGCTACCATGATCTCCGTACAGTAACCGAAGGTAATATCCTCAGTTGCCACATGCCCTGCTACAGACTTGTGGTGCTCTGCATTAATCATTTCACTCATGTTGGCAGGAGTCGCTACAAAGTCTTCAGAAGCACTGTATTCACCAGTAAGAGCTGAGAGGAATCCTTCATAGATGAAGACCAAACCTTGACCACCTGAGTCTACCACACCAACTTCCTTAAGGACTGGAAGCATTTCTGGTGTCTTAGCAAGGGCTGCTTTAGCTCCTTCCAAGGCTGCACGCATGACCTCAACAGCATCATCTGTTTGCTCAGCTTTTTTCTTGGCACCAATGGCTGCACCACGAGAAACAGTCAAAATAGTTCCTTCGACTGGTTTCATAACCGCTTTATAAGCTACTTCGACACCGGATTGGAAGGCAAGAGCCAAGTCTTGACCTGTTAATTCATCTTTTTCCTTGATAGCCTGAGAGAAGCCACGGAAGAGCTGAGAAGTGATAACCCCTGAGTTCCCACGCGCACCCATCAAGAGCCCTTTGGCAAGAATGCTCGCTACTTCTCCAACTGTAGAAGCAGGCTTGTCTGCTACTTCTTTCGCACCATTTTCAATGGTCATTCCCATGTTTGTCCCAGTATCTCCATCTGGAACTGGAAAGACGTTCAATGAATTGACATATTCTGCTTGCTTATTCAAACGAGTTGATGCAGCCTGCACCATCTCTTGGAATAAACTGGTAGTAATTTTTGACACGATTATTCTCCTACAACTTTGATATTTTGAATGTAGACATTCACAGTCTGAGCAGTAATTCCTAGTTGATTTTCTAAACTAAAACGAACACGCTCTTGAATGTTTTTTGACACTTCGCTTATCTTTACTCCGTAGCTCAATACGGTATAAACATCAACTGCAATGCTACCATCTTCGTCTGCTTTTATAACAACACCCTTAGAATAATTTTCCTTACCAAGAAGGGCTTGGAAATTGTCTTTGAGGGCATTTTTACTAGCCATACCGACCACACCAAAAATTTCAGTTGCGGCACCACCTACTACGGTTGCAATCACTTCATCTGTCAGTTCGATTTGACCATCTTTTGTATTAATTTTTACAGTCATTTTTTTTACCTCAACTAGTTGATACTCTATTTTATCATATTTCAGCCCAAGTGTAAAAGCAGAATGCTGTATCGGCGGATATTTACTCTATTTTTCAAATGATTTTATCTCTAGAGCAAAAGAAAAAGACCAGTTAGGTCTTTTCATTTTTATTAAACGCGTTCAACTTTACCTGATTTCAAAGCACGAGCTGAAGCCCAAACTTTTTTAGGTTTACCATCGATAAGAACAGTAACTTTTTGAAGGTTTGGTTTTACGGCACGTTTAGTTTGGTTCATCGCGTGTGAACGGTTGTTTCCTGATACAGTCTTACGACCTGTAAAGTAACATACTTTAGCCATTGTGTTTTCCTCCTATTAGATCTAATATAGCGGATGTGCTAGCACCACATACCGTACTATGTTATCACACTTTCTTGAATTTATCAAGGGCCTAAACTATTTTTTTATTTAACGTAAACAACTCCAAGTTTACCAAAAGCAACTTCCCCACGGATAATCAAGGTTTTGTTTGTTGGCGCTACAGGAGCATCTGCCTTAGCTGCACCAAAGGAGGTTTCTACTTTCAAATCGACACGCCAGTGTTGTGGAACATAGACGGTTGCATTCCCGAAGGCCACTTCAATATTTAAAGTTGCAAAATCACCTAGCATCTCTGCATTATCATAGTAGATTTTAGCATCCCCAAAAGCGACTTCCACTTGGTCATCTACGAGATCTTGATCTTGCTTATAGAAGGTCCCGCTACCAAAAGCGACTTCCTTATCCGTGACGACTGTTTTTTTCCCATTGTACCACCATTTTTTTTCATTCCAGAACTTACTTGAATGCGTCAGATAACCAACACCTAGCACTGCTAATATACTAGCCCAAAACAAAGACTGGTTTGGAATAGGAAAAATGTTATAAAAATGATTCGCAATCATTAAGGCTACTAGAGCGGTAAAAACTGCTGATGTTAGATGACGACGAAGCAAAGCTTCAACTGATTGGTAAGCAAAAAAGGCGATACCAATCAAAGGCCATATTTTACCATCTAAAGAAGGAATTCCAAAATTCCCTTGCAGCAAGATCCAAGCTGCTAAAACCAATAAAACAATACCAAATGCTTTCTTTTTCATGTTTTTCACCTCATGTTTCTTAGATTTTCTTTTAGGAGGGATTGGTAATGCCGTGAGACATGAACCTCCTTGTGCGTCTGATAAAAGGAAATGGTGCCCGTTCCTGAAAAGGACTTGTCCACTGAGTAAATCTGACGGATGTTTGCAATCGTTGACTTGGACACTCGACTAAAATAGCGAGGCAAGATGGACTCCAACTCATAGAGCTTGAGGCGAACTTCATAGGCTTCCTTCTGGTTATGAGCATAAATCTTACTCCCTTCTGTTTCAAAGAAGAGAATTTCTGACAGGTCTAGATAATATTCACCTGTCCCCTTGTAAAAAGTCAACCTCGGAGCCTTTGACTCTTGCAAAAGTCGTTGCAAATCTGCAATTTCATCTGTCAAAGTGGGTGTCTTGATGACAATTTCAGTTTCTTCTAAATCGCCGTCAATCTCAATTCGTAACTTCATCACATCTCCTTTCTGACTCTACTATATCAAAGCTAAGTTAGGAATACAAGGGCAAAAAAGCAAGTGGTCAATTTGAAGCAGTAAGTGGTTGTAGGACTAGCTTAACTTACATGTCAGAATAGGAAGAAAAGGAATCCCCACACCAGACCACAAGCATAGCCAACCAAGACATCCTTGGGATAATGAACGCCCCCTAAAACCCTCACCAAGCCCAGCAAAGCTGAGAAGAGCAAGCATGCTAAGCCAACAGGTAGACTAGCATGCAGACAGGCCATGGAGATGATGGTTGCCGAAAAAACATGGCGACTGGGCATCGACTGTCCCGAGCTATCTTTTTCAAGCAGGGGACAGATGTCCCAAGTTTCATAAGGTCGCGGGTGATTGATTTTCTTACGAAACAGGGACAAGATCACAAAGCCCGAGGCAGGGATAAACAAATAAATCCCAACTTGCTGACTAAGTCCTAGTTGCAGGTAAGTGGTGACTAGCAAGGCCAGGTAGACCAGGGGCATGGTGAATGTCATCAAACGATTGAAACTGCGTAACAGAAATAAAAGAGGGGGATGGCTGGTGAGTCTGGAGCTGATATTTTGATACCATTCTTGATAATTTTTCATTTATAATTCTCATTCATTACCTTGTTTTCGTCTACTGGTGAGACGTTTGTCTTCTAGTATAGTGCAGAAAAAGAAGGCCGTCAAGCCTTCTTTTGATTTATTCTTCTGCTTCGTCTTCTGTAAATTGGCTATTGTACAAGTCGGCATAGAAACCACCTTGCGCCATCAGTTCCTCATGGTTGCCTTGTTCGATGATATTGCCATCTTTCATGACAAGAATCAAATCTGCATTACGAATAGTTGACAAGCGATGGGCAATGACAAAGGAAGTTCTTCCCTCCATCAAACGGTCCATGGCTTTTTGGATCAATTCCTCTGTACGTGTGTCGACTGAAGATGTCGCTTCATCCAAAATCAAGAGTGGTGCATCCTTGAGAAGGGCACGAGCAATAGTTAAGAGCTGTTTTTGTCCAACAGACAAGGTCACAGTGTCATCCAAAACAGTATCGTAGCCATCTGGCAAGGTCATGATAAAGTGGTGGATTCCCACAGCCTTGCTGGCCTCCATCATTCGTTCATCGCTGATGCCCGTTTGATTGTAGATCAGGTTCTCTCGAATGGTTCCTTCAAAGAGCCAAGTGTCCTGCAAGACCATTGAAAAGGCATCGTGTACTTCTGAGCGTTTCATGTCCTTAGTATCCACGCCATCGATGCGGATGCTTCCCTTATCTATCTCATAGAACTTCATCAAAAGATTGACAATGGTTGTCTTCCCAGCCCCAGTCGGTCCAACGATAGCAACCTTCTGACCTGCATGAGCTGTCGCAGAAAAGTCATGGATGATGGTGCGCTCTGGTGTATAGCCAAAGGACACATGATCAAAGACTACTTCCCCTTTCATGTTGCTCAATTTTCTGTCCTTATGAGATTCATCTTGCATCTCTGCTTCAGCTAGAAATTCTAATACACGAGTCATGGCTGCACTCGCTTGTTGCAGGCTCGTAATCCCTTGGGCAATCTGTGACAGAGGTTGGGAGAAGGTCCGTACGTAAACCATAAAGGCTACGATAATCCCTATCGTGATATGCCCTTCTAACGCCAGCGCGGCACCAACGATGATGACTAAGACATAACTAAAGTTTCCAACAAAGAACATGGCTGGCATCATGATACCAGAGATAAACTGAGATTTCCAGATACTATCATGCAAGTCTTGGTTTAAACCTGCAAATCTCGCTTTGGAGGTGTCCACTGCGTTGTAACTGGTCACAACATTATGACCTGAGTACATTTCTTCTACATAACCATTGACGGCTGCTAGATTATTTTGTTGGGCTTTAAAATAACCCTGTGACTTGGCCATGATTACGGAAACCGCCGCAAAACCAACAAGGGTTGATACAACGGTTACCAATGCCAAAATCCAGTTCATCCCAAACATGGTCACCAAGACAGCAATCAACAAGAAACTAGCTGAAAGAACTGTCCCTAGACTTTGGTTGAGAGATTGCGCTGCTGTATCCACATCATTGGTCACGCGCGAAAGGGTATCTCCTTGTGAATGACGGTCAAAATAGCCAAGTGGCAAACGATTGATTTTTTCAGCGATTGCCGTCCGCAAGCGTTTTGAAAAATGCTGAATGCTCGTTGAAAAGATATAGGCCTGTGTATAATTAAGGATAGCGCCAAATACATAGAGAATCACTAAAAAGCTAGCAATGTTTGACACAGCTACCAGGTCGATTTCTGTAGCCAAGCCATCTGAAATCAAGTTGGTAATTTCCTTAATCTTAGTTGGACCATAAACGGTGATTATGCTTGAAATGACTGCAGCCACAACTGCTATTAGGAGAGGGAGTTGGAGGCCTGCCATATAAGGTTTGCACTGTTTCCAGACCGAAACTTTTTTATTTTCCATGTTCCAATTCCTCCTTCGATAGTTGTGAGTAGGCAATTTCTTGGTAGACTTCGTTGGTTGCAAGAAGTTCCTTGTGGGTGCCTTGTCCCACGACTTTACCTTGATCCAAAACCAAGATCAGGTCAGCATCCATAATGGTAGAAATCCGTTGCGCTACAATGAGCTTGGTCATGGATTTTGTTTTCTCAGCTAGCTCTTGGCGAAGGACACGATCTGTCTTGTAGTCCAAGGCTGAGAAAGAGTCATCAAAGATGAGAATCTCTGGTTTACGAGCCAAGGCACGCGCAATGGCCAGACGCTGTCTTTGACCTCCTGAGAAGTTGGTTCCACCTTGGGCTACTTCTGATGCAAGACCTGCTTCCTTGTCCTCGATAAATGCTTTAGACTGGGCCAATTCAAGAGCTTGCCACATAGCAGCCTCGCTCAGAGGAGTTTCTTTGCTCTTACCAAAGTCCAAGTTCCCCTTGACATCTCCAGAAAAGAGTACAGCTTTTTGTGGAATATAGCCTACCTTATTGCGCAAATCTTCCAAGTCATAATCTTGCACATTGACACCATCCACTAGGATTTCTCCATCAGAAACGTCGTAAAAACGTGGCAAGAGGTTGACAAGCGTAGACTTACCTGATCCAGTCGATCCGATGAAGGCTACGGTTTGACCCGCTTCTGCTTTGAAAGTGACATGTTCCACGACTGCTTCAGAGTTTTTAGAGTAACGGAAAGTCACATCACGGAATTCCACTTGTCCTTGAACTGAAGGATCCGCTGTCTGTGCATGACTAGGATTTTCAATAGAAGAATGCAGATCCAATACTTGATTGATACGTCCTGCCGAAACCAAGGTACGAGGAAGAACGATAAAGAGTGCTCCCATGAGAAGGAATCCCATCACGACCTGCATAGCATAGGACATGAAGACCACCATATCACTAAAGAGTGGCAGACGTTCTGCCAAACTTGCATCGTTGATGATATAGGCACCAATCCAGTAAATAGCTAAACTTAGTCCACTGGAAATCGCCATCATAATGGGATTCATAATGGCCATCAAACGATTGACAAAGAGATTGAGACGTGTTACCTCATCGTTGGCTGCTTCAAATTTCTTATCTTGGTAATCTTCCGCATTGTATGCACGAACAACTCGAATCCCAGTCAAACTTTCACGAGTGATGCTATTGAGTTTATCTGTCAATTTTTGGATAACAGATTGTTTTGGAAAGGCCAGAGTCATGAGAACGGTAGTCATCAAGACATTGACAATAACAGCCACAACGACCGCCCAGAGCCAGTATTCCGATTTTCCAAGGATTTTTCCAATGGCCCAGATAGCCATAATTGGCCCACGAGTAACCACTTGCAAGCCCATGGTAAAGAGCATCTGTACCTGGGTAATATCATTGGTCGTCCGAGTCAAGAGACTTGGGATTGAAAAGCGCTTGATCTCTGTCTGCGAAAAATCTAAAACACGATGAAATACGTCTCTACGTAGATGGGTTGTATAGGAGGCTGCAACACGAGCGGCAAAGAAACCAACCATAACAGATGAAAAGAAAGCCAATAAAGACAATCCAATCATCTTCGCAGCTGGTGACCAGAGTTCACCCAACTGCGTTCCAGACGTTCCCAGTAATTCTGTAATTTGCGAAATGTAAGTCGGTACCTCTAACTCGAGATAGACCGAGAAACAAGTGAACAGAATCGTAAGGATAATCATTCCCCACTCTTTTCCTGTAATACGTTTAGCGAGTTTCTTCATTCTCTCCTCCTATCTTCTCAACATTTTCTTGCAACTGACTGAGGACCTTTTCAAAGATTGCTAAGTCTGACTTTGAAACCCCCTCTAGCAGACTCTGATCAATCCGATCAAAAAAAGCTTTAACTTTTTGCATCTGCGAACGCGATTTCTCCGTCAGGCGAACAAATTTTGCCCGCTTATCACTCGGGCTGGCCTCTAGCTCAACCAAACCATTTTGCACCATGCGCTTGACTAAATTACTCGCCACAGATTTGGTAATATTGAGTTCCTGCTCGATATCCTTAATCAAGACCAGTTCCTCTTTTTGTTCACAATGATCTAAAAAACGCAGAACCTGCCCTTGCGGTCCACCCATAAATTCAATGCCACATCGCTTAGCTTCTTTCTGTACCATCAGATGAACCTGGTGTCCAAAACGTTTGAACATTAACATCGGCTTGTCCATGATTGCTCCTTTCTCACGACAAATATAGTTCTCACAAGAACTATTTAAGTTTCCATGAGAACTATTTTATCATTTTCAGAAAAGATGTCAAGAAAAAAGTTTCTATGAGAACTATCTTGGTTTAAATTGACATTAGGCAATATTTTTTCTATAATAAGCACTAACTACTGTGGATAGAAATCCATTCACTTGATGAAGGGAGAAAACTTTCAAATGAAACCAGAAGAACAAAGAGTTTTAGGAATCTTAGCAACCATTTTTGGAGCCATCGCACTTTTAGGGGCCTGGATTCCATTTATTAACTATCTATCATTTTTCATCGCCATTGTCGCATTTATCTTGGGGATTATCGGCCTTATCGTCAACCTCAAAAAACGAAAAACAATGGCCATTATCGGAACATCCCTTGCAGTTGCTTCTGTTGTACTTTTCTTTACGACCCAAGTACTGTACGCTAATGTCTACAAAGAGTTTGTCAGGGAGTTTAACCGTTCCTACAGCGAGGCAAGTGCCTCAATGGAGCGCGAAGAAGAAAGCGACTTGACAGATGATAGCGCCTATTCCATCCCAGAGGAGGAAGAAGACGATAACTTCTCCTGGACCCAGGAACAGTTCAACGCCTTAATCGAAGGTGACCTTGATAACAAAGGAAAAGGTGGTACCAACTACAAGGATATTATCAAAAAACACGGACTACCAGACTCCGAGTTTGACTCCACTATCGGAGGCTATGATACTAGAAAAATCACCTATATCTCTATTGGAGACAAGATTAAGACTGTTACCTTAACTTTTGCAAAAGATGACAATGGGCAACTCTTGCTCGTCCAAAAACATGCAGTCGGTCTAGGTCTAGAAAAAAGCAAGCAAAAAAACGATTCTGAAACCAGAGTCTAATTTCAAATATCAAAAAAACGAACAGCTAGTAAAACTGTTCGTTTTTCTATTAGAATCCATCGACGTTAGTATAGACCTTTTGTACGTCTTCATCGTCTTCAAGAACGCTGTAAAGTTTTTCAAAGGTTTCAAGGTCTTCGCCTGACAATTCCACTTCAGACTGAGGAATCATTTCCAATTCAGTCACTTGGAATTCTTCGATGCCAGACTCACGAAGGGCAACGATAGCCTTATGAAGGTCTGTTGGAGCTGTGTAAACCGTAATTGTCCCTTCTTCTGCTTCTACATCGTCCACATCCACATCTGCTTCGAGCAATTGCTCAAAGACTGCATCAGCATCCTCACCTGCAAATACGATCACACCCTTGTTATCAAAGAGGTATGAAACCGAACCTGAAGCACCCATGTTTCCGCCATTTTTACCAAAGGCAGCACGCACATTAGCTGCGGTACGGTTGACGTTTGAAGTCAAGGTATCCACAATCAACATAGAACCATTTGGTCCAAAACCTTCGTAACGTCCTTCTGTAAAGGTTTCGTCTGTGTTTCCTTTTGCTTTGTCAATCGCTTTATCGATAACGTGTTTTGGCACTTGGGCTTGTTTCGCACGGTCGATAACGAATTTCAAAGCAGTGTTTGATTCTGGGTCTGGATCCCCTTTTTTAGCTGCTACATAGATTTCTACACCAAATTTTGCATATACTTTAGAGTTAGCTCCATCTTTAGCCGTTTTCTTGGCTACGATATTGGCCCATTTACGTCCCATTAGGAATCTCCTTTTTTCACATTTTAATCTTTCTTATTATAACACAAGTTTTTTCGATTTTCACTAGAGGAAATGGATTTTATTCAGCAAATCCAGCTAGGATTGTCCTTTTGTTGCCAAGATTGCCTTGCCTTCTTTTATCAGGGGATGGCGGAAAAGTGAAAAGTACAGTTGGGTAGTCATGGCAACCCAGATAAGGGGTTCGCAAAGGATGACTCCCCTATAGCCTGCCCAAGGGATTATCAAAACCACAAAAACGATTTTCCCGATTAGTTCTATAAAGCTGGAAACTAGAGGAAGGACTTTCTGCCCCAAGCCCTGCAAGCAATTGCGATAAATCAGCAAGAGGCTCAAAATCGGATAAAAGACTGAACTGATTTGCAGGTAGAGGCTACCATTTTCTATCAAGTAGGTATCTGTTGAACTGGCCAAGAAAGAAATCAAGCTAGGACTGGCAAAAAAGAGGAAAATACAAATAAAACCTGCCCAGGACATGCTCAGGCGACTGCCAATTCGAAGACCTTGAACAATGCGGTCTGGTCGCTTGGCCCCAAGATTCTGAGAGGCAAAGGTCGTCATAGCAGAAGAAATAGCCGTCATCGGAAGCAGAGCAAAAGCCATAATGCGTCGCGCCGCTGTTTGAGCACTAATAATCACAGCTCCAAAAGTATTGACTGAAGACTGTAAAATCACACTACCAATGGACACAATCGAACTCATCAAACCCATAGCCAAACCTTGCTCCAAGAGATCCGCATACAAGGCCTTGTTCCATTTAAAATGATTGAGTTGAGGGAGCAGTTCTGGAACACTCTTGCGGATATAGTAAAAACAGAGAACCGCTGATAAGCCTTGAGAGATAATGGTAGCAAGTCCCGCAGATTGAACTCCCAGATGCAGTTGCGTAATAAAATACAAATCTAGAACCACATTAACCAAAGCAGAAAAAATCAGGAATCCAAGGGCTGCTAGACTGTCACCAATAGACCGCAACAAACCTGCAAAGAGGTTATAGGCAAAGCTGACACCGACACAGGTCACAATCATAGAAATATATTGATAGGATTGAGGAAGGATTTCTGCAGGGGTATCTAAATATTGCAAGAGTGGATACAGACCAACAAAGCCCATCAGCATGACCACAATGCTCAAAAGAACGCCTAAAATCCAGGTGGCTGCTACTGCTTCCTTGATTTTGGTGAAATTACGAGCCCCATAATAGCGGGCAATGACGATCCCCATGCCATTTCCAACACCAAGCGTAAAGCCTATAATCAAGTCAAAAATGGCAGTTGTCGCCCCTACTGCTGCCAAGGAATCTTGACCAAGAAAACGCCCAACAATCAAGACATCAGCTGTATTATAAAGCTGTTGGAAAATATTGGACAGCAAGATTGGAAAGGCAAAGCTTAACAGCGCAGGAAGAATAGGACCATGTATCAAGTCCACGGATCGTTTCTTATTCATAAAGCTATTATATCAGCTTTCTAAAGGAGCGACAAGGCTCTATCACTAAGTTTGCAATCAATTGCTTACAGAGAGACAATTTGCTATAATCAAGAAAAGGAGGTCATTTATGAGTTTGACCAGTCAATTAATTACCGATGTATTTCCTGATCTGGATAAGGTTGAAAAGCTAAACAAGGAAGCATTCCCTGAGGAAGAACGAGTTCCTCTGTCAGAGTTTTTACGCTATCAAGACCGAGAAGATGCTCACTTTTTTGCCTTTTATAACCAAGAAGAGTTTGTCGGCTTTGCTTTTGCCATCTCCAATCCAAAGGCCTTCTATATCAGTTTTTTTGCCATCATGCCCCACTTGAGAAGCCACGGATATGGAAAAGAAATCATCGAAAAGCTGACTGATTTTTACCAGCGAACCATGTTACTAGAAGTCGAGCGATTGGATGAAGAATGCGATAACTTGGAGCAAAGGAAGGCTAGAATGGATTTCTATCACCAAAATGGCTTTAAAACAGCCAACGCTTTTCTAGAGTACGATGGTTTGAGTTTTGAAATTCTCTACCGTGGCGACCATTTTGACGAAGAAGCCTATCGCGACATCTTCCAAAAGCTACAGAATGAACATTATTTTGACTTTCATATAGAGTATCGTCGTTTTAGTGACCATTAAACAGGACTTATCCTTCTGGTGAAAAACCTCTCTTTTTCGATAGAAGCTACATATAAAAACGCATGCAATCTACGATAACATGCATTTTTTATTTTCAACTGATCAGAATAAACTTTTATTCTCTATGGCTTAAGCTTCTGCATTGCCTTCTGGAAGAAGGAAGTAGAGAACAGCATAAACTAAGACTCCAGCACCACCAAGTAGGGTGAAGATGATCCAAAGTGCACGAACAAGTGTGTGGTCCATGTTAAAGTAGTCAGCGACACCAGCACAAACACCAGCAATCTTTTTGTCTTGTACATTACGAACAAGGCGTTTTTCCATTATAGTAGTCTCCTTTTTATAGAATGATTTAATTTTATCATCAAATTAAAAAAATTGCAACAGTTTTTTTAATTTTTTTGATTAAATACTCTTTTATTACGCTTTTGAAGCTTATGGAGACTTAATAATTAAACATAAAAAGCAGAGAAAGACTTCTCCGCTTTTATTTTTAATCTTCAATTTCGATTTCAAGTCCGTCGCCTAGGTCAAGCGTTACTTCTTGGTTGGGTGCTAGATCTTCCGAAACAGAGGTAGGAGTTGTCCCTTCTTCATCTTCAATCAAATCATATTGAACACGGACTTGGTGGTCAATGGCATCAAAGATTTCTGGGTGATCCGCCAAGTATTTCTTAGCATTTTCAGATCCTTGTCCGATTTTTTCACCCTTGTAAGAGTACCATGCTCCCGCTTTTTGGATGATATCGAGATCACTTGCAATCTTCAAGAGCTCACCAGTCTTAGAAATCCCTTCTCCATACATGATTTCAACAAAGGCTTCCTTAAATGGTGGAGCCACCTTGTTTTTCACGACCTTGATCTTGGTTTCCTTACCGACATTGGTATCTTTTTGGTCACCAGTTCCCTTGATTTGCGTGCTTCCACGAACATCCAAACGGACTGAAGCGTAGAATTTCAAAGCACGTCCACCAGGTGTTGTTTCTGGATTTCCAAACATTACTCCAACTTTTTCACGCAATTGGTTGATAAAGATAGCAATTGTTTTGGTTTTATTGATAGAAGCTCCTAGTTTACGCATGGCCTGGCTCATCATACGAGCTTGCAAACCAACGTGGCTGTCTCCAATATCCCCATCAATTTCTGCACGAGGTACAAGGGCCGCAACCGAGTCGATAACGACAAGGTCAACTGCACCTGAGTCAATCAATTTTCCAGCAATTTCAAGACCTTGCTCTCCTGAGTCTGGTTGTGACAAGAGCAATTCGTCAATGTTCACACCAAGGGCTGCAGCATAGGCTGGGTCAAGAGCATGTTCCGCATCGATAAAGGCTGCAATACCACCTTCTTTCTGTGCTTGCGCAACAGCATGAAGAGCAACCGTTGTCTTACCAGATGATTCTGGTCCATAGATTTCGATGATACGTCCTTTAGGATAACCACCTGAACCAAGGGCAATGTCAAGAGCCAATGAGCCTGAGCTCATCACTTGAACTTTTTGCTCCGCGCGCTCACCCAAGCGCATGATTGAGCCTTTACCAAAGTCTTTCTCAATCAATTTAAGAGCATCGTTCAATGCCTTTTCACGGTCTGCTCCAAATTTTTTCCCAATTTCATCTAATTTTTTTGTTGGTTTTTTCGCCATTTTGTTCTCCTATATTCTACTGGTCCTTAGACCTATCTTTCATTATACCAAAATTTAGTCACTTAATAAAGCCTTGCGAACTAGGTTAAAAGCATGCATGACCGCAATCTGTCGAACATCTGCTCGACTCCGTCCTGCGATATTAGCCTTGATCACCTCTATCCCTTTTTCATGTGCCAGTCCAATAAAAACTGTACCAGCCGGATGCCCCTCTAGGCTATCTGGCCCAGCTACACCTGTCAGACTGACTCCATAATCAGACTGAGTCTTGATCCGTGCCTGCTCTGCCATTTTTCGAGCCGTAAACTCTGAAACAACCCCGTGTTCTTTTAGTTCTTGCTCGAAAATATCCAACATCTTGGACTTTTCTTCTAGGCTGTAAGTGACAAAACCGCCATTAAAGATTGCTGAAACGCCCGAAAAGTCTGCTAATGTCGCTTGAAAGAGACCTGCCGTCAAGCTTTCTGCCGCAGTAATGCTTTTCTGTCTCTTCTTTAGCTCTTCTACAACGACACTTGCGAGGCTGGTTTCTTCCCCATATCCATAACAGATGTCTCGTAAAGAAATTCCCTCGAAAGTTTGGCGACTCAAGATTTGATTTTCTAGGATGTCCAGTGCTTGATCAGCCTTTTCTTGACTGACTGCTTTTGTAGACAAACGCAAGGTCACTTCTCCCGTCTTGGCATACGGCGCCAAAGTCGGATCGGTTTGATGGTCAATCAAATCCGCCAAAATGGTTACCAACTGACTCTCCCCAATTCCAAAGAAACGGAGCACTCGTGAGTACAGTTTGGTTCCTGTCATCAGCATGGGCAAGAGTTGATTTAAGACCATGGGTTTCAACTCACTTGGCGGTCCTGGAAGGACCACGTAGGTCACTCCATCCACTTCCGAAACCCCTCCTACTGCTAAACCTGTCTCATTTGGCAGTGGAGTCGCCCCTTCTACAATTTGGGCTTGGCGCTCATTATTCGGTGTCCGAGCATAGTCAGGTCTATGAGCAAAGAAAATATCCAGTTTCTCTTGTGCTTGAGGGTCAAACACTAGATCTTTTCCTAAAAATTTAGCCAGAGTTTGTTTGGTCAAATCATCCTCAGTTGGTCCCAAGCCCCCTGTCAAAATCACAAGATTACTACGTTGACTCGCAATCTCCAGCAAGGACAAAAGACGAGCTTCATTATCTCCAACAGCTGTTTGGAAGTAGACATCTACCCCGATTTCAGCTAGTTTCTCTGATAAAAACTGAGAATTGGTATTAACAATCTGCCCTGTTAAAATTTCTGTTCCAACAGCAATAATTTCTGCTTTCATGTTTCCTCCTACTTATCTATTCGAATTTTTTTGAAAAAATCGCAGGAAATTTCCCACGATTTGATTCTTTTCTTATTCTGCTTCTTCGTTTGAAGCGTTCGTACTGGTTGAAGGTGCTGTCCGACCAAAGGCTGTTTCGTACAGTACCGCATTGGTTTCCAATTCTGTCACTGGCTCTTTACCTAGTGAACGACGCAAGAGATTTTGCATCTCGAGCATATGTTCTGAAGTGACAATCTGATAAGAAATTCCCTGTAGCTCAGCATCTTCCCCACGCAATTGATGCGTTTCGATATTCTTGAAAGAATCTTGATAGCCGAGCAATTGTGGAATGCTCTTAGCTGACAAGTCCACATTGGTCTGCATGTTATCACTCAAAGCTTTGAGGATACCTTGATAATGACTCACACTGTTTAGGCTCAAAACCTTCTCAACGATCTTTTGAATGACTTCACGTTGACGTTTTTGACGACCATAGTCTCCCTCTGGGTCTTGGTAACGCATCCGTGAATACACCAAGGCTTCCTCCCCATTCAAAGTTTGTTCTCCAACACCGATGGAAATCTTATTAAACTCTTCTTGGTCAGCAATCGAAATCGGGAAACCGAGTGTATTGTTGACGGTGATCCCACCAACTGCATCCACCAATTGTTGAAGTCCCTGCATGTTAACCATCACATAGCGGTCAATATGGATATTCATCATCTTTTGAATAGTAGAAATTGCAAGTTCCGCACCACCATTAGCATAGGCCGCATTGAGTTTGGCTTCCTGAACTTGGCCATTTCCAGTCTCAATCTTGGTCAAAATATCCCGTTCCAAACTCATCATAGTGGTTTTCTTTGTTTTGGGATTAACAGTCAGGAGAATCATGGAATCACTATTTCCCGCCCACGGGTCTGTACGTTCCACGTTTCCCGTATCTACCCCCATCAAGAGGATGGTCAGTGGCTCCGTCGCTTCGATAACGTTGGTTTCTTCCCCGATTTTTTTGTAAGTCTTTTTACTTAGGGTTTCTGTTCCCTGTTGGTAGATGGTATAGCCATAAACCGCTACACCTAAAACTGTTACTGCTAGGAAACCTAGCACCATTCCAATTAATTTTTTAATCATCTTGTTATTCATTTATCAGCTTGCCCATAAGACAAACATCTAAAAATATCCCTTCTGCTAAATAGGCTCCTCTTTCTTGTAAGCCTTCTGTGATAAATCCCATTTTTGAATAGAGGTGGATAGCAGCCTCGTTTCGTTTTTGTACACTAAGTTGCAAACGGCGCAAGACACCACTGGCTTTAGCCCACTCGATGCCTTCTTCTAGAAGTATAGTTGCCAAGCCTTGGTTCCAAAATTTCTTGCGAACTGCTAGAAAAACATCACCGATATGTCGAACTCTTAAATGTTGGTCCGCTGTGATATTTAAAACTCCTGCAATCTCATCATTCAGTAAGGCGAGGAGAGTAATTTGATTCTCTGATGCAGCTTGTTTTTCGATAAAAAGAGCCATTTCAGAAACTGTCATCATGATACCATTTTCATCCAAGCTGGTAAAATCTGTCTCTTGACCAACACAATCTAAAAATGCAATTAAGGCTGTAGCATCTGAAATCTCTGCCTCACGAATACACAACTCATACTCCATCTTGAAGCTCCTTGATGAGTTGTTCAGCCCGTGAGCCATGAGCCGTAAAATGAAGAAAACGACCCTCAGCTTCTTTCAAAATTTCCAACTCCAAGTAAGAATCTGGTAAATCTTCACCCAAAAGATGCCCCCACTCAATAACAGTCACACCACCACCGAAGAGAAACTCATCCAAGTCAATAGAATCAGCATCACCTTCGATACGGTAGACATCCAAGTGGTAAAGTGGCAAACGCCCTTCGTACTCTCTGACAATGGTATAGGTTGGACTTTTAATCATTTGACGGATATCCAAGCCCTTAGCAAGGCCTTTTGTAAAGGTTGTTTTACCCGCTCCCAACTCTCCAGTCAAGATCAGAACATCGTCTTTTTGAAGCAAATGACCTAATCTTTCTCCGAGAGCTAGAAGCTCTTCTTCATTTTTTGTGTACATGCTACTATTATACCAAAAAGTTTTCTTTTATGTGAATTTTCTTTATGGACTTACTATAACAATTTTAAAAGATTCTCCTCCACTTAAAAGAATACAACTATTGAAAAAACAAACAGGATATCCCGAATCAGGTGTCCATAAAAGGAGATTTCCCTTTGAATACATTTTGGAAAAAGGAAACGTGCGCATAGAAAACCGACAATGATATAAAGGAAAATCGAGGAAATCACTAAGGGATTCCTCAAGAAAACCATCGTAGCTAGAACGGAAATGACGACTGTTTTCTTTTTATTTAGGCGATTTTCTATATCGCGAAAAATTTTATCAAAAGGTAAGAAAATCAATAGATCTACTCCTAGCAAGAAAAAGAAGGAGGGTAAAAAGAGGTCAACCAATTCCTGCTGCAATTTGCTAGTGGTTTGGATGCTTTCTGAGAGAACCAGACAGGTTGCCAGAAGATTGACTACTAAAAGGAGGCAATAAACAAGACTCACTTTCTTTTGAACATGTAAAATACTATGTCTAGACTGGTCTGCTGTATGGAAATAATTTATCCCAGCACAAAGAACAGAAATCCCTACTATCAAAATCAAAAAATAAGCATTGGTCTGTTTTAAAGATAAAAAGGTTTCTTTCCATAATAGACAACTACTAAAACTAATCTGGACGACTGCAATCAGTAACAATAGGCGAATTGATTTTACCATTTCTTTTCCCTCCCTATATGGGATTATACCTTGTGAGGAGTTTGAAATGATTGTTTCCGCCTCAAGTGTCCATTTTTTGTGCTCAACTGACCAAAAAACAGCTCTGTTGTGTACAGAACTGTTCTTTTACCAGTCTAATCCTTAAACCAGAGAGCAATTTCACGTTTTGCAGAAGCTTCCGAATCGGAGCCGTGAACTACATTTTGAATGGCTTGATTGTCTCCTGCAGCCTTGGCAAAATCTCCTCGGATAGTTCCTGGCAGAGCTTCTTCTGGACGAGTAGCCCCCATCATGGTCCGCCAAGTTTCAATCACTTTCGGACCTGATAGAATGCCCACCACTACTGGTCCTGAAGTCATAAACTGACGGATAGGAGGATAAAAACTTTTTTCAACCAAGTCTTGATAGTGTTGATCAATCAAAGCTTCTGAAACTGCTGAACGTAACTCTAATTTTTCGAGTTTGAAACCTCGTTGCTCCATTCTTTGCAGAATTTCGCCAACCAGCCCTCTTTTCACACCATCTGGCTTAATGATAAAGAATGTTTGTTCCATACGGACACCTCCTTGGCATTTTAGTTCTTCTATTCTACCATACTTTATGAAAAAGTGGGAAAATTTTCTGAAATAAAACAAAGAGAACCCAAAGGTTCTCTTGTTTGCTTTTATTCTACTGTTTCTTCAACTTGGATTTCCACAACTTCCTCTACAGGAGCAAGTTCTGCCTCTTCTTGTTCTGGAGCCAGATATTCTGCTTCATTGATAGCTTGTGGTTCAAGGTTACGGTAGCGAGCCATACCAGTACCAGCTGGGATGATCTTACCGATGATAACATTTTCCTTGAGTCCAAGGAGATGATCTTTCTTACCACGGATGGCCGCATCTGTAAGGACACGAGTTGTTTCCTGGAAGGAAGCCGCTGACAAGAAACTATTGGTTTCAAGTGAGGCTTTGGTGATTCCCATAAGAACTGGGCGACCAGTCGCTGGAACTCCACCTGCGATAAGAACATCCTTGTTAGCATCTGTAAAGTCGTTGATATCCATGAGGGTACCCATGAGAAGGTCGGTGTCACCTGGATCCATGACACGAACTTTACGGATCATTTGACGAACCATTACCTCGATGTGCTTGTCACCGATTTCTACCCCTTGGCTACGGTAAACTTTTTGTACTTCACCGAGAAGGTAGGTTTCAACTGACAAGACATCACGAACAGCAAGGAGACGTTTCGGTTGGATAGAACCTTCTGTCAATGCTGCACCGCGAGAGACTTGGTCTCCAACTTCGACACGCATACGTGCTGTAAATGGCACCACGTATTCACCTTCGCCAGTTTCACCCTTAACAAAGACTTTCTTAGTACGAGTTGATGCGTCTTCTTCGATGGCTGTAACCTCACCCTTGACTTCTGTGATAACCGCTTCCCCTTTCGGATTGCGGGCTTCAAAGATTTCTTGGACACGAGGAAGACCCTGAGTGATATCGGTATTTGAGGCAACCCCACCCGTGTGGAAGGTACGCATGGTAAGCTGTGTACCAGGTTCCCCGATAGATTGGGCAGCGATTGTACCAACTGCTTCACCAACTTCAACCGCATCACCAGTCGCCAAGTTGATACCGTAACAGTGACGGCAGACACCATGACGGGTGTTACATGTAAATACGGAACGGATAGTGACTTCTTCCACACCAGCATTGACAATTTCACGCGCCTTGTCTTCTGTAATCAACTCATTTGGACCAATGATAACTGCACCAGTTTCTGGGTGTTTAACAGTTTTCTTAGTATAACGACCATTGAGACGTTCTTCGAGAGACTCGATCATCTCTTTTCCTTCTGCGATAGAGCGGATCAAGAGACCACGGTCTGTTCCACAGTCGTCCTCACGGATGATAACGTCTTGGGCAACGTCAACCAAACGACGAGTCAAGTAACCTGAGTCGGCTGTCTTAAGGGCCGTATCGGTCATACCTTTACGGGCACCGTGAGTTGAGAAGAACATTTCGAGTACTGACAAACCTTCGCGGAAGTTTGAAAGGATTGGCAATTCCATGATACGTCCGTTCGGAGCGGCCATCAGACCACGCATACCGGCAAGCTGTGAGAAGTTTGAGATGTTACCACGGGCTCCAGAGTCCATCATCATAACGATTGGGTTCTTAGGATCTTGGTTGGCAACCAAACGTTTCTCTAATTTTTCACGGGCTGCACGCCATTCAGCTGTAACAGCGTTGTAGCGCTCGTCGTCTGTGATCATACCACGACGGAATTGTTTGGTGATTTGTTCTACACGTTTGTGTGATTCTTCGATGATTTCAGCCTTGTCTTCAACAACTGGGATATCGGCAATACCCACTGTCAAACCTGCAAGAGTTGAGTGGTGGTATCCGAGGTTCTTCATGCGGTCAAGTAGGGCAGAAGTTTCTGTCGTACGGAAACGTTTGAAGATTTCAGCGATGATATTCCCAAGATTTTTCTTCTTGAATGGAGGGTTGAGTTCAAGATTGCGAATAGCTTCCTTGATATCTCCACCTAGTGGCAAGAAGTATTTAGCTGGAACACCTTCTGTTAAGTTGGCATTTGTTGGTTCTTGCAAGTAAGGCAGACCCTCTGGCATGATGTCGTTGAAGAGGATTTTACCAACCGTTGTCAGCAAGACCTTGTGTTTTTGCTCTTCTGTCCATGGTTTGTTAAGGCTGTCTGTTGCAATACCAACACGTGAGTGGAGGTGAACATAACCATTACGGTAAGCCATAACCGCTTCGTCACGGTCTTTGAAGACCATTCCTTCCCCTTCACGACCAGCTTCTTCCATGGTCAAGTAGTAGTTACCCAAAACCATGTCCTGAGATGGAGTAACAACTGGTTTACCATCTTTCGGGTTCAAGATGTGCTCAGCAGCAAGCATAAGGATACGCGCTTCTGCTTGGGCTTCTTCTGAAAGCGGTACGTGGATGGCCATTTGGTCCCCGTCAAAGTCGGCATTGTAGGCTTCACAGACAAGCGGGTGCAAGCGAAGGGCCTTACCATCAATCAAGACTGGCTCGAAGGCTTGGATCCCCAAACGGTGAAGGGTCGGTGCGCGGTTCAAAAGTACTGGGTGTTCTTTGATTACTTCTTCAAGAATATCCCAGATACGTTCGTCTCCGCGTTCCACCAAGCGTTTAGCCGCTTTGACGTTCTGCACGATGTCACGAGCAACGATTTCACGCATGACGAATGGTTTAAAGAGCTCGATCGCCATTTCACGTGGCACCCCACATTGATACATCTTAAGCGTTGGACCAACGGCGATAACGGAACGTCCTGAGAAGTCAACACGTTTACCGAGCAAGTTTTGACGGAAGCGCCCTTGTTTCCCTTTAAGCATGTGGCTCAATGATTTCAGTGGACGGCTACCTGGTCCTGTGATTGGACGACCACGACGACCGTTGTCAATCAAAGCATCAACTGCTTCTTGAAGCATACGCTTCTCATTTTGAACGATGATACCTGGTGCATTCAACTCAAGCAAACGAGCCAAACGGTTGTTACGGTTGATAACACGGCGGTAAAGGTCGTTCAAGTCAGATGAGGCAAAACGGCCACCATCCAACTGCAACATTGGACGAAGATCTGGTGGAATAACCGGAAGGATGTTGAGAATCATCCATTCAGGTTTGTTACCAGACTTGTAAAAGGCATCCAAAACATCCAAACGACGGATAGCTTTGACACGTTTTTGTCCAGTAGCTGTTTTCAACTCTTCTTTGAGTTCAGCAATTTCTTTTTCAAGATCTACTTGTTTCAAAAGGTCTTGAATGGCTTCAGCACCCATTTTGGCAACGAATGAACCATAACCATACTCACGCAAGCGCTCACGGTATTCGCGCTCTGTCATGATAGACTTGTGCTCAAGCGGTGTATCCTTCGGATCAATTACCACGTAAGCCGCAAAGT
This sequence comes from Streptococcus oralis, assembly GCF_024399415.1. Classification (NCBI taxonomy): domain Bacteria; kingdom Bacillati; phylum Bacillota; class Bacilli; order Lactobacillales; family Streptococcaceae; genus Streptococcus; species Streptococcus oralis. The sequence continues at coordinate 1,761,479 of NZ_CP029257.1, forward strand.
AGATAACTTCCTCGAGGGCACGAGGGCTCATATCAAGGGTCAAGCCCATACGGCTTGGAATCCCCTTGAAATACCAGATGTGAGATACAGGAGCTTTCAACTCTATGTGCCCCATACGCTCACGACGAACTTTCGTACGCGTTACTTCAACCCCACAGCGGTCACAAACAATCCCTCTGTAACGAATGCGTTTGTACTTCCCACAAGCACATTCCCAGTCTTTTGTAGGACCGAAGATGACTTCGTCAAAGAGTCCTTCACGTTCTGGTTTCAACGTACGGTAATTGATTGTTTCAGGTTTTTTGACTTCTCCATAAGACCATGAACGGACTTTGCTTGGAGAAGCTAGGGTGATTTGCATACTTTTAAAACGATTTACATCAACCACTATTTCTTCCCTTTCTATTCTCAATGAACTGCTTATTCTTGTTCAGCAGCTTCTTCTGTTGCTTCCGCTTTTGTTGCTTTCTCAGCTTCTTCAGCTTCAAAGGCTGCTTTAGCCTCTTGGGCTGCTTTTTCGCGGGCTTTTTCAAGGTCATCTACGTGGATGACATCTTCGTCCATTCCTTCATCCAAGTCGCGAAGTTCCACTTCTTGATCATCTTCGTCAAGGACACGCATGTCAAGACCAAGAGATTGCAATTCTTTTACAAGAACTCGGAAGGATTCTGGAACACCTGGTTTTGGAATTGGTTTTCCTTTTGTAATAGCTTCATAAGCTTTCAAACGTCCGTTGATATCGTCAGACTTGTAAGTCAAGATTTCTTGGAGAACATTTGACGCACCGTAGGCTTCAAGAGCCCAAACTTCCATCTCACCGAAACGTTGTCCACCAAACTGAGCTTTACCTCCGAGTGGTTGTTGGGTAACGGTTGAGTATGGTCCGACTGAACGCGCGTGCAATTTATCATCAACCATGTGGTGGAGTTTGATCATGTACATGACACCAACTGATACACGGTTGTCAAACGGCTCACCTGTACGTCCGTCGTAAAGGATTGTTTTGGCATCGCTATCCATACCTGCTTCTTTAACAGTATCCCAAAGGTCTTCAGAACTTGCTCCGTCAAAGACTGGTGTTGCGATGTGGATACCAAGAGTACGGGCTGCCATACCAAGGTGGAGTTCCATAACCTGACCGATATTCATACGTGATGGCACCCCAAGTGGGTTCAGCATGATATCGACTGGAGTTCCGTCTGGAAGGTAAGGCATGTCTTCTACAGGAACGATACGAGAGACAACCCCTTTGTTTCCGTGACGTCCGGCCATCTTATCTCCGACTTTGATCTTACGTTTTTGAGCGATGTAGACACGAACCAGCATGTTAACACCTGATTGCAACTCATCACCATTTGCACGTGTAAAGATCTTAACATCACGAACGACACCATCAGCACCGTGAGGTACACGAAGAGAGGTGTCACGCACTTCACGAGACTTGTCTCCAAAGATAGCGTGCAAGAGACGTTCTTCAGCTGAAAGGTCTTTCTCTCCCTTAGGTGTGACTTTACCGACAAGGATGTCCCCTTCTTTAACCTCGGCACCGATACGGATAATACCCATTTCGTCAAGGTCTTTAAGGGCATCTTCACCAACGTTTGGAATTTCACGAGTAATTTCTTCAGGCCCAAGCTTTGTATCGCGCGTTTCTGATTCGTATTCTTCGAGGTGGACAGATGTATAGACATCGTCTTTGACCAAGCGTTCGCTCATGATAACGGCATCCTCGAAGTTGTAACCTTCCCATGTCATGTAAGCAACGATTGGGTTTTGTCCAAGCGCCATTTCCCCTTTTTCCATAGAAGGTCCGTCAGCGATAAAGTCGCCTTTTTCAACGACATCGCCAACTTTAACAAGCGTGCGTTGGTTGTAGGCAGTACCTGAGTTTGAACGACGGAATTTTTGGATGTGGTAAACGTCCAATGAACCATCTTCACGGCGTACTTCTACCTTGTCAGCATCTGCGTATGTAACTTTACCATCATACTGAGCAATAACAGCAGCACCAGAGTCATGAGCTGCTTGGTATTCCATACCAGTACCAACGTAAGGTGCTTTTGGATCAATCAATGGCACAGCCTGACGTTGCATGTTGGCACCCATGAGGGCACGGTTGGAGTCATCGTTTTCCAAGAAAGGAATACATGCTGTCGCAACGGCAACTACCTGTTTTGGTGACACGTCCATGTAGTCAACCACTTCTGCTGGATACTCTTGGTTGACCCCTTGGTGACGTCCCATGACAACTTTCTCAGCAAAAGTACCGTCTTCGTTGAGGCGAGAGTTGGCCTGCGCTACAGTAAATTCATCTTCTTCATCGGCTGTCAACCAAACGATTTCGTTTGTGACTACACCTGTTTCACGGTCAACCTTACGGTATGGAGTTTGAACAAATCCATATTTGTTCAAGTGCCCGTAAGATGACAAGTTATTGATCAAACCGATGTTAGGTCCTTCAGGTGTCTCGATTGGACACATACGACCATAGTGAGTATAGTGTACGTCACGTACTTCATATCCAGCACGGTCACGAGTCAAACCACCAGGTCCCAAGGCTGACAAACGACGTTTGTGAGACAACTCAGAAAGCGGGTTGTGTTGGTCCATGAACTGTGACAACTGTGATGAACCAAAGAATTCTTTAACCGCAGCTGTTACAGGACGGATATTGATAATTTGTTGTGGTGTTAAAACTTCATTGTCCTGAACAGACATGCGTTCACGGACATTACGTTCCATACGAGAAAGTCCAAGACGTACTTGGTTGGCAAGCAATTCACCAACTGCACGGATACGACGGTTTCCAAGGTGGTCGATATCATCCACACGTCCGATACCTTCAGCCAAGTTGAGGAAGTAGCTCATCTCTGCAAGGATATCCGCAGGAGTTACAACACGAACCTTGTCGTCTGGATTAGCATTTCCGATGATGGTTACGACACGGTCTGGGTCCGTTGGAGCAACAACCTTGAATTTTTGAAGCACAACTGGTTCTGTCAGAACAGCTGAATCGTTTGGAATATAAACAATCTTGTTCAAGTCGCCATCCAAGTGACTCTCGATACTTTCAATCACGCTACGAGTCATAACGGTACCAGCTTCTACCAAGATTTCACCAGTTTCAGGGTCTACCAATGGCTCCGCAATGGTTTGGTTGAGCAAGCGTGTTTTAACGTTGAGTTTTTTATTGATCTTGTAACGACCAACGGCTGCTAAGTCATAGCGACGTGGGTCGAAGAAACGTGCCACAAGCAAGCTACGTGAGCTTTCAGCAGTCTTAGGCTCACCTGGACGAAGGCGTTCGTAGATTTCTTTCAAGGCTTCGTCTGTACGAGAGTCCATTGGATTCTTGTGGATATCTTTTTCAACGGTGTTGCGAACCAATTCGCTATCACCAAAGATATCAAAGATTTCATCATCACCTGAGAAACCAAGCGCACGAACCAAGGTCGTAAATGGAATCTTACGAGTACGGTCGATACGAGTGTAGGCAATGTCTTTTGAGTCGCTTTCAAGTTCCAACCAAGCTCCACGGTTAGGGATAACAGTTGAGCCGTATCCCACTTTACCGTTCTTGTCTACTTTGTCGTTAAAGTAAACACCTGGTGAGCGGACCAACTGAGAAACGATAATACGTTCACCACCATTGATGATGAAAGTACCCATTTCGGTCATGATTGGGAAATCACCAAAGAAGACTTCTTGGGTCTTGATTTCGCCTGTTTCTTTATTGATCAAGCGGAAGGTTACAAAAATTGGTGCTGAGTAGCTAGCATCGTGGATACGAGCTTCTTCGAGCGTGTATTTTGGTTCCTTGATTTCATAGCCAACAAATTCCAACTCCATTGTGTCTGTGAAGTTTGAAATTGGCAATACATCTTCAAATACTTCCTTAAGACCGTGATCTAGGAAATCTTTGAATGAATCCGTTTGAATTTCAATCAAATTTGGTAAGTCAAGAACTTCTTTGATTCTTGAAAAACTACGACGGGTACGATGTTTCCCGTATTGAACGTCATGTCCTGCCAAGATGATTCTCCTTTGTAAATAAATTCCAAGCCTTGTCAATCAGGCTTTTCTAATCGTCATATGGTTTTTAAAACCCCTATCACCGTGTCCCTTTGACGAATTTTCAGAATCTTTAAATCTTTGTTACAAGCACTCAAAAACCTGAAAAAAAGCACAAAAAGAGCAGCTAAATCTGACTTTTTCAGAAGATTTAACTGCTGTGAGCCTTGTCTGGACAATATTTCAGACAAAACCTACGACAAATGATTATTCATATTATACCTTATTTAGCTAGATTTTTCAAGGTTTTTTTACTATTTTTTAAACAATCTTTTCCTGTATATTATTTTAAAAATTCAAGAAAATGAATCATTATATTTTCTCTCAAAAATTAGGAAAACGCTTGCACTAATGTTTACCTCGTGCTATACTGATAGGGAACAACTACACAAGGAGAATTGTGATGAAAAAGATCCCATCTCAAACTGAGAAAAAAATGATTTATGGTATCCGTTCCTTGAAGAACGGAACTGGTTCTGTCCTTATTGGTGCCAGCATTATCCTGCTTTCAGCTGCAATGCCAACTATTTCGGCTAACGAAAACCTGCCTCAAACTCAGGAAAATACCAGAGCTGTGACCAAGGCCCCTACTGAGACTGAAACGAGTCAAACTCAAACGGAAACGCCTATTTCTGAACAAAAGAATGCAAACGCTTCCCTTGATTCTAAAAAAGAAGCTCCAGCTGGGGAAACTACTACAGCGCCAGCAACACCCAAAACAGAAGATGCTACTACAAGCCAGGCTAACAGCAAGGAAGAGAAAGTAGATAACAGCACTGCAACGCCAACTTCAGATCAAAAACCACAAGCTGACGCATCCTCTGAAGAACCCATCGAAGACAACCACTTCCGTATCCATGTAAAAAAACTCCCTGAAGAAAACAAGGATTCTCAAGGTCTTTGGACTTGGGACGATGTTGAGAAGCCGTCTGAAAACTGGCCCAATGGAGCCAAGTCCTTCAAGGATGCCAAGCAAGATGACTACGGCTATTATCTAGATGTCAAACTCAAAAATGAGCAAGCCAAGAAAGTCAGCTTCCTTATCAACAATACCAAGGGGGATAACCTGACGGGAGACCGTTCTGTAGAGCGCCTCTCTCCAAAAATGAATGAGGCCTGGCTAGATGAAAACTACAAGGTATACAACTACCGCCCTCAACCAGCAGGAACTATTCGTGTCAACTACTACCGCACCGATGGAAACTATGACAAAAAATCTCTCTGGTATTGGGGCGATGTCAAAAAACCAAGCAGTGGAGAATGGCCTGACGGTACTGACTTTACCGCAACTGGAAAGTATGGCCGCTACATTGATATCCCACTCAATAAAGCCGCAAGAGAATTTGGATTTTTATTACTAGACGAAAGCAAGAAAGGCGATGATGTGAAAATCAGAAAAGAAGATTATAAATTCACTGATCTAAAAAATCACAGTCAGATTTTCCTCAAAGATGATGACGAAACCATCTACACCAACCCCTACTACGTTCACGATATCCGTATGACTGGTGCCCAACACGTGGCTAAATCTCGTATCGAAAGCAGTTTTTCTACCCTCGTTGGAGCTAAGAAAGACGATATCCTCAAACACTCCAGCATCACTGATTACCAAGGGAATAAAGTAACTATCACAGACGTGGAAGTGGATGAGGCAGGTAAAAAAGTGACCTATATCGGCGACTTCTCTGACACTCAACACCCGTACACTGTCAGCTACAATTCAGACCGCTTTACCACACGTTCAAGCTGGCGCCTCAAGGATGAGTCCTACAGTTACGATGGGCCACTCGGCGCAACTCTAAAAGAAGATGGCAAGCGTGTTGACCTCACGCTCTGGTCTCCAAGTGCTGATAAGGTTTCCGTTGTTGTCTATGACAAGGAAGACCCTGAAAAGGTAGTTGGAACTGTCGTCCTTGAAAAAGGAGAAAAAGGAACCTGGAAACAAACTCTGGATGCAAACTCTGGTCTCGGTATCAGCAACTACACTGGCTATTACTACCACTACCAGATCGAGCGCCAAGGTAAAACTGTCCTCGTTCTTGACCCTTATGCCAAATCATTAGCGGCTTGGAATAGTGACCTAGCAAAAACAGATGCCGCTCATAAGGTCGCTAAAGCTGCCTTTGTGGACCCATCTAAACTAGGCCCACAAGATTTGACCTACGGTAAGATTCGCAATTTCAAATCGCGCGAAGATGCTGTCATCTATGAAGCCCATGTTCGTGACTTCACCTCAGATCCTGCCATCGCAAAAGACTTGACCAAACCATTTGGTACCTTTGAAGCCTTTATCGAAAAACTAGACTATCTCAAAGACTTGGGTGTGACCCACATCCAGCTCCTTCCAGTCTTGTCCTACTACTTTGTCAATGAATTGAAGAACCATGAACGTTTGTCTGCCTACGCTTCAAGCAACAGCAACTATAACTGGGGATATGACCCTCAAAACTACTTCTCCTTGACTGGTATGTACTCAAGCGATCCTAAGGATCCAGAAAAACGTATTGCCGAATTCAAAAACCTCATCAACGAAATCCACAAACGTGGCATGGGTGCTATCCTGGACGTGGTCTACAACCATACTGCCAATGTTGATATTTTTGAGGATATTGAGCCAAACTACTACCACTTTATGGACGCAGACGGAACTCCACGTACTAGCTTCGGAGGCGGCCGTTTGGGAACTACCCACTACATGTCTAAACGTGTCTTGGTAGACTCTATCAAGTATCTGGTTGAAACCTACAAAGTAGATGGTTTCCGCTTTGATATGATGGGTGACCACGATGCGGCTTCTATCGAAGAAGCTTACAAGGCTGCACGCGCCCTCAATCCAAATCTTATCATGTTAGGTGAAGGCTGGAGAACCTATACTGGTGATGAAAATACGCCTGTACAACCTGCTGACCAAGATTGGATGAAGAAAACAGATACTGTCGCTGTCTTTTCAGACGACATCCGCAACAACCTCAAGTCTGGCTATCCAAACGAAGGTCAACCTGCCTTTATCACAGGTGGCAAACGCGATATCAATACCATCTTTAAAAATCTCATTGCCCAACCAACCAACTTTGAAGCAGACAGCCCTGGAGATGTTATCCAGTATATCGCAGCCCATGATAACTTGACCCTCTTTGACATCATTGCCCAGTCTATCAAAAAAGACCCTAGCAAGGCTGAAAACTACGCTGAGATCCATCGTCGTTTGCGACTTGGAAACCTCATGGTCTTGACTGCTCAAGGAACTCCGTTTATCCACTCTGGTCAGGAATATGGACGTACCAAACAATTCCTTGATCCAGCCTATAAGACTCCTGTCCCTGAAGATAAGGTTCCAAACAAGTCTCACTTGTTGCGTGACAAAGACGGCAAGCCATTTGTCTATCCTTACTTTATCCATGACTCTTATGACTCTAGTGATGCTGTCAACAAGTTTGACTGGACCAAGGCTACAGATGGCAAAGCATATCCTGAAAATGTCAAGAGTCGTGACTACATGAAAGGATTGATCGCTCTTCGTCAATCTACAGACGCCTTCCGACTCAAGAGTCTGCAAGATATCAAGGAGCGCGTCCACCTCATTACTGTCCCAGGACAAAATGGCGTTGAAAAAGAAGACGTGGTCATCGGCTACCAAATTACTGCTCCAAACGGTGATGTCTACGCTGTCTTTGTCAATGCGGATGATAAGGCTCGCGAATTCAACTTGGGAACTGCCTTTGCTCACTTGAGAAAGGCCGAAGTCTTGGCTGATGAAAACCAAGCAGGTCCCGTAGGAATTACCGACCCTCAAGGTCTCGAATGGACTGAAAAAGGCTTAAAATTGAACGCTCTCACTGCCGTTGTTCTCCGCTTGTCTCAAGGTGGTGCCATTGTCGCCCCAGCTGTGGAAGAAAAACCAGAGTTTAATCTTTCTAGCTTGGAAGTTGAACCAGAACAAGGCCAAGCTCAAAACCTAGTAGCAAATCCTGACTCTCAAGAAACTGCTACAGAGACTCTTTCTCAGAAATTCCTTCCAAACACAGGTACTGAGAACAAACCCCTTCTTGCCCTTGCTGGATTTAGCATCCTTGCCCTTCTCGGACTTGGATGGTTGATAAAGAACAAGAAAAAGAAATAACACTCAATGAAAATCAAAGGGTAAACTAGGAAGCTAGCCGCAGGCTGCTCAAAACACTGGTTTGAGGTTGTAGATAAGGCGAAGCTGACGAGGTTTAAAGAGATTTTCGAAGAGTATAACCTAGCCCTCCTATAGAAAAACACCCTATGATTAGAAGAATCTTCTAGTCATGGGGTGTTGTTTTTATGATACACTTAGCTATCAAATCATATATTCTACACTATAGCTAGCGTCTGATAAGATACGAGCCAGGAACTGCTTGGTTCGTTCTTCTTGTGGACGACTAAAGAAATCGTGGGGATTGTTCTCCTCTACGATACGGCCTCCATCCATGAAAATAACGTGGTTGGCGACATCTCTAGCAAATCCCATCTCATGCGTGACGACCACCATGGTCACACCTTCTCCCGCCAACTGTTTCAGAACATCCAAAACATCTCCAACCAACTCAGGGTCTAGTGCTGATGTTGGTTCATCTAGCAAAATGACCTCGGGCTTAACGGCAATGGCACGCGCAATTCCTATTCGTTGTTGTTGCCCTCCAGATAGTTGGGAAGGGTAGTAGTCCTTATAGGCCAGTAAACCAACTTTTTCTAAGGCAGATTCTGCACGTTTGAGTGCTTCTTCCTTGGGAACTTTACGAGCTACGATTAGGCCTTCTAGAATATTTTCCAGAGCAGTTTTGTTTGCAAAGAGATTGTAGTGTTGGAAAACAAAGGCTGTTTTTTGGCGAATTTCTAGAATGTCTTTCTTGCTCAATTTGGATAAGTCATAGGTCTTTCCTGCCAAGGTCAAACGGCCACTGTCAGCTTTTTCTAAGTGATTAAGACAACGGAGAAAGGTCGTTTTCCCCGAACCTGATGGTCCTAAAATAACGACGACATCCCCTTGGTTAACCTGAAGATTGACATCCTCCAAGACCTGCCTCTCACCAAATGTTTTTGCGATATGTTCTACTTGTAACATCCTGTCCTCCTATACGAAACGCGCGCTAGATGCTTTTGCACTTTTTTCTTTTTTCACATAGCCTTTTTCCAGTAGGGAGAAGCCCCACTGAATCAAACCACAGATCAAAATATACTGCAAAAAAATCACAAAATAAGACTCAAAATACTGGTAACCGTAGGACGCTTCCACACGAGCAATAGCGGTGATGTCCTTGATGGTCATGACAAAGACCAGGGAGGTCCCTTTGACGATATTGATCACCAGATTGGCCAAGTTAGGCAAGGCTGAGCGCAAGGCTTGAGGAAAAACAATCCTTAGATAGGCCTGGGTTGTAGTCAGCCCAATCGCATGCGCTGCCTCTAGTTGTCCCTTGTCCACCGTCAAGATGGCTGAACGCAAAATCTCCGACAAACTCCCGACTGTCATCAAACTATAAATGATAAAGGCATAATAGAGAGGATCAAGTTTGAAAATATCAAAGTCACTTCCTATGCTTTTGAGAAATTGATTCAGCAGGCTTGGAAACAAACTATAAAAGAAGAGAATCAATAAAATTGGTGGAGTCGCTCGGATAAAGGCCAGATAGACCAGAGAAAAACTCCTCACCCCTCGAACCTTGTAAATCTGCCCCAAGGCTAAAAATAGAGCCGGTAAAAAGCTTAAGACCATAGCCACAATCATGATAATCAAGGTGATTGGCACACCCTTCAAGGTCTCCAGAAAGGTCTTTACAATATAGTCTATATCCATTTCTTACCTCCCTTTTGTTTCCAAAGACTTCTCAAGCAAACGACTCAAGCTAGAAATAACCAAGGCAATCCCCCAGTAAAGAAGCGCAACTGCCGTATAGGTTTCCAGAGAGTAGTTCCCTAAATTGCGACTGATCAAGAGATTCCCGGCCCCCATAACATCAACAAAACCAATCGTATAGGCCAAGGCAGCATCCCGCATGAGATTGAGAATAGCAGTTGTTATATTGGGAAGAGCAACTTGAAAAGCTTGAGGAAAAATGATTCTCCAAAAAGTCTGACTTGGAGTCAAACCAATACTAAGCCCGGCCTCTGTCTGCCCCTTTGGAATAGCTTGATAGGCCGCCTTGAAAACCTCGGCAACAATAGCCGCAAACAAGAGAATCATCGTCAAGAGAACAAAAATAGTTTTAGACCAGTTGTTGATATCTAAACCAAGCCACCATTTCAGAAATTCTGGCAAGCCATAAAAGACTAGAAAAAGCAAGACAATCGGCGGTGTACAACGAAGGGTAAAGATATAGCCTTTGGAAATCGCTGCAAAACTCTTGTCTTCTCCTACTTGTGCCCAGGCCAAGAGACCTCCAAAAAGGGACCCAAGAAGAGTGGTAAAAAAGAGAATGGACAAGGTCATAGGAAGTGCCTGCCATAAGGTCGGCAAAAACTGAAAGACCTTGGAAAAATCATAAGAAACCATGCAAAACCCTTTCTAGTCTTGGAATTTCTGGCCTAGTCTTTGTCTACATAACTAAAGACATCTTCTTTAAAGTATTGCTGAGATAGCTTAGCAAGCGTACCATCTTCTTTCAACTCTTTGATTGCTTTTTCATATTCTTTAGCGAATTTCTCACCCTTTTCATCACGGTGAATCAAGGGATAAGTTGGGATGCCCTTGTATGGGAACCAGCTGAGTTTATCCGCATATTGGTGGTAAGGGCCATCTTCTGCAGTAACTGCTTTTTCAAAGGACAGTTTGATATCAAAGAAGGCGTCATAACGCCCTTCTAAGACCCAGGCATAGGCATCTGCCACTTTAAAGGATTCAGCAGCTGTTAGCTCAATCGGTGCATCCTGATGTTTTTCATTGTAGCTGGTGATGACATTCCATTGAGCATTCTGTGGAGAGATGGGAACCAATTTCCCTTTATTCTTAGCAAAGTCATCAATGGTTTTGTATTTCTGTTCATCTTCTTTTCTGACCGTAAATCCGATGATGCTCGCTCCGACTGGTTCAGATGGAATGACAAACTTTTTAGCTCGTTCATCTGTGTACCAAGCTCCCTTGGTTCCGATGTCATACTTACCTGATTCCAGACCAATCAAGAGGTCATCATCACTGGTACCCGTATATTCAAATTGATAGTTTGCCAACTTCTCATCAACAGCCTTCAAAACAGCTACTTCATAACCATCTGATTCCCCTTTTTCATTGACAAAATCATATGGAACATAGTTTTGTGTATGGGCAACCTTCAAGGTTATAACTTCAGCAGACGAAGCCGTTTCTCCATCCTTGGCTGGAGCACCAGCTAAACTTCTCCCGATAATCGTTGCCCCAATTACTACAACCACTGCTACACCACCGATAATCCATGCTTTTTTACTCATCTTTTTCTCCTTTAGTTTTCAAGCGCTTCTCTCACCCACTGGATACGCTCAACTGCGATATCACTTGGAATGGTACAATCTGCCCCAAGTACCAAGCCCTGTTCCCCAGCTTCTGCAACTAGTTTCTTTGCTTCAGCCTGAATGGCATCCTTGCTACCAGTATACAGCAAGCCTGTCTTACCATTTTCAAATCCTCCAAGAACCGTATGTCCCTTGAAAATCTCACGACCTTCCTTGAGAGTGATTCCCTCTGGTCCTACAGCCCAGTTAAAGACTTGGGCTGGATAGTCTGCAAAAAGGTGAATATCATTTCGTGCTCCCTCGTAGCCACAGATATGAAGAACCGTGACACCACCAACAGCACTAGCTGCTTCCAGAACCGTTATCTCGCTAGGTGCAATGACGGCTTGATACTCTGCTGCCGACACTCGTTGATCTTGGATACTCTGCACGCTGAGGTAGATTCCATCAGCACCAGCCTCTTCGATAACAGCTCGGCTGAGACTCGCAATATCCTCTGCAATCACATCCAACACCTTCTTGAGGGCTTCAGGGTCTTCCACCAGAAAGTCCGCAATGAGGTCATCCCCACCAGATACTTCCCCCAGTAGCCACTTGAGATAGGTCACAGGAGCAAAAATATTGTAAATCGCAACGATATCTTCTGTAAACTCTTGCTTGATTTTTTTAACCAAGTCCACCTGCTCTTTTATCCAAGCGTGCTCTGGTCCGAGTGGTTGAATGGTTGCCAATTCTTGAAGTGATTTTCCTTTGGCAATCGCTGGATTTGGATAAGCAAAGTAGCCATCACTCATTAACTTGATAAAGTCCGGCTGAACTTCTCGGATAAAGCGCTTATGGCCCTCAATATTCTTCTCGATAATGACTGGATTTGAAAATCCGTGTAGCCATTCGTCTTCGGATGTGAAATGGTGCCAAAAACCAACTGGCACACGATCAACCTTTTCACCTCTAAATGCTTTTAAAACCCATTCTTTTTTTTCTGACATTCTTATTCTCCATTTCTTACTTTTTCAACTAATAAACTGCTTGCGATATCATTCGAGCGTAGAAAGGGAAGACTGGACTTGGAAAAATCCTGAACTCCACGACATCTCTCTCCATTTTTGCAGTGCCCATTTTTTACGACGCTTATGGCAACCAAAGCCAGCAAACCGACAACTGCAATGAAGATTCCCCATCTTTTACTTTTCATAGCTCCTCCTTTTAGAGAACAGCTGCCTGCCGAATCCAGTCCAACCTCTCTAAGTCAAAGTCATCTGGAACAGTACAGTCAGCTCCCAGAAGAACGCCTTTATTACCAGCTTCAGCCAGCAACCGTCTTGTTTCATCTTGCAATTCCGCCTTGGAACCTTGATAAAGCAAGCTTTTCTTGCCGTTTTCAAATCCACCTAAAACGGCCTTGCCTGGAAACAACTCTTGCCCCTGTGTCAAACTAACATCCTCATGGTGGGTCGCCCAGTTGACCACTTGAGCTGGATAGTCCTTAAATATCGTCACATCATTGCTCGCACCTTCAAAACCACAGATATGGAGGATATTGGTCCCACCAACCTGATTGGCTGCCTCCAAAATCGCTATATTGCTCGGTTCGATATAGGTTTGGTAGAGTTCTGGTGTGATGCGCTCATCTTGAATTTCCTGGGTGCTGAGATAAATCCCATCAACTCCACCTTGCTGGATGATTTTCTGAGTTAGGATAGCAATATCTCTTGCAATCACATCTAGAATAGATCTGAGTTGCTCAGGATTTTCAAGCAATAGGTCAGCCACTTCCCTATCTCCTCGAGAAGTTTCTGTACGGAACCAACGCTTGAGGTAGGAGATAGGCGAAAAGATATTGTAGAAAGAAGCAATCTCTTCGGTAAAGGTCTCTCGAATCGCTTGTACCACTTCCACCTGTTGCTGAATCCATGGGTGTTCCTCACCAATCGACTCAATAGAAGTCAGCTCCTGAATGCTTGCAATCTTAGGACGATAGACATTACTTGGATAAAGGAAAAAACCGTCGCTCATAATTTTGACAAAATCAGGACGAATCCTTTCCACATAATTGTGATGCCCATCAACACTTTTTTGAAAGATACGTGGATTATTTAATCCCTGCCCCTTTTCTTCGAGTGTTACAAAATGAAACCAAAATCCCACAGGAACTCTTTCCACTTCATCGCCTCGAATCGCTCTAAAGACTAGCTCTCTTTTACTCGCCATACCTTTCTCCTTCCATTTGGATTGAAACCATCTTACCACTCCTTTTCCCCTTTTCCCAATATATATTGACTATCAACTCGATTGGAAATTTTTATATCTATAAAGAAAAAAATCCCTAAAAAGCTTGATGTTACTAGCCTTTCAAAGATTCACTTTATTTTCATCTATTTTCCAAAAAGAAGCTGATATAGATTTTCTATCAAGCCGATTGAATTTTTTTATATCCATCTTCATTCCCAAATTAAGTACATAATTTTATCCTAATACCAAATTACTACTGAAAAATTTCTTTTCTCTCGGTATTTCCTTGCACAAATCCCATGAAAACGCTACAATATTAATAGACTATTATTAGGAGGATGGGATTATGAAAATATCCAAAGTTACCATTACAATTGCTTCTACACTTACTTCCGTCATTTTACTGACTGGCTGTGGTACAAATTCGGCAAATTCACAGACAACACAAAGTAGTACATCTGATAATCAGGTTACAATGACCTATGATCAGTTGCGTTCAAGAGAAAATACTATGTCAACTCTTTGGTATCAAAAAGCAGCTGAAACCAAGGCACTCTATCTACAAGGTTACAATGTCGCTACTGATCGTTTGAAAGAACTACTAAAAACACAGACAGATAAACCCTACTCTATCGTTTTGGACTTGGACGAAACTGTATTAGACAATAGCCCTTATCAAGCGCAAAATGTCAAAGACGGAACAGCATTTACCCCAGAAAACTGGGATGTCTGGGTAAAAAAAGCCGCAGCCAAGGCTGTACCAGGTGCTAAAGACTTTCTCCAATTTGCAGACCAAAACGGTGTCCAAATTTACTATGTATCTGACCGCACGATAGATCAGGTAGATGATACGATCAAAAACCTAGAAAACGAAGGAATTCCTGTACAAAGCCGCGATCATCTCATGTTCTTAGAAAAAGGCGTCAAATCTAAAGAAGGTCGTAGACAAGCAGTCCAAGAAAAAACCAACTTAGTCATGCTACTAGGAGACAATCTTGTGGACTTTGCAGAGTTTTCAAAGACCTCTGAAACTGAGCGCAACCAAAAATTAGAGGAATTACAAAAAGAGTTTGGTGAGAAATTCATCATTTTCCCTAACCCAATGTACGGATCATGGGAAAGCACTGTTTACAATGGTAATAAATTGGATGCCAAGGGTCAAACTGAAGAGCGACAAAAAAACTTACAAGGTTTTGATAAATAAAATAAGAGAGCTATCTACCAGTTTACACCAACCACAAGATATCGTATTTGTGAGAATATCAAAAAAGACGATTTCCAAGCGGAAATCGTCTTTTTTACTATTTTATCTTGTACTTGGTATAAACTAGTATATATTCCACTAGATAGTATGCTCTATCACTTGTACCACTTCCACCTGTTGCTGAATCCATGGGTGTTCCTCACCAATCGACTCAACTGATTGAATTTTTTTATAACCCCTCTTTCATGGCAAAGTATGCTCGTACTTTTGGAGCCACTTGTGTGCCGAAGAGTTCAATAGCTCTCAAAACTTGATCATGTGGCATAGAACCAAGCGGTAGATGGAGCATGAAACGGTCCAAGTCTAAATCCTCAATCATGCGAATCAATTTTTCTGCCACCTGATCTGGATTGCCCACAAACATGGCACCATTTGGTCCAACTTGCTCCAAATATTGCTCATAGGTCAACTCCTGCCAGTGCGGACGGTCCTTGGAAATTGCATCCACCACTTGCTTGGTCGGATGGAAATAATCTTTGACAGCCTGCTCGCCATCTTCCGAAATCCAGCCCCAAGAATGAGCACCCACTTTCAGGTCTTTCTCCGCATGACCGGCTTCCCTACCAATCTCACGATAAGCTTGAATCAGCTTTTTAAAATAACGTGGATTGCCACCGATAATGGCATAGACAATCGGCAACCCCGCCTGAGCAATCTTCACTGTTGACTCTACATGACCTCCTGTCGCCACCCACAATGGCAATTTGTCCTGAACAGGACGAGGATAGACTTCTTTTCCAGCGATGCTTTGAGTCAATTGTCCCTGCCAGTTCACTTTGGTGCTTTCATTTGCCAGCTGAAGCAGGTCTAACTTTTCATCAAAAAGAGCTTCATAGTCTTTCAAGTCATAGCCAAACAGAGGGAAGGATTCGGTAAATGAACCACGACCTGCCATAATCTCTGCCCGTCCATTTGACAAGGCATCGATGGTAGCATATTGTTGGAACAAGCGAATCGGATCCATACTCGAGAGAATGCTGACCGAACTAGTCAAACGAATCTTTTTGGTATTGACTGCCCCAGCTGCAAGAATAATCTCTGGCGCCGATACCGCAAAGTCCTCCCGATGATGCTCCCCAATCCCGTACACATCCAAACCAACCTTATCAGCCAGCTCAATTTCTGCCACCAACTGACGAATGCGTTCATCATGACTGTAAATCTGCCCAGTCGCTTCCAGAGCGGTTGTTTCACCAAATGTTGAAATTCCTAATTCTACCATACTGTTTCCTCGCTATCTCTTTTAGTTTTTAGAGTATTTTATCACTAATTAGTTTTACTTTCAATGGATTTGCTCATTAGAAAAAGCCTAGATGAACTAGACTTTTTTGGTTTATTCTACTGTTACTGACTTAGCAAGGTTACGTGGTTTGTCCACATCGAGTCCACGGTGGAGGGTTGCAAAGTAAGCGACCAATTGCGTTGGTACGACCATTGAGATTGGTGAGAGGTAAGGGTGGACAGTCGTAAGAACGATAT
Organism: Streptococcus oralis; assembly: GCF_024399415.1. Lineage (NCBI taxonomy): Bacteria > Bacillati > Bacillota > Bacilli > Lactobacillales > Streptococcaceae > Streptococcus > Streptococcus oralis. Next base: position 1,777,971 of record NZ_CP029257.1, read on the forward strand.
CATCTGTCTCTTTGGCAACATTTTCTTCTGCGATTGTAAGTACCTTAGCACCACGGGCTGCGACCTCCTGGATATTTCCACGAGTGTGGTTAGCAAGGACTGGATCTGACAAGAGGGCCAAGACAGGCGTTCCTTCTTCAATCAAGGCAATGGTTCCGTGCTTGAGTTCTCCTGCCGCAAAGCCTTCACATTGGATGTAAGAAATCTCTTTGAGTTTGAGACTGGCTTCCATGGCTACATAGTAGTCTTGACCACGTCCAATGTAAAAAGCGTTGCGAGTTGTTTCAAGAAGCTCTCGAACCTTGGCATCAATGGTTTCTTTTTCTGAAAGGGTTGATTCGATAGACTGAGCTACGATTGACAACTCATGAACCAGATCAAAGGCTTGCGCTTTAGCATTGCCGTTTGCTTCTCCGACTGCTTTTGCAAGGAAGGCAAGGGCTGCGATTTGTGCTGTATAAGCCTTTGTTGATGCTACGGCAATTTCAGGACCTGCATGAAGGAGCATGGTATGATTGGCTTCACGTGAAAGGGTTGAACCTGGGACGTTTGTCACTGTCAAGCTCGGAATCCTCATTTCATTGGCCTTAACCAAAACCTGACGGCTATCAGCTGTTTCACCAGACTGGCTGATAAAGATGAAAAGTGGTTTCTTGCTGAGAAGTGGCATACCATAGCCCCACTCAGATGAGATTCCAAGTTCAACTGGTGTATCTGTCAATTCTTCCAGCATCTTCTTAGAAGCAAATCCTGCATGGTAAGAAGTTCCAGCTGCGAGGATATAGATGCGGTCTGCCTCTTGAACAGCCTTGATGATAGCCGGGTCAACCACTACTTGACCTGCCTCATCTGTGTAGGCTTGGATCAACTTGCGCATCACCGTTGGTTGCTCATCGATTTCCTTGAGCATGTAGTAAGGGTAAGTTCCCTTACCGATATCAGACAAGTCAAGTTCAGCAGTGTAGCTAGCGCGCTTACGGCGATTGCCATCATAGTCTTGAACTTCGACGCTATCAGCCTTGACGATTACCAACTCTTGGTCATGGATTTCCATGTATTGGTTGGTTTCACGAATCATGGCCATAGCATCTGAGCAGACCATGTTATAACCTTCCCCAAGACCAATCAAAAGTGGAGATTTGTTCTTAGCGACATAGATGACATCTGGATTTTCAGAGTCAATCAAGGCAAAGGCATAAGAACCACGGATGATGTGAAGAGCTTTTTTGAAGGCTTCAAGAACTGAGAGACCATCTTCTTCTGCAAATTTCCCAATCAAGTGAACAGCGATTTCCGTATCGGTTTGCCCCTTAAAGTGGTGACCTGTAAGGTATTCTTCCTTGATTTCAAGATAGTTTTCAATCACTCCATTATGCACCAAGACAAAACGTCCAGTCTCAGAGCGATGTGGGTGAGCATTGTCTTCTGTTGGTTTTCCGTGAGTCGCCCAACGTGTATGACCGATACCAGTTGTTCCCTCAACGCCAGTAGTTTTGGCAGACAATTCTGCGATACGACCGACAGCCTTAACTAGATGATTTTCAGCACCACCTAGGACAAAAATCCCCGCAGAATCATAACCACGGTATTCGAGCTTTTCAAGCCCCTGAATCAAAATATCAGTTGCATTTGTGTTTCCAACAACACCAACAATTCCACACATAGTATATACGACACAGACCAGCTGTGCTTTCTCCTTAAATTGGTATAGTCTGATTTCCCTTTTACAGAATCAGCAAAGACAGTATATACTTGTTTTTCTCACTTGTCAAGGATAAAAATTGGTATAGTTTTCCTATCTGGTATTTTATCAAGATTTCACTTGATACCTGACAAGTCAGCATCAATTACTTATAATAAAAAAAGGAGGTATTTGCCATGTGGTTTTTCTTCGCACTTTTATCTGCTATCTTTGCAGCCCTAACGTCAATTTTAGCCAAGATTGGGATTGAGGGAGTTCCATCCAATCTAGCAACTGCTATTCGTACGGTCGTCGTCATTCTTATGGCCTGGGTCATGGTTTTCTTGACCAATAGCCAGACCGAAATTGTCAATATCAGTAGAAAAAGTTGGCTCTTTCTCATCTTATCTGGTTTAGCCACTGGCGCCTCCTGGCTCTGCTACTACAAGGCCCTACAGATGGGCAATGCGACTGAGGTATCTGCTGTCGATAAATTCAGTCTCGTCATTACCCTCGTTCTAGCCTTTTTCTTCCTACAGGATGTCCTGACGTTTAAAACAATTATTGGCTGTATCCTGATTACGATTGGGACCTTGGTGATGATATTGTAATAAAAAGTGAGATGAACGCCATCTCACTCTTTTTATTCTTAAAATCCATTATGGTCGCTGAGTTCCTTGAACCAGTGCCCTGATTTCTTCAGACGGCGTTCCTGTGTTTCCAAGTCAAGTTCAACCAAACCATAGCGGTTTTTATAGCTATTGAGCCATGACCAGCAATCAATAAAGGTCCAGATTAAGTAACCCTTACAATTGGCTCCGTCTTCAATGGCACGGTGAAGTTCACGCAGATGTCCTTTGACAAAGTCGATACGATAGTCATCCTGAATCATGCCATTCACACGGAATTTATCTTCACCTTCAACACCCATGCCATTCTCTGTCAACATCCACTCAATATTGCCATAATTTTCCTTGATATTTTGAGCGATATCATAAATCCCCTGCTCGTAGATTTCCCAACCGCGATGAGGATTGATTTTACGGCCCGGCATGATATAAGGCTCATAGAAATGTTCTGGCAAGAGTGGACTGTCTGGATGCTTGGCAAAACGTGGCGCCATAACGCGCAAAGGTTGGTAGTAATTGACTCCAAGAAAGTCCACTGTATGCTCCCGAATGAGTTCTAACTCTTCAACAGTGTACTCTGGCAGCAAATCATGCTCAGACAAGATTTCTACTAATTCTTCTGGATAAGCTCCCAAGACAGACGGATCTAGGAAAGATTGAGCTTGGAAGAGGTCGGCAATGCGCGCAGCCTTGACATCCGCAGGATGCTGGCTACGTGGATAGGCTGGTGTCAAGTTAAGTACAATTCCAATCTTAGAGCCAGGCAGAATCTCATGACAGGCCTTAACCGCAAGACTACTAGCCAGTTGCGTATGATAGGCAACCTTAACCGCTGCTTTGGCATCCACCTTGTGAGGATAATGGGCATCATAAAAATAACCAAATTCTACGGGGACGATGGGTTCATTAAAGGTAATCCATTGGTCTACCAAGTCACCGTAAGTCTCAAAACAAAAACGAGCATAGTCTTCATAAGCCTTGACAGTTGCCTTATTTTCCCAGCCATCACCAGCTTCTTGAAGGGCAAAAGGCAGGTCGAAGTGATAGAGATTGACTAAGAGACGAATCCCCTTGGCCTTAATAGCCTCAAAAACCTGACGGTAGAAAGCCACCCCTTGCGGATTGATCTCTCCACGACCTTGCGGAAAAATACGAGACCACTGGATAGAAGTTCGGAAGGCTGTATGCCCAGTCTCTACCAAAAGCTCAATATCCTTTTCCCAGTTTTCGTAAAAAGTCGATGTTTTATCAGGTCCAATTCCATTGTAGTAACGATTTGGCTCTACTTGGAACCAATAATCCCAGAGATTGTATCCCTTGCCGTCACCAGGTACACGACCTTCTGTCTGTGGTCCAGAAGTAGAGGAACCCCAGACAAAATCCTTTGGAAATTTTAACATTATTATACCTCTTAACTTGATGATGTATTCTTCACTCTCATTATATAGAAAAAACAAGGTAAAAACTAGTTACATTTTTGCCTTGTTTTTCTTCTGATTATAGTTTTTATTTCTTGCTGAGGATTTCAAGCGTTTCAAGCAAGTTGTCTGCATGAACTTCGATGGTGTCACCAGTCGCCTTGATCTTAACTTCTACAATACCGTCAGCTGCTTTCTTCCCAACAGTAATACGGATTGGCAACCCAATCAAGTCACTATCGCTAAACTTCACTCCGACACGTTCGTTACGGTCGTCTGTCAAGACTTCGTAACCAGCTCCCATCAAGCTTGCTTCAAGTTTATCTGTCAAGGCTTGCGCTTCTTCATCTTTGACATTGACAGTAATCAAGTGCACATCAAATGGTGCTAATTCTTTAGGGAAGTTAACTCCCCAAGCATAACGGTATTCGCCTTTTGGCGTTTTATTGACAAAGAGGCGAGCGTGTTGCTCCATAACGGCTGAAAGGAGACGGCTAACACCGATACCGTAACAACCCATGATGATTGGCACAGCACGGCCATTTTCGTCCAAAACATCTGCGCCCATACTTGCTGAGTAGCGAGTTCCGAGTTTGAAAATATGACCGATCTCAATACCACGGGCGAAGTTTAAGACACCTTGTCCGTCTGGGGAAATTTCACCCTCACGAACTTCGCGGATATCCACGTATTCTGCAGTAAAGTCACGACCTGGATTCACACCCGTCAAGTGGTAGCCATCTTCATTAGCCCCTACAACAGCATTGCGAACATCTTGCACCTTACGGTCTGCAATGATTTTCACATTTTCTGGCAAACCAACTGGGCCAAGTGAACCAAAGCCGGCTTGAACAGCACTTGCTACTTCTTCCTCGCTCGCAATGTCAAAGAAATCTGCTCCCAAGTGGTTTTTCAACTTGACTTCATTGAGTTGGTCATTTCCAACTAGAAGGGCTGCAACAAGCTCACCATCTGCCATGTAGAAGAGGGTTTTGATTGTTTGTTCTTCTGGGATGTTAAGGAAGGTTGCGACTTCGTCAATAGATTTAACACCTGGTGTTTCCACTCTAGTCACTTCTTCTTCCGCAACGACACGGTTGCTTGGCTTGTACTCGTTTGTTGCCATTTCTAAGTTAGCCGCATAGCTAGACTCACTTGAGTAGGCGATGGTGTCTTCACCAGAAACCATCCATTTGAGCAATTCTGCCTTGATTTCTTCTTGCACTTCCGCAGGAATTTCATCAAATGAGGCAACTGACTTGTCCAAGACAACCCAGCGGTCAAGGTCTGTACGAGCAGGGGTGATGGCCATAAATTCTTGGCTATCCTTACCACCCATGGCTCCACCGTCACCGATGATGGCTTTAAAGTCTAAACCACTGCGAGTGAAGATGCGTTCATAGGCAGCCTTGTATTCATCATAGGTCACAGCCAAACTATCGTAATTAGCATGGAAACTATAGCCGTCTTTCATGATAAATTCACGCGTACGGAGAAGTCCGTTACGTGGACGTTTTTCATCACGGTATTTAGGTTGGATTTGGTAAAGGTTGAGTGGCAATTGCTTGTAAGATTTCACAGAGTCACGAACAATAGCTGTAAAAGTTTCTTCGTGTGTCGGACCTAGGATAAAGTCTGACTTTTCACGGTTTTTCAGTTTATAAAGGTCTTCACCATAGGTTTCATAACGGCCTGATTCACGCCAAAGATCGGCACTGAGAAGGGCAGGAGCCAACATCTCCACTGCACCAATCTTATCAAATTCTTGGCGCATGATGTTCTTAGCCTTTTCAATCACACGGTTAGCGAGTGGTAGGTAAGAATAAACACCGGCAGAAACTTGACGAACATAACCAGCACGCAACATTAGGGCGTGGCTGATAACTTGAGCATCACTTGGCATTTCGCGAAGCGTTGGGATTAGCATTTTACTTTGTTTCATAATATTCCTCGATTATCTAAAAGAAGAGTCGCATAATGTCATTCCAGGTCACAGCTAGCATCAAGACAACCATGATAACTACACCAGCCATGGTGACATAGGTTTCAATTTCTTGTTTAAGGGGTTTCCGGCGGATAGCCTCTAGGATATTGAGCACAATCTTTCCACCATCCAAAGCCGGGATAGGAATCAAGTTAAAAATCCCGATATTGATGGAAATTATAGCTAGGAAATAGAGGACATTCTCAAGACCATTTTTAGCAGCATCGCTACTTGCCTTAAAAATGGCAACGGGACCACCGAGTTTGTTCAAATCTGGATGGAAAATCAAGTTTTTCAGAGCCGAAAGGATACGAAGTCCTGAGTCAGCTGCAGTTGTAAATCCACCAACAAACATGGATAGAAAGTCTGACTTGACTACCGGTTGAACCCCGAGAATGTAACGTCCTTGATTCTCTTCTGGAGTCACCGTGACTTGTTTTTCGCTACCATTTTCAGAAATGGTCACATCTAAGGTCGGGGCTGTCTTGTCCTTGGTATCTGCTTCCACAGCCTGGGTCAAGTCTTGCCAATTCTTAACCTCATGCGAGCCGACCTTGGTAATTTGAGCGGTCTCAGCTACGCCCACCTTAGCCAAAGCTCCCTCTGGCATGACATGAAAGAGATTGGTCTGAGTATCTCTAACACCGCCCTGGAAAAAGATCAAGATCCAAAAAACAACAACACCTAAGATAAAGTTATTCATGGGACCTGCAAAGTTGGTGATGAGCTTGCCCCAGATAGAAGCATTTTGATACTGTACATCCAAAGGAGCGATGCGCACTTCGGTTCCATCTTCTTCAACAACCGTTGCATCATGATCCACTGTAAAAGTCTTTTCTTCTTCCAGGACCAAGCCCTTGATAAAGAGCTTGTCTTCAAAGTCAAACTGGGTTACCTGCATAGGAAGAGCCGTTTGATCCAGTTTCTTCCCTGAGAGGTTGATCCGTTTGACCTTACCATCATCAGCAAGTGTTAAACTGACCGGAGTTCCTGTCTTGATCTCTGTCGCATCATCACCCCAGCCTGCCATACGAACATAGCCTCCTAGAGGAAGGATTCGAATGGTATAAGCAGTGCCATCCTTACCGATATGGGAAAAAATCTTGGGCCCCATACCAATGGCAAATTCACGAACTAGAATGCCTGATTTCTTGGCAAAATAAAAATGTCCAAACTCATGCACCACCACAATAATCCCAAAAACGAGGATAAAGGTTAGCAATCCAATCATTCAATATTCCTTTCTTTAAAACAGGCCAAATAAGTGCATCATTGGAAACACAATCAGCATGCTGTCAAAGCGATCCAACACACCGCCATGTCCAGGGATAAATTTGCCAGAATCCTTGACACCGAAATGGCGTTTCATGGCACTCTCAATCAAGTCACCAAACTGACCTGCCACACTGAAGAAGGCAGCAAAGAGACTCATTCTATAAATCCCATAAGGAAGAGCAACTGTACTGTCCACTAGCATGAAGATTACCGTTATCAGTACCGCACCTAGAATGCCCCCGACAAAGCCCTCAATACTCTTATTAGGAGAAACTCTCGGAGCCAACTTATGTTTACCAAAATTCATCCCTGTCAGGTAGGCTGCGCTATCTGTCGCCCAAACGATAAAAAGAGCCAGAAGGACCTTATCAAAACCTGCCACCCGAGCATCTAGTAAGGCATTGAAGCCAAAACCAACATAAAAACTCACAGCAATTGGAAAAGCGGCATCTTCAATCGTATAGTTTTTACTGAAAACGGTCGTCCCTAGCATTATGGTAATCAAAACACTGTAGGCAACCACATTCCCATCAACAGGCAAAAAAGTTAGGTAGTTTTCTAAAGGGACTGTGAGGGCAAAAGTCGCAAAGAGAGTCAAAGCACCCTCAATGGTCATAGTCTTTAGTCCCTTCATGTGCAAGAGTTCATGGACGCCTAGCATTGCTAACAAGCCAATCCCTATCTGCAACAAGAGCCCTCCCGCAAACAAGACTGGAAGGAAAATCGCCAGGGCCAATACCGCAAACAATGTTCTCTTTTGTAAATCCTTGGTCATATCTTCTCCTAAACTCCTCCAAAACGGCGATTGCGATGGTTAAAAGCAGCAATAGCTTCCTGCAAGGCGGCTTCATCAAAATCAGGCCACAAGGTATCCGTAAAGTAAAGCTCGCTATAAGCTGCTTGCCATGGCAAGAAATTACTTAAACGCAACTCACCACTCGTACGGATAATCAAATCAGGATCCCGCAAATCCTTTGGCAGGTGTTGCGTGAAAAGATAGTCCCCAATCATATCTTCTGTGATGTCACCAGGGTTTATTTTAGCATCTAGAACATCTTGAGCCAAGCCCTTAAGAGCCTGCGTAATTTCAGCACGGCCACCATAGTTAAGCGCAAAATTGAGAATCAAGCCCGTATTGTTCTTAGTCAATTCCTCTGCTTTTTTCAAAGCTTCAAAAGTCTGCTTAGGCAAACGGTCTGTCTCCCCAATCATCTGAATCTTAACGTTATTTGCGTGCAATTCAGGGACGTAGTTATCATAAAATTCGACTGGCAAATTCATGATAAACTTGACTTCTTGATCTGGGCGCGTCCAATTTTCCGTTGAAAAGGCATAAACCGTGATGACCTTAACTCCCATCTTGTTAGCTGCCTTGGTTACCTTTTGGAGGGCTTCCATTCCCGCCTTATGACCAAAAACCCGTGGTTGCATCCGTTTTTTAGCCCAACGACCATTCCCATCCATGATGATGCCAATATGAGCAGGAACCTGTGTTGGAACCTCGACTTCTACAGCTTTATCTTTCTTAAAAAATCCAAACATGATCTTATTCCTATTCAAAAATCTATCGTTTCATTATACCATATTTCCCTATTTTCTTCTATTGCTAAGTTATTAGCTCTCCGTACAGACAAAAAATAAGCCGCCTGATTGGGCGACTTAATTTTATAGGGAGATTATTATGAAAAAGTTTTAGGAGTTTAAGTTAAGTTCCTCTTAACTTATGAACCTAGTATACCGTCCCTAACTTAAATTTTTCTTAAGTTTTTTGAGAAAGTCAGATTTTTCCATTTTTCTTGCCAATTTTTCTTGGACAAGCGTTCTTGATAGAGCTTCATTCGGTCTTCATTATCTAGGAAATGAGGAGTTGGGGATACCTTAAAATTCAAAATATCCTCTATACCATAGGGCGCAAAGAGCTCTAAAGTTGCGTCGGCATGCAAGCGAAGCCCTATCGCCGTACAGCGTTCAGGATACTTACTCATAGCATCACGAGAACTCGTGTAAGGCGCAGTGTGGGGACTGTGCTGATGCATATAGACCTGATTTTTCAACTCCCACTGATAGTGAGGGAAATCTTCTCTCAGTTTTTTCTCTAGGGATACTGTTTCCTCATAAGAAACATCTGGATCAAAGAAAATCACATCCACATCCGTCTCACTATCAAAAGGCGATTTATCAGACAAGAGATTCCAGATGAAATTCCTGACAGAACCTGCTGCCAACCACGAGTCTTTCAAATCAAGGTCACGAATGATGGTCAGAATAGTCATCATATCTGGATTTTCTCTAAAAACCTCTAAAAAATCTTGCTCATTTTTCACTGTATTCATAACCTAAATGCTCATATGCCTTAGCAGTTGCCACCCGTCCAGAACGAGTTCGCATGATGAAACCTTTCTGGATGAGGTAAGGTTCGTACATATCTTCGACCGTCTCGCGCTCCTCGGCAATATTAACGGAGAGAGTACCTAATCCGACAGGACCACCACCGTACATCTCAATCATGGTGCGAAGGATTTTCTGGTCCACATAGTCCAAACCTTCATGGTCTACATCTAACATGGTCAAAGCCTTATTGGTAATGACATCATCGATAACCCCATTTCCCATAATCTGGGCAAAGTCGCGCACGCGCTTGAGGAGACGATTGGCGATACGAGGAGTTCCACGACTACGTAAGGCCAGCTCAGTAGCTGCCTCATGAGTGATTTCCATCTCAAAAATATCTGCTGTCCGCTCAACAATCTCCGTCAAGTCAGCATGGGCATAGTATTCCATATGACCCGTAATCCCAAAACGTGCTCGTAGAGGATTAGAAAGCATCCCCGCACGTGTCGTCGCACCAATCAAGGTGAATGGTGGCAAGTCCAAATGAACACTGCGACTGCCTTCACCAGCACCAATCATGATATCAATGTAGAAGTCCTCCATGGCACTGTAAAGCACCTCTTCCACCGACATGGGCAGGCGATGAATCTCGTCAATAAAGAGAACGTCTCCAGGCTCCAAATCATTCAAAATCGCTACCAAGTCACCTGCTTTTTCAATGACAGGACCAGACGTTTGCTTGAGATTGACTCCCAGTTCATTGGCAATGACAAAGGCCATGGTCGTTTTCCCCAAACCTGGAGGCCCAAATAAGAGCACATGGTCCAGCGCTTCATCCCGCATTTTGGCAGCTTCGATAAAGATTTGCAGCTGGTCCTTGACCTTATCCTGCCCGATATATTCACGTAAATACTGGGGACGGAGGGTACGTTCTACCAACTCCTCATCCCCCATGATCTCATTATCTAAAATTCTACTCATGGCTCTATTATATCAAAAATCCAAGCCACAAACAAAAAAGCCACCTGATTGGGTGGCCTCTTTAGGGAGATTATTATGAAAAAGAAAAGTTTAGGATTTCATTAAATAAAGGGTACTCAATGAAAATCGAAATCAGACTAGGCAGATAGACGCAAGCATAACTATAGTTAGCTAAGTCGACTCTAACGAAGGTTGATGAGATTTTCGAAGAGTATTAGGAGGTCTTTATTTAATGATTATATAATACACAAGGAGACTTAAAATTCCCTTAATTTTTAAATCAATCACTAACAATTTTCTTTAACAGCTGTTTGACCTGCAATACGTCCAAAAGTAAAGATATCCGTAAGCGAATTTCCTCCTAGACGGTTACCTGCATGGAGTCCACCTGCGACTTCTCCGGCAGCATACAAACCAGGGATAATCTGACCGTTTTCATTCAAAACGTGTGTTGAAGTATCAATCTTGAGTCCACCCATTGTATGGTGAACGGCCGGTTTTCTCGGTGTTGCGTAAAATGGCGCAACCTCACACTTGAGATCAAAACTACCTTTATTAAATTCAGGATCAAAACCTGCATCTACATAGGAATTGTAATTCTTAATCGTTTCCACTAGAACTTGTGGATCCACACCAATCTGAACCGCCAACTCTTCTATCGTATCTGCACGATAAAGAGTACCTGCTTTGACTTGGGCATCGATTTTTTCTTGGCTAGTATTGTAGGCAGTTTCCTTGATACGTTCATCTGCGATTAGATAGAACAAGCCTCCATTATCAATCGCCGCTTGAGATAGCTTGTCTCGGCTACCGTACTCATCTACAAAGCGCTTCCCTTCAGTATTTACCATGATGAAGTTTGCTGGAGGAACTTGAAGTCCTGAGAAAAGAGCTCCTGTCACTGGATCGGATACTGGCATCATTTGACTAAAGCCCATACCCACTAAATCTGCACCTACACTTTGCCCTAAAAGAATACCATCTCCTGTTACAGCTGGTGTATTAGATGTAGCAATATCATCTGCAATTTCAGTCCAGTAGGTATTGTATTTTTGTAGCATCTTTGTATTGGCACCAAATCCTCCAGAAGCTAGAACAACGGCATCTGCATTGACAATGATGGTTTGACCGTTTCGACCTTCTGCTCTGACACCCTTGACAGCCCCGTCTTTTACAAGCAATTCTTTAACTGGAGAATCTGTCAAAATCTTGCCACCATGTTCTAGAACATATTTTTGTAGGACGGATATAAAGGCATACCCCATTGGTTGAACCGGCTTATGGCCACGACGCCAAAGGGCTCCAACTGGCATTGTCACTTCACTACGAACAAATTCAACACCGATGTCTTCCAACCAACGAACAGACTCTAGGGCTCGTTCGGTTAATACAGAAACCAAATCGTATTGGCCATGAATTTCATTTCCTTGTAAATCTTTTCGTTTCCCACCGATATAGGTTTGGATACGATAGAGCAAGGTAGAATCGAACAAATAGCTCGGGTTCTGCAAATACTGTTCAACCTCAACTTTCAAGGCTCTAAAGTCCTCTAAATATTCTGAATCAATCGTTGATTCATCTGTCGCAATCAATTCTTGAAGCGTATGTGCCTCACCTGGATGAGCTGTGAAGGTTCCTTGCCATGCTGGATCTGGTGCATTCATTGGACCACCTGCACGAACAGTATTTCCTCCAATTGCAGGAAATTTCTCAACAATAATCGGCTTCTTCCCAGCTTGTAAGACTGCAGCCGCTGCAGCTAAACCAGCTCCTCCACCTCCGACGACGACAACGTCTGCCTGATAGGTTTTATCTTCTTTATCTAGAGCAGATGGTGCTTTTGAACGTTTCCGTAAAACATCTGGATTTGCACCAGCTTGTTTGACTGCGCGCGCAACTCCGTCCAAGACACCATTTGAAGTCACAGAAGCTCCTGACACCGCATCAACGTTTAAGGTCTGTCCCTCAATGATTTCCGCTGGGATACGGGTAAAGACGACATCTGCGATTCCTGAAGATTCTCCAGAAGAATCGATTTCGATTTTTTCAATACGATCCTCAGAAACCGTTACATCCATCGGTAATTTACCATTATGGCCTTCAGTTGTAACATGGTAAGTCCCCGGTTCAAAGCGGACTTCTTCAGGAAGGTTTAGTTGGTTTGCAACAGATACAAAGCGAAGGAAGCGATAAAAACAACTATCTAGGAAATCAACGGTTCGCTCATCAATCAAATCTCCATTATCATCAAATGCTCGATGAGCTCGACCAAGTAAAAACTCACTACCTGGCATAACTGTTGCATTTACCCCAGGAGCATCCAGAATCTGACGAAGATGAAGTTGGGCACGTGAGGAACCTTGAATATCGTAAGAAGCTCCGACAATCATTGTCGGCTTTCCGTCTAGTGGATGAATGTTAAAAGACAACCACTCGAGCAAGCTATTCAAACTTGATGGAATTGTATGATTGTGCTCGGGTGTCGAGATAATAACACCATCAGCTTCTGAAATAGCTTGATTAAACTTCTGAATAATAGGTGTATCTGTTTGATCATCTGTTTCATTGAACATTGGTACATCTGTTATCTCTAAAATCTCAATATCCGCTTTCTGAGCAAAATGTCTTTTCATAAATTGCAACAGGTTGCGATTATAGGATTTTTTTGCATTAGTCCCAACAATAGCTACTAATTTCATGGATTGTTCTCCTTTCTTGAAATACTTATGCTTTCAACCATTCTTCCCAAATGAAAGATTTCTTACGATTTGTATCTTCTGGTTTGACCAAAGCCTTTGTTAGTTCAACAAAATTTTGAAACTCTGAAAAATGTTCTTCTAGTTCTGCAACCTTTTCAGGATTGTTCAAATGACACTCATCATCTAGGACTTGCTCAGAATGACCTAGAAAGAACTCTGTACCCGGCATAACTCTCGCTTTAAGCTCCGGCGCATCTAAAATCTGGCGTAAATGTGCCTGCGCTCTAGAGGTTCCAAGCAAACCGAGAGAAGCACCAACAATCATCGTTGGTTTGTTAACCAAAGCACGACTGGTATAAGCAATCCACTCCAAAGCAGAGGCCAAAGGTGCTGGTATCGTGTGGTCGTACTCAGGTGTTGAAATAATCACACCATCTGCAGCAAGAATTTTTTCTGAAAAAGCTTGAACTTCAGCTGGCGCTAGCTTATCCTCAGGTTCGTTAAAGGCTGGCAATTGTTTGATTTCCAATACCTCAATGTCGGCTTTATCCGAAAAGTGCTTTTGCATAAATTTCAAGAGTTTCCGATTGGTTGAGCGATCTGAATTGGTTCCAACGATAGCAACTAGTTTCATCTTGGTACCCCTTTCATTTATTTAATCTACTTTCATTATACTACTTTAGAAAATCTTGTAAATCCTTGATAATAAAGACCGTGTTATTCTATCAGATTATCGTACTTTAGTACAAGTTCGTGAAAAAATTAACAAAATATCTTCGTAAACTATTGACCGGCTTCCTTAACTATGATATAGTCTTGGTGAAAAAATATACATTTAAGGAGGATGTTTTTATGAAAGAGACATTCAATCGTTGGCGGATTTTAGTCACGTCTACAGCCATTCTTCTTTGCACAGGTGCCGTCTATTCCTTTTCTGTTTTTGCCGGACCACTTAGCAGTTCAACAAGCTGGTCCATGTCTGATATTATGTTAGCATTTGCTATCAACTCTGCAATCGGCCCTATTCCCATGATTCTAGGAGGTTATTTAGTTGACAAAGGTTATGTAAAATGGACTATCTCCCTAGGCGCTCTCCTATTTGCTAGCGGATTTTACTTAACCGGCTATGCCAATTCACCAGCCATGCTTTATTTGACCTATGGATTAATGGCCGGGCTTGGTCAAGGTTTTGCCTATTCGGGTGCCCTCTCCAATTCACTTCGCCTCTTCCCTGATAAACGTGGCTTAGCCTCTGGAATTCTGACAGGCGGCATGGGATTTGCCGCAGTCATCGCTTCTCCAGTCGCAAGCAATCTCATTCAAAAACAAGATGCCTTCTTTGCTTTTCGTACAATTGGGCTAGTCTATATTGTTGTTATCATCTGTGCAATTTTCTTTATCAAGGCAGCTCCAAGTGGCTACCAACCAGCAGGCTGGAAAGCTCCAGTACAAACTAAGCAAGGACCTACTAATAAAAACTGGAAACAAATGCTACAAAGTCCTCTGTTTTACATTATCATTAGCATGTTCTTTGTTGGCGCCTTTTCTGGTTTGATGATTGCCTCTCAAGCATCACCAATCGGTCAATCAATGTTTGGACTCTCTGCAGGCACTGCAGCTCTCTATGTCTCTCTTTATTCAATCGCAAACTCTAGTGGTCGTTTTATCTGGGGATCACTTTCTGATAAAATCGGCCGTTCAAAGACCTTATTGATTATTTATTCTGTCATTGTCCTAGCTTTATTCTCCCTAACAATCGTTCCTGGTCAACTCGGGTTTACCTTAGGGATTATAGGGCTTGGTATCTGCTTTGGTGGTGTTATGGGGGTCTTCCCATCTATCGTCATGGAAAATTACGGTCCTGCAAATCAAGGGGTCAACTACGGTATCGTCTTCACTGGATATTCTTTAGCAGCATTTTTCGCTCCCAAAGTCGCTGTTCAAATGGCAATGGCTAATAATGGAAATTATAGTGTAGCTTTTTATGTTGCTATCGCTTTGGCCTTCATTGGACTTATGCTTACTATTTTTTATATGAAAAAGAAAGCTTAAAACTCGAAAACTTCCTAGATAAGGAAGTTTTTTTGGTATAATAAAAGTAGTAATAGAATATTGGGAGGATTTACCATGGCAGACCGTTCACGTTTCTTACGAGATAACCCATCTGACTTCCCATATGATTTTGAAAAACAAATCCTATCCAAAACGTCTCCTGACACAATCTATCATTGTCATCCTGAGCTAGAGATTATTTATGTTACAAAGGGTTCTGCCATCGTTCATATCAACTCAGAACGCTTTGAAAGTCGTGAAGGAGATATTTTTCTTATCCAACCGACCTCTCTCCATGCTATCTATTCTCACAAAGATCAAGAACTATTTTCTACCAGCTTTCGAATTCATCTAGATTATCTTGGTAGAAGTCAAATTGACAGCTTTAGCCAACGCTATATCCAACCCCTCCACTCTGGTCACTTTTGCCTCACTCCTCAAATATCACCAGGCGATAAGGCCTATGATCAAATTCAATCCTGCCTTCTTTCCCTCTTTTCTATCCTTGAAGAAAAAGGCATATACTACGATCTACTCATAAAATCTAAACTATACGAATTGCTTCATCTTCTCTTTAAGTATAGATATGTCAATCGACACTATACAGATGATACCTACCAAAAATACCAAAAACTAAAAGAAGTGATTTGCTACCTTGAACAGCATTACTCAGAACCCATTCATATTGAGCAACTAGCTGCAACATTTGGATATAGTAAAAATCACTTTATGAGTATTTTCAAGCAACATACTGGAGCCAGTTGTATGGACTACCTGCTCCAGTTACGTCTTGAGAAATCCTGTGAGAAACTCGTCCAAACCAACCTCAGTATTCAAGAAATTGCAAGCCAGGTCGGTTTCACCAACCTTTCAAACTTCAACCGTCAATTTAAGCAACACTATCACCTAACACCTAGACAGTATCGAAACCAACAACTTAAAAAGAAAACATAATTCTTTCTCCTTAGTCTTTTCTAAGGAGTTTTTTCAAACAAAAAAGCCACCTGATTGGGTGGCCTCTTTAGGGAGATTATTATGAAAAAGAAAAGTTTAGGATTTCATTAAATAAAGGGTACTCAATGAAAATCGAAATCAGACTAGGCAGATAGACGCAAGCATAACTATAGTTAGCTAAGTCGACTCTAACGAAGATTGATGAGATTTTCGAAGAGTATTAGGAGGTCTTTATTTAATGATTATATGATACAAGATGAATCTTAAAGCTAACTTAACTTTTTCTCTGATTTATTATTTTTTAAAAAATTTTTTTCAAATGGATTTTTCCTCCCCAAGTCATAAAAAAGCCACCTGATTGGGTGACTTCTTTAGGAGATTATGATGAAAAAGAAAAGTTTGGGATTTCATTAAATAAAGGGTACTCAATGAAAATCGAAATCAGACTAGGCAGATAGGCGCAAGCATAACTATAGTTAGCTAAGTCGACTCTAACGAAGGTTGATGAGATTTTCGAAGAGTATTAGGAGGTCTTTATTTAATAACTATATGATACAAGAGGATACTTAAACTTTACTTAAGAAAAAATATTTTTTTATCTTTTTCGATCCACCCAAATCATTCCTGTACAGTCATAAGTAGATAAGGCTTCAAATCCCAGAGATCGATAGAATCCCAAGGTTTTTTCTGTCTGATCGGTCACTAGTTGGACTTGATAGGCATCTTTGTAATCACCTAAAGCCTCTTTCATCAAGTCGCTACCAATCCCTTGGCGTTGATAGCTAGGCAAAACGATCAAATCCTGGACAAAAATCGATGAAAAACCATCTCCGACTAAACGGACCAAGCCCACCACGGCATCGCCATCAAGTGCTAGATAAATTGCTAATGAGTTAGATAAGGCCTTCTCCAACATCTGAGGTTGATGTGTATAATTTGTCCAACCAACAGCCTGATAGAGATGCAAAACATCCTCTAGCTTGACGATTTCTTGCCTTCTAATAGTCATCATCTCAATACCTCTCAGAATTCTCTCAAGCTCTTGTGCTGCCGTCCATCTTTATAAAAGTTTTCAGGAGACAGCCATGCTTCCAAACGGGATTTGACTTGAGGCCAGTCCTTATCAATCATAGCTAGCCAATCCGTATCACGTGTACGTCCCTTATAAACGACTGCCTGACGGAAGGTTCCTTCATAGACAAAGCCCAAACGCTCCGCAGCTCGTCTGGATGGCAGATTAAGAGCATCGCATTTCCACTCATAGCGACGATAGTTAAGCTCCTCAAAAACATAGCGAGCTAGGAGATATTGAGCCTCTGTCCCTATACGTGTTCCCCTGAGTTCTGGAGAAAAAGTGACAGCTCCCACTTCTATTACTCGGTTATTCTGGTCAATGCGCATGAGAGAAAAAGTCCCCAAGGCCTTACCAGTCACCTTGTCTATAATCACGTAGTAAAAACGGTCCTTACGAGCCAACATCTGATTTAAAAGGCTAACCAGTTCCTCCATATCTGCCACTGGTTCCTGAAAGAGGTAGGTCCACATCTCCCGAGGAGTACCTGGACCATAAACAGCTAATAAATCCTCCGCATGCTTTTCCACCGAAAGATCCTCTATCCGAGCATAACGCCCTTCTAAGAAATCAATAGCAGGCAATTCACCAGATGTATAACCTTCCATTGACTCACCAATCATCTGACCATATTCATTTACTGGCATCGTTTTTCTCCTTGTTTTACTCTGAAAATACTATATCATAAATTACTCTAAATGGAAACTAGCACTCTCCTCAAACCTCATCCTCAACACTACATTAGTGATTCGTTTTCTTTCTTTTATCTTCTAAGGCTTGATTAATTCGTTGGGTGAGCTTGTGAGTTTGCCAGATCTGGTACAACCATATCAGTCCATAAATTAATAAGAAAAAGAACCAAAGCAAGGGACTCAACAATGCCGAACCCCAGCCAAAAAATAGGTAGGTCAATACTAAAATAGTAGCTGTCGCTAACAAATGAACTCCTACACGCATACTATAAGCAAGAAACTCTAGCCTTTCAAGGATTAAAGTCAATACCCCCATAATTCCACTCATCAAAAACAAAGCTAGAATATTTTTTGTCGTTGGTGCGGGATAGGTAATACCTGAATAAAACTGAGCCAATAACACCAAACTCAAATAAACAAAGGAGGCCGTACGCATTCCTGATACAAAATAAGCAATCAATCGCTTCATGATTTTCTCCTATAAACCTAGATAATCCATTAAGGACTTAACGTATTTCCGACTCACACTCGATTTGAGACCCCGAGTCATTTTAGCCATCATGTTCCCTGAAAAGCTATCCGATAATGACTCTAAATGGTCAATGTTTATAACTGAATGACGCGATATCTGTATAAAGTTACGTCGATTAATTCGATTCTGAAAGTTTGTCAATGTTTCCTTAGTTTTATAAATCCCATCTACCGTATAAATGGTCAATAAATTCTTATCGATATCTGCTAGAATAAGATCCTCAATTTTCACCATAACCAGATGATCATCCGTTCGAATAGGAATAACCACATGATTAGTCGTTGAAAATTGTTCTAAATACTCCATGACCTCTCTTGCTTGGTCGGTTAACTGAGCCGCCTGAATTAAAATGTGTGGGTCTTTTTCTGAAAACTCTGTCTTCATTTCAAAACGAATCTTCATTTTCTCTCCAATACATCTTTATTTTCTCTTGCTAAACACTTTAACAAATAACATCCAAAGAAGAATAGCGACGAGACTGATAATAACCACTATAAAGTATGTTTCTTCCTTTGTCAATAGTTCTTGCCAGTTGATTTGGATTCCCATTTTTTCTTGAAATTCCTGTAACAGACCGCTATTTCCTGTAAATGTGGTCTCTAATGGCTCTTTCATTAAGACTTGTCGATAGAGAGAAGCAATATAAGTTGCAGGGGTACACTTCGTGATAATCTGTGCAAAATCAGGTAATACTCCAATAGGGACATAAGTTCCTACTAAAAATCCAGAAGCAGTCCCCACTATCGTTGCCAGTTTACCAAGACTATCTACAGATTGAAAACGGTAAATCAAGAGAACATTTACCAAACTTGAAAGCAGACTGCTTAATAACATAATCAAAGCGATTTCCGGTAAATGACTGATAACTGGACTTTCTTTAAAATAAAGGCTCATAACAGCAAACATAAACACCTGCATGACAAAAGAAATGATAATACTGCTGATTAGATAGGACGCCTGTAAGCCCCAGCTACCTAAATCTGTCAAGAAGAGATCTTGATCTACTTGATTTTCACGATCCTGTACCATTTGTGTAAGAGCCGTAAAACTGGTTGTAATCCCAGTCACAGCCAAGGTCCCACCCATCAGCCAGTTATTTAAAAGGTTCGTACTATTAGGGAGTTGGGACCAAGAATCCGTCAAATTCTTCTGCAAAAAAATGATATAAAGGAGGAAGGAAATCAATGCCCCCAATAATGAGAAAAATACTCCCGAACGATTACGAAAATATAAGATAAAATTCCGTTTCAATAAAGCTAACATTAGCGAACCTCTCTTCCTGTAAGTGCAATAAAGGCATCATCCATAGTACCCGGACGAAACTCAAAAGAATCAATTTCTTCTCGAACTTTTGCCAAATATTCAATGGCTTCCTGTGACGTCCTTGGATAAAAAAGATATTCCATCTCATTTTCTTCCTCGACTGTCATTCCAGTCTGTCGCAATTTTTCTAGATCCTTCATTTCCTTAAAACGAATTTTTAGGATATTAGATGCATACTGGCTTTTAATAGCAGTCGCAGAACCTTGCGCAATCACTTTCCCATGATCAACGATATAGATCTGATCCGCTTCATCTGCTTCATCCAGATAATGAGTCGTTAAGATAATAGTCATCCCTTCATCCTTTTGTAGTCGATACAGTAGATCCCAGATGGATTTGCGAGTTTGAATATCAAGACCTGTCGTTGGTTCATCCAAGAAAAGAATATCTGGTCGCGAAAGAAGAGCACGCGCAATATCAACCCGACGTTTTTGCCCACCTGACAAAGTCCCATATAGTTGTTTCTGGAAAGCAGTCAAACCCAGTTGATGAATCAAATCATCCACACGACTTGCCGCAATCTCCTTATATTGTTGAGCACGAATCGTGAGATTTTCCCTAACCGTCAACATCTCATCCAGTACACTAGCTTGAAAAACCACTCCGATTTTCGTATTTGGCGCATATCGAATCTGACCTTGTGTCGGCTTTTTCAAACCGATTAACATGGAAATGGTGGTTGATTTCCCTGCACCATTGGGTCCCAAAATAGCATTGAAACTTCCTTTTTCAAACTCTAACTGAATATCATCGACAGCCATATGATTGCCATACTGTTTAGTCAAATGTTTAGCTTGTAAAATCATATTTTTTCCTCCTCTTAACCACACTAGTTTAACAAAAAGAATGAAAGAAAAATCGACTTTTGAGATAAGCAGTTAAAATGAAAGGCCAAGTGGTAAAATAATGGGGGTTAAATTAAAGTAGAGCAGGCTCGTTTTTCTCCTATCGAATCACTAGAGGAAGTTTAAAATCACTTACAACCATACATTATATTTTTAAACCTGCGCTATAAAAGAGGCATTTTATAGCATCCGGCAGAAAAATCCAAGAGTCAATAGTATTGTTCTCGCTAAACCAAACAATAAAAAATGAATCAGAAATCATGGCACACACTCCCTTCTAGTAAAATGAAAATGCTGAATGGGGCAGGATTGAATTTGCAGCAAGCAAGTATGGTCCTGAATTTGAAACTGCCATTAACGATAAGTCTATCTATTAGGAAAGAAATCTTCAATACAAGCAAAAACAGCTCTTGTTATCCAAGAAGAGCTGTTCTATTTTATGAAAGAGAGAGTCACTAGTGACCCTTGTGCTTCTCTCTACGTTTTTGCTGTTTGCGTTCAAATTTCTCTTGCTTGAGCAATTGCTTTTGGAGACTAGACTGTTGTTTTGAATGCTTTTTTTGTTCCTCGTGCTGCAACTGCAAGAGCTCTTGTGACTTAGAAGAAACTTTCTGCTTCACCTGTTTCTTTACAGCTCGCTGCAAACGCTTCGGATTCTTAATCTTCACATGCTGTTTGACTGTTGCCTCTGGACTAAAAGATAACCGAACAAACTGAGTCTGTAAAAGTTTCAAAATTTCATCCTCTTTTGGTTCCTGACCAAATGTCACTCGACAAACTTGATAAGTTCCCTCATACTCTTGTTCAAACAATCCATGCCAAAATCCATCTTCAAAATAAACTGTCAAGCCAATTGAAACGATTTCCACGACAGCACCTCCTTAAATCTATCCCTAAGAATGGACAACCAAGGAGGAAGGTTACTGATAGGCTTGCCTACGTCTGGACTACCAACCAGAACTGTGTTTTTATCTTAGTTGGGACTATTATAGCATAATCCAATTTAAAAATCCTCCAGATTCTACTCTGAAGGATTCCTATCTTATTTCACAACGATATTAACCAATTTATTTGGTACACTAATCACCTTCACGATTTCCTTACTGTCAATCTCTGCTTTGACTTTTTCATCCGCTAGAGCAATTTCTTGCAATTCTTCGCGTGACAGGTCTTTAGCGACCATGAGTTTGGCACGGACTTTTCCTTTGATTTGAACGACGATTTCGATTTCGTCTTCAACCAATTTGCTTTCGTCCCAAGTTGGCCAAGCCACGTAAGAGATGGACTCACCTGTTGCTGTAACTGTTTGCCAAAGTTCTTCTGCCAAATGAGGTGCAAATGGGGCAATCAATTGGATAAAGCCTTTGGCGTAGTCTACATAAAGTTTGTCTTCCTTGTTGGCAGCATTGACAAAGACCATGAGTTGGGCAATAGCTGTGTTAAATTTCATGGACTCGATTTGCTCAGTGACAGCTTTGACTGTTTCATTGTAAACCTTGTCGAGAGCGCCATTGTTTTCCGCAGCGATTTCTTTACTTGTGATCAAACGGTATACACGGTCAAGGAATTTACGGCTTCCTTCCAGGCCTTCTTCTGACCAAGCGATAGAAGCATCAAGTGGTCCCATGAACATTTCATAGACACGAAGAGTATCGGCACCATATTGTTCCACCACATCGTCTGGGTTAACAACGTTCTTGAGGGATTTAGACATCTTGGCTGGTGCTTGCTCCAACTCTTCTCCTGTTTCCACATGGAAGAAAGAACCGTCACGTTTTTCAACCTTATCAGTCGCCACAAGAGCTCCACGGTGGTCACGGTAGCTTGTTCCCAAAATCATTCCTTGGTTAAAGAGTTTTTGGAATGGTTCTTTAGTTGGAACAACACCGATATCATAGAGGAATTTATGCCAGAAACGAGCGTAAAGCAAGTGAAGCACAGCGTGCTCTGCACCACCCACATAGATGTCTACTGGCAACCATTGTTTGAGGAGGTCCTCATCAGCCAATTTCTCAGTATTGTGTGGATCAATATAGCGGAGGTAGTACCAGCTTGAACCAGCCCATTGTGGCATGGTGTTGGTTTCACGACGACCTTTAACGCCATCTTCACGCGTCACTTCCAACCAGTCAGTCAAGTTAGCCAATGGGCTTTCACCAGTACCTGAAGGACGGATATCCTTGGTGACTGGCAAGACAAGTGGGAGTTCACTTTCAGGAATAGCTGTTGAAGTCCCATCTTCCCAATGAATGATTGGGATTGGCTCACCCCAGTAACGTTGACGGCTAAAGAGCCAGTCGCGGAGACGGTAGGTAACCTTCTCTTGTCCACAACCTTTCTCTTCCAACCAAGCCACAATCTTAGCAATAGCGTCTTCTTTGTTCAGTCCATCAAGGAAGTCTGAATTGACATGAAGACCATCTTCTGTGTAGGCAGCTTCTGCTACATTTCCACCTTCAAGCACTTCTACGATTGGAAGGTCAAATTGTTTGGCAAATTCCCAGTCACGTTGGTCGTGGGCAGGAACAGCCATTACCGCACCTGTACCATAGCTAGCAAGAACATAGTCGGCAATCCAGATTGGGATTTCTTTGCCATTGACAGGGTTGATGGCATAAGCGCCCGTCCAAACCCCTGTTTTTTCCTTGGCAAGATCGGTACGAGCCAAGTCAGACTTGAGACTAGCTTGGTGTTTGTAGTCCGCAACTGCATCAGCTTGTTCTGGGCTTGTGATGGCATCTACTAGTTCATGCTCAGGTGCCAAAACAGTGAAAGTCGCACCGAAAAGAGTATCAGGACGAGTGGTAAAGACGGTGAATTCCTTGTCTGTTCCTTTTACTTTAAAGGTGACATTGGCACCAGTTGATTTGCCAATCCAGTTGATTTGCATATCCTTGATAGATTCTGGCCAATCCAACTCATCCAAGTCATTAAGCAAGCGCTCTGCATAGGCCGTGATTTTAAGCATCCATTGGCGCATTGGTTTGCGGACAACAGGATAGCCACCACGCTCAGAAGTTCCATCCGGAAGGACTTCTTCGTTGGCAATGGCCGTTCCCAATTCTTCCACCCAGTTTACTGGTACTTCCGCTTCATAGGCCAAGCCTTTTTCGTAAAGCTTAGTGAAAATCCATTGAGTCCACTTGTAATAGTTTGGATCTGTTGTGTTGACTTCACGATCCCAGTCATAAGAGAAGCCAAGCGCATTGATTTGACGTTTGAAGTTGGCAATGTTTTCCGCTGTAAATTCTGCTGGGTCATTCCCCGTATCCATAGCGTATTGCTCTGCTGGCAAACCAAAGGCATCCCATCCCATTGGGTGAAGGACGTTGTATCCTTGCGCACGTTTGTAACGGCTAAGGATATCAGTCGCTGTGTAGCCTTCTGGGTGTCCTACGTGAAGACCCGCTCCAGATGGATATGGGAACATATCCAGAGCATAAAACTTCGGTTTTGATGCATCTGTTCCTGTCTTAAATGTATGATGTTCTGCCCAGTAGCCCTGCCACTTAGGCTCAATTTCTTTATGATTGTAAAAACTCATGGTCTCTCTCCAATTTTGTGATGTTACTATTATACCATTTTTGAGGGAATTTGAAAGACGAGAAATGTTCTTTTAGACTTGGATAACAAGAAATACTGAGTCGCAAATCCACCTTATTTAACAGGAAAAAAAATTAGCTCCTAATCGGAGCTAACTTCTATCAATATTTTATTTCTTCCATCTTCTCACGTCCGAGCTCTCGATAGCTACGGTCACCAACAACTTCTACGCTAAACTGACCGTCCTCATATTCAAGAATCGTCACGCTACCATTATCCAGACCATGCGGATGCATACCATTAATCAAATAAACAATGGTTCCAATGGTCATTCCGTGACTGACAACAAGAGCATTGCCTCCACCTTGTTCTTCCATTTCTTTGGCAATCGCTTCAAAGCCTTCCTTGATTCGACCACTGAGTTTTTCCCAACCTTCAGCCCAGCCTGCTGTATCAACCTCTACCAAACCTTCTGCTAGTTCTGCATAGGACAACTGATGAACATGGTCTACATTGAAAATTCTCGGAATCAATCCCATAAAGAGGTCCCCATCATAGGCCCCATCAAAACTACCAAAGCACCACTCACGGATTCGCTTGTCCATGCGGTAAGGGATTTTCCCCTGCAGGCCAAGTTCTTCTAGGATAATTCCCATGGTTTGAATAGTACGCCCTGAATCGCTGGAATAAGCGCGGTCAAACTGCAAGCCAGACTCTCTCAAGCCAATTCCCAGTTCATGGATTCCCAACTCACCTTCTGCAGTCAGAGGTGTATCACTCCATCCTTGAGCACGTCCAATGGTGTTAAACATCGTTTTCCCATGACGGACCAAATACAATCTTACTTTAGACATTTTCTATCCTCCATTTTCTTCTATTATATCATGGATCAAAGAAATATTCGGCTTTCAAAAGCAAAGCCAACATTTGTAAATTATCCAAAAGAAAAGCTACCCTCATGGTAGCTTCCCTAGGAGATTATTATGAAAAAGTTTAGGATTTCTATTAAATAAAGTTAGGAGGTCTTTATTTAATGATTATAGTATACACAGCCATCCTTAAACTCAACTTAAATCCTCTCTCTTTTTTATTAATTTTTAAAACTATGGATTGGCGCAGGAATTTGGCCACCGCGAGAGATGAAATCAACAGACGAAGCCCCGTTGACCTTCATAACTGGAGCTGTCCCTAGCAAACCACCAAACTCAATCATATCGCCTTCTTTGCCCTTTGGAATAATACGGACAGCCGTTGTTTTCATGTTAACAACACCGATTGCCGCTTCATCCGCAATCATAGCCGCAATGGTTTCAGCAGGCGTATCTTCTGGAATAGCAATCATATCCAGTCCGACAGAACAGATAGCTGTCATGGCTTCTAGTTTCTCTAAATTCAGAGAGCCATCTTGCACCGCAGCAATCATCCCCTCATCTTCAGAAACGGGGATAAAAGCACCTGACAAGCCACCTACTTGGTTACAAGCCATCACTCCGCCCTTCTTAACTTGGTCATTCAAAAGAGCGAGAGCAGCCGTTGTCCCATGCGTACCAACTGTTTCTAGGCCCATTTCCTCAAGGACACGAGCCACAGAATCACCAACTGCAGGAGTAGGTGCCAAGCTTAGGTCGACAATTCCAAAGTCAACACCAAGGCGTTCACTCGCCATTTGCCCAACTAATTGACCGATACGAGTAATCTTGAAGGCCGTTTTCTTGACCGTCTCGGCTACTACATCAAAGCTCTGTCCACGAACCTTTTCCAAGGCACGCTTGACCACACCAGGACCCGAAACCCCGACATTGATGATAACATCTGCTTCGCCAACACCATGAAAGGCCCCTGCCATAAAAGGATTGTCCTCAACAGCATTAGCAAATACGACCAACTTGGCCGCACCCATATCTGATAGGTTCGCTGTCTCCTTGATGATACGTCCCATATCTGCAACCGCAGTCATGTTGATACCTGACTTGGTTGAGCCAATATTGACAGACGAACAGACCTTGTCTGTCTCAGCTAGAGCACGGGGGATAGAATTGATGAGGATTTCATCTCCTTTTTGGTAGCCTTTTTGTACCAAAGCTGAGAATCCACCGATAAAGTCAACACCGATCTTCTTAGCCGCCCTATCAAGAGCCTTTGCCAAAACAAGATAGTCTGTCGCATCAGTCGCAGCACCAATTAAAGAAATCGGAGTCACCGATACCCGTTTATTAACAATAGGAATCCCTAGTTCCGCAGCAATTTCATCTCCTACAGCTACTAGATTTGCAGCTTTAGTGGTGATTTTTTGGTAAATCTTTTCAGCAGCACGATTGATATCTGGATCAATACAGTCCAAAAGGGAAATCCCCATGGTGATGGTTCTGATATCGAAGTTCTGCTCCTCGATCATGGCAATGGTTTCTGTAACTTGTCTAATATCCATAGCCACCTCCTAGATATTATACATAGCGTCAAAAATCGCTGCACTTTGAATATTGATTTTAACATTCAAGGTCTGACCAAAAGTTTCAAACTCATTTCGCAGATAAGTGAAATCCTGTTTTTCGTCACTAGAAACGACCGCCATCATAGTAAAGTATTCATCCAACACCGTCTGAGAAATATCGTCAATATTCAAACCCAACTCTGCAATCTTAGTAGACACGCCTGCAACAATCCCAGCCTTGTCCTTGCCAACCACTGTAATAATAGCCTTCATCTTTAGACTCCCATTCTACGATTTTTAGAAAACCTGAACGTTTTTGATTTTCTTTTTTCCTAGTATAGCATATTTCCATAGAAAATACTAAAAAACGCCTGCTTACGAAGTTGTTCTTAAGAAAAAAACAATTTCGTAAACAAGCGTCTACCCTATCAAATGATGATGAGTGTTCCCGCTAGGACCGAAGTCCCAGCGGTAGACCAGAGCTAGACTAAGAGCACAAGACTCCATCATCATAACACTCAACAAAATTGATGATTTTATACTAATTCGATGATCGCCATTGGCGCAGCATCACCACGACGTGGTTCAGTTTTAAGGATACGAGTGTATCCACCGTTACGTTCAGCATAACGAGGTGCGATTTCTGAGAACAATTTTTGAAGTGCTGTAGTAGAAGTGTACTTATCAGTTGCTTCATCATAGTTTTCAGATGCGATTTCATTACGTACGAAAGCAGCTGCTTGACGACGTGCATGCAAATCACCACGTTTACCTAGAGTAATCATTTTTTCAACAGTTTTACGGATTTCTTTAGCACGAGCTTCAGTTGTCACGATTGATTCGTTGATCAAAAGGTCAGTTGTCAAATCGCGAAGCATTGCTTTACGTTGTGAGCTAGTGCGTCCTAGTTTACGGTAAGCCATGTATTCCTCCTTTATTTATCTTTTAATCCAAGACCCAAATCAATGAGTTTGAGTTTCACTTCTTCCAAACTCTTGCGTCCAAGATTTCGTACTTTCATCATCTCTGCTTCAGATTTTTCTGTCAAATCATGCACAGTGTTGATACCGGCACGTTTCAAACAGTTGTATGAACGCACAGACAAGTCCAGTTCCTCAATCGTACGATCCAAAATACGATCGTCAGATTCAGTATCAGCTTCTTTCATCACTTCAGTTGACTTCGCAATCTCAGTAAGATTTGTAAACAAATCAAGATGTTCTGTCAAGATACGTGCTGAAAGCCCTAAAGCATCTTCTGGAATAATTGTTCCATTAGTCAAGATTTCAAGGGTTAATTTGTCAAATCCATCATTGCTACCTACACGAGCAGGTTCAACTTGATAGTTGACTTTTGTAACTGGTGTATAAATAGAATCTACAGCAAGTGTTCCAACTGGTGCATTATCTTTTTTGTTTTCATCAGCAGGTACATATCCACGACCACTGTTAACAGTCATTGTCGCTTTTAGAGAAGAACCTTCACCGATTGTAAAGAGATAATGATCTGGATTTACAATCTCAACATCACTGTCAGTCAAAATGTCTCCAGCTGTAATTTCAGCAGGACCTTCAACGTCCAGTTCAATGATTTTTTCGTCTTCAACGTATGATTTCACTGCAATCCCTTTAATGTTCAGAATGATTTGCATCACGTCTTCACGAACACCTGGAACTGTGTCGAACTCATGCAAGACACCTTCAATGTTGATAGATGTCACTGCTGCTCCTGGTAGAGAAGCTAGTAGTACACGACGAAGAGAGTTACCAAGAGTTGTACCGTAGCCACGTTCAAGTGGTTCGATTACAAACTTGCCATAATCTTTATTTTCATCAATTTTTGTTATATTTGGTTTTTCAAACTCAATCATTTAGTTACTCCCTCTTAAACGAAAAGCAGTGTAATGCGATGATTATACACGGCGACGTTTTGGAGGACGAGCACCATTGTGTGGCACTGGAGTCACATCACGAATTGCTGTTACTTCAAGACCAGCGGCAGCAAGCGCACGAATAGCTGACTCACGACCAGAACCTGGACCTTTTACAGTAACTTCAACTGATTTAAGACCGTGTTCTTGTGCAGATTTAGCAGCAGCTTCAGAAGCCATTTGAGCAGCGAATGGTGTAGATTTACGAGAACCTTTGAAACCAAGAGCACCAGCTGATGACCAAGCAATTGCATTACCATGCACATCAGTAATCATAACAATAGTGTTATTAAATGTAGCGTGAATATGAGCAATACCAGATTCGATATTCTTTTTCACACGACGTTTACGTGTTGGTTTAGCCAAGACTTTTACCTCCTATATTATTTTTTCTTACCAGCAATCGCAACAGCTTTACCTTTACGAGTGCGAGCGTTGTTTTTAGTGTTTTGTCCACGGACAGGAAGTCCACGACGGTGACGAATACCACGGTAAGAACCGATTTCCATCAAACGTTTGATGTTCAAGTTTACTTCACGACGAAGGTCACCTTCAACTTTGATTGCATCCACTTCACGACGGATAGCATCTTCTTGATCTGATGTAAGGTCACGTACACGAACATCTTCTGAGATTCCAGCAGCAGCCAAAATTTTCTTAGATGTTGCAAGTCCGATACCATAAACGTAAGTCAATGAGATTACTACGCGTTTGTCATTTGGAATGTCAACTCCAGCAATACGAGCCATGTTTTCTCCTTTCTATCTTATCCTTGACGTTGTTTGTGTTTTGGATTTGCTGGGCAAATTACCATAACACGACCATTACGACGAATTACTTTACAGTATTCGCAAATTGGTTTGACCGATGGTCTTACTTTCATTTCTTATCCCTCCAAGTTTTTCGATTATTTAAAGCGGTAAGTGATACGTCCACGTGTCAAGTCATATGGACTCATCTCGACAGTAACACGATCTCCCGCTAAAATACGAATATAGTTTTTACGAATTTTACCAGAAACTGTTGCTAAAATCTGATGTCCATTTTCAAGTTCAACCGTAAACATTGCGTTAGGCATTGTATCGACTACTTTGCCTTCAACTTCAATCACATCGTCTTTTGCCACGCAAAAGCACCTCCATAAATTTCGATTCGATGCCTCTGAAAACAGAGACAACAATTATAAGTCAGACTATCTCAGTATAACATTTGTAGCGATTTTTTGCAAGTGTGAAAAACGCTTTATTTCAAATTTGTCAATACTTTTTCGATGTCTTTGAACACATCATTGATATCTTGATTTCCTTCGATATCGTGGACTAATCCTTTGGCACGGTAGTGAGCAATGATTGGTTCACCTTGGACGATATTCACATCCAAACGACGCTTCACTGTCTCAGGTTTATCATCTTCACGTTGGTAGTAATCTTCTTCTTTGTAGTCAACTGGTGGGTTGAAAACTTTGTGGAAGGTTTCACCTGTTTCGCGGTGGATGATACGGCCACTCAAACGTTCCAAGAGACAATCTGGGTTCACTTCGATATTGATCACACCTTCTAGTTCGATACCGAGTTCCGCCAATGTTTTGTCCAAGGCATGAGCTTGTTCAATCGTACGTGGGTAACCATCCAACAAGAAACCTGTTTCCTTGATGTCGTCCTGTGAAAGGCGTTCTTTAACGATTCCATTTGTAACTTCATCTGGAACCAACTCACCTTTGTCGATGTATGACTTTGCAAGTACACCCATTTCAGTTTGATTTGCCATAGCAGCACGGAACATATCTCCAGTTGAAATGTGTGCCACGTGGAATTGTTCCACAATTTTAGCTGCTTGCGTTCCCTTACCTGCTCCAGGTAAGCCCATAATCAAAAGATTCATGATAGGTTCTCCTTATTTTGTATTTAAATAGAAGCAGAAATCTCATTCAACCCCTATTTAAAAACAAAATAGAAGAGGGGAGACGAAAATCTCTCTAATAGATAGACCTTCATACTCCACTCTCTAAGCAAAAGTAATTTTGCTTTTATTCTGTTTTGTCCATGAAACCAACATACTTACGTTTCAATAGATAACCTTCTAACTGTTTGATTCCTTCGATACCAGTTGAGATAATGATCAAAAGACTAGTTCCCCCAAAAGCAACAGCTTCTGAAAGACCAAAGACATCTTTTGCCACAATCGGCAAGATTGAAATCACACCTAGGAAGATCGACCCGACAGTCGCAAGGCGACGAAGAAGTTTCGACATGAATTCTTCAGTTCCCTTACCAGGACGGACACCATGAATGTAGGCTCCACTCTTTTGCAAGTTTTCTGCTGCTTTCTCTGGATTGATCTGTACAAATGTATAGAAGAACGTAAAGAGAATGATCAACAAGGCATACATAGCAACACCTGTTGGAGATGTTGTAGATAACATTTCCTGTGCTGTACGTACCCAAGCCCAATCATGACCTGTAGCACTCAAAAATTGAAGAATGGCTGCAGGTGCTGCTGTGATGGAACTTGCAAAGATAACTGGGATAACCCCCGCTGGGTTTACCTTCAATGGAAGGTATGAGCTTGATGGGGCTCCTTGAGCAACTTTTGTATATTGGATTGGAATTTTATATTCTGCCTGTTGAACATAGGTTGTAAAGTAAACAATCAACAAGACAGCGATAATCAAAATAACGACAAAGATAATAGATGAAGTCAAACGGCTACTTGGAATATTGACGAAGTAGTCAACATAGATGCCTTTAATCATCTCAGGAATTGAAGCAACAATACCTGCAAAGATGATCATAGAAACACCATTTCCGTATCCTTTATCCGTAATTTGTTCCCCGAGCCACGTTACAATCATACTACCTGCTGTGAGGATAATACCGATAGTAACAAAGACTTGTGGAGTTAAAGCTGTCGTTAATAATTTTGCTCCAGATAGAGTATTAAACCCTGCTGTGATCCCGATAGATTGAACAAATGCAAGTACAAGTGCAATATATCGAGTAGCCTGGTTTAGTTTTCTCCGTCCCACTTCCCCTTGTTTGCCCCATTCTACAAACTTCGGTAAAATATCCATTTGTAGCAATTGAACAACGATGGAAGCAGTGATATACGGACTCACACCGAGTGCGAAAACGGAGAAGTTCTTCATGGCATTCCCTGAAACAAGACTAAGCATGTTCAAGAAAGATAAACCACTGAGAGCTTCCAAACTTTTTGCATTCACACCTGGAACAGTGATACTTGTCCCAATACGGAAAACAAGAATGATAAAAATCGTAAAGAGAATTTTTGATCGAACTTGTTTAACCTTGAGCGCTTCTTTTAGTAATTTAAAAAACATGGGTCACCTCTCTTAGATGACTTCTACAGAACCACCTTTAGCAGTGATAGCTTCCTCAGCTGATTTAGAGAATTTAGCTGCTTTCACAGTCAATTTCTTAGTCAACTCACCGTTACCAAGAATTTTAACTCCTGATTTTTCAGCTTTCACAATTCCTGCTTCGATAAGTACAACTGGAGTTACTTCTGCACCGTCTTCAAAGACGTTCAATTGGTCAAGGTTTACAATTGCGTATTCTTTAGCGTTGATGTTAGTGAATCCACGTTTTGGAAGACGACGGAACAATGGAGTTTGTCCACCTTCAAAACCAAGGCGAACTCCGCCACCGCTACGAGCTTTTTGACCTTTTTGACCGCGACCAGATGTTTTACCGTTACCTGATGAAGTACCACGACCAACACGGTTACGTACTTTACGAGAACCTTCTGCAGGTTTCAATTCATGAAGTTTCATTATTATTTTCTCCTCTTTTGTAAAATGCTAGCGCCGATAAGAGAGAAAAGGTTGTCTCCCTTATCAACTCGCCTATACATCGTCATCTTAGATGACTATACCTAGTTTTAGGGGATGAGTATTGCCACATCCCCTAAAAATTCATTAGTTTACTTCTTCAACTGTTACCAAGTGAGATACTGCAGTGATCATACCACGGATAGCAGCGTTGTCTTCTTTGATAACAGAGCTGTTCAATTTGCCAAGTCCAAGTGCTACAACAGTTTTACGTTGTGATGGAATGCGTCCGATTGGAGACTTAGTCAAAGTAATTTTAATTTGAGCCATTTTATCCCCTTTCTTATGCCAAATCAGAAACTGAAATACCACGAAGGGCAGCAACTTCTTCAGCGCGTTTCAATTGTTTCAAACCTTCAACAGTTGCGCGAACAATGTTGATTGGAGTGTTAGAACCAAGTGATTTAGATGTAATATCTGCCACACCTGCCAATTCCACAACGGCACGAACTGCACCACCAGCGGCAACTCCAGAACCTTCTACAGCAGGTTTCAACAATACTTTAGCTCCACCGAATTCTGAAAGAACTTCGTGTGGGATTGTTGTCCCAACCATAGGAACTTCAATCAAGTTTTTCTTAGCATCTTCTACTGCTTTGCGGATTGCTTCTGGAACTTCTTGAGCTTTACCAGTACCAAATCCTACGCGACCGTTGTGGTCACCAACAACAACAAGAGCTGCGAAACGAAGACGACGTCCACCTTTAACAACTTTTGTAACACGGTTGACAGCAACTACGCGTTCTTCTAATTCAACTGCATTGTCTTTAAATGCCATTTTCTAGTGTCCTCCTATTAGAATTTCAATCCGTTTTCACGAGCTGCATCAGCCAAAGCTTTCACACGTCCGTGATATAGATATCCACCGCGGTCGAACACCACTTCTGAAATACCTTTAGCGTTTGCACGTTCTGCAACGAGTTTACCGACAGTAACGGCTTGTTCAGTTTTAGTTCCTTTTGAAACTTCTTTGTCAAGAGTTGAAGCACTTGCGAGCGTTACACCCGCTACGTCATCAATCACTTGAGCGTAGATGCCTGTATTAGAACGGAATACGTTCAAACGTGGGCGATCAGCAGTTCCAGAGAGTTTTCCGCGAACGCGACGGTGGCGTTTTTGGCGGAGTTTGTTTTTATCTGGTTTAGAAATCACAGTTTTCACCTCTTTAGTTTTAAATCGTGTGCTATGCACTAAGTTGGAAAATAGGTTGGTGGTTGAAAATCAACCACTCAACATTATTTACCTGTTTTACCTTCTTTACGGCGAACGAATTCACCAACGTAACGGATACCTTTACCTTTATATGGTTCTGGTGAACGAAGGCTACGTACGTAAGCAGCTGTTTGACCAACTACTTCTTTTGAAATTCCGCTAACAACGATTGTTGTTGGGTTTGGAAGTTCAAAAGTAATTCCTTCTGGAGCTTCAACTTCGTCTGGATGAGATTTACCAACAGCCAAAACAAGTTTTTTACCTTGAAGTTGTGCACGGTAACCAACCCCACGCATTTCAAGTTCTTTCTTGAATCCTTCTGATACACCAATTACCATGTTGTTCAAAAGGGCACGAGTAGTTCCATGGATTGTTTTCATTTCTTTTGAATCGTTTGGACGGTGAAGAGTTACTTCAGTACCTTCTACACGAATTTCAATATCTTTTGAGAACTCACGAGTAAGTTCTCCTTTAGGTCCTTTTACAGTTACAACGTTGTCATTGTTAGTGATTTCAACACCAGCAGGCAACACGATAACTTTATTACCAATACGTGACATGTTTATTTTCTCCTGTTAGATTGTCAGGCCAGAACGGCCAGTTTTCACGGGGTTAAATCGATTTCTCGATTTAAAGGAACATTTAGGTTTCAATTTCAAAGTGAATCTAGGCATCGTCTCGCAGGCATAACTTTGGGTTAAGCAAGAGACGATAACGAAGAGTCACAAAGAAATTGGGAGCTAAATATTACCAAACGTAAGCGATAACTTCTCCACCAACGTTCTTTTGGCGAGCTTCTTTATCAGTAAGCAAACCTTCAGAAGTTGAAAGAATAGCAATTCCAAGTCCGTTAAGAACTTTTGGAAGATCTTCACGTTTCTTGTAGACACGAAGTCCTGGTTTAGAAACACGTTTCAAGTTAGTGATAACTTTTTCACCGTTTGGTCCGTATTTAAGGAATACACGGATGATGCCTTGTTTGTCATCTTCGATGATTTCTACGTTCTTAACAAAACCTTCGCGTTTAAGGATTTCAGCAATCCCTTTTTTGATATTTGATGCAGGTACTTCAAGTACTTCGTGTTTCGCTTGGTTAGCGTTACGAATACGAGTTAGGAAGTCTGCGATTGGGTCAGTCATAACCATTTTGTTTTTCTCCTCTTACTAGTAGTTTGCAAGTTGCACTTGCTAGTTAATGATTGAGCTGGGCTCAGATAGTATTGACACATTCAAATGAGAGAACTCTTATTTGAACACGAGCTACAACCTGTGCAAAAAAGATAAATTTGTTTTGGAGCATCGCTCCTTCACCAAATTTCCTATTTTTGCTGTGGTTGTTACGCTCTTTGTATCATGATATTACCAAGATGCTTTTGTTACACCAGGAATTTGTCCTTTGTAAGCTAATTCACGGAAGCAAACACGGCAAAGTTTAAATTTGCGGTAAACTGAATGTGGACGACCACATTTTTCACAACGAGTATAAGCTTGAGTAGAGAACTTCGCTGGACGTTTGTTCTTAGCAATCATTGATTTTTTAGCCATTAGATTTACCTCCTATATTATTTTGCAAAAGGCATTCCAAGGCCTGTAAGCAATGCACGTGACTCTTCGTCAGTGTTAGCAGTTGTTACGATAACGATGTCAAGACCACGAGTTTTGTCAACGTCATCAAAGTTGATTTCTGGGAAGATCAATTGTTCTTTCACACCAAGAGTGTAGTTTCCGCGTCCATCAAATGATTTTGTTGGAACACCGTGGAAGTCACGCACACGTGGAAGTGAAACTGAAACCAATTTGTCCAAGAATTCGTACATACGTTCACCACGAAGGGTAACTTTTGCACCGATCGCTACACCTTCACGAAGACGGAAGCCGGCGATTGATTTTTTAGCTTTAGTGATAAGTGGTTTTTGACCTGAGATAAGTGCCAATTCTTCAGCAGCTTTTTCAAGACTTTTAGCGTTTGATACAGCTTCACCAACACCCATGTTCAAAACGATCTTATCTACTTTAGGCACAGCCATCACTGATGAGTAGTTGAATTGTTCTGTCAAAGCAGGAACTACTTCATTAAGATATTTTTCTTTTAAACGATTTGCCATTATACTTCTCCTTTCCTTCGTGATTAATCAAGCACTTCGCCTGATTTTTTGTTGTAGCGAACTTTTTTACCGTCTACAAATTTGTAACCAACACGACCAGCTACACCATTTTTGTCCAATACTTGAACGTTTGATACGTGGATAGCTGCTTCTTTCTCGATGATACCACCTTGAGGAAGCTCGTTAGTTGGACGTTGGTGTTTCTTAACGATGTTAACACCTTCAACGATAACTTTGTTTACTTTTGGAAGGGCAGTAAGGACAACAGCTTCTGTCCCCTTATCTTTACCAGCGATTACGCGAACTTTGTCGCCTTTTTTTACAAACATTAGGTTTCTCCTTGATTTTTCTTACGCCCATAAGGGCACCCTGGAAAGTAATCCAGGGGACTAGTTTGTTTTTAAAAATTAAAGTACTTCTGGAGCAAGTGACACGATCTTCATGAAGCCACCTTCACGCAATTCACGTGCAACTGGGCCAAAGATACGTGTTCCGCGAGGAGTTTTGTCTTCACGGATGATAACTGCTGCGTTTTCGTCAAATTTGATGTATGAACCATCAGCACGACGAGCACCTGATTTAGTACGAACGATAACAGCTTTTACAACGTCACCTTTTTTAACCGCACCACCAGGAGTAGCTTGTTTTACAGATGCCACGATAACATCACCGATGTTTGCAAATTTACGTCCTGAACCACCAAGAACTTTGATAGTCAAGATTTCGCGCGCACCGCTGTTGTCTGCGACTTTCAAACGAGTTTCTGTTTGAATCATTTCAGTTTTCTCCTTTCAGGTTTGATTAGATGATGACCGCTTCTTCAACAACTTCTACAAGACGGAAACGTTTTGTAGCTGAAAGCGGACGAGTTTCCATGATACGTACGATATCGCCTTCTTTGGCAACATTGTTTTCATCATGTGCTTTGTATTTCTTAGAGTAGTTAATACGTTTACCATAGACTGGGTGGTTACGTTTTGTTTCAACTACAACTGTGATTGTCTTGTCCATTTTGTCAGATACAACACGTCCAACAAGAACTTTACGATTATTGCGTTCCATTGAAATTTCTCCTTCCCTAGTCTATTATTTCGCTTCAGATTGAACTGTTTTGATACGAGCGATTTGTTTTTTAACTTCTTTCAAGCGAGCTGTTTGTTCCAATTGACCAGTAGCAGCTTGGAAACGAAGTTCAAACAATTCTTTTTTCAATTCGTTTTCGCGCTTCGCGAGTTCTTCTTGAGAAAGACCACGAAGTTCTTTAACAAATTCTTTTACTTCATTAAGTTTCATGCCTTCTCCTTATTCTGCTTCACGTTTTACGAATTTACATTTAACTGGCAATTTGTGGCTTGCAAGACGAAGCGCTTCGCGAGCGATTTCTTCAGATACACCAGCGATTTCGAACATCACTTTACCACGTTTAACTGGTGCAACCCAACCTTCAGGTGCCCCTTTACCAGATCCCATACGCACACCGATAGCTTTAGCAGTGTATGATTTGTGTGGGAAGATTTTAATCCAAACTTTACCACCACGTTTCATGTAACGAGTCATGGCGATACGAGCAGCTTCGATTTGGCGGTTAGTGATCCAGTGGCTAGTTGTAGCTTGAAGACCGTATTCACCGAATGCTACTTCTTTTCCACCTTTTGCTTCACCGCGCATTTTTCCACGGAATTCACGACGGTGTTTAACACGTTTAGGTACTAACATTGGTTATTTACCTCCTTTAGTGTTTTTACGAGCTGGAAGAACTTCACCACGGTAGATCCATACTTTAACACCAAGTTTACCGTATGTAGTATCTGCTTCTTCCCAAGCGTAATCGATATCTGCACGAAGTGTGTGAAGTGGAACAGTTCCTTCAGAGTATCCTTCAGCACGGGCAATATCTGCACCGTTCAAACGACCTGATACTTGAGTTTTGATTCCTTTAGCTCCAGCACGCATTGCACGTTGAATTGCTTGTTTTTGTGCACGACGGAAAGCGACACGTTGCTCCAATTGACGAGCAATTCCTTCACCTACAAGGTGAGCATCCAAATCAGGTTGTTTGATTTCGATGATGTTGATGTGTACTTGTTTTCCAGTCAATTTGTTAAGTTTTGCACGGAGTGCATCAACGTTAGCACCACCTTTACCGATAACCATACCTGGTTTAGCAGTGTGAAGTGAAACGTTAACTTTGTTTACTGCGCGTTCAATTTCGATAGTTGAAACTGCTGCGTCAGCAAGTTCTTTTTGAACGAATTTACGGATTGCAAGATCTTCATGAAGGTAATCCGCGTATTCTTTTTCAGCATACCATTTGGCATCCCAATCACGGATGATGCCGACACGCATACCAATTGGATGTACTTTTTGACCCACGATGTTACCTCCTTATTTTTCTGCAACAGCCACAGTGATGTGAGCTGTACGTTTGTTGATTGGTGAAGCTGAACCTTTCGCACGTGGACGGAAACGTTTCATAGTTGGTCCTTCGTTTGCGAATGCTTCAGATACTACCAAGTTAGCTTTGTCCAAACCAAAGTTGTTTTCAGCGTTAGCTACAGCTGAATTCAAAACTTTCAAGATGATTTCAGCAGCTTTGTTTGGTGTGAATGTCAAGATTGCAATAGCATCGGCTACGCTTTTACCACGGATATTGTCAAGAACAAGACGTGATTTACGAGGTGAAACACGTACTGTACGAGCCATTGCTTTAGCTGAAGTAATTTCTGCCATTTATGTTCTCCTTATTTTCTACGTGTTTTCTTGTCGTCTGCAGCGTGACCTTTGTAAGTACGAGTTGGTGCAAATTCACCAAGTTTGTGACCTACCATGTCTTCTTGGATGTAAACAGGTACGTGTTTACGTCCGTCATAAACTGCGATAGTGTAACCAATGAAACTTGGGAAGATCGTTGAACGACGTGACCAAGTTTTGATAACTTTTTTCTTTTCGTCGTTAGCTTGAGCTTCAACTTTTTTCATCAAATGCTCATCGACGAAAGGTCCTTTTTTAAGACTGCGTCCCATTTTTATTTTTTCTCCTTTAAATGTTGTACCACAGCGGCTTGCGCTCACATGGAGCGCTACCGAGCTGGCGGATTTCCTAGTTGCTTAGGCGACTAGTTTACTATTACTTCTCGTTGCGACGACGAACGATAAGTTTGTCAGATTTCGCTTTCTTGTTACGAGTTTTAAGACCAAGAGCAGGTTTGCCCCATGGAGTAGATGGTGCTTTACGACCAACTGGTGCTTTACCTTCACCACCACCGTGTGGGTGATCGTTAGGGTTCATTACAGAACCACGAACTGTTGGACGGATACCTTTCCAACGGCTACGTCCTGCTTTACCAAGGTTTACAAGTCCATGTTGTTCGTTTCCGACAACACCAACTGTAGCACGACAAGTTCCAAGAATCATACGTACTTCGCCAGATTGAAGACGAACAAGAACATATTTACCTTCTTGACCCAATACTTGAGCAGAAGCTCCAGCAGCACGCACCAATTCACCACCACGACCTGGTTTCAATTCGATGTTGTGGATCAAAGTACCAACTGGGATGTTAGCAAGCGGAAGAGCGTTTCCGACTTTGATATCTGCTTCTGGACCTGAAACGATGCGTTGACCAACTTCAAGACCTTTTGGAGCGATGATGTATGCTTTCACACCGTCAGTGTAGTGTACAAGAGCGATGTTTGCAGAACGGTTTGGATCGTACTCGATTGTTTTAACAACTGCTTCAACGTTGTCTTTGTTACGTTTGAAGTCAACCAAACGGTAGAAACGTTTGTGTCCACCACCTTGGTGACGAACAGTGATACGACCGTTGTTGTTACGACCAGCCTTGCTCTTCAAAGCAACAAGCAATGATTTTTCAGGAGTGCTTGTTGTGATTTCAGCGAAATCCAAAGAAGTCATATTACGGCGACCGTTTGTTGTTGGTTTATAAACACGAATTCCCACGATATTTCCTCCTTAGATTATTCAGCTTCAGCAGCAAACAACTCGATTGCTTTTGAATCAGCTGTAAGTGTGATGATAGCTTTTTTAGTTTTGTTAGTAAAACCAGTGTAACGTCCAACACGTTTAGCTTTTGGTTTTACGTTGATTGTGTTAACATTTGCAACTTTAACACCTTCGAAAGCAGCTTCAACAGCTTGCTTGATCAAAAGTTTGTGTGCACGAGTGTCAACTTCAAATACATATTTTCCTGCTTCAAGTTGAGCCATTGAGCTTTCAGTGATGACAGGTTTTTTGATAACATCATACAAATTCATTATGCAAGAACCTCCTCGATTTTAGAGATAGCTGCTTGTGTGACAAGAAGTTTGTCGCTATTTGCGATGTCAAGAACACTTGCAGTTGTAGCAGTTGCAACTTTCACATTTGGAAGGTTACGAGCTGAAAGAGCTGCGAATTCATTTCCTTCTTCAAGGATAACAAGAACTTTAGAATCGATGCTCAATGCTGCAAGAACTTTTGCAAATTCAGCAGTTTTTGGAGCTGTAAATTCAAGAGAATCAACGGCTACAAATTTGTTTTCAGCAACTTTTTCAGAGTAAACTGATTTAAGAGCTAGGCGACGAACTTTTTGTGGAAGTTTGTAGCCGTATGAACGTGGAGTTGGTCCGAAGACAACGCCACCACCACGCCATTGTGGTGAGCGGATAGAACCTTGACGAGCACGTCCAGTTCCTTTTTGACGCCATGGTTTGCGTCCACCACCTGATACTGCAGAGCGGTTTTTAACAGCGTGTGTTCCTTGACGAAGGCTTGCGCGTTGGCTGATGATCACATCAAACACGACTGATTCATTTGGTTCGATACCAAATACTGCATCGTTAAGAACAACTTGGCCAGCTTCTTTACCAGTTTGGTCAAATAATGTTACGTTTGCCATTGTGACTGATTTCCCCTTTCTTTATTATTTACCAGCTTTAACTGCTGATTTGATAGTGATAAGAGATTTCTTAGCACCTGGTACGTTACCTTTGATAAGGATAACGTTCTTTTCTGGAACAACTTGTACAACTTCTAGGTTTTGAATTGTTACGCGGTCGCCACCCATACGTCCTGCAAGGTTTTTACCTTTGAATACGCGGTTAGGTGCAACAGGTCCCATAGAACCTGGACGACGGTGGTAACGAGAACCGTGAGCCATTGGTCCACGTGATTGTCCGTGGCGTTTGATGACACCTTGGAAACCTTTACCTTTAGAAGTACCAGTTACGTCAACAACGTCTCCAGCTGCGAATGTTTCAACTGTAATTTCAGCACCAACTTCCAAGCCTTCAACGTTTTTGAATTCACGAATGAAGCGCTTAGGAGCCGTGTTAGCTTTCGCTACATGTCCTTTAGCAGGTTTGTTGCTCAATACTTCGCGTTTGTCATCGAAACCAACTTGGATAGCGTTGTATCCGTCTGTTTCAACAGTTTTAACTTGAAGAACAACGTTTGGAGTTGCTTCAATAACTGTTACAGGGATCAATTCGCCAGCTTCAGTGAAGATTTGAGTCATTCCCACTTTTTTCCCTAAGATTCCTTTTGTCATGAGAAAATAGTTCCTTTTCTATATTTTTTATTCAAAAAGTTTTTAACGAGCGTTTTTTATGCTCAAGGTATCAAGCTTTAGATTAAAGTTTGATTTCTACGTTTACACCACTTGGAAGATCCAATTTCATCAACGCATCAACTGTTTTTTGAGTTGGGTTAACGATATCGATCAAACGTTTGTGTGTACGCATTTCAAATTGTTCGCGAGAGTCTTTGTATTTGTGAGTCGCACGAATAATTGTGTAGAGGCTACGCTCAGTTGGAAGTGGGATTGGACCCGCAACTTGTGCACCTGTACGAGTAGCTGATTCTACGATTTTTGCAGCCGCTGTGTCAAGCGTACGGTGTTCGTAAGCTTTCAAACGGATACGGATTTTTTTGTTTGCCATCTTTTTCTCCTTTTCGTCTATTTAAGATAATAGGCTAGCTCCACAAGAAAACCGACGCGCGTTGCGTGGCAATGCAACCGAGCGTGTCGCAACCTCTTGCATCAAAGCTAAGGCTGTAATTTACAGCACCATAATAGAATAACACAAAGCCCCTACGATTGCAAGGGATTTGTGAGCTTTTTTTCGTTTTTTTAGGATGAAACTGTTTTCTCTTTTCATCTTTCCAAGATTACGGATTTATATCTATAAAAAACCGTCTTTTCTTCTATATAATGTGTGTCATTTTGTGTGTCATTTTGACCTTGAATGTATCTTCTGATTGATCTACTAAAATGTCCGCTTTAGACTCGGTTTCTCTATAGTATCGCAGATACTGCTCCCGTCTCATCTGATGGCTAGCTAACACAAAGGAAGCATCTCGATTTCTCATAGTCGTATCTCGAGCTAGACGCCTCTTTAATTCGGTCTCCTCATCCGTGTAGAAACAGATGGTTTTGTCAAAGAGTTCCTTGGGTAGAAAACCCACAGACATCCCTTCAACAATCAGAATCGGCTTGGCTCCAGACAAGATTTCACTAGCCTTCCACGGTTCATCGATTGTTAAGACATCCATACCTGCCTGCAAAGCGAGAATATCTCTCTGTAAACTTGCCAATTCATGCGCCACTGGGAGACAAGCCGTCACCTTTTGATCTGGTGCTTGCTTTGGTACTACCATGTGACGTTCTGAAGTGATATAGGGATCTGTTTCTAGTAAATTTACTGTAGTAGAATCTAAAGCTTGATACAATTCCTGAGCAAAGGTTGATTTACCCGAAGCCCCATGACCGTAGATCCCTAGCGTCCTAATTCTTCCCGTTTCGATCTCTGAAACCAGTTGTTCTATCAGGTCTTTTTTCTTCATTCTCTCTTCACCTGTTCATAGCTTTCTTTTCCGTCATTAAGCTTGTCCCAAATCACTACTTGCCCACTTTTGAGGGATTTTTGCACATCGATAATTCGTTGATTAGAAGACCCTCGAAACTGGAGCATGAGATTGCGCTTGCTTTTATCATACCGTCCATCAACAAGGATGTCAATCAGCGACAAGAGTTCCAGTTTGTCTGGAGTCTCCAGCATCATTTCTTCCCAAGTGTAGCCCGTCCAGGACCAGATGTCTTTGTCTGGCAATTCCTTTCGAATGCGCTTAACGAGCGGCAAGAGGATACCTGTATTGAGAAATGGTTCTCCTCCCAGCAAGGTCAATCCTTGAACATAGGGCTGGGCAAGGTCTACCATGATCTGCTCTTCTAACTCTGCTGTATAAGGAATACCTGCATTGAAAGACCAAGTCGCAACATTATAGCACCCCTCGCAGTGAAACATGCAACCTGATACATAGAGAGAGTTTCGCACACCTTCTCCATCGACAAAGTTAAAGGCCTTATAATCAATGATCCGCCCTTTACTAAGCTCCTCACTTTTCCATTCACCTGGTTTTGGTGTATTCCATGTCATCCTTTTACTCCAAATCTATCCAGTAACGTTCTACACCATTGCGAACATCCTCAAACACCCCGCCATTTGCCACAATCACTGCTCTACTAGCAGGGTTTTCTGTGCTACAGGTCACAAGCGCTTTTTTGATGTTCTTTCCCTTGGCGACTTGCAAGCCTTGTCGGAGAGCTTCTTTGGCATAACCTTTGCCTCTTTCAGAGGGGCGAACGGAATAGCCGATATGCCCACCATTTTCTAGTAAGTAGTCATTTAATCGGAGACGAAGGTTGAGAAAGCCAAGAGCCTGGCCTGCTATGTCAAAACTAACCAGCTGGATAGCAGGAACCCAGTTTTCAGGAATATTGAGTCCCGCTTCCGCTTGAAGATTTTCTTCTAACCACTCTTCATAAACAAAATTCTCAGCATCCCAAAATCCACCGTCGTGAGGGGACTGTGCTTGTTCAAACTCTGCCATCATCTCTAAAATCGCTTCTTTATCTTCCAAACTTGGTCTGCGTAGTTCCATATTTCCCTCCCACCTAAGAGAAAAGTGAGAGCAGACTCTCACTTTTATTTTTTCTTTTTCTTGTTTAAAAACTGTTCTCTGAGGTTGAGCAAGCGTTCTTTTTTACCTGTTCCACCTTTCGAGTGTTTCTCGTGATAACGGGTCACTTGTGCGCGTCCCTTATCGTCTAATTGGTATTTCCCCATTCCGTTTCCTTCTAATTTGTTACTTCATGTCCAGCTGTTTTGATAGTAGAGCCATTCATGTGTTTGACACGCGCAGCGATTTCCTTGTGGCGTCCATTAACCATCGGACGCGCTTGAGGATTTCCCAGATAACCACACGTACGTTTGACCACGTCTACTGTTTTAGGGTCGCTATTGCCACAGTTGGGACAAGCGAATCCTCGCTCAGTTGGTTCAAAATCCCCTTCAAAGTCGCACTTGTAGCAACGATCAATCGGAGTATTGGTCCCTAGATAACCGACACGGTCATAGGCATAGTCCCAAACAGCTTCCAGGGCCTTAGGATTTTGTTGAAGAACTGGATACTCACAATAATGGATGAAACCACCTGACGCACCTGCTTCTGGATAAACTTTTTCAAAGTCTAATTTTTCAAACGGTGTTGGATTTTTACGGACATCATAGTGGAAAGAGTTGGTGTAGTATTCCTTGTCTGTAATATCAGGAATAGAGCCGAACTTCTCTGTATCCAAGCGACAGAAGCGGTCTGTCAAGCTTTCAGACGGTGTTGAGTAGATAGAGAAATGGTAACCATATTGGTCAGACCACTCTTCTACACGTCGTTTCATATCGCGAATGATACCCAGTGTGAATTCCTTGGCTTCAGGATTGCTTTCCCAGCTGTTTCCAAAGAAGACTGTAGCCACTTCGTACAAACCGATGTAACCCAGCGAAACTGTCGCACGGCGATTCTTAAAGAGTTGGTCAACACTTTCTTCTTTTCCGAGACGGCGACCGAAGGCTCCGTACTGATAGAGGATAGGGGCATTCGCTGGTGTTGCTTCCTTGGTCCGTTCAACACGGTAAACCAAAGCATCTTCTGCGATGTTCATACGTTCATTGAAAATTTCCCAGAACTTATTCAGATCCCCTTCAGACTCGAGGGCGATACGAGGCAGATTGACTGTCACAACACCTAGATTCATCCGACCTGAATTGACCTCAACACCATTCTCATCCTTCCATCCTTGGAGGAAAGAACGACATCCCATAGGAACCTTGAAAGAACCAGTCAGTTCGATAATCTTATCATAGGACAAGACATCTGGGTACATCCGCTTGGTTGCACACTCAAGAGCCAACTGTTTGATGTCGTAGTTAGGTGAACCTTCCTCTAAGTTGAGTCCTCTTTTTAGCGTAAAGATGAGTTTAGGGAAGATGG
Organism: Streptococcus oralis; assembly: GCF_024399415.1. NCBI lineage: Bacteria > Bacillati > Bacillota > Bacilli > Lactobacillales > Streptococcaceae > Streptococcus > Streptococcus oralis. The sequence goes on from NZ_CP029257.1 coordinate 1,822,834, forward strand.
CTGTTCGATGTTCTGAACCAAGCCCCTTGATTCGGATGTTTAAGATAGCTTTTTGAATTTCCCGCTCAAAACGACTAGTTCCTAGACCAAAACCTAGTGAAGTAAAAGGTGTTTGACCATTCGAAGTGAAGAGAGTGTTGATTTCATACTCAAGAGATTGCATGGCATCGTAGATGTCTTTTTGTGTTTTCTTCCAAGCGTAATCTTCCCGTTTGTCAGGCAAGACCCACTCTTCCGCATCCTTGAGGTGTTTTTGATAATTCTTCTCTGCATACGGAGCTAAGACTTCATCGATACGGTCAGCCGAGCAGCCCCCGTACTGGCTAGAAGCAACATTGGCGATGATTTGTGAAATTTGAGCTGTCGCAGTCTGGATAGACTTGGGTCTCTCTACCTCTGCATTTCCAATCTTAAAACCATTTTCCAGCATGCCTTTAAAATCAATCAAACAGCAGTTGGTCATCGGAGTGTAGGGGCTGTAGTCCAAGTCATGATAGTGGATATCCCCTTTTTGGTGAGCATTAGCTACGTGCTTAGGAAGCATTTGCAATCCGATTGATTTCCCAACAATCCCCGCTGTCAAATCACGTTGGGTGTTGAAGACATCGCTATCTTTATTGGCATTTTCATTGACAACTGCTTGATCTTTATTGAGGAGCTTATGGATACTAAAGTTGATATCTGTCGCTTTTGAGCGCTCAAAATCCCTTTGAGTCCGATAAGTGATATACTCCTCAGCCAGCGCATACTCTTTGGCTTCAAGGAGTTCATGTTCTACGACATTTTGAATTTCGTAAATCTTGACACCTTGAGGGAAGCGGCTGTGAATTTCAGTCACGATTCTTTCAACTAGACCATTTAGGCGTTTTTCTACTAGAGGCGTAAGGTCCATAACCTTTTCCGCCGCCTTGTGGAGAGCCTTGTCAATCTTGTCTACATCAAACACCACACGTCTACCATCTCGTTTTTCAACGAACAAGGTGGGAACGGTTGCAAGCTTTTCTTCTAATACAATCATATCCATGCTCTTTTCTAAAATATTGTTGAATAGTTTATATTCAGTATTATACCACTCTAAAAATAAAAATCAATATCTTGTGTTAAAAATCCTAAATTTTTTAAAATTCCACAAGATATTGATTTTTTGTTATTTTGATTTATAAAGTTTGAACTCGCTAGTATCTGTCTGAACAAGCTCATATTTTTCGCTGAGCCAGCTCTCTACATCCGACCACAAGGCAACTTTTTGATTGACCACAATCATCTTCGGTTGATTCTCTTTCAGATCATTCATCAGTTTGGTTTTATTTTCGTCGCTTGCAGTATAGAGTGTTGGAGTTGATAGAGAAGTCGGCGCCAAGCGTTCACTTGCACGGTAGAAATCTGGACGATCATCCCAAGCATAGACACGATCCTCAGAACTCGTTTGTTGTTTGACCACGCTGGCAAGACGTTCTCTCTCCTGATAAGCCGCTGGGTGAGAAAGGTAGCGACTCACGATAGGAAGAACAATGAGGTAGGCAAGGGCAATCAATGGTAGATAGAAATTTCCTTTAAAGAAAGAAGTTTGTTTTTCACGTCTTCTTCTACGACGACTCCCTCCCTCAGAAACATCTTCCTTGATTCCGGTCAGAAGGAGCAAGACCAAGAAAGGAATTAGCACCACAAGACGAGTACCGTTGATAGGTTCTTTGGAGAGAATCAAGATTCCCAAAGAAACCAACAATCCCAAGCTAGCAGCAATCGATAAGGCATATTGCTTGGCTGGTTTTGACTGGAACAAACCTGCAAAGAGCAAACCAAGGGAACCTAACCCAATGGCAAGTAAGCCGTAGAAGGCTGCATTTTCAAGCAAATGTGCATTTGAAAAGAGGCTAAGAGTATTTACTGGATATAAGGTCTGGCTAATAGCATCCCCAAAACTACCTGTCCACACTGTATAGTAGCCTAAAGGATAGAATAAGAGTGAAAATCCTAGGGCTGACGCAAAGAACTGATATAGACCATGAACAAAGTGACCTTTGCCTAGATTAAAGCCGATAATCCCCAAGGCCAGTACAGCCGCAAACAAGGTTGTAGGAAGCGGTGCAAGGAAGAAAGCGAGAGCAAGGCTCATCCCCACTCGTACAAATCCTTTGTCGTCCTTTGGAAAAGCTAGATAATTTGTAACGATACTCAATGAATAAAATAGGAAAGGCAGAGCTAGCAAGAGAGCATAACCGCCACCAAAAGCGAGGCCTGCTACAAGCAAGTATAAAATAAAGACAACTCGCTTCGCTTCTTTTTCTTGACCGACAAGAGTATCCGCAGATTTAAAAAGAAAAACACCTGCTCCAAACAAGGCCAACCACTCAACCAAAGCAAGCAGAATACTTCCTAGGGAAAGATAGGTTAGCAAGTAATAGAGCAATCCATTCGTTCCAAAATAATCTGTATACATTTGACCATTTTGATGCAAGGCCCAACCGGTATAGAGATCCTGAGTTTGTTGCGCACTGACTAAACCAAAAATAAAAGGCAGGGCAACCGAAATGGCTGTGGCCACTAAACTCCAAAGCATGATACTAAAAAAGGGAATCGGAGCTCCTTCTTGTTTCTCTGGCACTGACCAGTCTTGGTAATGAGATTCTTCTTGTTTCTCATCTATTTTCCTGTATACGTTCATTCAATTTCTCCTCTAAGTTTATCTGTTTTAGTATATCAAAATCTTACAGGAATGTCAGCTTGGGATTGATATTTGCTGAATTTCTTATCCAAAATCGCAAAGCGTTCGATTTCACGAAAACGGTGGAATCGACTATTTCTATACTCTCTGATAAAATCATCATCTTCTAGATTAAGCATGGTTTTCTCCTTTACTTATCTATTCGTAAGAAGACAAAAAAGACCCAGCCTTGGGCTAGATCTTGGTCGATAGTTAGAGCATAGGTGCAAACAACTGGACAATTTCCTTGATGAGGCTTTGATACCAGCTAGTTTTGATAGTGTGGGGATAAATTTCTTGAGAAACTTTAAAAATCTCTTCGAAGTCCCTTTCAATATCGATGATAGACTGCGTTCTATAAAGCAAAACGGCATTTTCATAGTGGTGGAGCAAGCTCCGATAGTCAAAATTAATCGTTCCAACTGTTGCTGCTTCTCCATCGACCAGCATTTGCTTGCTATGAAGGAATCCCGGACTGTACTCATAAATACGAACCCCTGCAGATAACAAGTCTGGATAGGCTCCGCGAGTAACCAATTGGATGACCTTCTTATCTGGGATACACGGCGTCACGATTCGCACATCTACCCCTCTCAACGCTGCATTTTTGATACTTTCGGTGAGATCATAGTCAGCAATCAGATAGGGTGTCGTGATATAAACATAGTCTGTAGCTTGATTGATAAGATTTTGATAGACCGTTTTTCCTACCTGAGCTCGGTAGATGGGTTTTGGCCCACTACTATAGGGAATACAGAGACCCATCCCTTCTTTGGGCTGATTTTCGAGATGGTATTGATCAAAGTCACTAATCTCTCCACGATTGATATACCAGGTAGATAAAAAGAGTCTGGTAAAAGCCTTTACTGCTGGACCATCCAACCGAATACCGCTATCCTTCCAGTAACCGAAGCGTTCGATATGGTTGATATACTCATCTGCTAGATTGGCACCACCTGTATAGGCAATCTGCCCATCGATAATCATGATTTTACGGTGATCACGGTTATTATAAGCAACGGTCAAGCGTGGAATCACCTTGTTAAATTTATGGGCTTCAATCCCTCGACCACGAAGCTGGATGGTGTAATCTCCAGGCAAGGTTGCCATACAACCAATATCATCATAGAGTAGCTTAACTTCCACTCCTTGAGCGGCCTTTTCTTCCAAAATCTCTAAAATGCTGTTCCACATCAAGCCTTCTTCGATGATATAGTACTCAAGAAAGATAAATTTCTCCGCTTTCTTGAGATCCTCTAGCATCTGGTGCCACATACTTTCACCAGAGGCAAAAAATTGTGTATCCGTTCGATCATAGACATCAGCATTCGTATCCATGCTGAGGAGAGATTTGATAACTCCGTAAGCTGACTTGTCCTGCTCTTTTAACTCCAAACGGAGAGCTCTGCTATTGTCCTCTCGATCAACCATTGATTGGAGCTGCTTTAGCTGCTTCATTTCTTTTTTAGATAAACGACGCTCTCCAAACATGATATAGAGCAATGGTCCAAACACTGGCACAAAGGCTACTAACAGCCATGTTACCTTACTCTCAGGATTCATGGACCGATTAACAATCGATACAATGGTCGCCATACTCATCAAAATAACTAGAATAATCCAGAGAATCGGAGCCATCTGCCCTAGATAGAGAAATAAACCAAAGATGATAAACAACTCTGCCAACATGATGGTAATACTAAAACCATACTTGGACATGAGTAGCTGCATTTTTCTAGCTGTCATACATCCCCTTCCTTTTCTAACATTCTCCTTAACTGCTTGATAAACTACTGTTTCTACTAGTATACCTCAGTTCAGGGGTAGATGGCAACCTTTTACCTTTTTCTATGCAAACTATTCCAAGAACTGCAAGATTTCTAAACTACACCCACACTATATGAAGCGCTGCCCCTCTTATCTTTTTAACTAGGGTATTAAGAAACTTAAAAAGAACTACCAAAATGATAGTTCTTTCCAATATTATTTATATTTTGAAGAATAAGTTCCTTCCACTCTACTTAGTCTTTAAAAAAGTTCTTTGTAGAGAGCAATGGTTTCTTCTAAAGTTGGCATATAAGAAGTTTTACAAATATTTGTAAGCGTTTTAAGTAAAAAGTTAGTAAAGAACAGCCAACCCTTTTTTCAAGAAAAAAGCTCTAAAAAGATAGCTTTCATCTCATTGGAACTTTTACTGAATCATTATTGCTTAGTTAATACCACTCGGTCAGATGCCTCTCGGTCCATATCGTCGATAATCAATTGATTACCATTAACCGTGTAAATTTTGACATCATCACCGATAATGACACGTTGATTTTCTGGCTCAAAGCTGACTTGCTTGATTTCCTTATCTCCATCTGGCTCGACTTCAGTCCATGTACCAGTTTTACCTGTTACAACAAGAGTGATTTGGTCATTCTCATCTTTTCCAGTATAGGTACCATCGATATTCGTAGGTTGATCTACAGTAGTGTCCTGACTTGAGGATGCCTGTGATTGACTAGCACTTGTCGCAGCGCTAGAAGATGATTCTTGTTGAGTAGATGATTGCTGCGCCGATTGCTGGGTAGGGGCTTGTGCCTTAGGTCCACAAGCTGCTAAAAGACTAAGAATTGCTAGGGAAGCAATAGAAAGTGTGAATGTTTTCGTTTTCATAGCGATTTCCTTTCTTTTGTGCCAATAATTTGCTGGAATCGTTTCCAGATATACCTCCTACCTACAGTATAGCAACATAAACCTATAAGGTCAACTAATCTCATCGCTTTCAACCAAACTCCCTCGGACTTCCGAGATAAAGTAGAGGGATCCCGTCACGAAAAGCAAGTCCTGGTCATTGGCCTTATCTTCAAATTCTCTGATAAAGTCGCCATAAGAAGGAATCAAATCATAACCTACCACATCTTTTTCATCCAGAGAGCCTTGGTAGTCAAAGCCTGTTACCTTAAGTTCCACCTCAGGTAACTGCTTAGATAGATAGCCTAACATCCCCTGATAATCCTTGCGTTTAAGTGCTCCAAAAAGGATATGAACCTGGTAACCTTGCTGGATTTTCCCCTGGATAAACTCTACTAGACGAGTCAAGGCTGGCAGATTGTGAGCCCCATCTAGGTAGATTTGCGGACGAATCCGTTCCAATCGACCTGCCCAGTTTGTCTCCTTCAAAGCCCGTCTGACAAGCACTTCTTCGACCCTTTCACCTCTTGATGCCATAAACAAAAGAAAAGTTTCCAAAGCCAAGGCGGCATTTTCTTGCTGATAAACACCTTCCAAACTAATTTCAAGTTGTGAAAAATTCGCTAGGCTGCTTGAAAAATCCCCAGCATTCAAGGAGAAGTCTAGTCCAGCTTGATAGAGATTCACACCTAACTCTCTTGCTGTATTTTGACAGACAAGTTTAGCTTCTGGAGCGAGCTTAGCAATGACTGCCTGCTTGCCGGCCTTGAAAATACCAGCTTTCTGCTCGGCTATTTCCTCTAGACTATCGCCCAAGGTCTCCTGATGATCTAGCCCAATGGAAGTAATAACTGCAATCTCTCCTGTTACGACATTAGTCGTGTCAAGCAAACCACCAATCCCCACCTCTAGCAGGACTAGATCCACTCCCTGCTCTTTAAAGTAAAGCAAGGCAATCAAGGTCAACAATTCAAAGAAAGACAATTGATCGTGTGTCTCTAAAAGAGTTTTCTCCATCTCCTTGACTTGGTTAGCTATACGTACAAAGTCTTCATCTGCGATTGGTTCCCCATTGATACAGATTCGATCATGGATGCTGATGATATGAGGAGAGGTAAAAGTACCAACTTTTTTACCATGAGCAACAAACAACTCCCTCATGAAGGCAATAGTTGACCCTTTACCGTTAGTCCCTGTTACGTGGATAATAGGATAAGTCTTCTCAGGATTCCCCAGCAAATCCACTGCTCGCTGCATTCGTCCAAGTCCAGATCTAAAGTTTAAACCAATCCGACTATGAAGCCACTTTTCTACTTCAAACATACATATCTCCTTAACAAAAGTCCAATCAACTACCGCATCAAAGTATGATTACAAATAAAAAACGAGGTCGGGACTAAAATCCCGACCTCTTACCTGGTTAGCTAATCACTAGCTACTATGAATTTCAACGTGAGCTAAAGACGTCCACCGGACATTCCAACTCTTCCAATTTTTAGGAGTTGGGGGTGATACAGTCTCCCAGACTTACCAGTTCTCTCTTATTTTAAGGAACTGGGCTAAAAATATCCCTCGGACATTCCTGCGTTTCTAATTTCTGGCGCAGGGCTAAAAATGTCCCCCGGACATTTTTACTCTTCCATAAAGCTGTTGAAGACTTCTTCAATCATGTTCCATTCGTCTTCTGAGTCTTCTGGGATTGGTTGCAATTCGCCTTCTGTTCCGTCTTCATTTTCGATGAATGAGTAGGCTTGGATTTCAACTTCACCATTTTCATCTTCTTCTGCGTTAACTGGCACTAGCAGAACATAGTTTTTACCAAATTCTTCTTTTCCGTCGATGGTCAAAAGAATTTCAAACAAGGTTTCATTTCCTTGCTCATCTACTAGTGTAATCAATTCACGTTCTTCGTGGTCATGGTTGTGATCGTGTGACATAGTTTCTCCTCTGTCTTAAAATTTTCTATCTAAATAATTTTGCAAAATCAGCTGAGCAGCCAACTTATCAATAACTTTCTTGCGTTTGTTACGGCTGATATCTGCTTGTTCAATCAACATACGCTCCGCAGCGACCGTTGTCAAACGCTCATCCTGATAGTCTACTGGCAAACCAAAGAGTTCTTCTAGCTTGGCACCATAGGCTTGACTGGCTTCTACTCGCGGACCGCTGGTATTGTTCATGTTCTTTGGCAAACCTACTACAAAGCGTTCTACCTTATAGCTGTCAACCAATTCCTTGATGCGGTCAAAACCAAACTGGCCCTGATCCTCATTAATCTGGATGATTTCAAGTCCCTGAGCGGTGAAGCCTAGGGGATCGCTAATCGCCACCCCTACTGTTTTTGAACCGACGTCCAATCCCATAATTCTCATAGATTATAGATCGACTCCTTGTCCTTTAAGGTAGTAGCGTACCAATTCTTCAACAATTTCATCACGCTCATACTTACGGATTTGATTTCGTGCATTGTTATAACGAGGAACGTAGGCAGGGTCTCCACTCAATACATAACCGACGATCTGGTTAATCGGATTGTAGCCCTTGTCATTCAACGAAGCATAGACGTCTGTCAACGTTTCGCTAATTTCTTTCTTATTGGAATCATCCAATTTAAACCGTACAGTTTCTTCAGTAAATCCCATTCTAACACCCTCTTTCCTTAGAATATTACTATTATAGCATATTTCCTGACGTTCTACAAATAAATCAGTTTGTTTATTTGGATTTTCTTACTGTTCTACCGCCCCATTTGCCACTCTGTCAGCAATATACTGGCTAGGTTCGTTTTTTAAGAGATTTTCAAGACCAATATTTTTTAAATATTCTAGTTGAGATGCCTTTTTGACATCCAAAACTTGAAAATCATAAGTCGTTGTGGTCTGGATTTCTGTCTCGCTGAGTAGCTTGGTTTCCAGTGTAAATCCTGCCAGTTTGCGCGCCTCTTGGATAGTCTCATCCTTTTCTTCTGCTTCAAGAAGCGCTTTTTGCGTTTCCTCTAGGCCATTTTCAGAGATAAAGGTCTTGAGTTCATCCCCGACAGGTCGTTTTTGCTGGATGGTCAAGGTTAAAAACTGATTGCCTTTATAAGTAATCGTTTGAGTCTGTTGCGTTCCATTTTCTGACTTCGGCATCAACAGGGTCTTGGTGACAACCGTATTCTTTTCGGCATTGTCCAAAACGGGAAGGTTTGATTGGAGAGGTTCAGATGCTGTTGTGGAAGCAGCAGGAGTTTCCTTTTTTTGCCCACATCCCGCAAGCAAAAAGAGGAGAGCAAAACTAGCAATTAGTAACTTTTTCATAATTCCTCACATGATTTTAAAACAAAAGAGCAAACAAGGCCAGGAGTCACTCCCAGCCTTGATGTTTTATAGAGCTGCACGTAGACGTGCTTCTGCATTTTCTACATTACGGACAGAGCGTGGCAAGAAGGCACGGATATCATCTTCTTTATAGCCGACTTGTAGGCGCTTCTCGTCAACGAGAATCGGACTCTTTAAGATCCGTGGTGTTTCCATGATTAAGTTGAGCACTTCATTGACACTCAAATCCTCGATGTCAACTCCAAGTGCCTTAGCGTAGCGGTTTTTTGACGAAACGATACTGGCAATTCCATTATCTGTTTTCGTGAGAATATCTAATAACTCTTCTCTTGTAATTCCTTCTTTACCGAGATTTTGTTCTTTATAACTTAACTGGTGGGCATTGAGCCAGGTTTTCGCTTTTTTACAGCTAGTACAACTTGAGACTGTATAAATTTTGATCATGTACCTACCCCTTTCGCTACATGTTACTATCAGTTTAGTCTATTATACCATAAAAAACATCCGACTTGCGACCTATTTTTAAAAAAATTTAACTTTTTTCGCGATTTTCGTACTTTTTTCTTGACAAAATCAATTTATAACCAACTTTTAAATTTTTTGATATACAATCGTTTCACAACTGTAACACTTATCATATAGAGAACGATAATCAAAAGCAAAAAGAGGAAATAAATTGGTTCCAAAGGGGTTAAATGAAGTAGGCTAGCAATTGAAGAGTAGGGAAGGAAGGTCACAAAACTAGCTGCTAGCAAGGTTGTCCCAAGAACAAACCATGATGGACGGCTTTGTAAGAAAGGAAGTTTTGCTGAACGAAGCATATGGATAACCATGGTTTGGGACCACATGGATTCAATGAACCAACCTGTCTGGAACAAGATGATAAAGCCTGTTGCAGACTCTGCTCCGTGAGCATAAGCTTGACCTGTCGCCATTGGGACAATGACAAAATAGAGCAAGATAAAAGTCAAAATGTCAAAGGCAGACGAAATCGGACCCATCCAAATCATAAAGCGAGTAATAGACTTGGCTTCCCACTTATGAGGATGCTTCAAAAAGTCTTCATCCACATTATCAAATGGCAAGGCAATGCAAGAAAGGTCGTAGACGAGGTTTAAGACAATCAAGTGAATCGGAGCCATTGGCAGGAAAGGTAAAAAGATACCAGACACTAACAGAGAGAAAATGTTCCCGAAATTAGAGCTGACCGTCATCTTGATATATTTGGTCATATTAGCATAGACTTTGCGTCCTTCAACCAGCCCTTTTTCAAGCACCATCAAATCCTTATCTAGCAAAATGACATCAGCCGTCTCTTTGGCAATATCTACTGCTGTATCAACAGAAATCCCCACATCTGCTACTTTCATTGAAGGGGCATCATTGATCCCATCTCCCATATAGCCGACACAATGTCCATTCGATTTGATTTGTAAAATGATTCGTGCTTTTTGATCCGGAGAGAGTTTGGCAAAGACGGTCACTTTCTCAACTGCTTGGGCCAACTCTTCGTCCGTCATGGCGTCAATATCAGAACCCAACAAGATTTGATCAACGTCTAGACCAACTTTTTCGCAAACTGCTTGGGTTACCTTCTCATTGTCTCCCGTCAAGATCTTTGTTTGAACACCGTGTTCTAACAAAGCTTGGATAGCAGGTGCTGCTGATGGTTTTGGTGGATCTAGAAAGGCAAGATAGCCTGTTAGAATCATCTCTTTTTCATCTTCAACGGAGTAAGCAAAACCTTCTTTTAGGCCTGTTTTATAAGCGACTCCCAAGACTCGCAATCCCTGTTGATTAAGTTGATCTACTTCTTTTAAGATTTCCACACGGATATCATCCGTCAAAGGACTAATCTGACCTTGATATTCCACATGGGTTGAAATCGCAAGCATTTCCTCTAGAGCACCCTTGGTTACCAAACTAACAACTTCGTTCTCATCCTTGACGATGACACTCATCCGTCTGCGTTCAAAATCAAAGGGTAATTCATCTATTTTTTGGAAGCTAGTATCCAAATTTTGTAGAATAGCGTGTTCTTTAGCTTCTTTTTCAGTTCTACTGATAATGGCACGGTCCATCAAGTTTTTCAAACCGGTTTGAAAATAGGAATTGAGATAGGCACGTCTCAACACAGATAAATCCAAATCTCCATGTATATCCAAAGGATATTCAAGGACAATTTCGTCTTGGGTAAGGGTTCCGGTTTTATCCGTACACAGGATATCAATAGCACCTAGGTCTTGTATGGCATTGAGTTTTTTGATGACGACTTTTTCCTTGGCCATGATAATGGAGCCTTTTGCTAGACTGGCTGTGATGATCATAGGAAGCATCTCAGGTGTCAATCCAACACCAACACTCAGTGCAAACACACCTGCTTCCAGCCAGTCGCCATCTGTCAAGCCATTGGAGAGAAACACGATGGGAACCATGACTAACATCAAACGGATCAAGAGCCAAGAGATGCTGTTCATCTCCCGTTCAAAAGAGGTCGGTTCGTCATAGGTATTGAGAGTCTGCTCGATTTCTCCCATCATGGTGTCATCACCGACCGCTAGAATCAAAGCCTTGGCGCTTCCTGATATCACATTGGTTCCCATAAAAGCGAGTGCTTCTGCTTCTAGCAGACTATCAAAATTTGACTGACTCATTTTTGACAAGGCTAGTTTTTCAACCGAGTCACTTTCACCTGTCAAACCAGACTGTTGAACAAAGAAATCACGTGATTCAATCAAAAGGAGGTCTGCTGGTATCATATCCCCAGCACTTAATTTGACTATATCTCCAACGACCAAATCTTCAATTGCGACCTCTAAACTCTGGCCTTCGCGGATAACTGTGGCTGTATTCACAATCATTTTTGATAGATTGGTCGCGGCCTTGTCACTCCGCAATTCTTGGACAAAGCGTATGCCACCAGAGATTAGAACGAGAACGACGATGATGATAGAGGTCGTCGGATCTTCTTGCCCAGGCTTCGCCAACCAGACATTGGTCACCATGGAGATCATAGCGATGACAAGAAGAATGATTGTAAATGGATTGATAATAGATTCGTAAATCTTTTTGAGGATACTATCTTCTTGACCCTTGGTGATGGTATTTTCGCCATATAGGTCACGATTTTTCTCCACCTGCTCCTCAGTCAAGCCTATTAGACTTGTCTTATAAAAAGATAGAGTTTCGTTTAAGGGTGTGTGAATAGCTGCTGCTAATCTTTCTTTTGTAGTTTTCATTGGTTTCTCCTATCTGTATGAATGATATGTTTCATACACAGAGACCAATCACTTTATAAGGGCAGAACGACACAAATCAGCGATTGGCTGTGTATGTGCGGTTCTGGATGATCGTCAATTTGCATCGTTTGTCTCCCTTCCTTGTTCTAAAACAGTAGAAAATCCCACCATAAAATGGCAGGATTAAAAAACTAACTATCTGTTTTTTCGTTCAAGCTTTAACTCCATAGGGCGATGTAATGAGCTTAGTCTTGGCCTTCGCGACCAGGACTGTTGACCAACGAGTAGTGTCTCCACTGCTTTGCGGTAGTCATCCGTATCCCTATGGTAGCCTCACCTACCGTTTTCGTCTATCAGTATAAACCTTTAAAATATAAAAGTCAATGATTTATCTTAATTTTCTTAAATAACAATTAATTCCTTCGGCGCTAGAGTCAACAATTCGCAACCGTTATCTGTAATCAGGATATCATCTTCGATACGAACCCCGTATTTACCTTCAATATAAATACCCGGTTCATCAGTCAAGACCATACCAGCCTTGATTGGCTCTTCTGACTTGCCAAAGTAAGGAATTTCATGGATATCCAGACCAATCCCATGTCCAATCCCGTGGCTGAAGTAAGGACCGTAGCCTGCATCGTTGATAATTTGACGAGGAATCCTGTCAAAATCGATCCGACTGAGACCAGCCTTAGCCGCTTCTATCAGAGCTTGATTGCTACGCAGGACAATATCATAAATCTCCCGCTCCTCATCTGTCACCTGTCCCACATGAACAGTCCGCGTCATATCGCTGACATAGTGATTGTAGTAGCAACCAAAGTCCATGGTCAGGGTTTCACCATTTTGAATGACCTTGTCACTAGCCACTCCATGTGGCATAGCAGAGCGGTAGCCCGAAGCGATGATGAAGTCAAAAGAGGCACCTGAAGCACCTAGCTGGCGCATACGGGCATCTAAAAAGTTCATAACGGCTAGCTCAGTCGTCTCACCGGGCTTGATAAAATCCAGTACATCTAGGAAGGCTTGATCCGAAATCTGGCAGGCCCTACGAATGGTTGCGATTTCTTGCTCATCCTTGATCATCCGCAGATTTTCAATAAAACCAGTCATTGGAACCAGCTCATGACCAGCAAACACACTTTCCAGCATCTTGAAGTAAGCATAGGAAATTTCGTCATCAAAGCCAATTTTTTCCAGCTTGTCGTCCGCTATAATTTTAGCAATTTCACCAACCGCATCTCGCGTTTCCACAATATCAAAGCCCTCAACCACGCCCTTGGCAATCAGGGTATAGCGCGCATCCGTCAGGAAAATCCGACGCGACTTGCTAATGAAAACTGTCGCCTCTGTCCCGCTGAAACCAGTCAGATAGTAGATATTCTTCAGATTGGTTACTAGGACAGCATCACACTCTGTCTGAGCCAATGCTGCTTCAAATTTTTCAACTCTTGATAACATGAGAAAACCTCCGTAAAATGATTCAATTTATTATAGCAAAAAAATACCGAAAATAATACAATCTATATAGCTAGGATTAGATAAAATTGACATTTGAAAGCGCTTAATGTATAATTTCTGTTAAACAAGAAAGAACGAGGTATCGATATGAATAAAACAGAATTGCTGTTACAAAGACTAGATGAGATTGGTCAGTCTCTAAAAGATTCGAACCAAGCACTAGCTTTGCTGGCACTTGGTTCTTGCGGAACAGAAAGAGAACGATTGGATCAGTACTCAGATTTAGACTTCTTTGTTATTGTAAAAGATGGCTACAAGCAGACCTATATCCAAGACCTAACCTGGTTAAGTAAGCTAGAACCAATTGCATTTCACTACCAAAATACAGTGGACGGACATAAAGTTCTATTTGAAGATGATGTTTTTTGTGAATTTGCTGTCTTTGAAGCTCACGAACTAGTAAACATTCCCTTCTCTGAAGGCAAGATTATCTGGAAGGAGGTCGGTTTTGATGAAACAATCTGTCAGCCACAAAGACTGCCATCAAAAGATAACAGAGACCGTGAATGGCTGTTGGGAGAAATTTTATGTAATCTATATTTAGGGCTAGGTCGCTATCAGCGAGGCGAAAAATTAGCTGCTTATGATTTAATACAAAACAGAGCCGTCAAGCTTTGGACTGAACTAATCAGTTTGGAAACAACTTCTAAATCTAATTTTATAGATATCTTTAATACCAACAGACGATTTGAAGAAGGTTATCCAAAGGAAGCCAAGCAATTGCCTCACTTTTTGCAAGGTTACGAACGCATTTCTGAGTCTGCTCAAGCACTCCTAGAATATCTGGATAAACACTATTCTCTTAACCCATTTATAAAAGAAAAAATTCGTGATTTATTATAAAAAAGACTCTGCCTAAAAAAGCAGAGCCTTTTAAATCTTATTTTAACTTTCCTTTCAAATACTGTCCTGTGTAGCTGGCTTCATTGGCCGCTACTTCTTCTGGGGTTCCTGTTGCGATGATAGTTCCACCACCAACACCGCCTTCAGGTCCCAAGTCGATGATATGGTCTGCTGTTTTAATAACATCTAGATTGTGCTCGATAACGAGGACTGTATTGCCATCGTCTACAAAGCGAGCCAAGACTTTAAGCAAGCGAGCGATATCCTCAGTATGAAGTCCTGTCGTTGGCTCATCCAGAATGTAGAAGGACTTACCTGTCGAGCGTTTGTGGAGTTCACTAGCCAGCTTCATACGCTGGGCTTCTCCTCCAGAAAGCGTGGTAGCTGGTTGACCTAGCGTTACATAGCCCAGTCCTACATCCTTGATGGTCTGGAGTTTGCGTTGAATCTTAGGAATGTGTTGGAAGAATTCCACCGCATCGTTGACGGTCATATCTAAAACTTGCGAGATATTCTTTTCCTTGTAGTGAACTTCTAGGGTTTCACTGTTGTAGCGGGTTCCGTGGCAAACTTCACAAGCAACGTAAACATCTGGCAAGAAGTGCATCTCAATCTTGATAATCCCGTCACCTGAGCAGGCTTCGCAACGACCACCCTTGACGTTGAAACTGAAACGGCCCTTCTTATAGCCTCGAATCTTAGCTTCATTTGTCTGGGCAAAGAGGTCACGTATATCGTCAAAAACTCCCGTATAGGTGGCAGGATTGGACCTTGGTGTCCGTCCGATTGGACTCTGGTCAATATCAATCAGACGATCGACATGCTCAATCCCCGTAATCGTTTTAAACTTACCAGGTTTGTCTGAATTGCGGTTGAGCTTCTGGGCAATGGCTTTTTTGAGGATGCTGTTGATCAAGGTCGACTTTCCTGAGCCTGACACCCCTGTCACTGCGATGAATTTTCCTAATGGGAAGCGGGCCGTGACATTTTGTAAGTTGTTCTCACGCGCTCCTGTCACTTCGATAAAGCGACCATTTCCGGCACGGCGCTCTTCTGGTACTGGAATGGCACGTTTACCTGACAAGTACTGGCCTGTAATAGACTTACTGTTACGGGCCACCTGCTTGGGTGTTCCTGCAGCAACAATCTCGCCACCAAAAACACCGGCACCTGGACCAACGTCAATCAGATAATCCGCCTCACGCATAGTATCTTCGTCATGTTCCACTACGATAAGAGTATTGCCCAAATCACGCATTTTTTTCAAGCTAGCAATCAGGCGGTCATTATCCCTCTGGTGGAGTCCAATCGACGGCTCATCCAGGATATAAAGAACACCTGATAAGTTGGAACCAATCTGAGTCGCCAAGCGAATTCGCTGACTCTCCCCACCTGACAGGGTTCCTGCCGAACGTGACAGCGTCAAATAGTTAAGTCCCACGTTATTGAGGAAGGTCAAGCGATCCTTGATTTCCTTGAGAATGGGACGAGCAATAATGGCTTCATTTTCAGACAAGGTCAACTGGCTCACCAACTCCAAATGGTCTGCGATAGACAAATCTGAGATTTCACCGATATGTGGCCCTTGCTCACCACCCACACGAACAGACAAGGCCTGATCGTTGAGACGATAGCCGTGACAAGTTCCGCAGGTCAGCTCATTCATGTAGAGACGCATCTGGGTACGGGTGTAGTCACTATTAGTTTCATGGTAACGGCGCTTGATATTATTGACAACTCCCTCAAAAGGAACGTCGATATCGCGCACACCGCCAAATTCATTTTCATAGTGGAAATGGAATTCCTTGCCATCTGAGCCATAGAGAATCAAGTTTTTATCTTCTTCTGACAAGTCCTCAAAAGGCTTATCCATATCCACTCCAAAGGCTGTCATGGCCTGCTCTAGCATATTTGGATAGTAGTTGGATGAGATAGGATTCCAAGGTGCTAATGCTCCCTCACGCAAAGTTTTGCTGGTATCAGGAACCACCAAGTCAACATCCACCTCCAGCTTGATGCCCAAACCATCACACTCACTACACGAGCCAAACGGGGCATTGAAGGAGAAGAGACGAGGCTCTAACTCTGGTACTGTAAAACCACAAACTGGACAGGCATAATGCTCAGAAAAGAGCAACTCAGAATCGTCCATAGTGTCGATAATGACATAACCTTCTGCGATACGAAGGGCAGCCTCAATGGAATCAAAGAGACGGCTACGAATGCCCTCCTTGATGACAATACGGTCGACCACGACATCGATATTGTGTTGCTTGCTCTTCGACAACTCTGGCACTTCGGTCACATCATAAACTTCCCCATCCACACGGACGCGGACATAACCGTCTTTCTGAATCTTTTCAATGACGCTCTTGTGTTGCCCTTTTTTCTTACGAATGACAGGAGCTAAGATTTGCAGACGTTGGCGTTCTGGCAATTCCAAGACCTTATCAACAATTTGCTCCACAGAAGAAGCCTTGATTGCCCCATGCCCGTTGATACAGTAAGGCGTCCCCACACGTGCGTAGAGGAGACGCAGATAGTCATTGATTTCAGTTGTTGTCCCAACGGTCGAACGAGGATTTTTGCTGGTCGTTTTTTGGTCGATGGAAATAGCTGGACTGAGGCCATCAATGGCATCTACATCAGGCTTTTCCATGTTGCCCAAGAACTGACGAGCGTAGGCTGACAAGCTCTCTACATAGCGACGTTGTCCCTCCGCATAGAGGGTATCGAAGGCTAGACTGGATTTCCCAGAACCTGACAAACCAGTCACGACAACCAGCTTGTCTCTTGGAATTTCCACATCGATATTTTTTAAGTTATGGGCACGAGCCCCATGAATCACAATTTTATCTTGCATCTTTGTTCTTTCTAGTCCATTATTGCTTTCCATTATACCAAAAAATGTGAAATTCTATTACCCAAAAAGCCGATTTTGTAGTATAATAGTACGGTGCAAAAAATCAAACACTGAAATAGTAGGAAAGGATAGGGGATATGAAACAAGTTTTTCTCTCAACAACAACTGAATTTAAAGAGATCGACACGCTTGAACCGGGTACTTGGATCAATCTCGTCAATCCTACACAAAATGAATCGTTGGAAATCGCTAACGCCTTCGACATTGACATTGCCGACCTTCGAGCACCGCTCGATGCGGAAGAAATGTCCCGTATTACCATCGAAGACGAGTATACTTTGATCATCGTGGACGTTCCCATCACAGAGGAAAGAAACAATCGTACCTACTACGTTACGATTCCGCTGGGGATTATCATCACCGAGGAAACCATTATCACCACCTGCTTGGAATCCCTCCCCGTTCTCGATGTCTTTATCAACCGTAGACTGCGCAACTTCTACACCTTTATGCGTTCACGTTTTATCTTCCAGATTCTCTACCGAAATGCCGAACTTTACCTTACAGCCCTCCGTTCGATCGACCGTAAGAGTGAACAGATCGAAAGTCAACTTCACAAATCTACTCGAAACGAAGAACTGATCGAGCTCATGGAATTGGAAAAGACCATCGTCTATTTCAAGGCCTCACTTAAGACGAACGAGCGCGTGATTAAGAAATTGACCAGCGCAACCAGCAATATCAAGAAATACCTAGAAGACGAAGACCTACTCGAAGACACTCTGATTGAAACCCAACAGGCCATTGAGATGGCAGATATCTATGGAAACGTCCTTCACTCTATGACAGAGACCTTTGCCTCTATCATTTCCAATAACCAGAACAACATCATGAAGACCCTGGCTCTCGTGACCATCGTTATGTCTGTCCCAACCATGATCTTCTCAGCCTACGGGATGAACTTTAAGGATAATGAAATCCCTCTGAACGGTGAGCCTCATGCCTTCTGGTTAATCGTCTTTATCGCCTTTGCTATGAGTGTTTCGCTCACTCTCTATCTCATCCATAAAAAATGGTTCTAAGAGGAATTCCTATGTCTCAGATTGATTTACAAAAATTAACTAAGAAAAACCAAGAGTTTATCCACATCGCTACCCAACAATTTATCAAAGATGGTAAAACAGACGCTGAAATCAAGGCTATCTTTGAGGAAGTCATTCCTAAAATCCTTGAAGAGCAAGCCAAAGGAACAACAGCTCGTTCCCTCTACGGGGCTCCAACTCATTGGGCTCATAGCTTCACTGTCAAAGAGCAATATGAAAAAGAGCATCCAAAAGAAAATGATGATCCAAAACTCATGATTATGGACTCAGCCCTTTTTATCACCAGTCTCTTTGCATTGGTTAGCGCTCTGACTACCTTCTTCTCTACAGATCAGGCTATTGGCTATGGTTTGATTACCCTCTTGTTGGTTGGACTTGTCGGAGGGGTGGCCTTCTACTTGATGTACTACTTTGTCTACCAGTATTATGGACCAGACACAGATCGTAGCCAGCGCCCTCCTTTCTGGAAGTCAATCCTCGTTATCCTGGCTTCTATGGTCCTTTGGTTGGTTGTCTTCTTTGCAACAAGCTTCCTACCAGCCAACCTCAATCCAGTCCTTGCTCCATTGCCTTTGGCTATCCTGGGAGCTGCCCTTCTCGCTCTTCGCTTCTATCTCAAGAAACGTTTCAATATCCGAAGCGCAAGCGCGGGCCCATCACGTTATTAAGAAAAGTGAAAAGCTATGGCATATAGTCAATCTTTAGCTCAGCAGATTCGAAAAATTCTAGCGCTCAAACTTCCTCCCCAAATTTTCGAAGAAGAGCTAGAAGAAAAGAAACTGTTTGGTGGCCTTGCCTTTATGATTCGTGGGAAAATGGTCCTTACAGTCAGTTCCAGAAAGGACGAGCTGGTTATGGTGAGAATTGGCGAAGAACTGGAAAAGCAAGTTCTACCCCGAACAGGAGCTCATACTACATTGATGAGAGGGCGCCTTTATCACGGCTATATAGACCTAGATATAGAAGGTCAAAAAGAACTTCCTTACTGGATTGATTTAGCTCTCTCCTATAATCAAGAGTTGACCAAGTAACTCATATCTAGTGAGATTAGAGATTAGAAAAACGAAAAGCAACTGCAAAGGCGGTTGCTTTTTTTCCTGCTTTCTTGAGATTCAATAGCACTTCTGAGTCTCATTATTGTAGTTTTCTCTCACCTTTTGTGATAAAATAGGCTCAATCAATTTCTAGGAGGATGAGATATGGTTTCTACTATTGGTATTGTTAGTTTGTCTAGTGGTGTTATCGGAGAGGATTTTGTCAAACACGAAGTCGATTTGGGTGTCCAACGTCTCAAGGATTTGGGACTCAATCCTGTCTTTTTACCCCATTCGCTAAAGGGCTTGGACTTTATCAAGGATCATCCCGAGACGCGTGCAGAGGATTTGATGCAGGCCTTTTCGGACGATAGCATCGACATGATCCTATGCGCCATCGGTGGGGATGATACCTATCGCTTGCTACCTTATCTTTTTGAAAATGACCAACTACAAAAGGTTATCAAACCAAAGATTTTTCTCGGTTTCTCGGATACGACCATGAACCATCTCATGTTGCATAAACTAGGAATCAAGACTTTTTACGGCCAATCCTTTCTAGCGGACATTTGTGAGTTAGACAAAGAAATGTTGCCCTATAGCCTCCACTACTTTAAAGAACTGATCGAGACTGGGAGAATCTCAGAAATCCGCCCTAGCGACCTTTGGTATGAGGAACGGACTGATTTTAGTCCCAAGGCCCTGGGAACAGCTCGTATCAGTCATGTAAATACAGGTTTTGACTTGTTACAAGGAAATGCCCAGTTTGAGGGAGAAATTCTCGGAGGTTGCCTTGAATCTCTCTATGATATCTTTGATAACTCTCGATATGCAGACAGTAGAGAACTCTGCCGAGAGTACAAACTCTTCCCTGACTTATCCGACTGGGAAGGAAAGATCCTCTTACTAGAAACAAGTGAAGAAAAACCTGAACCTGATGATTTCAAAAAGATGGTGCTGGCTTTGAAAGAAACTGGGGTATTTGAGGTCATCAGTGGACTCTTGGTCGGAAAGCCAATGGATGAAGCCTTCTATGACGACTATAAAGAGGCACTAATGAGCATCGTTGACAGCAATATCCCAATTGTCTATAATCTAAACGTTGGGCACGCCACACCAAGAGCCATTGTACCCTTTGGCGTCTATGCTTATGTGGATGCAAAAGAGCAAGTCATTCGCTTTGACTATAACAAAAAATAAACAATTTCTCCATTTTTGTGCTTTGGTATTGATTTTCGTTACAATTTGTGTCTGAATTTATTGCATTTTGCTTATTTCTATGATATCTTTTTAAAGGAGGTGTATATGACTAAACAAAAAATAAATCAAATTGTCGGTTCAATCGGGGCCTTTATCGGGATTATTGTATTTATCGCCTACATCCCACAAATTTTTGCCAATTTACAAGGCAACAAGGCTCAACCATTTCAGCCTTTATCCGCAGCAGTATCTTGTTTAATTTGGGTTATTTACGGATGGACAAAAGAACCTAAGAAGGATTGGATACTAATTATTCCAAACTCAGCCGGCGTTGTCTTAGGTGGACTGACATTTCTCACTGCACTATAAAAATTACTAGCATATAATCAAAAAGCTGAGAAACTCATCTCAGCTTTTTCTATATTCTCAGATAATTAGACGCCTGCACTCACTTATTTCCGCTTTTCCACTCACAATCATTTTCGTGGTCGTCAATCAGACCTGCCGCTTGTAGAAAAGCTAAAACTGCGACTGGACCTGTGAACTTGAAGCCTCGTTTTTTGAGATCTTGAGATAACTTTTCAGACAAGGCTGTTTTAGCAGGTGCTAGGTGATAGTCAGGAACATCATTCACGATCGTTTTTCCCTCAACAAAGGACCAGAGATAAGCGTCAAAAGAGCCAAAGGTTTTCTGGACTTGTAAAAATGCTTGGGCGTTGGCACGCGTCGCAAAAATCTTGGCTCGATTTCGAATGATGGCTGGATTCTCTAACATGGCTTCCAACTCCCCATCTGTCATTTCCGCGACCTCTTGAATTTGATAGCCATGAAATGCTTCTCGGAATCCTTGGCGTTTGTTTAGTACCGTTTCCCAAGATAGACCCGACTGGTAAGTTTCCAAACAAAGCAACTCAAAAAGAGCACGGTCATCATGAAGGGGTTGGCCCCACTCTTCATCATGATAGGCCACATATAATGGGTTGTTCATTTTAACCCAACCACAGCGTTTTGTCATAAAAATCTCCTATTTTACCAACATCTTAAGGGCCGACTTGATATAGTTCTCAGCTGTGTCTGTCGTTCCTTCAAAGAATTTCTTGATTTTCTTAAGCTCGGTTGCCTTGTAGCCCAGTGCCAACATGGCTTCCATAGCTTCTTCCAGTTCTTGGTTTTCAGCGCTGGTTTGCACTGCCACCTTGGCAGGAAGGTCATCACTAGCCACGACTACCTTGCCTTCCAAGTCCAGCACCATCTGTTGGGCTGTTTTCTTGCCAATTTTAGGGAACTTGGTCAAGTAGGTGATGTTCTTAGTCTCGATCGCCTGAACCAAGCCAGCATTGTCATCGGCAGCGATAATAGCAAGAGCTGACACAGGACCAATCCCTGAGACCGAAATCAAGCTGAGAAAGAGCTTCTTCTCGTCTTCTGAACGAAAGCCGTAAAGCAGATGGGCATCCTCACGGACAACTTGGTGCACATAAATCTGAGTTTCTTGATTCACCTGACCTGAATAGGCATAAGGATTGGCCACATGCAGGATATAGCCGATACCGTTAGCTTCTAGGACGATGTATTTAGCAGTGATTTTGGTAATGATTCCTTTTAGATATTCGTACATAATTTTCACTTTCTATAATTGATTTGCAATTCCTTGTAAATGCGCTGCTCTGATGATAAGAAGCAACCCAAGTACTGCACACACAATAAAAACGAGCCAAACACCTACAGCACCTGTTGCAGCGCTGATAGAAATCATCGCCCCCGCTAAAATAGACGCTAAAGGCTGCGCCATATTAAGGAAACCTGAGTAGGTTCCGAGCTTATTCTCATTCATCATTTCCGCCCGCAAAACTTGGCTTGGTGGCATGCAGATGAGTTCCCCCATAGTATAGAGAATGGCTAGCAAAAACAGAGCCCAGAAACTCCTGAAGACAATGGTGAAAAGCATACCCAAGTCAAAGATAATACTTCCCAATAAAAACTGCGGTATGATCTTCATTTCCTTGGTCAAACGATTGGCAGTCGTTATGAAGCAAACAATAATCAGGGTATTGATAAAAACCATGATACTGAGCATCTTAGCTCCTGAAATATGAATACCGAAAATACTACTCGCGATGAATGACTCTTTCAAATGAACGGGTATATAATTGTCAATTTGCAACCAGATAACACCATTAAATACAGTCCCTAACGTATAAAGTAGGAAAATTTTGTCCTGAAAAACAGAAACATAATTTTTCACAGTTGCCAAAGGACTGCTACCATGCTCAAAGACCAGATTAGCTGGCTTGCTTTCTGAAAAATATTTCCAAGCGAGGAAAAAATTCAAGAAGCTAATCACCGTCAAAACCAAAAGCAACTCAAAAAAATGGTGGTCGTAAAAGAAACCTGCAAGCCCTGCTCCTAACATAACGGATACATTGACAAACCAATAACTAATCGTATAAACGAAACGGCGATTTTGCTCGTCGGTCAAATCAATAATCATCGCATCAATAGCCGGCCAAGAGAAAGTTCCTGCGGTCTCTGCCAGCAACATTCCGACAAAAGTCAAAAAGGGAAAAATATGATTAGGCATATTTGCCAGCAGAACAAGAAAGTAGCCACTAGCAAGACCAAAGTTTCCCCAGTCAATGACTTTCTTACGTCCCCAAAGATCCGCCAAATGTCCACCATACAGCCCAGCTAAAAAACCAATGAGTTTGGTTGCGATCATCAATAACCCCGCCCAAAAGGCTCCAAAATATTGAACATAGTACATGGCCATAAAAGGAGTAATGGCACTCTCTAAAATCCGTGCTACAAAGCTCATCCATTCCCGCATTTGAATTTGCTTGGGGAGGGCAAAAAATTCTTTCATCTTTCATTCCTTTTTCATAATTTCTTCGCTTTTTCTTACCTAGTATATCATATTTTTTTGCTGAAAACTGCAAACACAAGTGCAACCTCTGGTTGACAAATAGTACAGGAGATTGTATTCTCATTATAAGTAAAAATTGTTAGGATAGAGGTAGAAAAAGGAGGATAGAATGATGAAACTCGCAGAAAAACTATTTGAACTCCGAAAGGAAAAAGGTTGGTCCCAAGAAAAGCTAGCAGAAAAAATTAATGTTTCTCGGCAAAGCATCTCAAAATGGGAGTCTGGACAAGTCCTTCCAGAAATCGAAAAAATCATTGAATTAAGCAAGATTTTCCAAGTAACAACTGACTATCTACTACTAGATGAAAATTCTGAAAAAACTTCTACAGAAATGATCTTGGAGGAAGACAAGGACAAATACTATAAAGAGGTTAAATCCTATGGTCTCTGGCAAGTGATTTATATTTTCGTCTTGGCTTTGGCTATCTATCTCTTTTTAGCTGGTTCTAGTTTCCCGGCCGAATTCACCGTCTGGATTTGGCTGACCTTCGTTCTCTTAATCGCTTCAGCGATTGCTATCAACAAAGCTCTCAAAACCAAACAGCGTTATCTTGATAAGGTGATTGGTCTTGAGAATCCTTTGAACCAAGACGACTCTACAAAACCTTGAGTCAATTGAATCATATTTCTCATTACTTTTATAGGACTGGTCTTGTCAAGCAAGTGTAAACCTCATGTCAAGTTGCCCAAGTCCAATCAAAGTTCCCACCTTAGAAAAACTAAAAAGCCTTGTTCAAAGGGAACAAAGGCTTTTTGTGTTCTTAATATTTCCCCAACTCTCGGAGGCTGGTGTGATTTTCCTGAATACGTCGGAACATCTTTTCCATATCTGACTTGGTGAAATGCACCAAAACAGGACGTCCATGAGGACAGTTATATGGGTTGTCGCATTGAGAGAGTTGGTAGAGGAGTTGTCTAGCCGAGTGGTCATCGATACGATGGTTGGCCTTGATAGACCGCTTGCAGGACATCATAATGGCCAACTCTGCTCGGTATTTCTTAATCGAAACTTCTTTAGTCAAGAGGAGCATGTCGCACATTTCATAGATACCAGATTCGATTTCCTCTTCGGTCATCCAGATGGGATGTTCACGCAGGATGAATTGATTTTCTCCATACTCTGCTAGAAAGACGCCCACTTCCTCCAAAAGATGCATTCTTTCTTTAAGACGAAGGGCATCATCCGCTGGGAATTCAAAGATGTAGGGCACTAGGAGTTGTTGCTGACTCTGGTCAACATTGCCAATGCTCTCTCGGTATTCCTCGTATTTGACCCGTTCCTGTGCCGCATGCTGATCTATGATGTAAAGCCCATCTCTACCTTGAGCAAAGAGATAGGTCCCATGCATTTGTCCGAAAAACTCCAACTCTGGAAAGCTGGATGATTCTTCTCTCTCCAGCTTGTCATAAGCCTTATCAAGACTGGCTAAGTCTAACTCTGGATGGTCTAATTGGTCATAGCTAGCTGGTTTTCTTTCTGCAAAATGCAGTTTTGCAGGCTTGGTCAACTGGTCCAAGGTTTCCTTGGCAAACAGGGTCAAATCCTGTCTTTCCTCAGTTAATTCAACCTGATGATCAGCCACCTCAGCTTGACTGGGTTTTGAGAGTTCTGTTTTTTCATAGTAAAGCGTATTTTCTTTGAGTGGGAGAATAGTTTGCTCTACCTTTTGACGATTGCGCACGGTCGACTTGGCAAGATTTTCTAAAGCATCAGGAATCAAGGCTTGTTCCTTGAGACTATTTGAAATAGCTTCTGAAACCAGCGCCATCAGTTCTCTTTCCTTAGAAATCCGCACTTCTTGCTTGGTTGGATGCACATTGACATCAGCCAGATAAGGATCAATATGGATGTGAATGACAGCCAGTGGGAAACGCCCCACCATGAGCTTGCTGCCGTAACCATCTAAAATAGCACGGTTGAGCAGGAAGTTTTTGATATAACGGCCATTGATAAAGAGACTGATATAGTTGCGGTTTGCACGAGTCAACTCAGGTAAGGACACAAAACCTGAAATTTCGAAATCTAAGTCAGAGTTTTCAATAGCAATCATCTTTTTAGCGCTTGCTAAACCGTAAATCCCTGCGATGGCTTGGCGTAGTTGACCAGTCCCTGCTGTCCGCGTCATTTCCTTGCCATCACTGATTAAACTAAAAGAAATCTCAGGATGAGCCAATCCCAGACGGTTGACAATATCAATGATATGAGACAGCTCCGCTTGCTGGCTCTTCATATACTTGAGACGGGCAGGTGTGTTGAAAAAGAGGTCCTCCACACAAACTTTGGTCCCCACAGGACTAGTCGCTGGGATGACTTCCTCAACTTCTCCCCCACGCGCAACGAGCTTGGTCCCATGACTCGCACCATCCACCGCCGTCAACAAAGTCAAAACACTGACAGACGCGATAGAGGGCAGGGCTTCACCACGAAAACCAAGCGTCCGAATCCGAAAGAGATCTGCTTGATTTTTTATCTTACTGGTCGCATGGCGACGCAAGGCCAACTCCACCTCATCGTGGGCAATTCCATGACCATTATCTGTGATTTGAATTTTCTTGAGACCGGATTCCTCGATCTCAATGATAATCTGATTAGAGCCCGCGTCAATGGCATTTTCTACCAACTCTTTAACCACACTGGCAGGACGTTCAATGACCTCTCCTGCCGCGATCTGGTTTGCCAACACTTCTGGCAATTCAATAATATGAGACATCCTTCAGCCCCTTTCTGTATCTATTTTCCTAGAAATTGATTAGTGCTATTATACCATATTTCAGATGTTACCAGAAAAAGCAAATACCACATAGACTCCAAATCTCTCCACATAGGCAAAAGCTCTTGCCATGGGTCGTAAAATAGTGTTTAATAAAGGTGTACAGGAAGTGATCACAACCTTGTATGAAATATAAGGAGGGAAATTTATGAAAGTAGAACTACAGATTAAGGAGACTTACGAGGAGGAAAAGCTGATTGTCCAAACTCCTCAGCCGACCGAAAAAGTCCAGAAAGTCATCGAGTTCGCAGAAAATCTTGACCAAAAAGAAACAATCAAAGGAAAGATTGATAATCAGGTCTATCTAGTTAAGATTGGTAAGATACAACGCTTCTATATCGAGAATCGTAAGGTTTTAGCAGAAACTGCATCTCAGACCTACACCATTGATTTGCGTCTCTATCAAGTTCTTGACATTCTGCCGACCACTTTTATCCAAATTTCCCAATCAGAAATCGTTAATATTGACGCTATCTCTCATCTCAAACTCACGCCCAACGGTCTGGTTGAAATTTTCTTAAAAAACGAAAGCTTCACCTACTCTTCACGCCGTTACCTAAAAACCATCAAGGAGAAATTAGAACTATGAAAAAACAAATCTTTCATGATGCAGCCGCTGGTGTACTTATCGGCCTCATCCTCTCTATCCTCTTTTCACTCATGTACGCCCCAAATACCTATGCCCCACTGAGTCCCGAGTCTCTCATCGGCCAAGTGATGGCTCAACATCAGGTTCACGGTGCTCTAGTCTTGCTCTACTGTATGGTCATCTGGTCAGCTATCGGCGTTCTCTTTAGCTTTGGTGGTCGTTTATTCAGCCGTGACTGGAGCTTACTCCGTGCAACACTTTCCCATTTCTTCCTCATGCTGGCTGGCTTTGTCCCACTAGCAACTCTGGCTGGTTGGTTCCCCTTCCACTGGACCTTCTATTTCCAGCTCATTCCAGAGTTTGCGATCGTCTATCTCATCATCTGGGTTATTCTCTATAAAAGAGAAGCTAAAAAAGTAGACCACATCAATCAACTCTTGGCCCATAAAAAGTAATAGAGAAAAATCCCACTCACAAAAATGTGAGTGGGCTCTTTTTATAACTTTTGTTTGAGCTCGACCAAGACGTTCATAGCCTGTATAGGTGTCATATTGTACACATCCAGTTTAGCTAATTCTGCTAGGATAGGATGCTCTGCAGGCGCGTCAAAGAGTGACATCTGTTCAGTAACAGCACTTGTTTCTCTCATCGGAGTTGGGCTTTCTTGTCCCTGACTCTCCAGTTGCGTTAAAATCTTATCCGCCCTTGCTAAAAGTTCCGCTGGTAAGCCAGCAATCTTAGCAACATGGATACCATAGGATTTGTCAGCTGATCCTGGTTCGATCTTGTGAAGGAAGGTGACCTGTCCATCCTGTTCTAAGGTTGCCACGTGGACATTGACCAAGTGTTCCAAGCTAGACTCCAGACTGGTCAACTCATGGTAGTGGGTCGCAAAGAGGGTTTTGGCTCCGATATGTTCATGAATATATTCGATGATGGACTGGGCAAGAGCCATCCCGTCATAAGTTGCAGTTCCCCGTCCCAATTCATCAAAGAGAATCAAGGAATCCTTGGTCGCATGCGAAATGGCATTGTTGGCCTCCATCATCTCCACCATGAAGGTTGATTGACCTGAAACCAAGTCATCTGCTGCTCCGATACGAGTAAAGATAGCATCGAAGATAGGCAAATGGGCGCTTTCTGCTGGCACATAAGAACCCAGCTGGGCCATAACCGCCGTCATGGCTAACTGGCGCATGTAGGTTGACTTCCCACTCATGTTTGGCCCTGTAATCAGCTGAATACTGGTATCTTCTGCCATCTGAATCGTATTAGGAATATAGGTCTGAGCTCCCATGACCTTTTCGACGACAGCATGGCGCCCTTTTTGGATATTGATTTGTGAATCCTCTCCAAACTCAGGTCGGATCAAATGCTGGGTTTCAGCCACAACTGCGAGACTTTGCAAGACATCAACCGTTGCAATTCCTTGGGCTAGCGCCTGCAAACGCTGGATGTACTTGCTGACTTCCTCACGGATGCGCATAAAGATTTCATACTCTAGGTTGGCTGACTTCTCACGCGCCTCCAACATATCTCCCTCGATACGAGCTAATTCCTCGGTACCAAAGCGTTCTGAGTTTTTCAGCGTTGCCTTGCGGAAAAAGTGGGCTGGCACATTTCCCAGTTGCGAATTAGTCACATGGAAATAGTAGCCGTCCTTTTTATTGTAGTCAATCTTGAGCATGCTGATGCCAGAGTTTTCCCGCTCCTTAGCCTCAATCTCAGCAATCCAGCTAGTCCCTTCTCTAAGCACACGACGGTACTTGTCTAAGGTCTCATCAAATCCCGTACGGATAATGCCACCTTCCGTAATCACATGAGGAGCTTCAGGAGCAATGGCAGCGCTAATCAAGCTCTCCAACTCAGGGATGGCATCTAACTGTTCGATAAGATAGGCCAGGGCAGGTTGCTCCATGCCTTCTAAAATCACACGAATCCGTGGTACACTAGATAAAGTGGTCGCCAATTGCAAGAGATCCTTTGGATTGGTCTTGCCAAAGGAAACCCGACTAGCCAAACGTTCGATATCATAAACACCCTTGAGACTGTCTGTCAAATCACTGCGCTCAAAGAAGTGGTCAAGAAAGACCTGCACCACCTCTTGACGTTGGACGATTCGCTCCTTATCAATCAAAGGACGATGAATCCAAGAACGCAAGAGACGCATCCCCATAGCCGTTTTGGTTTCATCCAAAAGCCAGAAAAGACTCCCCTGCTTCTTACCTGAACGGGCATTCTCAACCAAATCCAGACTAGCCTTGGTCGCATAATCCATCTGCAAGAAATCTTTGATTTCATAGCGGATAACTGGTTTGAGGTGGTTCAATTCCCGCATCTGGGTCCGATGAACATACTGGAGGAGCTTACTAGCTGCTGCTTGCTCCACAGCTGCCAAACGTGAATCCAGTAAATGAAGGTCCTCAAAGCCTTCCTTCTCATAGGAAAGCACCAAATTCATCTGACGGCTGAGGATTTGTTCTTCTTCCTCAGACAAGTCATAACCCAGCACTACTTCTCGCGCCTTGAGGTTGCGAATTTCCCCACAAACCAACGTGAAATCTAATAGACCTGTCACATAGAAATCACCCGTCACCAAATCCATATAAGCTAGACCAAACTGATTGCCATCACGATCTAAGGCAACCAAGAAATTATTCTGACTATCCGGCTTACTGCTATCGACGACCGTTCCAGGTGTGATGACCTGGACCACCTCTCGCTTGACAACACCAACCGCTTGTTTGGGATCTTCCATCTGCTCGGCTATGGCTACCTTATAGCCCTGCTCAATCAGAACATCGATATACTGCTGGGCAGAATGATAGGGGACACCCGCCATGGGTATCGGATTTTCTGCATTTTTATTCCGACTCGTTAAGGAAATTTCTAAAATCTGTGCTGCATTAATTGCATCTTCATAGAACAACTCGTAAAAATCACCCATTCGAAAAAGCAAAAAAGCATCTGGGTATTGTTTCTTAATATCCACATACTGTTGCATGCCGGGTGATAGCTTTTCTGTTGCCATTTTCCGTCTCTCCTTGCTAAAAATAAGTCTTGAGAGCACCTCCCAAGACCTTATTTATCTTTCATCAAATCTAGCAAACGATCTTCCATCAGCTTGGTAACGTGCTGGTCTCGACAAATAACCAATAAGGTATTAGCACCAGCAACCGTTCCTAAAATCCATTCATCCTTGTTTGCATCTACAATGTTTGCTAAGACTGCAGCTTCCCCAAGTTTGGTATGCAGTACCAAGGTGAACTCAGCTCTTGCAACTCCTTCTAAATGATGAGACAAAAACTCAACTAAATCAATCTTATCTGTCTCATTTGCTAGTACATAATACACCATATCATTTTTCTTAACCTTGGTCAAGCCGATTTCACGCAAATCACGCGACAAAGTCGTTTGTGTCACATAAACATTACGAGCTTCTAAACGATCTTGAATCTCTTTTTGTGTCCCAAGTTTTTCTTCGGTGATCATCTTTTTAATCAATTGATGCCGTTCTCTTTTTCTCATATTATCCTCTTAAGTGAATATTTATAACAAGTTTTACATTTATTTTATAACTACATTATACCAAAAAAAATAGATAATTCAAAAAAATTCTTTTCTTTCTCAAAAAATGTAGTAAATTGTGTTAAAATAGTAAAAAAGCCCAAAAGGAGCCCTTATGAATACAAAAGAATTGATTGCTAGCGAGTTGGCTAGCGTCATTAATAGCCTGGATCAAGAGGCTATTTTAAATTTACTGGAAACACCTAAAAACTCAGAAATGGGAGACATCGCCTTCCCTGCCTTTTCTCTAGCAAAGGTCGAGCGTAAAGCTCCGCAAATGATTGCAGCAGATATTGCTGAAAAAATAAATAGTCAAGCCTTTGAAAAGGTTGTTGCTACTGGACCTTACGTCAACTTTTTCCTTGATAAATCTGCTATTTCGGCTCAGGTATTACAGGATGTTATTACTGAGAAAGAGCACTATGCCGACCAAACCATTGGCAAGCAAGAAAATATCGTTATCGATATGTCTAGTCCCAATATCGCTAAACCATTCTCTATTGGGCACTTGCGTTCAACGGTTATCGGGGATAGCTTGTCACATATTTTCCAAAAGATTGGCTATCAAACGGTCAAGGTCAACCACCTAGGAGACTGGGGTAAACAGTTTGGAATGTTAATCGTTGCCTACAAGAAATGGGGAAATGAGGAAGCCGTTAAAGCACATCCAATCGATGAACTTCTTAAACTCTACGTTCGCATCAATGCTGAAGCTGAAAAAGACCCTAGCTTGGATGAAGAAGCACGCGAATGGTTCCGCAAACTGGAAAATGGAGATGAGGAAGCTCTCGCTCTCTGGCAATGGTTCCGTGATGAAAGTTTAGTGGAATTCAACCGTCTTTACAATGAATTGCAAGTTGAATTTGACAGCTACAACGGGGAAGCTTTTTACAATGATAAGATGGATGCTGTTGTAGACATTCTCGCTGAAAAAGGACTTCTTGTTGAGTCAGAAGGAGCCCAAGTTGTCAATCTTGAGAAATATGGAATTGAACATCCAGCCCTTATCAAAAAATCTGATGGTGCAACTCTCTATATCACACGTGACTTGGCTGCAGCCCTTTACCGTAAAAACGAATACCAATTTGCAAAATCCATCTATGTTGTTGGTCAAGAGCAATCTGCCCACTTCAAACAACTCAAGGCAGTACTACAAGAGATGGGCTACGATTGGAGCCAAGACATTGTCCATGTTCCGTTTGGATTGGTAACAAAAGAAGGGAAAAAACTCTCTACTCGTAAAGGAAATGTCATCTTGCTAGAACCTACTATTGCAGAAGCTGTTAGTCGTGCCAAGGCCCAAATCGAAGCGAAAAATCCTGAGTTAGAAAATAAAGACCAGGTTGCCCACGCTGTTGGAGTTGGGGCCATCAAGTTCTATGATCTTAAGACCGACCGTACAAATGGATATGACTTCGACCTTGAAGCTATGGTATCCTTTGAAGGAGAAACTGGACCTTACGTTCAATATGCCTACGCTCGTATCCAATCTATCTTGCGCAAAGCCGATTTCAAACCAGATACAGCTGGCAACTACAGCTTGAACGATGCTGAAAGCTGGGAAATCATTAAACTACTCCAAGACTTTCCACGTATTATCAATCGTGCAGCAGATAACTTTGAACCTTCTATCATTGCGAAATTTGCGATTAGTCTGGCTCAAGCCTTTAACAAATATTATGCACATACACGTATCCTAGATGAAAGTCCTGAGCGCGACAGTCGTCTAGCCCTCAGCTACGCAACCGCAGTCGTCCTCAAAGAAGCTCTTCGTTTGCTCGGAGTAGAAGCGCCGGAGAAGATGTGATTCAGTACTAACAATTGGAACTAAAGTTCCTAATTGTTAGACGCTAGCCGCTTATATGCGGGCTAGCTAACTGCTTCACTAGTCATGACCCCTAAATATAATCGATTTAGAGGTCATGACGTCGTAACTATGGTGATTTGGCTAGGCGCTTCACTAACTTATCAAACCAAATAACAGCGATTTAGTTGGGTTTAGGTTCTAATCTTTTAAATTACTTGAAAGCAATCTGAAAGATTGAGGCAAAATAACATTTATATTTTGTTCGGCCTTGCAGCTGTTCAATGAAATAATTTATTCACTTTTACTATTTATCACACTGGGAGATTTCTTATGAGCCAATATGCTTATATCCTCGTTGTACTTAGCTTGGTTTTCCTTTTTCTGCTCAATAAGTACGAGAAGGAAAGACTTCAAAGACTCTACCAAGAGCAACTCTTGAAGGATGAGACATTTAGGTCTGACATCAAAGAGAAAATTCACACGACTGAAAATATCAATGATGTCATTGCACATATCAATAAAACTTACCATCTGGGAATGTTGCTCTCAAAAGACGTCACAGATCAATTGAAATAATCAAAATCCGAGAAGCTTTCTTCTCGGATTTTTTAGTCTTAACCATATTCTCCTTGGAGAAATTTCATTAACGCATGTAAAGTTTTCTGTAATTTTCTGTATTTTTTCAAAATATTCTTGCATTTCCTTTAAGTTTTTTGTAGAATAGTAGCTATCTATTCAGATTATTCTGAAAATTCAAAAATAGGAGTGTTTATTATGTCACAAGTTACGTTATCAAACCAGTCAACCTGGGCAAGCAAACTAAAGGCAATGGGGCCAGGAATTCTAATGGCTTCTGCAGCCGTTGGAGGTTCTCATATCGTATCCTCTACTCAAGCTGGTGGTTCTTATGGGTGGTCACTACTCCTCTTGGTTATCTTGGCCAATGTTTTTAAATATCCATTTTTCCGTTTTGGAGCCGAATATACTGCCGACACTGGTAAAACCTTGGTGGAAGGTTATGCCGAAAAAGGAAAACTCTATCTCTGGATTTTCTTTGTCCTCAACGTCTTCTCTGCCATGGTTAATACAGCTGGAGTCGCTATCCTTTGCTCAGCTATCATCGCTAGCGCTTTCCCAATGATTGGTCTTAGCATCACTCAATGGTCCCTTATCCTTGTTGCAGTCATTTGGGCCATGCTACTCTTTGGTGGCTACAAACTATTGGATGGTATGGCAAAATGGATCATGTCTGCTTTGACCATTGCAACAGTTCTTGCAGTTATTATTGCAGCAATTAAACATCCAGAATACAGCTCTGATTTTGTCGAAAAGACACCTTGGCAAATGGCGGCCCTCCCTTTCATCGTTTCCCTCTTAGGATGGATGCCTGCTCCTATTGAGATTTCTGCCATCAATTCACTCTGGTCTGCTGAAAAGAAAAAGACTGTCAACTTTAATACAGAGGACGCCCTTTTCGACTTTAACGTTGGTTACATTGGAACTGCTATCCTAGCTGTATTCTTCGTGGCACTAGGAGCACTGATTCAGTATCCTACAGGACAGGCAGTTGAAGCCGCTTCAGCCAAGTACATTTCTCAATTTGTGGGTATGTATGCCTCTGTTCTTGGAGAATGGTCCCGTTATTTGATCACCTTTATCGCCTTTCTTTGTATTTTTGGAACAGTTATCACCGTTATCGATGGCTACTCTCGTGTCAATCAGGAATCGCTGCGACTCTTGATTCGGCAAAAAGAGGATTCTCGCAAATCTTTGAACATCTGGATGACCATTACCGCTATCATCGGTATCGTCATCATCAAGTTCTTTGCTGGTCAAGTTTCCACCATGCTTCGCTTTGCCATGATTGGTTCTTTCCTGACAACACCATTCTTCGCTCTTTTGAACTATGTATTGGTGACACGTGAGAATAAAAATCTTCCTTCCTGGCTAAAACTCCTTGCTATCGCAGGATTGATTTTCCTCTTTGGCTTTGCTATCTTCTTCATCTATGCACTTGCCATCGGAAAAGCAGGATAGTTTATAAAATGGCACCCTTACAGGGTGCTTTTTACATACACAAAAGCAGTTGAAAATCTCAACTGCCCCTCAGTACTACTTTATTTTTCTGTTTCTAACTCATACAAATCCGCGATAATCGCTGCGACCTTTTTAATATCTCCCAGCATACCACGCATTTCAAAGTCTGCTAGGACCGGGAAGCCAAAGCGCTGGCTATACTGCTTGGCTGTTAGGCAGTATTGATTGTTAAAATTGCGATTACCAGATCCCACTACCCCAAAACACTTACTAGCATTGTCTCCATAAGCAATAAAGTCGCCCACTGGAGTCGTTAGAATTTCAACATCGCCGTTATCAACGCCATTTCCACCTTCCAGATAGGTCGGTAAGAAAGCGACATAGGGATGCTCCATTTCAAAGAATTCTTGGCCTTCCTTGACCAAATCCTTGATATGGATTTTTTGGACCTCAATTCCCTCATACTGAGATAGGAGATAGTCCTTGAGTCGGGTTACAAAACTCTCTGTATTCCCACTCAAACTGATATACACTAAGGATATTTTTTTCATGTTGACCTCGATTTTTTGTTTACGATTTAAAAAGAACTACCAAGATTGTAACTTGATAGTTCTTTTTTGTCAATACTTAGGCAGCTTCTTCTGCTTCAACTTCCTCAGCCAAGTCCTTTTGTTGGCGCCACATCTTGTAAAAGACTAAGGCTAAAAAGAGAACATTGATGATGATGAACAAAATATTCGTCCCTTTTGCTAATGCTCCCATTCCTAAGCCGAGAGTAGTATCTTTGATTAATTGAACCGCATCTTGAACGTTCATATAGCTATAAACCAAACCAACAATCGCTAGTAGAACATAACCAATATAAGTATAGTTTGCGAATTGCTCATTTTTACGTAGGAGAAATACAAAGGCTACCACAACTAGAATAGCAGATAAAACAATCAAAACTAGATTAAAAATTGAGTGCGATGATGCTGTTACTTGGTAAGTATAGTTGACTGCGTCTTCTAATTGCTGGGCAGTAAACCTCCCGCTACTTGCTAGGCTTGTACGAAGCACCTCTTTACTTGGCAATGGACTCAAGATTCCAAACAATGACATAGATGAAATGAGGGCTGATGGGACTAACAAGACCCAAAGATAAATAGGATTCTTTTTCATGTTTTCCTCCTTAAGATATTTTGAACATTATAGCATTTTTTGTACAGGAATACAACTTTTACAAGCTGGTTTCAACTTGTTTCCGATAAGCTTTCGGTGATTTTCCGCACAATTTACGGAAAACCTTATAGAAATATCCAACATTACTATAGCCAACTGCATAGCAAATATCTTCGATGCTATCACTGGTCGACAGTAAGAGTTGCTGCGCTGCCTTAATTCGCTGTTTATTGAGCAATTCCGCAAAGGTTGAGTTGGTTTCCCTCTTGATCAGCTGACCGAGATAGACAGGATTGATAAAGAGATCCTTGCTAATATCCTTAAGTGAGAGCTCTTTCTGATAATCACGCCCAATCACTTCCAGAACACTCACCACATTTTCATTCATGCGATACTGGCCAAAGAACTTGGTCAAGGTTTCTTTGATATAGGCAACCAATTCTTCAAAGGTGTTAATGGCATGGATAGCTTTGACAATCTCGGTCATATCATCTGCTTTTAGGTGTTCAAACAAATGAAAGACATCCATGACAAACTGGGTAAAGAGCTGCTTCGTGATAGCCACGCGCGGGGTATTCTCCAAGACGACCTTCTCTAGCAAGGTTAATTCTTCGATGATTTGATTGATATTCCCTTGGATAATCACCCGATAAATCGGCTCATAATAAGCAAACAAACTCTCGGATTTTTCTAGATTGACTGAACCGTAGAAGAGGGCTTTTTCAGCGTTGATCTTCCAATTCTCAAAGGACTGCTGGAAGGGTGCTTCAAATGGTGTCACAACGATGCCATCTAGTGGCTGATCAGAGATGAAAATCTGCCAGTCTTGCCCCAAAACATAGTAAGGAATGGTAAAAGAACCTTGCTTTTCCTTGGATAGACCAATCCACCAGCTGTCTTTACCTGACAGGTAGTTCGTAAATCCTGTCTCATCCAATTCTTGACTGAGGGTCTGACTTTGTTCCACCTTTTCCTGAAGCTGCTGCGCAATTTTTTCTAATAAATTGCCCAACTCCACCTTGTCTACTGGCTTGACCAGATAATCCACGACACTAAGGTTCATGGCTTTTTTAACGTACTCAAACTCCTGATAACCAGACAGCAAGATATAATAGGTATCTGGAAGTAGCTCTTTCATTTCCCTAATCATCTCAAGTCCGGTCTTATCTGGCATGTTGACATCGGAAATGACCACATCTACTGGATTTTTCTTAACATAGTCCAAAGCATCATCTGCGTGATTAGCTGTTGCGACGACTTGCATATCCCATTTTTCAAAGGGGATTAATCGCTTGAGCCCCTCTGTCACCATGTACTCATCGTCTACTAATAAAACTTTATACATTTCTACCCTTTCTATTCATCCTGGATAGTGATATGGTAACGAACACCTTCTTGTTCAGCTGACTCTACACTGATTTGGTAGCGATCCCCAAAGTAGAGAACAAAGCGTTCGTGTACATTTACTATTCCAATTGATTGCCGCTCCCCACTATAGCTTGCCTCGTGTTCAAAACTCCGCTGAGCTAATTTTTCTTGCAAGCTAGCTAGTTTCTCAGCGGGCATTCCTCGACCATTGTCTTCCACTAGAATTTCAACGAAGCCTTGGCCCTTCAAGGCTTTGATACTGATGACATTATCCGTTCTGCGATAGTCAACACCATGGGCAAAGTAGTTTTCTACTAATGGTTGGAGTGTAAATTTTGGAATCCTCATTTCTTCCAATTCTGGTGCAATCTTGAAACCATAGGCAATGGATTTAGGATAACGCACCATGCAGAGATAGCTATATTTTCGGCAAAATTCCAACTCCTGCTTCAAGGTCGTTTCCCGCTCGTCAGAGATATTGTTGCGTAACAAGCTGCTAAATTCATAGATAATGTCCGCCAGTTCATCCTGACTTTGCATGACGGCATACATCCGTAAAAACTCCAGAGTATTGTACATAAAGTGAGGATTGATTTGAGCCTGCAGGGCTCGCATATTGGCATCTTTTTGACTGAGCTCTAGCTGATAGATATCATGGATATTTTTTTCCAGGCGATCCAACATATCATTGGTTGTTTCTGCAATGAGAAGCAACTCTTGGTCTTTTTCAGAGGTATCGATTCGAAGGCCTTCTTCTCCTTGAGCAATCACCTCGATCGAATCAACTAGGTCTACGACCTGCTTTTGGTAATTTGAAAAAGTCTGTCTAAGGGTCACGTACAAAATGATGATAAAGAGAATACTTAGCCCAATAATGACAGCCGAACTCGTCAAAGTTCCTGTAAGAACAAAATTTTTAGGAACAGCAACTCGAACCTGATAACCATGAGAGGTGACACCCACAAACCAGTTTTCTCGCTCAGCTGATACCTTCTCCCCAATATGGAACATCTCGGTCTCAAAAGGCGAAGTTACTGTTACAGCCATTGGGATATGACCCCGAGTATTGTCAATAGCTCCATGTAAAACATCTGGGGATAGGGAGATATAAATCACTCCTAAATCCTTGTCAGACACAGGATCGGAAACAGGAATGGCAAAACTATTGGCTGCCGGCTTAAAACCCTCCGCAGGAATTTTCTCTCCACTGCGTTTTTCTCTAGTCGAAACATACACTTCCTTATAGTCCTGAAGAACAATAGCCACTCCAGTCACAAAATCATTCCGAACATAGAGATCATCAATATTTTCATACAGAGAAACAGAGATATAAGGCGAAGTTTTACGCTCTAATTGCCAGTAGAAATAGTCTGGTGTGCTGAGACTGAAATACTTGTAAATTCCTTCGATGCGGGCCTGATTTTCAACCAAAGACTGAGCAAGTCGGGTTGACTCTCTGTGATAGTATTCCACTTCACTCACTGTCCGAGTGGTCACACGTTCTGCAACCCGTTGAGCCTCTTTCTCACGCGAGTCCCAGTCAGCATACGATAGCATAATCGCAAAACTGGCAATGACCACGATCATGACCAAACTATAAATCCGTAAAAGAGAGTGAAGCCAAAACTGCTTCATTCTATTTTGTCGCCAATTTTTCATGGATACTTTCATAAACAGGTTCCAACATATCACTGATAAAGAAATGCCACATTCCAATTCCTACAAAAAAGAGCAAGGCAGGCATATAATAACCAACTCCTACAAGGAGTGCAGATCCGAGTAAAACCTTGGCAATCGCAGGTAAGCTCATAAAAATCCCAATAAGGGACAGTTTCAAGGTATTTTGGTAGGACAAATCAAAGTACACCTGAAGTTTCAAGGACACAGTATAGGCTAGAAAGACAAGAGC
This sequence comes from Streptococcus oralis, assembly GCF_024399415.1. Classification (NCBI taxonomy): domain Bacteria; kingdom Bacillati; phylum Bacillota; class Bacilli; order Lactobacillales; family Streptococcaceae; genus Streptococcus; species Streptococcus oralis. The sequence continues at coordinate 1,861,472 of NZ_CP029257.1, forward strand.
AACTACAAGGACATTGAGAAAGGTCGCCAAGAGATGGAAAATCGTCTGGTGGGGCAATTGAACTAGAAGATACAAACCATAAACTAGGACAAGATCCACAAACACAAAACTATAGAAAGCCAGATTACTCTTGACAAAATTGCTCTTATACAATTCCCAAGCTTCCTTCAAATGGTAGGCTCGATAGGTATAACCATGCTCCCCATACAAACTCATAAGAGTTGCACTAGCTGGGGCCAAACCAAATACCACTCCTCCTGCTAGTGTTAATAGCCAGAAATAAGCCGTCGCCATCATTCCCAAAAAGATACGATTAAAGACGAATTCTAGAAATTTTCCCATGCTACTCTCCTTAAACTAACGATGTAACTATTATATCATATTTCAAACGTTTTCAAAAATATAGAACTCCCATTTACAATCCTCAAAAAGCGTGATACAATTGGTTTTGTTAATTCGCATCAAGGAGATTCTCATGAAGAAAAATATCTTAACCACCCTCTTGGCCACCGTCCTCTACTTTCTCTGTGTAGGGATTGGAGTCTTCCTAGGACACTTGGTCGATCAAACAGGCAATATGTTCTACGCGCCGGCCTTTTCTGCCCTTGTCGGTGGCAGTGTCTACATGCTTCTTTTGACGAAGGTCCCTCGTTTTGGTGCCATTACCACTCTCGGGCTCTTTATGGCACTTTTCTTCCTAGCTAGTAAACACGGCGCTGGTGCCTTTCTCCCAGGACTCGCTTGTGGTCTTGCAGCAGATGCCATCGCTCGTCTCGGAAACTACAAAGACCGAATCAAAAACACCCTCTCCTTCCTTGTCTTTGCTTTTAGCACAAGTGGCCCTATCTTCCTCATGTGGATCCGTCCCAAAGCTTACATGGCCACCTTACTTGCGCGTGGGAAATCCCAAGAATACATTGACCGTATCATGGTCGCTCCAGAGTTGGACAAAATCCTTCTCTTTGTTTCGAGCATCCTCGTAGGTGCCTTGATTGGGGCTTTGGTTGGGCAATTTCTAAGTCAAAAAATAGCTGATAAACTATAAGATAAAAGCCCTGAAGACTAGCTATGCCTAGTTCCAGGGCCTTTTTGTATACAATCTTAGAATTCACTATAGATAAATTCTTGAATATTCGAAAAATCGGTCACAAAACAGTAAATCACGATGCTCAAGATAACCGTATAGAAAAAAAGTGTCCACAAGATTAATCGATGAGTGTTAGTTAGCTTGGTTTGCAAATTTGTAAAGTTCTTTTTCAACTTCCATCCATCCTTTCACTCCAACGTGCATCACGTCAAATAAAAAGTAATCATCATACTCTCTGTTTCCATAGTTTAATACGGTTGCACCATGGCTTTTTGCGACATCTTCTATTTTTTTATAAGTTTTTTCTCGCATCTCTCTTGAGACACCAGTGTAGTCGTTCCATTTCCCGTTTACTGGGAAAATAATAACCTCAACTTCAATGCCCAATTCTTTAGCAACCGTCAAGAAAAGTTCCATATCTGAATATTCAGGTGACTCTAGGTAGCTCAAATCTTTATTGGAATCTTTTAGCGATGCATAGCGATCTTTTAAGTAAGTATTGTAGTAGTTATTATCAACAGCATAGTCATTATTGTCTGTTTTCCTTTTGACCTCTTCCACAAACTGAGCCGTCATCTTTTCCCAATCATAGTCTGGGGTTTTGTCTCCTAGTGAAGGATAATCTGATTTCTCATGATTTTCATAAAATTTTCGTTTGAGCTTAAAGGAATACATCGCGTTATCTAACTCTAATAGTTTTTTATCAACAATGGTTCCTTTTCCATCTATGAAATAACTTTTATATTTTTTGTAGATGTCGTTTTGTTGCTTGTTTCCTTTGGTAATCTCGATAATGCGATTGATTAGTTTTTCTTTCGTTTCTTTACTAATCTTGTCATTATCTAGCATGTGAAAAATATGTTCCTGAGAAGCCTTGTTCAAAAAGGCATCTTGATGGGTCCCATCTTTTTCAAACCACTGAACCGACTCTACTATAGCTACTTTTCGCTTACTCATTGATCCTTCAATAGAGCCCAAGGTCGTAGCCTGAATGATGTTTTGAGAATAACTAGTCCCAATCTGCATGATATTAAAATCGTTGTAGTTAAAAATTTTATTTGGATGATAGTCTTCATTTATCGTCGCAACCAACTCTGAGGAACCCATTAGAACCAGTGTATTGGGGGTGATATTGCTTGTTAGAATATCTCTACTTTTATACTTTTCATACGAGGTGTTATAACGAATACTGTTATCCTTGACTTTATAATAATCATCAATCTTCTTGACATACGTCACATTTAAAAGGGCAAGCGTCGCAATTACGAGCACAAGCGATAGTAAAAATGCTTTTAATTTAATCATCTCGTTTTATCCTATCCCTTCGATCTGTCCGATTTCTTCTCAATCTCTTATCTCTTTAAAGTCGTCAGTAAGATTTTATAGGGTTCACCCGAAAAGATAAAGAAACCAATCATAACCAAATTCATGGTCACAAACCAACTTAGTAGCTTATACCAGTTTTTGTTTTTATTTTTTTTATAAAAATTGCTTTTCTTTTGATACACTTCAAATCCAGCCATCAAGACACCATGATAAAAACCATAGACAATGTAACTAACACTAAGACCATGCCAAAAACCCATGACCAACATATTGACCATATAGGCATAGGTTGCATTGTGTAGTCTATTTTTAAACCATTTTTTCCTGATAACCTGCATCAATACTCTTGAAAATACAAAATCTCTCAACCAGGTCGACAAGGTGATATGCCATCTGGTCCAAAAATCCTTGATATCGACACTCAAGAAAGGTTTGTTAAAGTTCATCGGTGTCTGAATACCTAGAATATTACTACTTCCAACGGCCATTAGACTATAGCCTGCAAAGTCAAAGAACAGATACAAGGTATAGAGGTACATATACTTGATTGAGTAAACGACTATGTCCGTATTATTTAGAGCGAGTAGCATCTGGTAAACATAGGTTGATAAAACAATCTTGTAAAGGAGGCCTAGAACTATACGATACACACCGTCCCCTGCTAACTCTAGATACTCTTTTCGTGGCATGACCTCGTTCATCTCTTTTAAAAATCTCCTACTCCGATCAATTGGACCAGCACTAACTGTTGGGAAAAAGAGCAAAAACTGTAGATAATCTTTTGCACTGATTTTTTCTTTGATTAAGCCATCCGATATCTCTAGCATGATCTGAATGGTCTTAAAGGACATGTAAGAAATTCCAATAAAGGCCAACAAATGCAGAGAAGTCAGGGCAAAGACTTTATTGATTACCAAAGGAAGAATGGAAAGGAAAACCAGTGATTTCAGCCACTTTGCCTCTATCCGCTGTGCTAGAAAAACCAGAAAATACTGGTAAACAATAAAGGCGAGCAAATAGACAATCATCGCTCGACTCTTACCATAGATAGCTCCTGCAAATAAGAGGGAGAGCGCCAAAATATAGTAGTCTTTACGTTTTTCAAAAAAGTTTACCACAAAACTAATCAGTAAAACTACAAATAAGAGAAGGAAAAAATCATTCCCCTCAAAATAATTCATACCAGCCAAACTCCTTTACATTATCATCCCTTCTACAGCAAACTTTCTGATTTGCTAATTGGGGACCTTTGTTTATTATAGCATATTTCTAAAAAGAAGCTTTATCCTTCTTGCAGTTCGGTGAGAAAACAAAAAGGAGTCCCGTTGAACTCCTCCCATTATTTATGACTTAATTTCTTGGTCAAGAAATCTCCCAAGAACTGGATTGTAAAGATAATCAAGATGATAATGATAGTCGCCAAGATAGTCACATCGTGATTGTAGCGGTTAAATCCATAAGCGATGGCTACGTTACCGATACCACCAGCACCAACTGCTCCCGCCATGGCTGTTTCCCCAACAAGGGAAATCAAGGTCACTGTCGTCACACGAATCAAATCTGGAAGACCTTCTGATAGGTAAACACCCACGATATCCCAGAAGGTCGCTCCACTAGCCTGCGCCGCCTCAATGACACCGCCATCTAGTTCAGCCAAGACCACCTGCACCTGACGGGCAAAGAAGGCAAAGACTGCAAAAGAAAGGGGGACAAGGGCTGCATTTGGCCCAATGCTCGTCTTCACAATCAAGTGAGAGAGTGGTGACATGATTGCCAAGAGGATGATGAAAGGAACCGCACGGAAAATAGAGGTAATCTTATCCAAAATCCAAAAGATAACCTTATTTTCCAAGACACCACCTGGCGCTGTCAAGACGAGGAAAAGACCTGCCACCAGCCCCAAGAATCCTCCGATGATGAAGGAAAGAACTGTCATATAAAGAGTTAGGTAGATAGCCGTTCCCCAGCCTGCCTGACCAGCCCAGCCCATCTTGTAGACATTTGGTAAGTAAGTTTGAATCAACTCTGTCATTTTACTGTCCTCCCTTCAATACTTTTAACTGCACACCAGCCTGACGGATGGCTTCTTGAGCACCTGCTAGTGCTGCTTTTTCACCTGACAAGACCACAACCAATTCTCCAACAGGAGTGCCATCGAGAATTTCGATATTTCCATAGAGGATATTAGCCGTTACTTGGTAACGCTTGTACAATTCATTCAAAAGTGGTTCGTCTGTCGAAGCCCCTGCATACTTGAGCTGCACTAAGATACTGTTCTCAGATAAATGTTCTACGATTTCTTGCTTCTCAATCTTAACCATGGCTTCGTCAATACCTGTAGCTGTTGAGATAAAGTCCTGTGTCAAAGGTTGTTTAGGGTCTGAGAAGATTTCAAGAACACTTCCTTCTTCAATCAAACGGCCATCCTGCATGACCGCCACACGGTTGGCAATGTCTTTGACAATCTGCATTTCGTGTGTAATCAGGACAACGGTCAAGCCTAATTTTTGGTTCAAATCTTGTAGCAAGGCCAAAATCTGCTTAGTTGTCTTAGGGTCAAGGGCAGACGTTGACTCGTCTGAAATCAAGATTTTTGGATCATTTGCCAAGGCACGCGCAATGGCCACACGCTGTTTTTGCCCTCCAGATAGTTGTGAAGGGTAGTTTTCAGCACGATCCGCCAAGCCAACCAAGTCCAACAACTTAGCTACTTTAGCTTTCTTTTCTTCCTTGCTGAGTCCAGAGTGTTTGAGGGCAAAGGCTACATTTTCCTCTGCTGTCTTTTGGCTCATCAGGTTGAAATGCTGGAAAATCATCCCAATGTCTTGACGTTTCCGACGCAACTGCTCTGCCGTCAGAGTGACCTTACCATCAAAAATCACATCGTCATCAATGGTAATTTTCCCAGCAGATGGCTTTTGCAAGAGGTTAATCACCCGTACAAGAGTGGATTTCCCTGCTCCAGAATATCCAACGATTCCGTAGATATCCCCTTCTTGGATGTGAATGGTCACATCCTTGACCGCTGTGATGGTTCTCTTCTTTTGGTGAAAAGTCACATCAATCTGATCTAACTTGATAATATCTCTACTCATAGCTTCTAATCAGCTCCTCTACTAATTCAATATGGGTGTAGTAATCGGCGATTCGCACGTTTTCATTTCCACCATGGTCTCGGCTATTGGCATTTCCTAGACCGAAGGCCACCATTGGTACCTCTAGGGCATCAAAGACCGTATGCATCGGTCCTGTCCCCGCTGTGGTCGGCAAGACTGAGACGCCCTGTGGATAGAATTTCTTGGCCAACTCGATCACATTGAGAATGGCCGGCGCGCTCATATCGCTTCGATAACTCATCTCTCCCAAGGTATAGTATAATTCTACCTTATCAAAGCCATTTTTGTCTAGCTGTTTCCGAATTTTTTCCAGAACATCATGCGGTTCTAGACCAGGAACCAAACGAACCTCAAGCTTAGCACTGGCTTCTGCTGGCAAAATCGTTTTAACTCCTTGCCCTTGATAACCTGACTGAATCCCTTCGATATTAAGGGCTGGCTCGAAAAAGAACCGTTTTAGAAAGGCTGCACGTTCCTCTTGTAAGAGAGGCAATTCCAAGCCATAAATGCGACTGATTTCCTCAGGATTGCGTTGGGCGTAGGCATCTACCAAGGCTAGTTCTCGTTCATTTGGCTCTTGAACATCCTCGTACAAGCCTTCTACTAAGATACGTCCATCTGCTGCACGTAGGCTACTTAGAGCCTGGATAAGATACCATGGAGCTGATTCCACGACACCACCATAACTCGAGTGGATATCCACATCAGCACTTTTTACCTTGGCATCAAAGGTTACAATTCCCTTGTTTCCGCCAGAGATTTCCAGCTGTTCCAAGGCGTTCTTTGTCCCTTGTTCCCAGACTAGCAAGTCCGCTCCACGAAGTTTGTCTGCGTGTTTCTCTAAATACTTATCTAGATCCATGGAAGCAGACTCCTCTGCCCCTTCCATGATAAAGCTGATATTGACAGGCAGGTCATCATGGTGCTGCATATACTTTCTCAAAGCACTCAAACGAGCTGTGATGTGGCCTTTGTCGTCATCAACCCCACGTCCATACATAAAACCATTTCGCACAGAAAGGGTAAAAGGATCCTCTGTCCACACCTGGTCGCCATCCGCTGGCACGGTGTCATAGTGATTATAGAAGATCAAGGTCTTGGCATCCGGACGCGAGCTCTTGAAATGCGCCATGACAAAGGGAGCCGTATAGCTCTCATCAATCTCGACTTCAGCTCCTACACGCTTGAAAATCTCACCCAGATAGTTTGCGACTTCCTTGAGTCCAACCTGCTGGGCAAAAACTGATTTCTTGGAAATCAAGGTGCGCAAGACTTCAAAATAATGTTGGGCCACATGATCCTTCTCAAATTTTTCAATCTGCTCTTGTTCGCTAGGAAAAACCATTTTCTCTCTCTCTTTCTACTACGTACTTGCGTCCTCAGAACGACCACAAGTGCCTCTTTAAAATCAACTCTCTATACAAAAGTAAGAGGTGGAAACTCTCTCCCACCTCCCTGTGTCTTATTACCAAACTGGTTGGTCCAAACCGTCTGATGTTTCTTCGATAACTTTTTTCACTTCATCAGTGTGGTAAGCTGCGATAATTTTCTTGATAGCATCAGCCTTAGGTGATGATTCCCAATCTTTTTTCGCAACAATGATGTTGTACCATTGTTTTGAGTTTTCATCAGCTTGTTCTTTGAAGAGTGCTTTCTTGTAGTCCAATTTTGCTTCTGTAACGAAGGTATTGTTTACAACGGCAGCATCAACTGATGACAATGAACGAGCTGTTTGACTAGCGTCCAATTCAGTAATCTTCAAGTTCTTTGGATTTTCTGTGATGTTAGCAACTGTTGCAAGTGCAGTTCCAGAAACATCCAATTTGATCAAACCAGCTGATTGCAACAAGTAAAGCGCACGGCTTTCGTTTGTTGCATCGTTTGGTACGGCGATTTCACCGTTATCTGGGATTTCTTCCACTTTAGTGTACTTGTTTTCTTCCCCATTTTTACCTGAGTAAAGGCGGATTGGTGAGATGTAGGTATCTGCAATCGCTACAAGGTCTTTCCCGTTTTCTTTGTTCCAGTTGTTCAAGAAGTTGTAGTGTTGGAAAGCATTCAAGTCTACTTCGCCATCAGCAGTTGCCTTATTTGGTTGAGAATAGTCTGTGAACTCTGTGAATTCCAATTTAATTCCATCTTTTTCAACTAATTCTTGGATTTTATCCCAACGCGCTTCTTCAGAACCGCTACGGTTAACTGTTGCAATTTTGACAACTGTTTCGTTGTCTGCTTTCTTTTCTGAATTTCCGCAAGCTGCAAGAGTCAAACCTGCGACTGTAGCAAGAGCTGCTACACCGAGCCATTTTTTAATTTTCATGATTCTTTCTCCTTTAAAAATAATACCGTAATAGTATCTCATACTTTATTTGAATTAGCAAATTGTTATTAGATAGGCAGACATATAGTTTGAAACTATATACCTAAAAATTGAGAAATCATCCGCCTTTCTCAGACTGGATGATTTCATACGACTATTTAATATCAGCTTCTGCTGGGAGGTAAGTGTCCCCGAAGAACTGTTTAGACAATTTTTCAAGAGTTCCGTCTTTGTAGAGTTCTTGGATACGTTTGTCTACAAATGATTTCAACTCATCTTGACCTTTAGCAAGAAGTGGGTAAACGTAAGGTTGTTGGTCGCTTGGAAGTTCAATGACTTTCAAGTTGTCCAAACCTTGGTTCTTGATAACTGTTTCAACACCAATTTTATCGAAGATCTTGTAGTCAAACTGACCATCGCTCAAACGAGACATGATTTGTTGGAAATCAGCTTTGGTATAGTTAAGAACCGTTGGATTGTCAGCGTGTTGTTTGTTATAATCTTCTAGCTGTTTAGCTGATGTTGTCCCTTGAACGACTTCAGTAGACTTACCTCCGATGTCATCAAGTGATTTGATGCTGTCGTCGTCTTTCTTCACAACGAGAACGTTAGGGTTTTTAGCAGTTGGAGCTGCATAAAGGTACTTTTCAGCACGTTCTTTGGTATAGCTGATATTGTTCACAGCCATTTGATAACGGTCGCTATCAAGACCTGCAAAGACACCTGACCACTCTGTCTTTTCAAACTTGACATCGTATTTGTCAGAGTCTTTAAAGATAGCACGGACTACTTCAATCTCATAACCAGTCAACTCGCCATTTTCTTCGTAGTTGAATGGTTTTGGTGAAGCATTGGTTGCAACGATAATTTCTTTCTTACCAGATGCTGCTTCACTAGTTGCAGTATCTTTCTTATCTCCACCTGAGCAAGCTGCTAGTACACCTGCGGCAACAAGTCCTAGAGCAGCCAGAGATGAATATTTGACGATTTTTTTCATGTCATTTCCTCCAAAATAGAATACTTTACTATCTTAACAGAAAATATTTTTTTTCGCCATTATATGATATCTATCTCGGTGATAGGTTTTTTTTATGGCTGACTAAAAGACTAGACGCAAGACTGCAATCAAGACCACTCCAAAAAGAACCGTACCCACTAGATTGCGGTAGCGAAAGGCTATCCAAGCCGTTGGAAAGACTGCTAAAAAGTCCAGCCATTTGATCTGGGGAAGGCTGCCAACCTTTCCAGTCACCACGCTTGAAAGGATCAAGGCAAAGATAATGGAAACAGGCAAGAACTTCAAAAACCGCTCAACGATAGCTGGCAACCCCTTGTACTTAACCAAGATGAAGGGAATCATACGGGGAATCCAAGTCACTAGGCCTGAAAAGATAACGGCTAACAAAAGATATTTACTGACCATCTAAGACCACCCCCATGGTACAACCTAGCAAGGTCGCAAACAAAACAGCTAGCGACTGAGACACTACTGTCAAGAGCAAAAAGAAGGACACCGCAACAACGGCTAGGATCCGCAGCAGATTCCGTACAGGAACCCGTCTTTGCATAATCTGAAATTGCGAAGTAAAAATCCCGATAAACATCCCAACAAGGGCAAAGTCTAAGCCAAAGACTTCAGGATTTGGAAGAAGGCCACCTAAAGCTGTCCCCGCCACTGTCCCAATAAACCAGGCTACATAACTATTGAGATTGTTCCCGTGCATCCACATAGGATGGACTTTGTCTGTATGGGCTAATTCGCCCATCAAAACTCCATAGGTCTCATCAGTCAAGAGGCTAGACATACCGATGTTTTGCCAGAGACTAGTATGACGGAAATAGGTCGATGCATGCAAGCTCAGCAAAAAGAGTCGCAAGTTGATCAAAAAAACTGTCATAGCAATGGCTGCCACAGGCGCTTGTACCGCAATCAGTGCCAACATGGCAAACTGGGCACTCCCAGCATAAACAAAGAGGCTCATCAAGCCCATCTCAACAGGTGTCACATAAGGCGCACCAATAATCCCACAGGCTAGACCAATGCTGACATAGCCAAGAGCAGTCGGCATGGCCGCCTGAACACCTTCCCAAAATCCTTTTTCTTTCATCCTTCTCCTCATATTCTCTCCAATTGCGGCTGTTCGTCATCACAGCCACAGCACGGACTATTATAACATATTCAAAGAAGAGAAAAAAGTTTCGGATTCGAAACCTATTGCCAGAAAAAGTGCTGAAGAGGAAGCATCATGGATACATGAGAAATTGATCCACTCGGATAGTATACTTATCGGTTTCTGTGTCTGTAGCATATTTATTTTCTGTTGGATAGACATCCACCCAGAGTTCCCACTGTTGTCCCTTCAACTTGACCTTGTAGCGATAACCGTCATCATAGAGGCCTACTGTATCAGTTGTCATGGACTGGTAATCTGGGAGTTCTTCCAGTTCTTTTTTTACAGTCTGGGATAGATTGTTAAGCACTACTTTCTGCTCCACCTTTGAAGTTACAGGAATATGAACTGTCGCTTCTTCCAAACGATGCGATTTTGAAAATGTAAAGGTCGCTCGGCCTGGATAGCCTTTCAAAGTAATCTGCTCATAGTGATAGAAAAGGCGACCTGTTTTATAGAAATATGGGTCTTCTGCACGCCAAGTGTCGCGATAGGCCGTTTCCTTTTCTTCCTCCACCTCGCTTGCCTTTCCAAATCCTTCTTCAAAAGATTTAGGAGACATACCGAACGAAAGGGATTCAAACAAGACCAGTTGTGTCTTTTTGATATTCTGGCAAGCTGATAAAAGCATGAGTAAAGCTCCAAGAGCAAGCAAACTACTGATTATTTTTGTAAATCTCATATTTCTACTATACAAAAAAACTCTATGATTGACAAACTTTGATAGAGTCGGATTCCGTGATTGATTTTAAAATTACTTTTTCATTTAAGGTAACAAGGAATTGAACAAGGACTATTATTAGATATTGGAGATAAAAAAAGACTGGGAAGCCAGCCTTATCATATGAACAAAAATTAAATCAAAGTTCCCTACTAAATGCTCTCACGAATATTCAAGAGCATGACAAATGCGGTTAGGAGTAATAGCAATAGAATAAAGCTGACCGCTAGGGTTCCAAAACTTGTAGCAATCGTTACAAAAACGATTGTGAATAGACTTGGTAAAACAACCGTAATAGCACCAATAGAGGATTGAACCGCTCCCATTGACTCCTCAGGTATTTGTTTAAAGACGAGTTCTTGCAATCTAGGAGAGAGTAACCCTGCGATGAAGGCATCCAAGGAGCTGAAAAGCAGAATCAAACCAAAATGAACTGTGGCAAATCCTACTAGAAGGAGTAACTGGATGACGACCGAAGCGTATAGAGCTGTTTTTATAGAAATTGTATTTTTCAGATAGCCACTTACAAGGCTTCCGACAATAAGTGCTAACAATTCTAGTGTTGATAACAAAGCGAGTGATTGACCAGTTTGTAAATTCAAAAACGGTTGGTTTCTTAAAAAAAGAGTCGAAATAGGAACAGTGACATTGATCACAGCTTGGCTGATAGAGACGATAAACAAAATGAAGATCACTCTATCCATATTCCAGATCAATTTCGATGATTGGAACAAATGCTGGCAAAACGATTTTATAGAAAGACCTTCTTGATAGCTAATTGTTTTTTCAACTTTCAAAAGATCATTTTTTATGAGAAGAATACCTACAAATGCTATCAGAAACGTCAGAGCGTTTAGCAAGGAAATAAACTGAATGGAAAGAATTCCTAGTAAAACCCCTCCTAGAATATTACTGATTGTCCGAACTAAACTAACTGTTGATTGTTTAAAGCCAATAGCTTCTGTCAGATGTTCTTTCCCAATGATTCTTATAAAAATAGGAGTTAGCATGGCTCCTGAAAAGTAACTCAATGTATCCGACAAGAGATTCATTAAACAAATAAAGAATACGAGCCATAAGGAAAAGGACTGCCCTGAAAGCGAAAGTGCCACTATAGAATAAAGTACAAATTTGACAAAACTAATAACCGTATACTTTAGAACACGATAATGTTGAAAGTCAGCCAAAACTCCCATAAAGATTTGCAGAACTTGAGGAACAGTCTCTGAAATCGTAATGAGTAAAATCGCCAAGGGGGCAAACGAAGCGTCTGCCACATAATTCAAAAAAGCAAGATAAAAAATCGTATCCCCAACCGTTGAAATCCACTGGTTGATGGTTAATTGCCTAAAATCTCTATTTTGAATAAATACTTTCATCGCAACTCCTTTTTGAATTCAAATGGGAACTTTTCCCCAAGAATAGACCAATATTGCTGAGCACCTAAAATTACAGCAACGGTAAAATTTGACCAATGCCATTGTAGACTATGTGCAGTCCAATAGGCCAATAAATGGACTTTGTCACTCTAAATAAGACTGCAAATATGAGACCGCCACCCATATATACGAAAAAGTCTGTCAAGACCCAACCATGATTACTAATATGCAAGACCCCGAATAAAATAGCCGAACCGAGCACATCCAGTCCCCATTTCTTTCCTTTTTCCAGAGCGGTCATCACCAACCCACGATAGATTATCTCTTCAAAAATGGGACCTGCAATTACAGGATAGAAAAAATACATCAAAAATGCTGTAGCTCCTGTAAAAGTAGGGACATCCAGTTGATAAGCAATTTCATTTTTGGTAGATGGGAAAAGATAAAATGTAACGAAATTCCAAATAACAAAAGCAAGAAGAGCTAAAAAGGAATAAAAAAGATAGGAACCTTTAAACTTTCTACTGTTGATTTGTTGCCATTTTCCCGACCAAATCATAGCAATAAGAGCAAATAAAACCACAAGAAAATTCAACATCATATCCGACAGATAATAGGTAAAGTCAGATAGACCAGTAACAAGGTTGCTACGTAAAACTAGACCACTGAACTTCTGGTCAGCAATAACTAGTAGAAAAGCCATAATAAAGTAGTGACGTGAGATTATCTTTTTCATTCTATTTTCTCCTATATTATGAAATAAGGATAGTATAACACGGAAATCACCACATTTTAGTAAATCGCATATTTGACATTTTTTCTCATAGAAATCTCTCATTTGCGATTGTGGACTAATCGATAAGCTCTTTGTATTGCTGCAAACGCAATTCAAAAAGGGCTGTTAATTGGGGATTTTCTAATACTTGCAGAGATTGGATAAAGTGTTCAATCTCTTTTTGATTGCTTCCCTTAGTTTGAAGGAATACACTCATCTTCTTTAAAAACTGCAATGATACTTTCTCAAAAACATCATATGGCCGGAGCATACTCTCCAACTCGGCCTCAAAGATCGGGATATAGGAAAAAAGTTTGCGCTCCATGAGCTCTGAGATGATATTAAGATAACCACTTTTCATATACAATTGATTGTGTACTAACTCTTTAAATTCCTTGGATTTTTCAAGTAAAGAGGTTGATAAAAAGATTAGATCTTGATTACTTAAGAAAGGCATGGTATTGCAAAAAAGATAGAGTTCAAACCAGGTCCAAGACTCGATAGCATAGAGATAAGTAGTTAAAAACTCGCTATCTTCCTCTTCTAGCAGATAGTTTTTATCCAAGGAATGAATGGCATCTTTAATCACAATAGCATTCAAACGACGATAGGTCTGCGCCATCTGTTCTTGCTCGACTTCCTCTAATAATTTCTCTAAGCCAGCTATATCTTGATGGGCAAAATGATCTACAACCTTTCGTCCAAATCGCATATGTGGGGATTCCTGATAATTATTAAGCTTGTGTCCAAACTCATCGAAGGTCACATTTATCCCTTGGATAGCTAGTATCAGTTTATCTGCAGACAGCATAGACTGTCCCAGTTCAAACTTGGATAACTGGGATGCTGTCAGTCCATCACATGCTACATCTGACTGTTTGAGTTTCCTCGCCAGGCGCAATTCCTTGTAAAATTCTCCCAATTCCATTCTCTCAATCATCTGACCACCTCCTAATTTTTACATATTATATCATCATTCTTACAGATTTGTCAAAATATTCTGACATTTTTTGTAGTTAAAAAACCAGCCTCAAGCTGACTCTTTATTCCATAGTATCAAAGGCGAGGCTTGGTTTGGCGTTGAGGTCCAAGCCTGCAAAGTTTTCTTTATTCCACTCGCTGACGCTAGCATAGGCAATCATACCTGCATTGTCTCCGCAAAGGCGTAGAGGTGGGATGATAACCTTGACATCTGTGATCTCGGCTGCCAGACGTTCTCTGAGGCCTCTATTAGCAGCCACGCCACCGGCCACGACTAGGGTTTTAACAGGATATTTTTCCAAAGCCTTCTTGGTTTTTGCCATGAGAATATCCATGACTGCTGCTTGGAAAGATGCTGACAGGTCATCCTTGGACAAGCTTTCTCCCTTTTGCTCGGCATTGTGGTGAAGATTGATAAAGGCAGACTTCAAACCTGAGAATGAAAACTCTAGATTGTCCTCCTTAATCATGGCACGAGGGAAATCATAAATATCCTGCCCCTGATGAGCTAGCTCATCAATCTCGCGACCTGCTGGATAGGTCAAGCCCATGACACGGCCGACCTTATCATAGGCCTCACCAACTGCATCATCCCGCGTTTCCCCAACAATCTTATAATCCCCAGCCTCAGAAACATAGACCAACTCTGTGTGCCCACCGCTGACCAAGAGTGCCAACAAAGGAAACTCCAAAGGCTCCACACTCTGAGCTGCCATGAGGTGACCAGCCATGTGGTTAACGGGGATAAGTGGCAAGCCATGCGCCCAAGCAAAGGCCTTGGCAGCTGACAAACCAACTAGCAGAGCTCCAACCAAGCCCGGTCCATAGGTAACCGCCACAGCTGTTATGTCCTCTTCGGTAATCCCTGCTTCTGCTAGCGCCTCCTCAATACAGGCCGTAATAACCTCGACATGGTGACGACTGGCTACTTCTGGCACTACGCCCCCAAAACGTTTGTGGCTCTCAATTTGACTAGCAATGATATTGGACAAGAGCTGGTCGTCGTTTTTTAAGACAGCGACACTGGTCTCATCGCAAGATGTTTCAAATGCTAAAATATATCTATCCTTCATCTATTTCTCTCTTCATGATAATGGCGTCCTCGACTGGGTCATGGTAGTAGGCCTTTCTCTCAGCGATGACCACCATCTTTTCTTTCTTGTAAAATGCTTGCGCTCGTTGGTTTGACTTTCTCACTTCGAGGAAAATCTCCTTATCTGTCGGCAATTGAGCAAATAAGGCTGACGCAATTCCCTGACCCTGATAGGCTTTTTTGACAGCGATTTGCAGGACTTCCGCTTCAAAGAGATTCTCTTGAATTGCTAGAAATCCAATCACTTCTACCCCATCATAAGCCAATGCATACCAGGTCTGATCTTGGGATAGGTCTGCTTGGATTTGTTCCAGCGCCCACGGACTAACTGGGTAAACATCTACCATAACAGCATAGATGGCTTGCGCCAGGTTAGGCTGTCCTTGAATTCGTTTAATCTCTATCATAGGCGTTTAATGTAGGACTCGCCAGACTCGGAGTGGTTCTTGAGCCAGTTTTCCTCGGCTTCGACACGCTTGAGGTAATTTGGCACAAAGTCGTGCAAGGAGTCTGCTTTCTTGTCCCAGACCCAAAGAGCTAGATTAGCTGCATTTGGCAAGGTTTCTTGGTAGCTGGCTTGTGGTAGTTGTTCTTGGATCTGTTCCACAAAAGCTCCAACTTCTCCGACAAAGGTCACCTGCTCAGCATCCTTGACCTGCTCTAGCACTTCCGCAAAAGACAGATGCGCTTCTGGCAAGACTGGCTTGGCATTTTCATAAAAGCCTGCATAGACATTGTTACGACGCGCATCCATGATAGGAACCACCAAACCTTCTTTTTGGCGTGGCACCAGAGCCAATAGACTAGACATCCCAACTAACTCAATGTTCAGGGTATGAGCCAAGGTCTTGGCAGTTGCTACCGCAATTCGCAAACCTGTATAGCTACCAGGCCCCTCTGCCACCACGATGCGATCCAAGTCCTTGGGTGTCCAATCCAGACTAGCCATCAAAAAATCAATGGCAGGCATGAGGGTAATACTGTGATTTTTCTTGATATTGATCATAGTCTCGGCAAGAACTTGCTTATCCTCTAAAATGGCTAGAGAAAGAGCCTTGCTGGACGTATCAAAAGCTAATACTTTCATAACACATTCCTATCTTTTTGTCTGTTTACTATTTGATTTATCTGTTTGCATTATTTTCTTTTTATGTTTCAACTCGATTTTTGCTGAGAAAAAAGAGGGGCGTAAAGATGGCGAATCCATTGACTCTTTTAACCGTCAATGTTAAAATATAATTGAACATTGGCAGGAAAATCAGGTTGAGTCGTTGACTCTTCGGGTTGCAGTGCTATCCCTGAAACTTTGGTTTCTAAAGAACTGAAAATGCGATTGAACAATTCGCCCCCCAGTGTTTGACGGCTCTTGACTTCGGTCAAGGGCTTTTCTTTACCTTTTAGTAAGCACTCCACTCCATCTTGCTATTTCTATTTCCACATCTCTTTTTGTCTGTTTACTATTATACTACAAAAGCTGACACATGGGAATTTTCTTTCTCCCCAAATAAAAAGCCCTGCCACTTAGACAAAGAGGAAGGCAAAAAAATTGTATCTTTTCCGAATATATGAGTAAACAAGGAATTTGAGAGGATCGCTATAAGAAGTTTGGATAAGTCATATATGCTTTAACTCGATTTTCGATGCAAGAAATCATGATCGTAAGAATTAAGATATCACCTGAAAATAGAAAAGTCCGCCCCCCCTTTATCAAGATGAGGTGGATTTTCTCTATATTTAGATGAGTACTGGAGCTTAAGCATTTAAACCGAAGTAAAAAACAAACCAGACAACATAGGTTACAAGGAGGAGAAAAATTGAATAGAGCGTCACAAAAGCAAGCTTCCAAAGGAATTTTGTTTTGCGGTGTTCCAGATGCGCAAACAAGGCATTTCCCCCATAGACACAGGCTACAAAAATAACAAACATCAAGAGGCGAACCCCTACTGCAAATTCAAACAAACTAAACATTCTTAATCCTCCTTGTTTTAAAAGCTATAGGGAATATTCCCGTCCATAAACTTCCCTTTCTCTTTTTATTATAACACCTAAGAGCTCTCTGACCAAGCCCTACTCATCTTTTTGCTTCTTCTTTCCCTCCCTACTTTCTCATTTTCCGTCTTTTACTAATTTTTCATTTTGTGGTATAATTGAAATAATTGTAACGAATCAAGGTCAATCTAGACACAAAATGGAATGAAATCAAGCAAATCTCTGCTAAAAGTTTGGAATAAGCTGACCTGTAAATAGAAAGGAACTATATGATTTACAAAGTTTTTTATCAAGAAACAAAAGAACGTAGCCCACGTCGTGAAACAACACGCTCACTCTACCTAGACATCGATGCTAGCTCAGAACTTGAGGGCCGTATCGCTGCTCGCCAACTTGTCGAAGAAAACCGCCCAGAGTACAATATCGAATTTATCGAACTCTTGTCTGACAAATTGCTAGATTACGAAAAAGAAACTGGCGCTTTCGAGATTACGGAGTTCTAATATGGCCTACACTCTTAAACCTGAAGAAGTCGGCGTTTTTGCCATCGGTGGTCTGGGAGAAATCGGGAAAAACACTTACGGAATTGAATACCAAGACGAAATTATCATCGTCGATGCTGGGATTAAATTCCCAGAAGATGACTTGCTGGGTATCGACTACGTTATCCCTGACTACTCTTACATCGTGGACAATATCGACCGCGTCAAGGCTGTCTTGATTACACACGGACACGAGGACCACATCGGTGGGATTCCCTTCCTGCTCAAGCAAGCAAATGTCCCTATCTACGCTGGACCACTTGCCTTGGCTTTGATCCGTGGGAAACTTGAAGAACACGGTCTCTTGCGCAACGCTAAACTTTACGAAATCAACCACAACACTGAGTTGACCTTTAAAAATCTCAAGGCAACTTTCTTTAGAACCACTCACTCTATTCCAGAACCTTTGGGGATTGTCATTCATACTCCTCAAGGGAAAATCGTTTGTACGGGTGACTTTAAGTTCGACTTCACTCCAGTTGGAGAACCTGCAGACTTGCACCGGATGGCTGCCCTTGGGGAAGATGGTGTGCTCTGTCTCCTCTCTGACTCGACAAATGCGGAAGTACCAACCTTTACCAACTCTGAAAAAGTCGTTGGTCAGTCTATCATGAAGATCATTCAAGGTATTGAAGGACGTATCATCTTTGCATCCTTTGCCTCAAACATTTTCCGTCTCCAGCAAGCAACAGATGCTGCTGTTAAGACTGGACGCAAGATTGCTGTCTTTGGTCGTTCTATGGAAAAGGCCATTGTCAACGGGATCGAGCTTGGCTACATCAAAGCTCCTAAGGGAACCTTTATCGAGCCAAATGAAATCAAAGATTATCCTGCAGGCGAGGTTCTTATCCTCTGTACAGGTAGTCAGGGTGAGCCGATGGCAGCTCTCTCTCGTATCGCTAATGGAACTCACCGTCAGGTGCAACTCCAACCCGGCGATACCGTTATCTTCTCTTCTAGCCCAATCCCTGGAAATACTACTAGCGTCAACAAGTTGATTAACATCATCTCAGAAGCTGGTGTCGAAGTTATCCACGGAAAGATTAACAATATCCACACCTCTGGACACGGTGGTCAGCAAGAGCAAAAACTCATGCTCCGTTTGATCAAGCCCAAATACTTCATGCCTGTCCACGGTGAATACCGCATGCAGAAAGTCCACGCTGGACTAGCGGTGGATACTGGTGTTGAAAAGGACAATATCTTTATCATGAGCAATGGTGATGTGCTTGCTCTTACTGCTAACTCAGCTCGTATCGCAGGCCATTTCAACGCCCAAGACATCTATGTTGATGGAAATCGTATCGGTGAAATCGGCGCTGCTGTCCTCAAAGATCGTCGTGATCTATCCGAAGACGGTGTCGTTCTAGCAGTCGCAACTGTTGACTTCAAGTCTAAAATGATCTTGTCTGGTCCAGACATCCTCAGCCGAGGCTTTGTCTACATGAGAGAATCTGGCGACTTGATTCGCCAAAGCCAGCGCATCCTCTTCAATGCTATTCGTATCGCATTAAAAAACAAGGATGCTAGTATCCAATCTGTCAATGGTGCCATTGTCAACGCTATTCGTCCTTTCCTCTATGAAAACACCGAACGTGAACCGATTATCATCCCTATGATCCTCACACCAGATGAAGAATAATACTCTTCGAAAATCTCTTCAAACCACGTCAGCTTCGCCTTGTCGTATATATGTTACTGACTTCGTCAGTTCTATCTACAACCTCAAAGCAGTGCTTTGAGCAACCTACGGCTAGCTTCCTAGTTTGCTCTTTGATTTTCATTGAGTACAAGTCAACAAAACAGCCCCGTCTTCGGAGCTGTTTTTTCTATGCTTTCTTTTGAGATTGAAACTCAATAAAAATCGAAATCAGACTAGAAGGCTAGGCGAAAGCATAACTTGAGTTAGGTGAGCCGAAGCCGACGACGTATCATTTTGATTTTTGAAGAGTTTTAGAAATACTACGATTTTTACCTTCAAGATACACCATCAAAATAGAAATATCTGCTGGGTTTACTCCCGAAATACGGCTGGCTTGGCCGATAGTTTCTGGATTGATAAGTTTGAACTTCTGGCGAGCTTCTGTTGCGATAGAATCAATGTCATCCCAGTCAATATTGGCTGGAATGCGTTTTTCTTCCATGCGTTTCATCTTGGCAACCTGGTCCATGGCTTTGGAAATATAGCCTTCGTACTTGATCTCTGTTTCAATCAATTCGATAATCTTGTCATCCAAGTCCTCTGCAGCTGGCCCGATGAAGGCCACCACATCCTGGTAAGAAACTTCTGGACGGCGAAGGAATTCTTTGGCTGTCACCGCATCTGTCAACGGCTTGAAGCCCATCTCCTCAACCTTGGCATTGGTTTCTTTGACCGGCTTTAGTTTGATACTGTCTAGACGCTTCATCTCATTGTCAAATTGATTTTTCTTGATTTCAAAGCGAGCCCAACGTTCATCATCCACAAGACCAATCTCGCGTCCCATCTCAGTCAAACGCATATCGGCATTGTCATGACGGAGGATGAGGCGGTATTCAGCTCGACTGGTCAAGAGACGGTAGGGTTCAATGGTTCCCTTGGTCACCAAGTCATCAATCATCACCCCGATATAACCGTCGCTTCGCTTCAAAATCAACTCTGGCTTGCCTTGGATTTTTAGAGCCGCATTGATACCAGCGATAATCCCTTGGCCAGCAGCTTCTTCGTAACCTGACGTTCCATTTGTCTGACCAGCAGTAAAGAGTCCTGAGATTTTCTTTGTTTCCAGAGTCGCACGCAACTGGTGTGGCAAGACCATGTCGTACTCAATGGCATAACCTGTTCGCATCATCTCTGCATTTTCCAACCCTTTGATGGAATGAACCAGCTCACGTTGGACATCCTCAGGCAGACTGGTTGATAGGCCTTGAACATAAACTTCCTCTGTATTGCGCCCTTCTGGCTCAAGGAAAAGTTGGTGGCGTTCCTTGTCCGCAAAGCGCACAATCTTATCTTCAATTGACGGACAGTAACGAGGTCCCACTCCCTTGACCACACCTGTAAACATAGGCGCACGGTGGAGGTTGTTTTGGATAATCTCATGACTAGTACCATTAGTGTAGGTCAACCAGCATGGCACTTGGTCTTTGACATAATCCTCATCACGTGAAGTATATGAGAAGTGATTTGGTGTCTCGTCTCCTGGCTGGATTTCTGTCACATCATAGTTGATAGAGGAAGCCTTGACACGTGGAGGAGTTCCTGTCTTGAAACGACCGATTTCAAGTCCCAATTCCTTGAGATTATCAGCTAGGTTGATCGAAGCTAGACTGTGGTTAGGACCTGATGAGTACTTTAGATCTCCAATGATGATTTCTCCGCGGAGTGCAGTCCCTGTCGTCACGATAACAGCCTTGGCAGCATACTCTTGATGGGTCGCCGTACGCACACCGACAACCTTGCCATCTTCCACCAAAATCTCATCAATCATGGTTTGACGAAGGGTCAGATTTTCTTGATTTTCAACTGTCTTGCGCATTTCCTTAGAGTAAAGCTCCTTGTCAGCCTGCGCACGAAGGGCACGGACAGCTGGACCTTTCCCAGTGTTGAGCATCTTCATCTGGATGTAAGTCTTGTCAATGGTTTTAGCCATTTCACCACCGAGGGCATCGACTTCACGCACGACAATCCCCTTGGCAGAACCTCCGATAGAGGGATTACATGGCATGAAAGCCAGCATTTCAATGTTGATAGTCGCAAGCAAGACCTTACAACCCATACGGCTTGCAGCCAAGGAAGCCTCAACCCCAGCGTGTCCCGCACCGATTACAATAATATCGTATTCTTCCGTAAAATTATAAGTCATTTTCTCTCCTATTCTTCAAGATGAATGTGTCTTAGTTGCCCGTCCCAATCCGGCAGGGCTGTTTTTAAGAAGGCTGGAACTAGCTGGATATTCTGGAGTTTATCCAAATCAATCCACTCACAGGGCTGCGTTTTTTCATCTTCCTGCATGATCAATGGGGCATCCTCCAGTAGATCAACTAGATAATGAAATTCGATGTTGTGATAGGAAACACCGTCTTGTTCAAAACGATTTTCAACCGCGAAAGCTAGCTGCCCAGCTTGAGCTCTGACACCCAGTTCTTCCTTCACTTCGCGGACTACCGCATCTTCCGTTCTTTCATTGACTTGGATGGCACCGCCGATAGTGTAATACTTGCCCTCATCTTTGGTAACTAGGAGTTTGCGATTTTGAAGAATCAAGGCTGTCGCCCGAACACCAAAAACCGTATTTCCTACTTTTGTCCGAAAGTCTTGTTGAGTCATTTTTATCCTTTCCCTTAAACGACACAAAAACAGTCAAAACTCGTAAGAAGTGCAGGACAAAAAAGCCTGCAACATCCATGAGCTTTGACCATCATTTCTATTGCTTTTATTATTGTAGCAAATTGAGAAAATTTGTCAATCTAAATGTACTATGATTGGCGAATCGCTTCAAAAGCTCCTTTGTCAATCTCAACCGAGTCAGCGAAAGCATCTAAAACAATCCCTCTCACCGGAAACTCCCCTATCTCTTCCGCAGCAAATAAACAGTCCGTAAGAGGCAATTGCAACCAAGAAAATCGGTCATAATAGTCCTTGGGAATGTCCTGAATTTCTATGAAGCAAGGATAAAAGTAGTCGTCTCCCTTTCGCAGAATATCCGGTTTTAGGCGAGCACCTTCTTGTCCGTCACCCCCATCCATCAGAGATGCATTGAAGGGGACCCAGACTTTAGCTCGTTTCAATTCCTTGAACAAGGCTTCAATCGACTCTGTCGTTTTCTCTCTCAAATACTCTTTCTTATAGTCAGAGAGACTCATTTTTTTCTCTTCTTTAGCCGTTTTTTTCTTAAAAAACTGAAACATTCTCTTTCCTCTTAGAAAATCTTAGATGTACTGACAAACCTGTCCATCTCGATAAGCATTGTCAATCAAACCGCCACCTAGACACTCTTCGCCATCGTAAAAGACAACTGCCTGCCCTGGTGTGATCGCGCGTTGTGGCTCTGCAAAGACGACCTCCGCCTTGTCTCCTTTGACATGTACAGTCACCTTAGAATCAGGCTGACGGTAGCGGAATTTAGCCGTACATTCTAGTTTAAATTCCTCTGGCATGTCACGAGTAAAGTGGACTTGACTGGCTTCTAGGCTTGTTGACATGAGCGAATCATGATAGAAGCCTTGGCCGACATAGAGGATATTCTTGCTGAGGTCTTTTCCGACAACGAACCAAGGCGCATTGTCACCACCGTGTTGGCCACCGATACCGAGACCGCCACGCTGACCAATTGTATAGTACATAAGGCCTGCATGTTCACCCATATCGCGACCATCCACAGTCATCATACGACCAGGCTGAGCTGGCAGGTAGTTACTGAGAAAGTTTTTAAAGTTCTTTTCTCCGATAAAACAAATCCCTGTCGAATCTTTCTTCTTAGCAGTCGCAAGGCCTGCTTCTTCTGCTAGTTTTCGTACTTCAGGCTTTTCCAAATGTCCCAAGGGGAACATGGTTTTTTGGAGTTGTTCTTGCGAAAGTTGGCTGAGGAAATAGGTCTGATCCTTGCCATTGTCCACGCCACGAAGCATGTGAACGATGCCATCCTCATCACGCGCCACTCGAGCATAATGCCCAGTCGCTACATAGTCTGCACCCAAGGTCATCGCATAGTCCAGAAAGGCCTTGAACTTGATTTCCTTGTTGCACATAACATCTGGATTTGGCGTGCGCCCTGCACGGTATTCCGCTAGGAAATACTCAAAAACGCGGTCCCAGTACTCTTTTTCAAAATTGACAGAGTAGTAAGGAATGCCGATCTGGTCTGCCACCGCAGCCACATCCTTGTAATCTTCGGTCGCCGTACAGACGCCGTTTTCATCTGTGTCATCCCAGTTCTTCATGAAGATACCGATCACATCGTAGCCCTGCTCCTTGAGCAAGAGAGCCGTCACCGACGAATCAACACCACCACTCATCCCCACAACAACACGTGTTTTAGAGTTATCACTCATGGTAGGTCTCCCATCTATTCGTTTATTCATACCCTTCAAAATTCTATTCATTATGACTTTCAATAGAATTTCTTTAAGTATAGTCTTTTCGTTTGCTTTTAGGAGTAAAATGGTCTGGGAGACCATTTTAGCCTATCATCTTAAAATGAAAATATGATAGGCAACGAGTCGCAGGCATAACTCGAGTTAGGTAAGACGAGTTAACGACGTAATAAAAGATAAACGAAATGACTAGTTCACGATTGAAGGTCGTGTGTGCTTCAACGATTGAAGGTCGCTTGAGCAGTATTCATTATAACACGCTTGGTTGGAGAAGACAAGAAAGAGGCTGATAAATCATCTCAGCCTCTCTTTCATACTTTGCAAATGAATCAATTTTCCCCTTTAAGTTCTTTCTTCGCTTGTTCTATCTGGTATTTCACTTGCTCAAAGCCGGTTCCTCCTAAGGAATTCCGTCTCTGAACAGCGGTTTCTAGGCGCAAGTAGATATAAATATCCTCTTCAATCAAGGGATGGTAGACTTGCAACTCCTTCAAATCCCAATCTTGGATATTTTTACCATGCTTGATAGAGTCTAGAACCAATTTCCCTACTATTTCATGCGCTTCTCTAAAGGGAAGACCTTTTTCTGCCAAATAATCTGCCAGTTCGGTCGCATTCGAAAAATCATTCTCTGTGGATTGCTGCATTTTGGCCTTATTAATCTGCATACTCGATAGCATACCTGCCAACACATCCAGAGAATTTAAAATCGTTTCTACTGTATCAAACATGCCTTCCTTGTCCTCTTGCAAATCCTTATTATAGGCCAGAGGCAAAGATTTCATGACGGTCAATAGTCCAAGCAAGTGCCCGTAAACCCGTCCTGTCTTCCCTCGAATCAATTCGGCCATATCAGGATTTTTCTTCTGGGGCATGATAGATGAACCTGTTGAAAAGCTATCAGACAAGCTAATGTACTGATACTCAAAACTGCACCAATTGATGATTTCTTCACAAAAACGGCTCATATGCATCATCAAAATGCTGGCATTTGACAGAAATTCTAAGATAAAATCACGGTCACTCACTGCGTCCAAGGAATTGGTATAGGGTTGTTGGAAGCCCAATAAATCACTCGATAATTGACGATTGATTGGAAATGTTGTCCCCGCCAAAGCAGCCGCACCCAGGGGAGACAGGTCCGTATGTTTCAAGTTAAATGCAAAGCGCTCGCTATCCCTTTGGAACATATTGTAATAAGCCATGAGATGGTGGGCAAAACTAATCGGTTGGGCGTGCTGCAAATGGGTATAGCCTGGCATGATGGTTTCCACATGTTTTTCAGCCAAATCCAGCAAAACACTGTTCAGATTCGCCAACTTATCCAAAACATGCCCAAGCTGCTCCTTTAGATATAAGTGCATATCCGTTGCGACTTGGTCATTCCGAGAACGAGCCGTATGTAGTTTCCCAGCCAGAGGACCGATTTTCTCTGTCAGCAACACTTCCATATTCATATGAATATCTTCATTTGCAATATCAAAATGAAGCTCTCCTGCCTCTAAATCTCGCAACAAAGCTTTCAGACCATCTTGGATCTGCTCTGCCTCTTCCAAGCTCAAAATGCCAGTCTGTCCTAGCATTTGAACATGAGCTAGGGAACCCATCAAATCAAATTTTGCCAGCTGATGATCAAAGGAAATACTCGCACCGAACTGCTCTACCCAATCTTCCACAGTGCCTTCAAATCGACCACCCCATAATTTTGTATTTTTCGGCATATCCTGTCGTCCCTTTCTATCGCGTCACTACTCAACATTTTTCTGAACTTCTGAATAAACCTTAGTCGGAAGCCCCCAAAGCTTGATAAATCCAACAGCCGCATCTTGGTCAAAAGTATCCGCACTAGTATAAGTCGCCAAATTTTCATCGTAAAGAGAATTTGGAGATTTCCGAGCCACTACCTGAGCATTCCCCTTATAGAGTTTAACTTTTGCAGTTCCATTGACAACTTTCTGTGTCTCCTTGATATAGGCAATCAAAGCCTGAGTTGCTGGGCTAAACCACAATGCATTATAGATGAGATTGGACAATTCATTTTCGATAATAGGTTTGAAATGAGCCACTTCTCTCACAAGAGTCAAGTCCTCAATCTCCTTATGAGCGGCCAATAAAGTCACAGCGCCTGGGCACTCATAAATCTCTCTTGACTTAATACCGACTAGGCGATTTTCCACATGGTCAATACGACCGACACCGTGTTTGCCCGCAATTTCATTTAGCTTTTGAATCAAAGCAGCCACTTTCATCTTCTCTCCATTGAGGGAGATAGGCACCCCGCAGCTAAACTCAATGTCAATAAATTCTGGACTGTCTGGAGCCTCTTCTGGAGAAGATGTGATTCCAAATGCTTCTTCTGGCGCTTGGTTCCAAGGGTTTTCCAGAACACCACATTCATTTGCACGTCCCCAAAGATTTTGATCGACAGAGTAAGGATTGTCAAGGTCAGCTGGAACTGGGACGCCATTTTCTTTGGCATATTGGATTTCTTCTTCACGAGACCATTTCCACTCACGAACAGGCGCAACTACCTTTAGATTGGGATCCAAAGCTGCGATAGAGACTTCAAACCGAACTTGGTCGTTTCCCTTACCTGTACAACCATGGGCAATTGTGGTTGCCCCTGTCTGATGAGCTATTTCAACGAGTTTTTTTGAAATAAGAGGGCGACTCAGAGCAGATACCAAAGGATACTTCTGTTCATAGTAGGCATGAGCCTGAAGGGCCACTAAAACATAGTCATTAGCAAATTCTTCCTTAACATCAATGACATAAGACTCTACAGCCCCAACCTTGAGAGCTTTATCATGGATGAACTCCAAATCTTTTCCTTCACCCACATCCATACAAACAGCAATCACATCATAGTCTTTTTTTAACCATGTAATAGCAACTGATGTATCCAATCCACCTGAATAGGCTAAAATGACTTTTTCCTTACTCATTTCTCTTCCTTCTTTCTATTTTTCGATAGAGGCTTTAAAAGCATCGTCAATCAATTTGTCCAACTCCCCAGAATCCTTCAATTTCTGGATGGTTTTGTCAACCGCATCTTTTAATTCTTTACTGTCTTTCTTCATCGCAACAGCATAGGAATCTTCCTTGTCATTATCAAAATCAAACTCAGCGATGGCTAGGTCTGGATTATTCTCTACAAATCCTTTCGCCACTGGTTCCTCAAAGATAACCGCATCCAGTTGCCCTGATTTCAAATCTGTTATCAAATTTCCATTTTTAGGAAGTGAAACGAGAGAAGAATCCTTCAAGGTTTCTTTAGCTAGAGTTTCCTGGATAGAACCTTTCTGCGCTCCAACCTTTTTCTGAGCCAAATCCTTGACTGATTGGTAATTCGTTAATTCAGATTTTCTTACGATAACCTTATTCTTCGAAGTGTAGTAGGGAATTGAAAAATCGTAAACTTGACTTCTCTCCTCAGTTTTAGAAACACCTGATATGGCAAGATCGGCCTTACCTGAATCAAGACTAGCCAGTACATTGTCAAAACTCATTGGAGAGAGCTCCACTTCTACACCTAGTTCCTTTGCGATGGCTTTGGCTAGTTCAACATCTGAACCTACAATCTGATTTTTCCCATCAACTAATTTTTGATATTCAAATGGAGCAAACTCTGGATTTAGGGCCACCACCAATTTTCCTTTAGCCTTAATGGCTTCAACACCTTGGGATTGAGTGTTACTACAAGCAAATAATAAGGGAAACATAAGCAAACCAAACATCGTCATCAACACCTTCTTCACTTTATTCATAGAAGAGCCTCCTTTTATTTTTATACTTTATTATTGTATAAATAATACTCCTCTCATTTTCGTTTGTCAAGAAAAAACTGTATTTTATTTCATTTAAATCAAGAAAAAGCTTATTATATGATATATTTTTACACATAATAAGCTTATTTATACTGTTTGATTTTTTAAAAATACAATTGTCCAATTACAGGTAAGATGAAGAGATCAACGAACTCTCCACATTCTCTTTCACAATTCAATAACTCGATGGCACTGTTCGGCCACATAGGCATCGTGGGTAACGATAATGACCGTTTTACCTTCCTTGTTCATATCTAAGAGAAAGTTCAAAACCAAATCTCGATTTTCAGGATCTAGAGAACCGGTTGGTTCATCTGCTAAAAGGAGCTGGCTGGGTTTTAAAATGGCTCTAGCAACTGCGATTCGTTGCTGCTCCCCTCCAGATAACTCTGAAACCTTCTGATGTAGGGTTGATGACAATCCCACTCTCTCTAAAATTTCTTCTATCTTTTTAACTTTGTCTTTCTTGGAAAATTTCACATACTTTAGAGCAAGCATGAGATTATACTCTACTGTTTCATTATCAATCAGAGCAAAGTTTTGAAACAGATAGGAGATATGTTCGCGGATAATCGCTTGCGACTTAACAGAATTGACAGGTACATTTTGCTGACCGAAAATTTCATAATGTCCACTGTAATCGCCATCTATCAAACCCAAGAGATTTAACAAGGTTGACTTGCCACTGCCACTTTTTCCAACAATGGCAACTAAATCTCCTTGGTTAATTTTTAGAGATAAGTTCTCCAAAATAACTTTTTTCCCAATGGTTTTCGTAACATTTTCCAACTTTATCATAAGTGATCCCCTTTCAATAACTGCACTACATTTCGTTTTTCCATCTTAGAGCCCAAGAAAAGTACAAACAGAATATCTAAGCCTGTAAATCCTGCGAAAAGCAAGAGGGAGAACAGTGCCTGTGTAAAGAATAGCAAAACCATAAAAGGAAGGCTATAAACAGCTAATAGAAGACCCAGCAAGGAGCGATACCGATCTATCAATTTCCAGCCCATAAACTTCTTGGTAATAATATCTGTTCGCTTCAATAAGAAAGTTGTTACTAGTAAGAAGTAGGAAATCATCATACTAAGAAGACCAACCAAAGCAAAGAGTATGTTGAAATTCCGAACAGCATCTCGATAAGAATCTACTTTCTCTTGTTGAATGGCTTGAATAGATGAAAATTTTAAATAATTCCCATCTGACAATTTCTCAACTAACGCTGTCACCTCTTTTTGATGTTGAGCTGTATTTTCGATTTTAATGGGATTATTTAAACCTGTTGTTGACAGGGAAGCTTTTTCATCCCACATCATATCAGAATCATTGACCAAGCTAATAATTGGATTGTAGAGATTTTCCTTTCGCTTATCACTATATGGGAAAAATGACCAATCACCTTCATAGTAAGCAATCTCGATATCCATCTCCTCTATCGTTCGTTTTTGTTGCTCTTCATACTTCATCGAAAGATAGGCAATTAATTTTCCCAAGAGCTGATTTTTATCTTCTTCACCTTTCGTACTTGCTGGCATCAAAATAACTTTTTTAGTGCCGGTATCGGGTAACTTGAATCCCTTGCTCTTTAGAAAATTGCGATTAGCATAGTAAACATCCACCGTATCTGTTAACTGATATTGCTGAGTCTGGTCTGATTTGACAAAATTTTTTACAGGAAGACTGCTACTTTGCACATAGCCCGCCTGCGTTTTTTCTACCAAATCCAGATAAAATCGATAGAAATAATCCACTGCCTGCCCTGAGCCTGCCAACTGCTCTTGCCACAGGTTATCATTGAGTTGGAAAGTTTCCAAGGTCAGATAATTTCCTTGACTGATCCACTGTTTCTGGTAATCCAACTCTTTGTTTTCTTGCTCCAAACTTTTTCCTACCCCAACTAGCAAGACTGTCAGTAAAATAGTAGTTCCAATTTTCATCAAATAATTAAAGAGTAGACCAAATTTGAAAGATGAAAAACTTTTCAGCAGAGAGCTGATTGTCATTTTTTGAATTAAGAGGTAAGTCAACCAACTGATAAAGAGATAAAGTTGAAAAAGCAAAAAATGCGACAACCATAACATAGGGAACAAATCTTTTGGCTTGTAATCAAGCAAGAAAAACACTCCTAGATTGATCACAAGCCCCCCAGCTAGGAGGAGGTAGAGATTGCCTTTCACAACATCAGCTAAAACAGCCCGATCTTGAAAACCCAGTAATTTTTGTACCCCAACTCTTTTCATATCCATCATCGGTTGATACACTGTCACTAACACAAGAAGTAAAATAGCCAAGACAAAAACAATGGCAGATAAAAGCAAATCTCGATTTATGACTTCCACTGCACTTTTATAGATCGGCTCTAGCAAGGTAGTCTGGTCTATCTTGAAAAAATCGCTCCATTTCTGTACAATCCTATCCTTGTCCATCTCTTGTGTAGAAGTTATCGTATAGCGACCATTTAAACTACGAGATGTATCCTTGATATAGGTTTGAAAAGTCATAAGCTGAATAGGCTTGGCTTTTAGAAAAGTCGGAATCGTACCAAGTTTATTGGAAATTTCTTTATTACTGTAAACTCCCTCACCATCTGTAGTAAAATCAAGAGAAGAAATCCCAAACTCTTGGTAGGGGAAGGTATCTTTATCAAAAACACCAGACTTGACCACCTCATCACCACTGTCTGTTTTGATAATGGAGACCTTGTATTCCTTTGATACATCCTCAAAAAATCGAAGAACAGATTCTGCAGGTTCATTGACATCTTTCAAGTATACATCCAAAGAACTCGCTGTCTTTCCCATTTCCTGAATCCGAACCACTTCTCGTGTGTAGTTTACATTAAAAACAAAAAAAGTAGTACAGAGAAGCAGGAGTAACATACAGAAATTACTGATTTTTTTCATAAAGATACCTCCAATAAAGTTCTCCCTCTCCTAACAGGAGAGGGAAAATTTCACTTAAAATCCATAGAAATATTCTAATCCTGTTGGCGGAATTTTAGTAAGGGAAGCTTGTGCCCAAACCCTAGGACCCTGACGATCCTTAGAGATTCTACCTCCATGTCGGACAGTTGCTGTATGAGAGCGAGTAGAATGTAAATAATCAGAATATCCAAAAGTTCCTGTCCAACCTACTCCATAGTTCCATTGACCACCATCTACCCATACTGCTAAAGCATTTGTCGTAGCAAGCAGACCACATGCCATTACGGTTGCGACACCAATTTTTACTAATTTTTTCATGATATTTTCCTCACATCTTATATCTTGAACTGTTTCACAGAAACAGATGAATTGGTTCATTTGTAAACATTGAAGTCCATTGGACTCACCTTCCTTTCGTTTTACTTAATCAAAATTTTATAAGAGCCATCCCCAAGGGAAGAAAATAACCATCCATAACATAAATAACAACAGACGATATACTTTTTTATACATTTGATACCCCCTTAGTACTTCATCATCTTGATTATAAAATACAATATACCTTGTCGTAAAATTTGTTAACCTTTTTCACAAATTTATTTTAGATTTCTTTTTTACTTTTTATATTACTATGATACAATATTTTTAATCAGTTTCAATTTATTGTTAACTTTTTTCACAAATAAGGAGGGAATCATGCGCTACGATTTTGGAAATGTTTATAAAGAAATCCGTGAGTCAAAAGGATTGACTCAAGAAGAGGTCTGTGGGGGTGTTCTCTCAAGAACCAGCCTATCAAAAATAGAAAGTGGCAAGACAACTCCAAAATATGAGAATATGGAATTTCTTCTCCAGCAAATTAATATGAGTTTTGAAGAGTTTGAATATATTTGCCATCTCTACCACCCAAGTGAACGATCAACTATCATGCAGACTTTTCTAAAAATGGCTTCTATTAGTGGTACGAGCGACTTAAGTAAATTACTCAAAAAATGCCAACATTATCTAAAAACACATCATGATTTTCCCATCCAGCAGTTGCAAGATATGCTCGAAATCGTTATCTACATCCGTGAAAATGGGATAGAAAAATTGTCAAGTAAGGTTGACAACATTGTAAACAGATTATGGGATAAGATTGAGAAACAAGATACTTGGTATGAGAGTGACCTCAAAGTCCTTAATACCATTCTCTTTGCTTTTCCTATGGAGTATATTCATCAGATTACCGAAAAAATTCTCGAACGACTAGAGGTTTATAAACACTATAGTCCTGTCTTTCAGCTTCGTATGATGTTGCTTCTGAATCTCTCAACTCTTTATCTTTACAATGGTGATAAGTTGCTTTGCAAACAGCTTTGCTACACTCTCTTAGAGGAGGCAAAAGCAAGCAAACAGTACGATACACTTGCGTTTTCCTATATTCGTATCGGCATTTGTGCTAATGATGCTCAGTTGATACAGAATGGACTCTCCTTAGCTAAACTAGTAGAAGATGAACACTTACTAACAGAGCTAGAGCGAGAAGTTAACATCTTTGTAAACAAAAAAGAGCCCTAAAGGACTCTTGTATTCTTAATACCAACCGTTGTTAAGCCAGAAGTTCTTGGCAGCTGTCCATGAACCGTAACGTCCTGCAACGTAGGCATCTGCTACACGTTCTTGGTTTTCAGCTGAGTAGTCACCGTTCAAGTATGAATCTGTCAATTGGTAACGTCCGATGTAACGTCCGTTTGTAGCAGTGTAGCTACCACCTGATTCTTTTTGAGCGATCCATTCTTTGGCTTCTGCTTCAGAACCACTTACAGTAGAAGCTGCTGCAGTGTTGCTTTCTGCTGCTGGAGTTGCAGGTGCAGCTGGGGCTTCATAAGTTGTTGTTGCTGCTGGAGCTTCTTCAACTGTTTCTGTAGCTACTGGAGCTGTTTCTTCCGTTGTTGCTGCTGGAGCTACAGTAGAAGCTGTTCCTTCAATAACCAAAACTTGGTCAACATAGATAAGGTGAATATCTTTAATGTTGTTTTTTGCCGCCAATTTTTCAACAGTTGTGTTGTACTTCTCAGCGATTTCTGAAAGAGTATCACCTGATTTAACTGTGTAAGTTACAGTTTCTTGGGCAGATGCAAGTGATGGAGCAAAGAAAGCAAGCAAAGCTGCTACTCCTGCGATAGTTGTTTTAATTTTTTTAGTTGTTAATGACATATCTAAAAATTCTCCTTTTTATCTATGATACTATTCTACTCCTCGAATGTTACCGTTGTTTAACGGTTTTATGTAGAAATATTACAAAAATGTTTTATATTTACCGTTTTATGGAGGTTTTTGTCACAAAAGACCTTATTTTATACTATCTTTAATCATTTTAAGCTTTTGATAAGGGAAATAAGCGCAGAGGTCCATTCTTTGATATAATAGATATAAGAATCTTTGTAAGGGGAAACAGATGCACTCACTTCGTTTTCAATCTGTCTTTGACATTATCGGACCAGTTATGATTGGCCCATCAAGTAGCCATACTGCTGGAGCTGTTCGCATCGGGAAAATCGTCTCTTCCATCTTTGATGATACGCCGACAGAAGTCGAATTCCATTTATTTAATTCATTTGCCAAAACCTACCGTGGTCATGGAACCGACCTTGCTCTCGTCGCTGGTATATTAGGCATGGATACGGACGATCCCGACATTCCAAATAGCCTAGAGATTGCCCATAAACGCGGTATCAAGATTGTCTGGACCATTCAGAAGGACAGCAATGCTCCTCATCCTAATACCACTAAAATTACTGTGAAGAATGAACACAAGTCCATTAGTGTGACAGGAATTTCCATCGGTGGAGGAAATATCCAGGTTACGGAACTTAACGGCTTTGCTGTCTCTCTCAACATGAATACCCCGACCATCATCATCGTGCATCAGGATGTTCCGGGTATGATTGCCCATGTCACAGAAGCCCTCTCTCGTTTCGATATCAACATCGCACAGATGAATGTGACTCGAGAAAAAGCTGGAGAAAAAGCCATCATGATTATCGAAGTCGATAGTCGAAGTTGCGAAGAGGCGATTGAAGAAATCCGAAAAATCCCTCATCTCCACAATGTCAATTTCTTTAAGTAGGAGGAAACATGTTTTATTCTATCAAAGAATTGGTTGAGCAAGCAGATCTAGACTTCCAAGGGAATGTTGCAGAACTCATGATTGCAACCGAATATCAACTAACCGGTCGAGAACGGCCAGAAGTTCTCCTCCTCATGGAACGCAATCTAGAAGTCATGAAAGCCTCTGTCGAGCTCGGCCTCAGTGAAAACAAATCCCGTAGTGGCTTAACAGGCGGAGATGCGGCCAAACTAGACCGCCATCTCAAAAGTGGCAAGGCCTTGTCGGACTTTACCATCCTATCAGCAGCCCGTAATGCCATCGCGGTCAATGAACACAATGCGAAGATGGGCTTGGTCTGCGCCACTCCAACCGCAGGAAGTGCTGGCTGTCTGCCAGCCGTTCTCACTGCTGCTATCCAAAAACTTGACCTTAGTCACGAAGAACAGCTGGATTTCCTCTTTGCTGCTGGTGCCTTTGGACTAGTCATCGCGAACAATGCCTCTATCTCAGGTGCTGAAGGTGGCTGTCAGGCCGAAGTTGGCTCTGCCTCTGCCATGAGTGCCGCAGCCTTGACCTTGGCTGCAGGTGGAAGCCCCTATCAGGCTAGCCAAGCCATTGCCTTTGTCATTAAAAATATGCTAGGCCTTATCTGCGATCCCGTCGCTGGTTTGGTTGAAGTTCCCTGTGTCAAACGCAATGCCATGGGGGCTAGTTTTGCCTTTATCGCGGCTGATATGGCCTTGGCAGGTATCGAGTCTAAAATCCCTGTTGACGAAGTCATCGATGCCATGTATCAGGTCGGATCAAGCCTCCCAACTGCCTTTCGTGAAACGGCTGAGGGTGGACTCGCCGCCACACCTACTGGTCGCCGCCTACAAAAAGAAATCTTCGGAAAATAAGCTTATCTATATCTATTAGGAGAAACTATGCCCTCTATCTCAGCAGTCTTTTTTGATCTAGACGGAACTCTGGTTGACAGTTCCATCGGGATCCACAATGCCTTTACCCATACCTTTAAAGAGCTAGGAGTTCCAAGCCCTGATGCCAAAACCATTCGTGGTTTTATGGGACCGCCCCTTGAAAGTAGTTTTGCAACATGCCTTCCCAAGAAACAAATCCCAGAGGCTGTGCAGATATACCGCTCTTACTACAAGGAAAAAGGAATCCACGAAGCCCAACTCTTCCCCCGAATAACGGAATTGCTTCAAGAGATTTCGCAAAACTACCCTCTCTACATCACTACAACAAAGAATACTCCGATTGCCCAGGATATGACTAAAAATCTGGGAATCCATCATTTCTTTGATGGCATTTACGGCTCTAGTCCTGAAACGCCGCACAAGGCGGATGTCATCCGTTACGCCTTGCAGACGCATCAACTGCCTGCAGACCAAGTTCTCATCATTGGCGACACCAAGTTTGATATGATCGGAGCCCAAGAAACTGGTATTAAAAAGTTCGCTGTTACTTGGGGATTTGGAGAAGAGGCTGATTTACTCAGCTATCAACCTGACTGGATTGCCCGTACCATTGATGATATCATTAGCCAGCTCTAACCATACAAAAATACTCCTAACACTAGTGAACTAGGTTAAGGAGTATTTTTTGTATAGGTTGCTACTATAAGCGATTATTTGCTGGGAAACGACTCAGCCGTTTTTAACTAGACTAAAAATATCCTAATATTTTCGTACCATGTCTTCAAACTGAGAGTCTTCCTTATTTTCTTTATTTTTGTCACTATTTTTTATCACTTTTTCTCCAAATCGTTGACTTGGCATAGCGAGCATAACGAGCAGTGTTACTGCACCCAAAGGAACAAATACAATAAAGATATAGGCCCAATGGATACCCACATCTCGTAAGCGACGTACTATCAGTGCTAGTAGAGGAACAAACTCTACTATAAACAAAATAATACACATACTGAAGACCGCAATATTCCTGATGGCTTTATCAGATTCTAATCCCGTGAATAGCGAGTAGTAGGCGGGCAAGAAAATTACCATATTTAGCAGCCAAACCCACCAAAATTCTGGACGTGTGGAACGACCAGAAAAATTTGCATAGCCTTTGAAAAAACTCCTAATAGCACTCAGCATACAAAAATCTCCTTTTGACTTTAATACTTATTTCGCAAAGTTATGTTACCAGCTAAAAATAGAGGTAGTTTTTAGATTGTCTGAAATCACTCTCCTGATAGATCACATAACATCGTCCCTTGAATAGTTGCGCTTATTAAACCTTTGAAATATCCGACGTCCTCTACTCTCTATTTATAAAAACCAGCTTTCTGATTTCCTCAGAAAACTGGCGATAGTTGTTTCATTATGAAGGTAGATGAACACTCTTACTCAGCATGAGTTGTCTCATTCGCAAAAGAAATGATCGCTTCTTTGAGCTCATCTCCGCTGAGTGAACGGAACTCCTCTATTTTTTGATTGATGGCTTCTAGAGGCATGACATTTACCTTACCAACGAAGATCTTGTCCATGACTTGGTTATCAACCAATTCGGTCGAAACCAAGAGTTCTTCATAGAGTTTTTCCCCTGGGCGAATTCCAACTTCAACGATTGGAATTTCACTTTCCGTGTGTCCGCTTAGAAGAACCATTTTCTTAGCCAAGTCATAGATTTTAACCGGTTTGCCCATGTCTAGGATAAAGACTTCTCCGTCCTTGGCATAAGCGCCAGCATGGATTACCAGACGACTGGCCTCTGGAATGGTCATGAAGTAACGTGTCATACGGAAGTCTGTCACCGTTACCGGACCACCTTCAGCAATCTGACGTTCAAAGACAGGAATCACGCTACCACGACTACCAAGAACATTCCCAAAACGAACTGCACAGTAGGTTGATTTGCTACGTTGGTTAAAGCCAGTGACAATCAATTCTGCCACGCGCTTAGTTGCACCCATAACATTCGGTGGATTGACCGCCTTGTCAGTCGAAATCATGACCATCTTAGGTACTTTGGCTTCATCAACAGCCTTGGCAACATTGTAGGTACCGAGGATATTGTTCTTGAAGGCTTCTTTTGGATTGCGTTCCATCATCGGAACGTGCTTGTGGGCTGCAGCATGGTAAACAATGGCTGGTTTGTACTGCTCAAACACCTGCAAGAGACGGTCATAGTCCTGAATATCTGCAATAACAGGAACATAATCAATCCCTTGGAATGTACGGATCAATTCATGATAAACGAGATAGATTGAGTTTTCACCATGTCCAAGCAAGACGATACGCTCGGGATTGAAGCGGCTAACTTGACGACAAATCTCTGAACCAATCGAACCACCAGCTCCTGTCACCAAGATGGTCTTGCCTGTAATCTCAGTACCCAGACGCGATTCGTCGAGACGAATCTCCTGACGGCCCAAAAGGTCTGTGATATCAATTTTTTGGAAACCACTACCTGGTTGATGGAGTCCTTGAACGACTGTCTCAACCTTAGGCATCTTGTAACATTTGACACCTAGCTTATTACACATCTGTAAGATGCGTTCGTACTCTGATGGGTCAAGCGAAGGAATCGCTACGATGACACGCTCGATTTGGTGACGTTTAGCCAATTCAGGCAGATTTTCATAAGAGCCCAGAACTGGGATCCCACCTAGTTTTTGTCCCTTTTTCTTTTCATCATTATCCAATATCCCCACTAGCTCAAGGTCGCTAGTTGGATGTTGATAGCTGTTCATAAAGAGGGCACCACCATCACCAGCACCAATCAAGAAGGTCCGACGATGCTCTCCATCTCCACTACCTTGCTTGCGCTTAGAATAAATCAACTGCCAAGTGATACGAGGAAGCAAGATAAGGAAGGTGCTCAGCAAAATGAAGAGCACGATGAAACGGATAGAAAATAGTGGAAGAAAGGCATAGCAGATTCCATAAGAAAGAACACTGCTGAGCATCACTCCGAAAAAGATTTTCATGAAATCCGTAATCTTGCTATAACGACTGATACTAGCGTTTAGCCCCCAAAATGCAATCATGATTTGATAGAGGAGGAAAGCTAAAAGAGTGTAGATCACGTAATCCACAGGCGCAGGATTTATAAGGCCATAAAACAAGATATAAGATACGATGATGGAAACCACCATACTCAGAATATCGAATATCCCCCAAAACACTTGTTTTTGCTGTTTATTTAAAATTTCAACCAGATCAATCACATAATCTGTTAGTTTTTTATTCATAGGAATTTACTCCCCCTTAAAAGAGTCAGATGATACTGTTGTTATGATAGCCTAAATCATTCAGTCTATCGGGGCTTACTTTCTCTTTCTTAAAAGTTTGACGAAGATAAACTGACGTACAAAGCCTGGACAAAGTGCAACAATTGCCTGAATGGCTACACTTTTAGCATATTCCATGTAAGAAATTTGCCCTCGCTCAAGCATCCTTTGGCGAGCCTGACGATAGAGTTTAAGGTAACGCAAGCCACCTCGACGCTCAAACATCCCTGCACCGACACGAACCTTACACAAGATTTGATCTAGGTTCCCAGTCTTGGCACCTGCAGCAATCATATTGAGCCAAAGGAGGTCATCCTCCATGTAAAGGCCATCTTCATAGTTGCCCGCCTTGAGGACCATGTCCTTTTTAAACATGACTGTCATATGGTTAAAAGCGCTTCTCATTCTCTGATAAGCCACAATGTCTGCGTGCTGAGTTGGAACACGACGATAAGATACAATCTCATCTGGATTGTCAATGAACTCTGCGATATGGCCGCCTAAGAGATCGAGATCTTCTTTCTCCATTAGCTGAAGCTGTTTCTCAAAACGATCCGGAACGGCTAAATCATCCGTATCCATGCGGGCAATAATGTCATACTGGCACTGTAAAACACCGTATCGAAGAGCCAAGCCTAAACCTTGGTTTTGTTCTAAGGGGCACCGTTTAACTGGAATGTCTGACTGAGCTGCCACTTCATCTAGCACCTGATAGAGTTCGGGTGTGAGCGGGCCATCCTCAACAAGAACAAGTTCGCTCGGTTTCAAGGTCTGGTTTTGAACACTTTTGATAGCATCTCTTAAAAACGTCGGATTTTCCTTTACATAGACCGACATCAAGACGCTGATTTTTTGCTTTTCAGGCACAGTTTTTCTCCAATGTATAGATTTCCTTCCACTATTTTATCACAAAATTTCCTAGTTTCCTATTTTTATATCAAATCAAGGAAAATTCTAGTAAAGAAATCTGTCTCTTTTCACTTTATTTTCACTTTCATTGATTGATCTGTCTTGGCTGTCATTACTTGACATTATAAGGAAAAAACCTTAAAATAAGCTGTTATTAAAATCATCCTATCGAGGTTTTTATGAAGAAACAATCACTCTTTTTTGTTCTAGGAATTGTCTTAATCGGGACTGTTTTACGATCTCCCTTCACTGCTCTTCCAACTATTTTAGGAGATATTGCTCAGGGACTAGGAGTGGAGGTTAGCTCTCTTGGGATTTTAACCAGTCTCCCTCTCTTGA
This sequence comes from Streptococcus oralis, assembly GCF_024399415.1. Taxonomy (NCBI): domain Bacteria; kingdom Bacillati; phylum Bacillota; class Bacilli; order Lactobacillales; family Streptococcaceae; genus Streptococcus; species Streptococcus oralis. The sequence goes on from NZ_CP029257.1 coordinate 1,900,380, forward strand.
TGTTTGCTCTTTTCTCTGCTTTTGCAAGCCGCTTGGCACAAAAAATCGGGTTGGAACATCTCTTTACTTACTGTCTCCTTCTCTTAACCGTTGGCTCTGTCATTCGGATTTTCAATCTTCCCCTTCTCTATCTAGGGACCCTAATTGTGGGAGCAAGCATTGCGATCTTCAATGTACTCCTCCCAAGTATAATCCAGGCAAATCAGCCTCAAAAGATTAGTTTCCTAACAACTCTCTATGTCACTGCCATGGGAATTTCGACAGCCATCGCTTCTTATCTTTCGGTCCCTATCACCCAAGCTAGTTCTTGGAAGGGACTTATCCTCGTTCTCAGCTTTCTCTGTCTGGTCACTCTGCTAGTCTGGTTGCCAAATCATCGCCACAACCACCACCTAGAAAGCCAAAAAGAAAAGCAAGTCAAAGAGAATATTCTAAAAAGTAAAGATGTCTGGGCTATCATTATCTTTGGCGGGCTTCAGTCCTTGCTCTTTTATACAAGTATGACCTGGTTGCCAACTATGGCTGTTAGTGCTGGTATTTCTAATAGTGATGCGGCTCTTCTGGCTTCTATCTTCTCACTGATCAGCATTCCTTTTTCCATGACTGTTCCAAGTCTGACGACTCGTCTATCAGATAGTCACCGTCGAATCATGCTGGCAATTATCTCTATCGCTGGTATGATGGGAATTGCCATGCTCTTGTATCCAGCCAATAATTTCCTCTACTGGTTAGTCGTCCATCTCTTGATTGGAACGGCCTGCAGTGCCCTCTTCCCCTACCTCATGGTTTGCTTTTCTCTTAAAACCAGTTCTCCTGAAAAGACAGCTCAGCTATCAGGACTAGCGCAAACAGGAGGCTACATCTTGGCGGCCTTTGGTCCTGCCTTGTTTGGTTATAGTTTTGAACTTTTTCAATCTTGGATCCCAGCTGTCCTTGCTCTTCTAGCCATCGATATCATCATGACCGTCTCACTCTTTATGGTGGATCGGGCGGATAAAATCCTCTAAACTTCTAGTTTTTACTAGGAGTTTTTTATATGTAAAATTTTTACACATATTTCTTGACAGGGCTTTCATATTGAGATACAATATATTTGAAAAGAGTATATATAAAATTTTTATATAATATAAAGGAGGTTTCCCATGTACTTCCCAACATCCTCTGCCTTGATTGAGTTTCTCATCTTGGCTGTACTGGAGCAGGGGGATTCTTATGGTTATGAGATTAGTCAAACCATTAAGCTCATCGCCAATATCAAAGAATCTACGCTCTATCCCATTCTCAAAAAATTGGGAGCCAGTGGCTTTCTGACCACCTACTCTAGAGAGTTTCAGGGGCGTATGCGCAAATACTACTCCTTGACCAATCAAGGCGTAGAGCAGCTCGTTACTCTAAAGGAAGAGTGGACGCTCTATACCGACACCGTCAACGGCATCATAGAAGGGAGTATCCGCCATGACAAGAACTGACTATCTGACTCAGTTAGAAACCTATCTCCATAAACTACCTGAAGCTGACCGCATCGAAGCCATGGACTACTTTAAGGAACTATTTGACGATGCAGGTCCAGAGGGCGAAGAAGAACTCATTGCTAGTCTAGGAACACCAAAAGAAGCTGCCCATGATATCCTCTCTGATCTTCTCGATAAAAAGGTCAATGAGGCACCTGCTCAAAAGAATGACCGCCAACTGCTACACATTGCCCTACTTGCCTTACTGGCAGCCCCTATCGGAATTCCAGTCGGGATCGGCATCCTCATGGCCATCATCGGTATTTTTATCGCAGCTGTCTCCGTCATTCTAGCCTTCTTTACCGTCTCTGTGACAGGTATCCTACTGGGCGGACTCTTTATCGTAGAGAGTTTTAGCGTCCTAGTCGAAGCCAAATCCGCCTTTATCTTGATTTTTGGGGCTGGTTTGCTTGCTATCGGTGCTTCTTCTCTTGTTCTACTAGGCATCTCCTATGTAGCCCGTTTCTTTGGCCTCCTGATCATCCGCTTGGTGCAATGGATTCTTAAAAAAGGAAAGAGAGGTGACAGACATGCGTAAATTGACGAAAGGATTTCTCATTTTTGGTGTGGTTTCTACAATCCTTGGTTTTATCATGATCATTGTAGGGGCCCAGTTCAATGGTATTCAAAGTTTGCTTGCCATGTCAAAAGACCCAGTCTATGACAATCGTATCGAAGAAGTGACCTTTGGAAATGAAGTGGAAAAACTTGATTTGACCCTTGAGGAACATAGCCTAACCATCACAGAGTCTGTAGATGACAAGATCCACATCACCTATCATCCTTCCGTATCTGGTCGTCATGATTTGACTACTGGCATGAGTGACAAAACACTGACCGTCACTGACAAACAAGCCTCCCAACATCGCTTTCTAGGTTCAGGAATCGAAGGCCTACTTCGTATCGCTAGCAACTATTCTAATCGTTTTGACGAAGTCGTTCTCTCCCTACCTAAAGGAAGAAAGCTGCAAGCTATCACCGTCTCAGCCAATCGTGGACAAACCAATATTCGTCAAGCCAATCTTGAAAATGCGACAATCAAAACAAAAGGCTATCTCTTAAGAATAACAGAAAGCTCTATCAAGAATAGTACACTAACGACACCTCATATCATCAATATCTTTGATACCGAATTTACAGATAGCCAGGTCAAGACGGAAAGGGAACACATCTATGCTGAGAATATCAAGGTCCACGGCAAGGTTGAGCTAGAGGCCCATTCCACTCTAAACCTCATTCTCTCCCAGAAAGAGACTGACCGTATCAATCTAAATCTTTCTTCTCAGCATGGTGGTATCTATCATAAACCCAAAGAAGAACATCGTGGACAAAAAGAGAATGAACTTGCCAACCCATACAAGACAGACAAAGCAGATGTCAAGGACCTGCTCATTGCAAAAGCCAACCAGGATATCTACCTACCTAAAGAAGAGTACTCTGCTCCATCTAGAAATCATTGACAAAAACGCTTTCATCTGCTAGTCTAAAGATAGAAAACGACCATAAAAAAGGAGGTTCCACCATGACACAAGAATGGTTTGAAAGTGCCGATCTTGAGAAGAAATCACCTCAGACGAAATCGGAAAACCAGCCCAACGAGCCAGAGACTTCAGAAACTGTGGAGACCGAACTACAAGTAAGCCAAGAAACATCTGTCTCACCTAAAGAGTCGGAAACGCATGAGGAGGAAACTCCCGAAATGATTGAAGAAGCCCAAACCAAGGAAGAGGGAGAAGGGAAAGCTGAAGAGGAAGGCAACCAAGAAACCCCTGCAAAAGAGAAAAGCATCCTCAGCAAAGCTTTAGAAAGCCCCTATATCCCAGATATTGACCCTCGTAAAACAGCCCGGTTCAAAGAAGAAATCGCACTATTTTGGACTTGGCTGCTGGATGCTATCCAAGAACCAACTGCCAGCAAGACTACGGACCAAAAGCATCGTTACAGTGTCTTTGGCCTGCTCACTTTGCTGTCTTCTATTAATCTTTTCTTTAGTATCTATCATATCAAGCACCTCTACTATGGCTATATGGCATCTATTGCCAATAGTTTACCTAACCAGCTCCCTCCTTTAAATCTCTTTGCTGGACTTTCTATCTTAGTCGCTAGCGCTCTATTTTACTTTTCTATCATTTTGGGAGGCTTTACTGTCCGACGTGTACTGGACCAGGAGAGCGACTTCACCTTCCAAGAAGCTTGCGATCGGTACAGCAGACTCTTTGCTATCCCACTTGTCCTAACGGCTCTAGCAAGTTTCTTTGCACTCTTTGGTGGCTTACGATTTGCTGGTATCCTCACTCTTCTAAGCATGGCCATCTTTGCCCTCGGCAATCTCTTTGTGATTAGCAAGCCAAGTAAAACCAGCAACCTTGACCCATTTTATCGTTTCTTGCTAGCTGTCTTACTTGATGGCGCTATTCTCTTACCCTTCTTCATTGCAGAGCTCGCGCTGACAGTTGACTACCTTCGCATCTTGACCTTCTTTTAACCAAAATCCCTGCCATTTGTTAATGACAGGGATTTTTATGCTTACTCTTTTTTGAGTCGTGGCTACTTGACGGCTACTAATTCCTCAAAATCTTTTCCCAAAATGGGTTCTACTTCTAATTGATTAGCATCTAATTGCTGGTAAAATGCTTTTGGTAGTGACTCTAGAAATCTTGCATAGTCCAAGCGAGCAATGGATTCGTAGTCTTCTGCTTTGGACCCATCACCAGAAATCGTCACTAGGTCAATCTCCCAAACAAGTTCCTTTCCTACCAGCTGCTCGGTATAAGGAGCTGGTACAAAGGGTTCCTTTGGCAAAATCGTCTTGACTCCCTGGGCTAGGTGATAGATACCGTGCACCTTACCTTGGGCGTCTGGGTAAAATTTCACACTGGCAAGGTAGGCATCAGAGCCTTGAACCTTCTTGACCAGCTCTTCAAAACGTGCCAATCCATCCTCAGCCAAAAAGCTCTCGAGGTATTCCTTGTTGAGATAGATAGGGGACAAGAGCCCTTGGCAGTATACTAGACGAGCCGCTTTGTCAGCTAGATAATTCTGAACTGTTTCTCTGAAATAAGCTTCAAATTCAAACCCTTCTAGCCCTTCTACCACTTGCCCCAACTTGCTCGATAGGGCTTGGAGGAGAGCTTCTACAATCTCCCAGTCCGCTCTAGTAAGGAAGTCTGGAATCACCACTTGATAGCCTTTTCGACTATCCGCATAGTTCACTTTGAAAAGAAATTGCGACTGGCCTACAATCCCACATTCCATATACTCGAGACGATTAAGCGGCTGACGGAGATAGACTGCATCATAACTGTGTGACTCCAAGCCCTCCACCAAGGCCAAGATGGACTTGGCAGTCAAGACCTCCTGTTGTCCTAGAATACTATCTTTATTTGGGATAAAAAATATTTTCGCCATAACTGGCCTCCTTTGAAATCGTTTACACATAGTATACCCTATTTTCTTGAAAGATACAGAAACAAATTTTAGATTTTTAGATAAAAAGCATAGAAAAACAGCCCCTGAGGACTGTTTGATGTTATACAGTAGCGACTTGATCCAAGCTTTCACCGATAGCGGCTAGGCGCTCGATTACTTCTGCTTGTGTCAATTCATTTTCTGAGACGTAGCGGTTGCGTGGGTGAACACGACACTCGTGTGAGCATCCACGAAGGTACTTGTCTTCATTTTCTTCTGATGTTAGGATACGACGGTTACAGAAGGGATTTCCACAGTTGACATAACGTTCACATGGTGTTCCATCAAACCAGTCTTTCCCTACAATGGTAGGGTTGACATGGTTGACATCAACTGCGATACGCTCGTCAAAGACGTACATTTTCCCATCCCAAAGTTCACCTTGAACTTCTGGGTCTTTACCGTAGGTTGCGATTCCTCCGTGCAATTGACCGACATCTTTGTAGCCTTCACGGACCATCCAGCCTGAGAATTTCTCACAGCGAACGCCGCCTGTACAGTAAACCACGACACGTTTATCCATGAATTTTTCCTTGTTGTCACGGACCCATTGTGGCAACTCACGGAAGTTGCGGATGTCTGGGCGGATAGCCCCACGGAAGTGTCCTAGGTCGTACTCGTAATCGTTACGTGTGTCAAGAACCACTGTATCTTCGTCAAGAAGGGCTTCTTTGAACTCTTTTGGAGACAAGTAAGCACCTGTTGTTTCAAGTGGATTGATATCGTTGTCAAAGTCGTTGTCTTCCAAACCAAGGTGGACAATCTCTTTCTTGTAGCGAACAAACATCTTCTTGAAGGCTTGTTCATTTTCTTCGTCAATCTTGAACCAGAGGTCTTCCATGCCTGGGAGGCTGTGAACGTAGTCCATGTATTTTTGAGTTGTTTCGTAGTCACCTGAAACGGTTCCGTTGATTCCCTCGTCAGCGACTAGGATACGGCCTTTGAGACCGATTGATTTACAGAAAGCCAAGTGATCTGCCGCAAATTGCTCTGCATTTTCAATTGGAGTATAAAGGTAGTAAAGTAAGACACGAATATCTTTTGCCATAAGATTTGTTCTCTTTTCTATTCTTAAATTTTCAGAATTTTTCATTCAACTATACTAGTATACCCACTTGGGAAAACGAATGCAATTTATTTGACCGGAAATTGTAGAAAGAGTCCTACCCCTGCATTTCATCAGTAACCATAGCGAATCGCAGATAATTCTCTCAATTTTTTTATTTGCTTAGCTTGACTTTCTGACAAACCCAGCTTATTGTCAATCAACACACGTGAGATGTCAACGTTCATTTGGCTCAGAATAAATGGAGTAGAGGTTCCATCATCCTCTAATCGTTTTTTATAAATCACTAGCTGATTTTTCAAGGGAGTAAGTTGAGGCGCAGCCTTTATATCTTCCAATAGATAATCAATGATGGTCATGGCTTCACAACGCCTTTCTCTCCCTCCTGCAAACCATTTTAATGGTGTCATACTCATTTCCCTCCTGAAATTCGCTTATAAATTGAAAAACTATAGTTCCTAACTCTCGTACCAGTATTTTACCCAAACACCCTGTGTAAAAAAGTCAGCAAAAATGGCAAGGTCGCTACAATATTATTGATCACATGCACCGCATAGGATGGATAAATGCTCTTGGTATAGCGGGTCAAACCAGCAAAGATGATTCCAGATGTTGTAAAAACAAAAATATCTAACAGACTAGGCAGACTTGAAAAATGAGGGAGAGCAAACAAAATGGAAGGAAGAAGCAAATCAAGGCCAAATCGCGAATCTTTAAAAAAGGCGTGTTGCAGTAATCCTCTATAGATTAACTCTTCCATCAGTGGAATCAGAAAGAACAGGGCTATATAGATACCTAGCTCTGCAAAGTTAGTCCCACTATAACCAATCAATACAGCCCAACCTTCAGCAGTTGACTGAACATGTTTAGCTGTCTGAACGTTAAAAGAGATCTGGAGCACTACCACTAATACTGTCAAAATCGAATACCAAAGCCATTTTTTTCTTGGAATGCGAAAGAGATAACCATGGCCTGTCTTAACCAGAATCCAAATCATGACTCCGATAAATAGCAAACTCAAGATATTTTGAATCCAGAAGAAATTGCCTATCTGGGAAGAAAATTGCCAATAGTTTTGGACAATAAGCGTCAGCTGAGAAAGGCCAAATACGAAAAATAGGTAAGAGAAGACAGCACTCATTTTGAAAAGAAGGCGATATTTTTTCATAATAAATCCTCTATAGATGTATGTGTATCACATCGTATAAACCCTCAGAACCACTGTTTTCATTTTTACATCCTAAAAATCACTACCTCCCCTAGAGAACTAAGGAAGGCAGTGATCACATTTTTAGGAATTAGGAATGAATACACGAAATCAATCGATCTTATGATTTTTTGTTTTTCAAGAATTCGTCGTATTGTTTTTGCATTTCGTTCAATACTTTTTCGTAAGCACCTTCAGATTTCAATTTTTCCATCAATTCTGGAATAGCTTTATCTGGGTCTACAGTACCAGTGTTGATAGCTGTATCGAATTGTTGCATTGTGTTAGAGATTGCTGAAATTTCAGATTTCACACTGTCAGTGTTAAAGATAAATCCAAGTGCTGGAGATTCTTTAGCTTCTGCCAATTGTTTCTTAGAATCTGCAATTTGTTGGTCTGTAACGTTTTCGTTGATGTAAAGAATCCAGTTGTTACCAGTGTTCCATCCACCCATGTGAGTATTTCCTTTGTAGCCATCAAGGACGCGTACACGGTTTTCTTTACCTTCAATTTTTTCCCAGTTCTTGCCTTCTGGACCGTAAACAAGACCGTTCAAGAGTTCTGGGTTCGTGTTCAAGAGGTTCAACACTTCCATTGATTTTTCTTTGTTCTTAGAGTTGTTTGAGATAACAAAGTTGGCAACTTGTGTTGTTTGGTTTTTCTTGATAAAGTTAGTGATTGGTTTGATTTGGATGTCTTTGTTAGCAACGCGTGAGAGCAAGCTGTTACCGTAGTCAGCTGGTCCTACTGTTTCTTCACGAACGAACCAAGTATCTTGTTGAAGGTCAAATGAAGTGTCGCTTGTTGCTACGTCTTTTGGAATGTATCCTTCTTCATAGAATTTGTGAAGAGTCTTCAAGTGTTCTTTGAAACGAGGTACTTCGTAACGGTTTACGATCTTAGTAGTGTCTCCTTCAAGGTCGATAACAAATGGAAGTCCGTTTGGTACTGGGTAGTCAAAGTTATCAGATGGGATAAAGTTCTTCGTAACCGCAAATGGTACTACATCTGGAGCTTTTTCTTTGATTTGTTTCAAGACTGGCTCAAGTGTTTCGTATGAAGTTACACCTGAAATATCGATACCGTATTTAGCAAGAAGAGTTCCGTTGAAGGCAAAGTTTTGAGATGATGCAACGTTAGCTGCAACTGGTACTGCATAGATCTTACCGTTTACAGTGTTCCCTTTGATGTAAGCTGGGTCAAGTGCTTTGTAAAGCTCTGCTCCTTCTTTTTTATACAATTCTGTCAAGTCAGCATAAGCACCTTTTTGAGCATTTACGACATAGTTAGATGCAAATGCGATATCATAGTTTTCACCAGATGATGTGATAACAGACATTTTCTTATCATAGTCACCCCATCCAAGGTATTGGATATCCAATTTAGCACCGACTTTTTCTTCGATGATTTTGTTTGCATTTTCTAGCAATTCATCCAAGTTGTCTGGTTTGTCACCGATTTGGTACATTTTGATGACAGGTTTTTCACCTGAAGTAGTATCTGCAGCTTTTTTGTTGTTACCTGTAAGGTTTCCACAAGCAGCAAGACCAGCAGCCAAAGCGACTACGCTAGCAGATGCAAAAGCATATTTTTTCCAGTTTTTCATGATAAAAACTCCTTTTTTTATTTTTAAACTTATAAACGATTTAATGATTTTTAACTTCAGTCACTAAGATGAAGTTGGGAAGGGAGAAACGGTGTTTCTCAACAAGTGCTATTCTTTGACACCACCGATCGTCAACCCTTTAACAAAGTAGCGTTGGAAGAATGGATACAGAATCGCGATTGGAAGGGTTGCAACAACAACCATGGCCATACGACCTGTTTCTTTCGGTAGAGCGACTCCCAGTTGACCAGATAGGCCGACTGCTTTTGCGATGTAGTCCATATTTTGTTGGATTTGCATGAGCAAATATTGCAATGGATACAAGTTGTCACTCTTGATGTAAAGAAGGGCGTTGAACCAGTCGTTCCAGAAACCAAGAGCTGTCAAAAGCGTGATGGTTGCGATACCTGGAAGTGACAATGGCAAACAGATTTGGAAGAAGATCCGAGCTTCACTGGCACCATCGATACGAGCAGATTCGAGAATGGCTTCTGGAATGGTCTTCTTGAAGAAGGAACGCATCAAGATGATGTTGAATGGTGAGAGAAGCATTGGAACAATCAAGGCCCAAACGGTATCACCAAGTTGAAGCAGGCGAGTAACCACGATATAGCCTGGTACCAAACCAGCGTTGAACAACATACTAAGAAGAGCGAAGATCGTAAAGAATCTGCGGTACTTAAAGGTTGTCCGTGAGATGGCGTAGGCATAAGTGGTTGTGATGAAGACGTTGGTCACTGTTCCGACTACTGTTACAAAAACTGAGATAAAGAGCGCTTGGAGGATCTTATCTTTAAACTGAGCTAGGAACTGGAATCCATCTACACCAAATTTCGAAGGGAAAAAGCTATATCCATACTGGAGGATGCTCTTTTCATCTGTCACCGAAATGATGATAACGAAGATAAAGGGCAAGATACAAGAAAGAGCGATCAAACCAGAGATGATACTAAAGAAGATATCTGCTTTCTTACTGAAGGAGTGAATGCCGACATTATCAATTTTTTCTTTTTTAATTTTCTTTTCTGCCATATTCTCCTCCTTTCTAGAACAAAGCTGAGTTTGGATCGACTCGTCTTGCAAGCAAGTTTGATAGGATAACCAGAATCAAACCGACAACGGATTGGTAAAGACCGGCTGCTGAAGCCATACCGATATCTGCTGTCTGAGTCAAACCATTAAAGACATATACGTCCAAAACGTTGGTTACATTGTAAAGCTGACCAGCATTGTGTGGGATTTGATAGAAGAGACCAAAGTCTGCACGGAAGATATTTCCGACTGCAAGGATGGTCAAGACTGTTACAAGCGGAGTCAACTGAGGAATGGTTACGTTGCGAATACGTTGCCACTTGCTAGCCCCGTCCACTGTTGCTGCTTCGTAGTAGGTGGGGTCAATTCCCATGATCGTCGCATAGTACATGACACTGCTATATCCAAAGCCTTTCCAAATACCTAGGAAAAGGAGAAGGTATGGCCAAATGCCTAAGTCAGCGTAGAAGTTGACTTCCTTCATGCCAATGGATGTTAGGAAATGGTTGAAGACCCCTTTGTCAATGTTTAGGAAGGCATCTGTAAAGAAACTGATGATAACCCATGACAGGAAGTAAGGGAACAACATAGACGTTTGGAAAATTTTAACCATTCTCTTAGAGCGAAGCTCGCTGAGGATGATGGCAATCCCTACTGATACAATCAAACCGATAAAGATAAAGCCGAGATTATAGAGAACGGTATTTCGAGTGATGATAAAGGCATCTTTTGAACTAAACAAGAATCTGAAATTATCTAACCCGACCCATTTACTATTCACAATACTATCTATGAAACCATTACTGGTCATATGGTAGTCTTTAAAGGCGACCACATTCCCAAATACTGGAATGTAAAAGAATAGAATCAACCAGAGTGCCCCTGGTAAAACCATCAAGAGAAAGATCCAGTTATCTCTCAAGGTCTTTGAAAACTTTTTCATAATTTCCTCCCTTTTTATTCCTAAAAACTGATTTCATCGAATTTTTAGGTTTGATAACGATTACATTATTAGTATACTCCTATTTGAAGGTCAGGTTAAACTACTAATTATAGAAAAAACTCCACAAATTATTTTTTGTGGAGAAGTTTTTTATAAGAAATAGGTTTCACGAGAAACACTCTGACTCGGAAAAGATGCCTTTAAGTCGTATAAATCGTCGATGCGGTCGCAATAGTATGCCACTGGTTGGCTGTAGTGGCTGCGAAATCCTTGTCTCCATAAAAATCGTTGAATGGAAGGATTTCAACTTCTAATTCTTCGATGCGGTCAATCTGACCTGCCAGATAAGCCTCTATGCGACTCTCTGCTCGCTTGATTCTTTGTAAGAGTCCGCCCATACGGATATCGACTGTATCCAAGCCAAAGACCTTATTTTCTTTCAACCATTGGTGGCTAAAGAGAGCATGGAAGTTTTCAATCTCGCTTCTGAGTTTTGGTAATTCTTGCATGGCGATTTGCTGTAAGCTGACTTTGTCACCGGCTTTATAAGCTTCACGAATGCGTCGTCCCACATCGACTTTGCTACTTAAAATGGCATTCAACTGAGCCTGAGTTTCAAAGAGATAAGCATAATTTCCTGCTTTTTCTTTGATAGCAACAAGCGTCTCAGCTGCCTGAGCAAAGTGCGGTTTGTCTTGCTCAGGTGTCATGTGTCTGTCAAGAATCGGACAGAGAACATCCTGATAAAAGACATAGCGGTTGGGATTGATACCACTGAGATTACCTGGCAAGTTTGGCAAGAGATTGGCAAGGTCAATCTGCATAAAGTCCTCAACTGACAGACCTGTATTGGTCTTAAAGTGAGCAGACAAACGATCTATGTCATTGCGGTAGCTGAGTTCTGCCCAGATTTGCAAGCTTGGCAGAATAGAGAACTGTGCAGTTTCCCCACCGTTATCCCCCCAACCCGTCACGATGACTTCTTTGATATCATTGGCGCGGCAGGCTTTGTTGGCTTCTACAGCAATGAGACGGCTGAAATGGTTGTTGGGTGTGAAACCGATCCACTTCCAAGCTCCGCCTGCAAAGGCAAGGTCTTGGCTAATCTTGTGGTGGTTGCGGAAATTGCGATTGTACTTTTCTTCGCTGTCTTGATAATAATCCCAGTAAACCAAGGTCACACGGTCTTTTAGACGGTCTAGGTAGACATGCGTTTCCTCTGGAATCTCCACATCACGGTCGTACTGACCATCCGCTGACATGAGTTTGAAGAACATATCGCTCCACATCTGGCAGTGGAAACCATACTTGTCAGCAATATCCAGCACGCGCTCTAAGTGTTGACACATGAGAAGACTACGGTCTACAACACCATTCAAGATGAGGTAGCGTCCCAAACCAACCAAGTGGGCTTCGTCCATCCCGATATTGACCTTGCGTGTCTGCAGTTTAGATAGAGTGGCAAACATCCCATCAACCAGGTCATACACCTTTTCTTCGCCGATAAGGAGAATGTCCTCCACATCACGAAGTTCCTGCACTTCTTTGACACCCCATTTGACGAAGGCTGACAAGTGGGCCAAGGTCTGGATGCAAGGCACAAAGGTCATATCAAACTGCTGGACATAGGCTTCGATTTCCTGCAACTCCTCTGCTGAATAGGCGCCACGGAAGTAACCAAAGTAAGGTTGCCCCTCAATCTGATAGGTGTCTTCCATGTAAAGTTCAAAGGTTGAGTAACCCATGAGAGCCAAGACTTCAATCATCTGCTTGGCAGAAGCCACATTCAAAACTGCATTGCGAGAACAGTCTGCCATGTAGGCTAAATCTTCATAAGCCGCCTGCTCCTCAATCGCTACCTTATCACCTTCTACTAGAGCTGTTGCTAGCACTGACAAGGCGCGGTAGAGTTGGTGAGGTTTGCGATAGGTTAGTTGATAGTGTCCACCTTGACCTATAATCGAGATAGACGTTTGGTCAGACTGAGCGACTGCAACTTCCACATCTGGTAAAGAGATATGTTTTGTCAGCAAGTCGATTGCCTGAGTTTGTTTAGGACTAAGTCCTGTAAAAACTACCATTGGTTTTCCTCCTGTAGCCAGTTGACAAGGGCACCGTAGAGATTGGCGTCTGCGTGATAGGTGCAGGCCTGGATAACTGGTGCGACCGTGTATTCTTCGTAGGTTTCGACAAATTCATCGACAGCTTTTTTGACACCTTGGATAAAGTCTGGATTCTGACTGATGGAGCCTCCCAGACTAATGACATCTGGGTCGATGAGATACTGGATATTAAGCAAACCTTGAGCCAAATTACGGTTCATACGCAAAATGGCTTCTTGACAAAGAACATTGCCAGCTGCAGCCTCTTGGTAAATCTTGCGACCGTCCCAGTCAGTCTGACCAGATTTTTCAATCACGTATCGCACCATATTTCCAGTTGACGCTAGTTGCGACCAGTTGTTGAGCTTTTCTGCAGGTTCAATAGTTGTCATATAGCCAAACTCACCACCCAAGCCGTGGCGACCACGGTGAAGTTTGCCATTGATAATCATGGCACCACCGATTCCAGTCCCAATCACGACACAGGCTGCATTTTCAATCTCTGGATGAGCCAGCAGTTCACTAAGTCCAACACAGTTGGCATCATTTTCTAGATGGATAGGAATCTGATAAGAGCTAAGCGCCTCATACCAAGAAAAGCCATGGATGTAAGGTACGGCACTGATTCCCTCAATCACACCTGTTTCTTGATTGACCGCGCCTGGAACGCTCATGGCAATGCCCTTATAATCTTTCTCCGACAGACGTTGGTCTAGCCAAGTCAGTAAATCCTCCAAGTTTTCTGGCGTCGGAGTACTTGTCTTATCTAGTATTTTTCCATCAGGAGTCAGACTGGCAAACTTAATCCCAGTCCCTCCGATATCAATGGTTGCAATGGTCATTGTTCTTCCCATAAAAAGGGGCGAATCAGTAGTTAGTCCTTACTCTTTCGCCCCTCCTTTCTATCTCATAGTATTAGTTATCAAACACTTTAAAACTGTTAAATGTCTTCTTTTTTGATCAATTCTGTGCGAATTTCTTGTGGCGCTAATAGTCCTGAATGAACTGGATATGGTCGCTCAAGTAAGTCAAGAATGGTTTGTTGGTGTTCAGATATGCGCACATTTTCTTGGCTCATATTGTAGTAACGAAGTACATATCCTTCTTCATTTTCAGCTACCTTAAAGGCTGTCGGGCAGACTTGTGGCAAGCTGAGCGCCGCATGGCTCAAGAGGCTACCAGTTGCAGCAACACTTCCTTCTTGTTTAGCAACTTGAAGACTAGTGAATGGTGTTTGGAAGGCTTTAGCACGACGGAAGGCTGAGAAGCGCTCCCCTGCTTGGTGGCATTCAAGTGTAAACTCGACTTCAAACTCACGCAAGCATTGAGCCTCTGGTGTTGGGAAGTAACCCCAGTCACCTAATTCACCTGAGGCACGAAGAATGGTCACGGCAATGGTATCGTCTCCAAGGATTTCGTACTCATGCAATCCTTTATTTGCCACCGTCACTCCTTTTTCATCATCATAAAGGCTGACAAAGGCTTGTTGGTGTTGTGGATTTTCAGGATTTTCCCAAGAAGCAGCTGGTTTGTTTGGTCGTGTCACCACCTCATAGATGCTTTCAGAGTCATTGCTTGGACGTGTGTTATGAGTCTTAACCAAGAGACGGATACGGTGGTCCTTGGCTGTGTTAGTAAAGCGAGTCTTGAAGCGGATTTGTGGATTATCAACAAAGACGGTCATCTCTGTTTCCAGAGGAAGAGTTGTCAATTCTTCTGAGCGCCCAGCTTCACGCGTCATAAACTCGATGATGCCTCTTTGTTCCGCATCCAGTTTTTCGTCTGCACTTACTGGAATTGTCAATTCATGCTTGAGCAAAATCTTGGCAAAACGTGCTGTATTTTCCAAGACTTCACAGCCTTTTAGCTCGGCGTAGATAGGCTCTGTTCCTTTTGGTTGGAAATAGATGTACTCATTTCCAATGTCACCACGGTCTTCAAAGCGAATAACATCTTCATAAGCTTCATGAGTTGTCTTGTCGTAGACCGTGATGTTTTCATCCACACTGACCGTTACAAATGGCGTATCAATCACTCCATTTTGGTAAATACCGTCACGGTGTTCTTGTTCTCCTTCAAGCAATTGGAAGGTTGTCCAAGAAAGTGATGCTAGATGAACAGGGACTGTCACGCGCACTTGTCGAGCGATACGAGCCTGACGGAACTTGTCTTTTGGCAAATCATACTCAAAATTAGCTCCCAAATCTTCGATTTTCGCTTCTACAGCATGTCCTTCCAAGTCTTCGACACGGTAGCTTGGCAAGGTCAAGGCTGCCATCTTCTTATAGCCTTCTGTTGGGTGCAATTCTTTGAAATCACAAGTCGCTACATCAATCACGGTGCTGACCGTATCAACCTTGTCGTGCAAGCCTGTGTTGATGACGGTAAAGAGACGGTCGCTTTGCGCTTCGTGGGTTGCAATTTTACCCTTCCACTCGTTGAGAAGGTTGGTCTTAACGAAATTTCCAACTTGGTTGACCTTGGCAAAACGTGTTTCCATCTCACGGTGAACCTCGTCCACACTACAGCCACAGATACTGTCATGGGGCGCATTTTGTAGAAGGACTTTCCAAGCATAGGTCAACTGGTCCTTATGATTGTGACCACCAGTGATGACAGTCAATGGCTCCACTACTTGTTCTAGGAGATTGCTATTTTCTTGGAAGGCTTGTTTGAGGTAAATGCGTGATGAAGAAGTGTTGGCAAGCGTGTACCAACCATCTGTTTCCTGACTGGTCAACTCACCTGTAACTGTTGATAACTGCTCTGGCAAAGCACTTTCTACTGCATGGACATAGTCATCAAAGGAACTATGAACAAAAGTCACATCTGGGAAGAGTTCATTTGCCACACGAATGGCTTCACTCAGATTGCGCTGTACAGGCTGGTGATCACATCCGTTCATCATCAACCATTGGTTTGTCGAAGCGTAGTCACGCACGTCTGACAATTTTTGTTTCCAGAAAGTTAGGGCCTCGTCCTTATCAACTGGAATTTCATTCCCGTTACTGTACCAGTTGGCAAAGAGGATACCGAGGACACGACTTCCGTCTGCACCCTGCCAGTACATTTCTGAAAACTGGGAAGTAAACTGCTCATCTTCGAGGACTTGGTTGTCAAACCCAATCGGCTTCACACCACGCCCAAAAGCTGCCACGTGAATGCCTGATTTTTGAAGGATTTGAGGAGCTTGTCCCATATTTCCAAAGGTATCTGGGAAGTAACCAATCTGGGTTGATTTGCCCCATTTTGCACATTCTGCTTGACCAATCAAGGTATTGCGAACATTGGCTTCACTAGAAATCAAGTAATCATCCTGCAAGATGTAAAAGGGACCAATTTTGAGTTTGCCTTGGTCGATGTAACCTTGGACTTTGTCGCGATTTTCAGGGCGAATTTCCAAATAGTCATCAAGGACAATGGTTTGGCCATCCAAGTGGAAACTCTTGAACTCAGGGTCATTTTCAAAAAGGTCAAAAAGATTATCAAATAATTCCACCAACTGCATACGGTGGCTTTCAAAAGGTAAGTACCACTCACGGTCCCAGTGACTATGTGAGATAATATGTACAACAACATTTTCCATGAAGTAAAACCTCATTCTAAATTTAAATTTTAACGTTTTAAATGTAAAGGTGTGATTCTGACACGAATCGGTGAAACTAAAGCGAGCTCCTTATACTCAATAAAAATCAAAGAGCAAACTAGGAAGCTAGCCGCAGTCTGCTCAAAGCACTGCTTTGAGGTTGTGGATAGAACTGATGAAGTCAGTAACCATACCTACGGCAAGGCGAAGCTGATATGGTTTGAAGAGATTTTCGAAGAGTATTAGCGAATATCCAGATAATCCAAGACTAATTCACAGAACATCATGTTGGCCCAAGAGAACCATTCACGTGAGTAGAGCGTTGGGTCATCCACGTGGAAGCTTTCATGCATAACACCTGTTCCACCATCGCAGGCAACCAGCTGATCCAGCAAGTATTTTTTCTCTGCCTTATCTCTTGTTGTCAAACCTTGGATAGAAAGGGCAATGGGCCAGATATAGCGATAGAAGGTATGAGAACTTCCGAGACCACTAGCATATTCACCTTGGTAGAAATATGGATTTTCAGGGCTCAGAATGGTACGGCGTGTGGCTTGATACACTTCGTCTTCAATGTCGCAATAGCCCAGATAAGGCGCAGCCAGCAGACTCGGTACATTTGGATCATCCATGATGCTAGCATTTCCTAGGCCATCCACTTCAAAGGCGTAAATCTTTTCACCCTTGCTGTTGGAGGTATAAGCGTAGTTTTCGATTCCTTCTTGAATCTCAGCTTGCAGACGTTTAGCGTCTGCCACGATGTTTTGGCTATCAGCTAGATCCAGTTCTGCAAAGATTTCTTGAACATAGCCCAAGACGACTACGGCAAACATATTGGACGGAATCAAATAGCTATACTGGCAGCAGTCATCACTCGGACGAAAGGCTGACCAGGTCATACCTGTCACTGCAAAGTCAGGTCCAAATCCATCATTTACCAAGGTATCTTCCTTGCGGTCTGTATCCCGAACAAAACGATAAGGAGAATTCTTGTGGTCTTGTTCCACCATCCACAGATGAAGAATTTCCTTGGTCGCTGCGACAAAAGTCTCATCAAATTGACTGGTCTCGCCAGTCTCTTTCCAAAGGAGATAAGCCAACTGCAAAGGATAGCAAAGCGAGTCCACCTCGTACTTGCGTTCCCAAATCCAACCATTAAGGTCGGTATGGTCAGTCTCGTGGTGGCCCTTCCAGTTTTCCTCAATGTTAAAGGAGTTGGCATACGGATCTTTGAGTACTAGGGTCATTTGACGCTTGACCAAACCTGCAATGGTCTGACGCAAGAGAGGATCTTTTTTTGCCACATGCAGGTAGGGTCTGAGTTGGGCTGTCGAATCCCGAAGCCACATGGCAGGAATATCCCCTGTCAGTACAAAGGTCGAGCCATCTTCGAGGATTTCAACTGTATTGTCCAAGGTGTCTGTATAGCAACGCTCGAAGACATCCACCCACTCCGGATGGTCCTTGACCCGCTCTGCTACTTCATCCAGCCATTCTCTAACAATTTCTTTCGAATAAATCATCGTGCAGTTTCCTCTTTCAAACAAGTTTCATGTTCAGTATATAGTTTTTGAGACAGAAAATACATACACAAATGATAGTCATTTTTCTACAAAATTGCTTACTTTCGAACCCCATATCTAAAGGTCTCATTTTTCTGATATAATGTAGAAAAACAGCTAAAGGAAATACCATGAAACCACTACTTGAAACCATCGATACCCGCTTTGGTACTGCTAGCAAGCATGCCTTCTCTCGGGGAAATACCCTGCCTTACACAGGCGTGCCTTTTGGGATGAATTATTTTGTGCCCCAGACCAGCGATCAGGAGGGAGCTTGGTTTTTCGATCCGCATCTGCCCATTTTTCAGGGGATTCGATTAACCCACCAGCCCAGCCCTTGGATTGGGGACTACTCTTGGCTCCTTCTGACACCTGTCACAGGTCAGCTTGGGGGAGACCGTCTCTTTCACCGCCAGTCTTCTTATGATATAGATAAAGCTTGCTTCCAGCCTCACTATTTGAAACTCTTTTCTCTGCGCTATCAGATTGAAACCCAGCTCACACCGACTTGCTATGGCGCTTCTATTCGTTTGGAACAAAAGCAAGGCAAAAACCTCTCCCTCTATCTTCACGTAGCAGATGAACTGACCGTAGAGCAAGTAGATAAGCGGACTCTTGTCCTAAGACAAGAAGGCAAAACTGAGACCAATAAAAATCCACTGATACTCTTCACCGCCCTACAAATAAATACGGATATTCTTGCTGTCAACCAAGAAAGCGGAAACTGGCGGATTGACTTCGCAAATAGCCATGCCGAGATTCAACTAGCGACTTCCTTTATTTCTCCTTCTCAAGCGCTGCTCAATCTACCTCAAACGGACTTCGATAGCTGTAAAGAAAATGCACAAGCGGACTGGGAAAATCTCCTCCATCGTTTTGATATTATGGAGACAGGAAAAGCTGACCGAACCTTCTTTGATCACTGCCTTTACAGACTCTTCCTCTTCCCACAGACTTTTTATGAGGTTAATGAATCAGGGCAAGCCATTCACATGGACCTGACTACTGGTACTGTCAAACCCGGCGTCCTCTTTAGCAACAATGGTTTCTGGGATACCTTCCGCACCACCTTCCCCCTCTTTGCCCTTATCATACCGGAGCACTATCACCACTTTTTAGAAGGTTTCCTCAATAGCTACCACGATACTGGATTCCTGCCAAAATGGCTGGCCCCAGATGAACGTGGCATGATGCCTGGTACCCTGCTAGATGGCGTTATCGCAGATAGCGCCTGCAAGGATATGGCCCCCGACTTGGAAGAAGAACTCCTCCAAGCCATGCTTGAAACAGCCACCAAATCCGACCCTCTCGGCATCAATGGCCGCCACGGACTAGCCCAATACCAAGAACTTGGCTACCTCTCTACCGACCACCACGAAAGCGTCAGCCACACCCTAGACTACGCCTATAGTGATTTTTGCATCGCCAGCTGTGCCGAAAAACTAGGTCAGAATGACATCGCGGAAACTTATAGAACTGCGTCTCAAAATTACCGTCATCTATTTGATGCTGAAACAGGTTACATGCGAGCGCGTGATTATCAAGGAAACTTCCGCCCTGACTTCTCTCCCTATAGTTGGGGACGCGACTACGCCGAATGCTCTGCCATTCAAGCGACTTTAGGCGTCCTCCATGACATCCCAGGCTTAATCCAGCTTATGGGTGGAAAAGAAGCCTTCAGCAATTATCTTTTGAAAGCCTGTCAGGACGCTCCTCTCTTTGAAACCACCGGCTATGGTTACGAGATTCATGAAATGAGCGAGATGGCAACAGCTCCCTTTGGACAACTCGCCATCTCTAACCAGCCTAGCTTCCACATTCCATATCTCTTTCGCTACAGCAACCACCCAGACTACACTGCCCTTCTCATCAAGACCTTGCGTCAAAAAGCCTTTCACCCCAGCTGGCAAGCCTATCCTGGCGATGAGGACAATGGCAGTCTCTCTGCTTGGTATATCTGGTCAGCTCTGGGATTCTACCCAACCTGTCCAGGCAAACCAAGTTACGATCTCGGAATTCCTCTCTTTGACCATCTCCGTATCTACCTGGCTAAGGAAAATAAATGGCTGGATATCCATGCCAAGCAAAACCACAGCCACTTCAACTTTGTCAAAGAATGCCGATTGGACAAGACCATAGTATCTAGCCTTCAACACCAAGACCTCTTGAAAGCTGAGCAACTGACCTTCACCCTCAGCTGGCTACCAAATCACTCCTAACCAAAAGAACCTTTGCATCGCGCAAAGGTTCTTCTTTTATGAAACTTGGACCTGAAGCTGGTCAACCAGCTGACCATCTACTGTCAAATTCAGATAAAAATCTAAGCTTTTATCTCCTGCAAAATACAAGGTTGGTAGCGTTAGCCTTTTTTCAGTCTCACCAGCTTGAAACGTAAGGACTTGAATCTCGTCCCGATAGGCGACACCATGCACACCTGTCCCTGGTTGAATCGAAATCTTAGCTTCTAAAGGACTGCTAAATTCTATGCGCTTCACTGTAAAGTAGACATTTTCTCCCTTGGTCACAGCTAGACTTTTTTCTGAAAACTCTAGTTGCTGAACAGTTTCTTTTTTCGACAAGGTAGGTGTTTTATAGAGTGAAATCTTGGTCAACAAAGGCAAAGCCTGTGCCTCTGTAATGGTCACGCGTATCTTCTGCGCCTCAACGACTGATCCTCGTAAGAGACGTTTGTAGCCAACAGTATAACCAGAGCCAAACTCCTGCCAGACGCCATCCAACTCTACCTGAACATGGAAAGCAGCGATGCGTTGCCCCAGCTTCAAATCTTCTCTTAACTCAATCACATCAAAAGTTTTAGGTGATCCTAAATCGAGCTCTAATTGGATTGGCAACTCTGCATCACTTGCCCAAGAACTAGCCTCCAGTCCATCTGTCAGATGATGACAAGCAAAGTCTGATGATAGAGCCGGACCAGATACCTTGGCTCCCAAAGCCAAATCCTCTTTATAGAGTTCGTCACGGTAGACAGCAAATTCATACAGTCGCCGGATATCTTTTTCGTCAAAGAGGCCATCTTGGTTCGGTGGGATATTAAGCAAGAGTGGAGTTCCCCGCCCTACCGAGTGAAAGTAGATTTCGACCAACTCCTCGAGAGACTTGGGGTCCTGATCCTCATGGTAAAACCATCCCGGCCGAAGAGAAACATCTGCCTCACCGATTGAAAATAGCGTCCCAAAGGGGTCTCCTTGCTGTAGATAATCTAATTCCGCCTCTGTTCCTAACTGGTCTGGCTTGACTTTTTGCCACAAGGGATCCCCTGCATAGCCTCGTTCATTTCCAATCCAGCGAATACTAGTTCCCTCAGTTGAGAAAATCAAACAATCGCCCTGCAAGTCACGAATGGTTTCAAACCAAGTCTCAAACTCATAGTTGACTTGCTGGGCCCCTTCTCCTCGAGCACCATCTATCCACACCTCAGTGAACTTACCGACATTCCCATAGGCAGGATTTGACAAAATTTCCTTCAATTGAGCCAGATAGTAGGCATTGTAGTCCGCTTCTCGGTCCACGTGATAGAGGGAACTGTGAGCATCCCAAGGAGACAAATACACTCCCAAATCCATGTCAAACTCAGTCGCAGCTTGGGAAACCTCAAGGAGCAAGTCCCCCTTTCCATCCCTCCAAGGGCTAGCCTTGACCGAATAGTCTGTATGGGCTGTCGGGTAGAGCACAAAACCATCATGGTGCTTAACCACCAAAATCAGTTTTTTAAAACCCGTTTCTTTGAGTACCCGAACCCATTCACGCGCATCCAACTTAGTCGGGTTAAAACGCATAGGATCCTCTTGCCCACTTCCCCATTCCTGGTCATAAAAGGTATTGGGACCAAAATGGATAAAGGCAGCTAGTTCATCCTCTAAATAAGCTAGCTGGGTCTGACTTGGTAATGGTCCATGCGGCTTTATTTTCGTCATCATCTCATATCTCTTTCTCTGATTATTTCTCTTGTTCCCAAAGTTATCCACAGGTTGTGGATAAGAAAACCTGCCTAAAGACTAGTTTTTTCAGTCTCTAGCTCACCTGTCACCCTAAACAGACCTTTATCAAATAGCTCTGTACTAGGGTTTATACTAGCTTTCCAGAAATTCACTAACATACGGAACTATTTTCAGGATACTTCAACACCCTGAGTTGTATGTCATTTTCCCCTAGACTTATCCACAGACTGTGAATAAACTATTGTTCCGGACTGCTCTCTCCTTGACTATAACAAAAAGCGATAGTAGCGTCAATATGACGAAGATTCCTTCCTAAATCCCCTGAAAAGATTCTATAATTTGTACAATCGTAGCTTTTGCATTCGCCAGCTAGTGAGAATCAGCCAGTAGAAAATGACCTCTTTATCACATTGTGAACAGCACAACTGTGGTACTATAATACCTAACAACCTAATCGTTTCCAGCAAAAAATCCCGCAGATTTGCGGGATTCTCTCTTGCATCAATGCGCCAACATTTCTTGGGCGATTTCTTGGCCAGATAGGTTATCTGGGTAGTAGGTTGGCCAGTTTTCCATCTCTTCAAAGAGGGCTTCTTGGCTAGTACCTCCAAAGAAGATATGGAAATGTTCTGCCTTGACTGGGGCGATATTGTGGTCACTAAACTGAACGTACTTGAACTGTCCAGCATCCGCATCTGTCGCTTCAAAGAGGAAGCGCACGCCACGATTGCCTTTCTTATAAGTCAAGATTTTCTTGCCGACATACTTGTAGGTGAATTTCTTGCTTTGCCCACCTTGAACAAATTCCATAGTGTTGTCCGTAATGTTGATCTTAGTCACATCTGTCTGATAGCCTTTTCTATAGTAGGCCTTGTACTCATCTTTGGTCATCTTACCAGTCAACTTAGCCTTGTAGTCAAAGACTTGATCAAAAGTTCCGTCCTCAAGGAAAGGATAAACTGATTGCCAGTTTCCTGCATAGTCACTCAAGGCGCGGTCCTTGACATCTGCGTCCTCAAAGTAACCGTTGTGAACTGTCTTAGTGTTTTCTTCCTTTTCTGGTTCGATTTCTGGTCCTTCTTGATCTGTTGTCTGCTTGAGAGCCTTGAGGTTTTTCTCCATGATAGAGATATAGTCCTCACCAGCCTTGGTTGCTTCTTCTGTCAAACTTTCTAGCGGATTAAGCACATCTAGTTTGACACCTGTTTCTTTGGAGAGGGTATTGGCAAGGGCTTGAGAGGCATTCTCTTCAAAGTAGATATAGGAAATCTTGTTTTTCTTGATATACTCGGTCAATTCTGCCAAACGTGCTGCTGATGGTTCTGCATCTGGTGAGAGACCTGAGATGGATACTTGCTTGAGACCGTAGTCCAAGGCAAGGTAGTTAAAGGCAGCATGCTGGGTCACAAAGCTCTTTTGTTTAGCTTGAGACAAGCCATCTGTGTAGGCCTTGTCCAATGCTTGCAATTTTTCAATATAGGCAGACGCATTCTTTTCAAAAGCCTCTTTTTTATCAGGATAATCTGCTGACAAGCTGTCACGGATATGCTCTACCAGTTTGATAGCACGTGCTGGTGAAAGCCAAACGTGGGGATCGTAGTCGTGATGGTGACCCTCACCCCCGTGATCATGCCCTTCCTCTTCTTCCTCACCACCTGGCAAGAGGAGCATATCACCTGTCGCCTTGATGGTTTTCACTTTTTTCTTATCCAAGGATTCTAACAATTTTGGAACCCAAGTTTCCATATTTTCATTTTCATAGACAAAGGTATCTGCGTCTTGGATTTTGGCAACTGCCTTGGCAGACGGTTCATACTCATGGGGTTCTGTACCAGCACCGATTAGAAGTTCTACATTAGCAGTATCTCCTGCGACTTGTTTGGTAAATTCGTAGACAGGGTAAAAGGTTGTCACGATATTTAGCTTCCCATCTGCTTGCTTTTGATTGGAACAAGCCACTAAAAACAAGGCACATAGGCTAGCCAGTAGTAAGCTAATTTTTTTCATTTCATTCTCCTATTTGATAAAACGTTTCAGTAGACTGACTAACAAAAAGACAGCTACAAAGATAATGGTGATACTAGCGCTGGCAGGTGTTTCCGCATAGTAGGAAATATAGAGACCTGCCACCATTCCCAAAAAGCCAATAGCGCTGGCTAGTAACATAACGGATTTAAAGTTTTTCCCCAGACGAAGGGCAATACTAGCTGGCAAGACCATAATAGTCGACACCAAAAGGGCTCCTGCTGCTGGTATCATAAGGGCAATGGCCACCCCTGTCACCATGTTAAAGAGGATAGACATGGTACGAACTGGCAAACCATCCACAAAGGCCGTGTCCTCATCAAAAGTCAGGATATACATTGGTCGCAAGAATAAGAAAGTCAAGAGTAAAACGACCGCCGCAATGGCAAAGAGGAAAATCACCTGCTCCTGGCTAATGGTCACAATCGAACCAAAGAGATATTGGTCCAAACTCATGGAGCTCGAACTTTTCCCCTTACTCATCACGATAAGAGACACTGCAAGCCCTGTCGACATGAGGATGGCAGTTCCGATTTCCATAAAGTTCTTATAGACTGTCCGGAGATACTCTAGAAAGACCGCTGCGATCAAGACAATGGCAATGGTTGAAATGGTTGGAGAAATTCCCAAAACCAGACCAAAGGCTACTCCTGATAGAGAAACGTGACTGAGGGTATCACTCATGAGACTCTGACGACGTAAGATAAGGAAGGTCCCAAGAACTGGAGAAAAGAGACTCATGGCAATGACCGCCAAGAAGGCACGCTGCATGAAATCATAAGATAACAAACTAAGCATGTTCCACCTCCTGATCGCTTTCGTGAACGTTGAAACAACGCCATGGCGAATCTTGGTTACGAACTAGATGAATATTGCGATCCGCATAGTCCTTGACTTCCTCAGGGTCATGGGTAATCATCAAAACAGCCTTACCATGATGGTGGGCACTATGGTGCATGAGTTCGTAAAATTCATTTTTGCTTCCAGCATCCATCCCTGTTGTCGGCTCATCCAGGACAAAAATATCTGGGTCAGAAGCAAACATCCGGGCAATCACTGCTCGTTGCTTTTGCCCTCCCGAGAGGGAACCAATTCGTTTGTCACGATGTTCCCACATACCAACTGAGTCTAGACTAGCCTTGATATGCTCCTCATCATGAGCATTCAAGCGACGGAACCAGCCTTTTCGCGGATAACGACCCGACTTGACAAATTCATAAACCGTACTTGGAAAACCAGCATTAAAACTGGCTATCTGCTGGGGAAGATAAGCTATCCTAAGTTTTTTCCCATGAGTGTTTGTCTTTGAGATGGTTACCTTACCAAATCTTGGCTGCAAGATGCCTAGGCTCGCCTTGATAAGCGTTGTCTTGGCAGCTCCATTTTCACCAGTCAGGGTGACAAACTCCCCACTATCAACACTATAGTTGATGTGCTCGAGGACAGGTTCCTTGTCATAATAGAAAGACAAGTCCTCTACTGTAATATACCGCATTATTTGATTTCTCCTACTAAAGCAGTTAAAAACCGCTGGATAACTTCTTGTTCATTTGGAGTAAACTGACTTGCCACTTGTTCATAGGCTAAGAGCGTGTGTTCATGATGATGGTGGTGTTCCTCTGCCACTGGTCGAGCCAGCTCTGTCAGTTGATAAAAGATCACACGCGCATCTTTGGGATCTCTGGATGTCTCTAACATACCCTCTTTGACCAAAGATTTGATAGCCTTGGTCACTGCCGCCTGACTGACATTAAGGCGACGGGCCAACTCCGAGTTGGTTAGGGATTCTTCTGACAAGAGCATGAGGATGTGTTCCTGAGTATTGGTCAAGGCAACGTCACTCGTGCAATGCCCGATTAGAATTTCATGCTGGTTCTCAGATCTCAAGATCACCTCGTTTAAAAAGTTATCGATTTCCTGCGCAAGCTGTCTCATGTGTTACTCCTTCCCTAGCTATCTTTTTCGTAAAAAAACATAGATAGCCACCGATTCTTTACTGGTTAATTATATCATAAACCAAAAAAGAGTCAAGGGAAAAAGGCGTAAAAACGTTTCCCTAGACTCTTCTAGATGTAAAATTTAACCTATTTTTGCTTTGGTTTTCGACTCGATAAGATACCTGCCAAACCAGCTACCATTCCCATCAAGAGCAAGAAGATGGACTGTTCGCTTCCTGTATTTGGGAGGGCCTTTTCTGAGACAACTGCCTTCTTGCTAAATTGACCTGCCACCTCATAAGTCAATGGCACATTTGTAGTCGCATCGCTAGCAGCTGCATTCGTTTGAGGCGTTTCTACTGGTAGACTAAAGTTTTTAGAATCCACAGAAATCGTCCGTGAGTTCGGATTGATCTTTTCATACTGGGTCAAATCAGCGGTTTTCAGATACTCTTCAAAGGCAGCATCCATAGAAGGACCTTCTTCTCGCGCACCACCTAACATCGTGTAGCCATCACCACCCGCAGCTAAGAAATCATTGGTTGCAAGATAGTACGTCTTTGCAAGGTCTAGAAGATCATAACGACCAGTCGTGCGGTTTTTGACCTGGATGGCCAAGACACGTTTGCCTGATGGTAGGTTGGTATCATAGTAGACCTTCACACCTGAAACTTGCAAGAAACCACCACTTGGCTCCAACAATGGTTGCCCGTTCTCATCCAAGACCTTCTTGCCATCCTTATCGACCTGCAAGATAGATCCGAGTGATTTTTCAAACATATCCAATACTTGTTGCCCAGTCACTTGTATTTGTGAGATGGTATTTCCAAATGGAAGAACGGCAATGACATTTCCTTTAGTGATCGGTTTGCCTTTTGCAATGGTTTCACGCAAGCCACCACCATTTGTCACAGCGATGTCAGTCGGATGGCTAAATCCTGTTTGACCATACTGATAGAGCGAGTCTGCCACGACGTTTCCGAGGTTGGTTTCACGGACCCGAACATTTTCACGATCACCGTTTAGTTCTACAGGGCTGTTTGAAACAATCTCAACTGCATTTTCAGCATCGTATTTTTGTTTAATGTCTTTGACTAGTTTTTCAACTGTTGGATTGGCTGGTAATTTTTTAGCATCAGCAGCCGGAATCTGAGTTGGATTGCCCAAAAGCTGACGTGATTTGTAGATAACCTTCCCAACATTATGAAGGTAACTTCCTGTTTGGTTATAGGTAACATTGTCGCCATAAGTTGTGGAAGCTACTGTATGAGAATGCCCATCAATAACTGTCACACGTTTGCCTTTGAGACGAGGATTTTTAGAGAGAGCTTCTGCCAAAGTTGAACCACGCCATTCTACTGGGGTTGTGGTATCCACACCCAAGTGAGCCAGCACAACATAGTGTTTGTAGTCCTTACCTTCTGCACGAGCCTTGGCTTGAACTTCTTCGATGACCTTATTGACTTCAGAGATTGGATCTGTAAAAGTTACCCCTTTGACATTTTTAGGGTGAGTTTTGGTTGCTGTTTCAGGTGTTGTCACGCCGATTACAACAAACTCATCACCTTCCACAGTCTTATCTTTATCAACGATTGTAGAAGCTTCAAAAAGACGAGCTCCATTGACATAGGTATTTGAGCTAAGTAATGGGAATTTCAAGATCTCCTTGTATTTCTTAGCTTCGTCTAAACCAAAGTCAAACTCATGGTTTCCTACTGCCATTGCATCATACTGCATCTGATTGAGAATTTCAGCGCGCGCTTCACCCTTCGTAGAGTTGGAAATCGGTAAACCTTGGAAAGCGTCTCCCGCATCAACAACTAGAGTGTTTTGATTTGATTTCGCACGCTCCTGCTCAATGACAGTCGCTAACTTGGCATCTCCAATTACTCCCTTTTCCTCTACAATACGACCATGGACATCATTGGTGTGTAAGATAACGGTGTCCTTTTCTTCGCTTTTAGGAGATTCAGCAGGAGCTGACGGAGTTTCTGCAGGTGCAACCGCCTCTGAAGTTGCCGAAGTTGCTGAAGTTTCCGGTACCGCAGGGCTCTCAACAGGAGCTGGAGTCACCGACGTAGCAGGAGTCGCTACAACAGCTGAACTTTCTGCAGGAGTTGTTGCTTCTTCAGCATAGACTTGTCCAGCTAAGAAGGCTGGAGCTAACAGGGCTGTCGATAAGACAGGTAACAAAGAACGTTTGTTCATTTTAAAATCCCTTTCTTTTCTTTTTCTCTTTTATATTATACGCTATTTCTAAAAATTTTGAAACTTTTGACCTATTTGCATCTTAAATATTCGCCATTTAAACAAAAAAGCTTGGGTTCAAATCCCAAACTTTTAGCTCATTTTATTGGAAATCTTTGATGTTCCCATCATAGGTCGCCCAGTCCTTGCTAAAGAAGCGGTCATTCATCTTGTAGTCTGGAGCTGGTTTCGGATCCGTCAAGAAAGGATTGACAACCTTATCAAAAGCTAGCCAACCTAACCATCCTAGATGAATGGTATCTTTAACAAAATAAGGGTCCCCTCCATTTTTTGAAAAATCAGCAATATTGGTAAAACCCTGACTTTCTAATTGGTAACGAATTTTCTCCACTGCATGCTGGTACATCTCTTCGCTGAGTCCTGTGTACTCCATCCACTTCTTGTTAACCGGCTGGATGACAAAGAGTACATTGACATTCGACTTAGCAAATTGATTGAGGACCAGCTGCAAATCATTGTACTCAGAGGACTTGAGGAAGTTGTAATTTTTTTGATATCCTTCCCATTTTTTTAAATCCTTTTGAATCTCTCTCGTATAGAAATGATTTTCCATCCCCATATCGTTATTGGTCGTATTTGCCTCTGCGTCCTTACGAACAATTTTTTCTAACTCATCATAAGAAAATTGATCCGGAAGATCTTTTAAATAGTTCTCCACGTGTTCCTTGTACTTGAGTTGTCCTCGAATGGAGAATTGTCCAAAGAGAGCGGATTGTTTTTCGTTGAATCGCGCAAAAATATCAATAGCAACCTGATCAACATCTGATAATTCTTCACCCTTTGACAGTTTTTGAACAATGCCTTTTAATGCAACATTAGGATTCTGCTTTAACAATCGAATAGCCGCATGCTTTGCAGCAATGTCACCAGATTGATTTCCCAAAAAAGCTGTCAATTGGTCACTGTTAAAAAATCTCTGAAACGCTGCGGGTTCATAATCTGTCTCCGTAAACCACTGAGGCGAAATCACAAATACAGCCTGCTTATTCTCTATTTCTGGCAAAATTTGCTGTAGGCCAAAATATTGATTGAGAGAGGCTGCTCCTGCTTGACCTAGAAAGTAAGGACGATAGGGACGATGGTATTTTTCCGCTAAAACAGCTGGATGGACACTATCAAATCGAATCCATTCACTGGACCCTAGAAAAGGAATAAAACGCATATTTGGATCCGTAAGAGCCCTTACTTTTTGGCTTCTCTCTTTAAAACTCTCTGCACTAACAGAAGCCGCCGAATATTTCTCCTCAGTCAGATTATGGCTTGTTGTACTTGGATAAAAAAAGATGAGTAGAAGAACCAAAAATCCAGCAATGAAGATAGGCCCGAAGATTAGCCACAAGCGTTTAAGCATTCTTCAACTCCGTAATACCTTCTACGATTTTATTAGCCGTATTCCAGTCATCACGACCGAACTCCGTCACTGGAACACGAATGTCAAAACGGTTTTCAATCTCCACAATCAATTCAACCGTTCCCATGCTATCCAAGACACCGGCATCAAAAAGATCTTCATCCATCATGTCAGAAACATCTTCCATAAACAACTCATCAATAATTTCAATAACTTCTGATTTGATATCCATTTTTTATATCCTTTTATTTTTTAAACCATAAATCATTCAAAAATCCAGAAAAGATTAAGAATGAAACCATCACGACATGGAAGGTGACAACCATGCCAAGCAACTGAATCCAGCGATTCTCAGGTAAGGAACCCTTTCCAGCTTTTTTCCGTTCTTTATTGAGCGCTTTTTTCTTACGAATCCAAGCGTCATTGATGACCAGCCCAATCCCATGAAAAAGTCCATAGGCTATGTAGTACCAGGTCACACCATGCCAAAATCCCATAATCAGCATATTGAGAATATAGGCTACACTTGAGGTCACATTGCGATTTTTAAAGACCTTCTTTCTGGTCAACACCATGACCATCCGCATAAAGACAAAGTCACGGAACCAGAAAGACAGACTCATGTGCCAGCGATTCCAAAACTCTTTTAAATCCCTTGACAAAAAGGGCTTGTTAAAGTTGATAGGACTATGAATACCCATCAAGTTTGAAATGGCTAAGGCAAACATAGAGTAGCCCGCAAAGTCAAAGAAGAGCTCCAGGCCAAAGGTGTACATGACCGCTAAAGCGTAGAGGTTAAAGAAACCACCTGTCTGCAAGGCCAAATTTTTCAGCGGAGGCAATAATGTCTCTCCTAAAATGTGAGCCAAGATAAACTTGTAGAGGAAGCCAAGCATGATATATTTGACAGCCTCTTCTAGCATATCCATCAGCTCATCCCGCTCAGGAATGGTCTCGTAATTTTCATTGAAGCGTTTAAAACGATCAATGGGACCACTTGAGAAAGTCGGCATAAAGAGAAGAAAACGTAAGAATTGCCAAATCGTTAAATCCTTGATGACACCGTCTCTCAACTCAACGATAACCCCAACTGCACGAAAGGTTAAGTAAGAAATCCCTAAAAAGCCAAACAAAGATTGAGGTCCATGAATAGCAGGAGATACTTTCACAAAGACGATTGGCAATAGAGATAGAAAGCTAATCAGGTAAAATATCCATTTACTATCCCGTTGTTTCCTGTACCTTTTGTAGAAAGATACAAGCAGCACTTGCCAAATAACATAAAGGATCAAAGCGCTTATTTGATTCGTCTTTCCACCGACCAACATGGTGATGATAAAGAAGAGACTAACGAGCACCTCGTACAAGGCAAAACGTTTCTTGAAAAAAAGACCGATAAAGATAGGTAAAGTCGCAACAATTACGTATAAAAAGTACTGAAGATCACCATAAGGTTCCAAATGAGGTAGCTGTTTATAAAGCTCCATCATCTACTGTTTACCTCGTTAATCAAGCCCTTGATATCAATTTTACCATTAGGAGTTAGTGGTAAACTGTCCCGATAAAGGAATTTCGATGGCATCATATAAGACATCATGATATCTGCCAAGTCTTCCTTGATAGCCTTGGTAATATCGATATCACGTTCAAACTGCTGACGAACACCGTCCTTTAGGATGACATAGGCCAGTAGATTTTGCACCTTGTGGTCCTTGTTATAACGCGGGACAGCAACTGCCGACTCGATATAGCGAGACTTGTTGAGGTTTTGAGAGACATCTTCAAGCTCAATGCGATAACCATTAAACTTAATCTGGAAATCCATTCGTCCACCATAGAGAAGCAAGCCCTCATCTGTCATGGTTCCTACATCCCCTGTGTGGTAGGCTGGTAGACCTTCAAACTCAAAGAAAGCTTCTGCCGTTTTTTCAGGATTGTTCATATAGCCTTTTGAAACAGCTGGCCCAGAAACGATAATTTCTCCCTGTTCACCATTTGGAACTTTCTTACCTTCCCCATCAATGATAAAGGTCGGAGAATCAGCCTTGGTATAGCCGATTGGCAGGCGTTTGAGAGTCGCCAACATCTCGTCTGTTACAGCAACTGCTGACAAAGCTACTGTCGCTTCTGTTGGTCCGTAGGCATTGATAATACGGGCATTTGGGAATCGCTCGCGTAGTTTTTGAGCTGTTTTGACTGTCAATTCTTCACCATCAAAGTAGAAATGCGTGATTCCTGGCATTTTCTCACTGTTAAAGTCTTCTGACAACATGGCCATATCTGCAAAGGATGGTGTTGAGGTCCAGATAGCAATGGGCAAGGAAAAAATCGTCGCAAAGAGTTTTTTGAAGTCCTGAGTAATGGCTGAAGGAAGAGCAAAAAGCGTACCACCCAGTGCTAAGGTTGGCGCCCAGTACATGACAGATAGGTCAAAAGAATAAGGGGGCTGAGCCAGCATTTGTGGACGATTTGGCGTCGCAAATTCCTTATCTGTAATCATCCAGTTGGTAAAGCTGAGAAGATTATCATGGGAAATCTGCACTCCCTTAGGCTTACCAGTCGTACCAGAAGTAAAGATGATGTAGTAGTTGTCATCTCCCTTGACTGGATGGGTCATCTCGTAGCTGGAAGCTTGAGCAAAAGCTTCTTGAACCTGAGCTAAAGTCATCATTGGCATAAAGACTTGCTCCAATGGAAAATCTGAGATGGCAATAATCAAACTTGGCTCTGCAACTTCTACGATAGCAGAAACTCGTTCCAAGGCCGAATGGCTGTCAATTGGAATGTAGGCATGACCTGACTTAGTCAGCGCAACAAAGGTAGCCAGCATCTCATACTCCTGTCCACCATAGACAACAACAGGAGATTTCTCAGGCAAACCAAGTCGATCAATAGCTGCAGCTAAACTATCTGAATCAGCCTTCAGATCACCATAAGTATGTTCTTGGCCTAAAACATTGTAGACAGGATATGTTGGTTGTGTTTGAGCAAAGTGCTCAATCGTTTCAATCATATCTTTTATCGGTTTATTAGACACTGTTCCTCTTCTCCTTTAAACTAGAACTCATTATAAATAAAGGTGCCTTGGCTCTGACCAAGGTAACTAAAAAAATAAAGCAAACCAAGTAAGATTACAAAATATAGAGCCGTCCGGCCTAAGAATACATGTAAATTTCGTTGTTTTTTCATAAGCTATCCATTAATATATTATTTCTATTAGCTATCAGTATGTATTGTTAGCATCTTATCTTCCTAACATTTTACCACTTTATCAACCTTTTTTTCAACTGTTTACCATAACTTAAAAATTGGTTTTAGCTTATTTTAAGATAAGTTAAAATGTTAATGTTTTGGCCATCAAAAAAGAGCCTGAGATTTTCATCTCAAACTCTGTTGCCAATAACTCTTTTATCTTAGAAAAGTGAAAATACGAGAACTGCAAGGGCCGCTCCGAGGATAGGTCCTACAACAGGAATCCAAGCATAAGACCAGTCCCCATCTCCCTTGTTTGGAATTGGCAAGATGCTGTGCATGATACGAGGTCCAAGGTCACGAGCTGGGTTCAAGGCATAACCCGTTGTCCCACCTAGTGAAAGACCGATACCAACAATCAAGGTTCCCACTGCAAAGGTCCCTAATCCTGCCTGAAGGTCATAGAGTCCCAAGGCAAAGATTGTCAAGATCAAAACAAAGGTTCCAAGGATTTCGCTGATCAAGTTGGATACTGTGTTCTTGATGGCAGGGCCAGTACTGAAGGTCGCTAGGATATTTCCTGCGTTTTCTTCCGCCTCATAGTGTGGTTTGAATTGCAACCAAACCAAAATCTGAGCCACCATCGCTCCTGCGAATTGGGCTAGGATATAAGGGAAAACAGAAGCCCAAGAGAGAGTTCCTTTTAAGGCCATCGCAAACGTCACAGCTGGATTTAGGTGGGCTGGACTGAGCGTGCCAGATACAAAGGCCGCAACGGCTACAGCAATTCCCCAGCCCATAGTAATCACAATCCATCCTGAATTGTTACTCTTGGTTTTGGGAAGAACCACACCTGCTACAACTCCATTTCCTAGGAGGATGAGGATTAAGGTCCCCAAAAATTCTCCAAATAATTCTTTCATCATATCTTTGTCTCCATTTAAAAGAAGGGGCGGGCGACAAGGAATGCTACCCTCCCTCTCTTCTAGTTTTTCTTAATTTTTTAGTTCTGCCAAATCGTTTTGAGCAAGAGCTGCTTCGACATCCGCACGGTAGGCTGCTTTTTCTTCTTCGGTCCAATCATAGAATCGTCCCATTTCATCCAGAACTGGCTCAACGATGCTATCTAAACTATCACGCATAAAGAGCATGTGGTTGGTACGACGAAGAAGAAAGTCAACTGGGCTAAGAGCCAACTCATTGCGCATTGCATAGTGAAGGGACAAGGTATCTGCCAAGCTGAGTCCTGGCGCTTGTTCCAAGCTGTGAGCAAGTGCAAAGACTTTCGGTGCATTTGAACCGTAAAGATTTGCGAGATACTGAGCTTCCTTGCTATCCAAACCACGTGAAACTCCAAGTTGAGCAAAGGCTTCGATTTCTGAGTCCACATTTGCTGGGTTCAATTCTCCACCTGAAACAGGATAAGTCTTCGAGTTGATCAGTTTAAAGCTACGGTCAAATTCTGCTTTGAGGATATCGACTACGCGCTCCATAGCTCCTTCAGCCATCTTACGGTAGTCTGTGATTTTACCACCAGCAAGGGTCAAAAGACCATTATCATCACGATCCAAACTCGAACCACGAGAAACTGCAGATGGATCCAAATGTTTCTCAGATGTGCTACTTTCAAGCTTGCTGACAGCAGATTCAACATCTTCACGTGTTTTTTCTTTCGATAGATAAGCTTCGACAGTCGCAATCAAGTTGTTAAAGCTTTCGTCGCTAATGGTTCCGTTATTTCCGCCATTGTAGTCAGAAGCGCTATTGCCTGCAATCAATGGACGAAGACCAGCCCAGCTACTTTCGATATCATCAATGGTGATGTTGGCTTCTGGGAAGCGGTTGTTGACAATACCAAGTAGATAATCTACATCTTCCTGAGTCACTTTTGGATGTTCCAAATCGCCTGTGTAGTCTGTATCCGTTGTACCAAAGTAAGTCTTGTTTTCACGTGGGAGAACAAAGACCATACGACCATCTCCCAAACCTGTGTCAAAGTAAACCGGCTGTGAAACCTTGATCTTGCTTGAATCCACTACCAAGTGCACTCCCTTAGTTGGACGCATTTGTGAGAATTGGGTTCCCTTATTAGACAAATTACGCACCTTGTCGCTCCAAGGACCTGTTGTGTTAATCACCAGACGAGCCTTAATTTCAAAGACTTGGTCTGTTAACAAATCACGAGCTACAACACCTGTAATCTTGCCACTCTCGTCAAAGAGGAAGCCTTCTGCCTTAACATGGTTGGCAATGAGAGCACCGTCTTGGTTGGCACGTTTGATGTTTTCAATCACGAGACGCGCATCGTTATTACGGAAGTCAAGGTAAACTCCACCTCCTACCAAGCCTTCTTTCTTCAAGTTTGGCTGGCGTTCCAAGACTTCTTCCTTGCTCAAGACCTTGTTAGCAGCTGGCGTATTGCTAACACCTGCCAAAAGGTCGTACAAGTCCATGGCTACTTTGAGACGGAAAAGGCTAAAGGTCGCTCCATCTTCATCGTAAACTGGCAAGAGCATTGGATCTGGTTTTGGAATATGTGGAGCGATTTGTTGAACCACTGCACGTTCAGAAACTGTATCTGATACCACTTCCACGTCAAATTGTTTGAGGTAACGCAGACCTCCGTGGACCAATTTTGTTGAACGGCTAGATGTTCCTTCTGCGAAGTCCTGCATTTCAATCAATCCAGTGTCAAGTCCACTAGCTGCCGCCTGCAAGGCTACACCAGCCCCTGTAATCCCTCCACCGATAATCAAAAGGTCCAGAGTGCGTTCCTGCATTTTTTTAATTGACAATTCACGTGTTTTCTTTGAAAATTCCATATTTACACACTTTCTAACTGAGTCACTTTATTCTTTCAGTATTAGTCATCGATTTCCGCAAAGACTTGCGTTGCTTTCACAGCCTTCTTCCAGCCCTTGTAGAGTTGTTCCTTGCGCGATTCGTTCATGGATGGCTCAAAGAGTTCTCCTGTCTCGTTCAAGAGCTTCAACTCGTCCAAATCCTTCCAGTAACCCACTGCCAAACCAGCTAGGAAGGCTGCACCTAGGGCAGTTGTTTCCAAGTTTTTAGCACGGGCAATATCGATTCCCAAAATGTCAGCCTGGAACTGCATGAGGAAGTTGTTCATGGCTGCACCACCATCTACCTTCAAGACTTGGATAGCTGTCTGAGCATCCACTTGCATGGTGTCAATGATGTCACGTACTTGATAAGCGATGGATTGCAAAGTTGCCTTGATAAAGTCTTCTTTGCTTGTCCCACGAGTCAAGCCAAAGACCGAACCACGAGCATTTTGATTCCAGTATGGAGCCCCTAGACCTGTAAAGGCAGGTACGACATAAACTTCGTCATTGTTGTGAGAATTGAGAGCATATTTTTCAGACTCTGGTGAATTTTCAACCATGCGAAGTCCATCACGAAGCCACTGAATGGCACTTCCTGCGATAAAGATAGAACCTTCCAAGGCATAGTAAACCTTGCCGTTGATCCCATAACCAATCGTTGTCAAAAGGTTGTTTTCAGACAACTGCATCTCTTCACCAGTGTTCATAATGATGAAAGAACCTGTTCCATAAGTATTCTTGACCATACCAGGTTCAAAGGCCAACTGACCGAAGAGGGCTGCCTGTTGGTCCCCAGCCATACCTGAAATTGGCACTTCTCCACCGTAGAAATGGAATGGAGCAGTCTTGCCGTAGATTTCAGAGTTAGAACGAACTTCTGGGAGCATAGCCTTAGGAATGTTGAGGATTTCCAAAATCTCATCATCCCATTTGAGTTCTTTAATGTTATAAAGCATGGTACGGGCTGCATTTGAGTAATCCGTCACGTGAGCCGCACCGTCAGTCAATTTCCAAACCAACCAAGTATCAATCGTACCAAAGAGCAATTCTCCTTTTTCTGCTCGCTCTTGAGCGCCTTCTACATGGTCCAAAATCCAACGAACCTTGGTAGCTGAGAAGTAAGCATCGATGATCAAACCAGTCTTTTCATGGAATTTTTCTACATAACCTTGACTTTTTAGTTGCTCAGCCAAAGGTGCTGTCTGGCGAGATTGCCAAACAATTGCGTTGTAGATAGGAAGCCCTGTTTTCTTATCCCAGACAACCGTTGTTTCACGCTGGTTGGTAATCCCGATGGCTTCGATTTGATTTGGCTTGACACCACTTTCGATGAAAGCACCCGCAATAACTGACTGAACAGAGTTCCAAATTTCATTGGCATTGTGCTCAACCCAACCTGCTTGAGGGAAAATCTGAGTAAACTCTTTTTGACTAGAGCTAACCTTTTCTCCTTTTTTGTTAAAAATAATGGCACGAGAACTTGTAGTTCCTTGGTCAATAGCCATGATGTATTTTTCTTGTGACATGTGCTGTCCTCCTGATAAAATCTTGAGGGGGTTCCTCTTTACAGTAACTAGTATACAAAATAAAGCGCTTTCTTGTTTATCAATTTTTTTAAAATTTTTAAAAAATGTGAGGAGATTGTGCGAATTTCACAAAAAAGACCTGAAAATTCAGGCCTTTTAAGCAAAGAGCATCTGACGAATCTTCGCCAAATCCTCCATATCCAAATCATTTTTTAAATAATAAACCGGAGTCTGTTCTTTCTTATGAATAGGGTTGTTGGTAATCAACAAATCATAATGTCGACTGGGCTCATAGGCTTCAATAGTAATGAAACGATTGTATTCCAAATACCGTTTCAAAATGGCAGCCATCCTAGAAAAGACAAGAAAACCAGATGTCAAATCCAGACCAATACTCATATGTTGGCCACCATTTTCTGCCATATACTCTATCAACTGAAGCCATTCCCAGAGAATTTTCTTATCCAAATCCGTTCCCTGTTGAAAGGTAGGCAAAATATGAAAAATTCTCTCTGCAGTTCCTCTAAAATCATGTTCCATCAGCAAATAGGGATGGCGATTCTCTGTCTGGTATCTGTACTGATCTTGCAAGATATAGCCCTTGTAGAGATAAACTTGACCACAGAGCTGACTGAGTTCATAGGTGACATGGTCCTCTGTGTAGTCCCCCAGTAACTCCTCTTTCTTCATCTCTTGAATCAATTGCGTCAGCAAATCAGCTAATTGCCCTCCAAAACCAAGGATATACTCCATAGTATGAAGGGGCAAAATACGATGGGAAAGGAGAAATGAAAAGAATACCATCATCTCACCATCCTCAGTTCCTAGAGGGATATGTTGCCCAGCAAAAAAGGACGGAGCCTTTCTCAGCAAACGAAGATAGAAAATATTGTCAAAATACCCTCGCATTTTTTCTTCTATGACTTGAAACTGACAGGCATTGACCCGAAGACGCTGTTGACTGATGTGAGCCCAGAGAACCAAGTCCAATTTCTGACCTGAAGACAAGCTGGCACCGCAGATTTCTTCTAAGCTAGCAATCTCTTGTTTTCTCTCAGCTTTCTGCATGTGACCTTCCCACTCCTGACTGGACCAAATCTTGCGAAAAAGGCAGAAATAGAAATAGCGAATCTGATGCTCCGGACCTCGCCAACGGCCATTTTGGATGGATAAGTCAAACTCTGACAAAATCTGATTTAGACCAGCTAAGTTGCGACCAAGCGTGGCCTCGCTAATCATCAATTCTTGAGCCAACTGATGAGCTAGAAACTGTTGGTGATAGAGAAGGTAAACCAAAATTTGGTACTTAATGGCATTGTCTAGAAACAAGCTCCGAATCTCTCTCCCCTTTGTGGCTGCACCAATCGACAAACGCAGATTTTCATCTTCCAAGTGGATGGTCAGCTCTAGTCCTCTTTCCAAGGCATTTTCGTTAATCAGAGAGATGTACTTGGTTAGAGTCGCCTTTGAAAATCCTGTTTCTTCCATGGCTTTCTTGACTGTTGTCTGCGAATCTTGTAATAGAAAGGAAAGGACTAAAAATTGACCAGATTCTGCTTTTTCCATCAAATCACCTAAATACATTTGTTACCCCTTTCATTTTCTCCTACAAGCATAGCATAAATCTTACAAATGCTGAAATAATCTGTTTCTCATTTTATTTTAAAGCTGATTTCCTCGTCATTATTCCTCAGAAACAGCAAACACACGACTCCCCCTTTAGGCATTTTTATGCTAAAATAGTAGCTATGGATAAAATTATTAAAACTATATCAGAAAGCGGAGCCTTTCGTGCTTTTGTTCTTGACAGCACGGAAACCATCCGCACTGCTCAAGAAAAACATCAAACTCAAGCCAGTTCAACTGTTGCACTTGGCCGTACCCTTATCGCTAGCCAAATTCTCGCAGCCAATGAAAAAGGAAATACCAAACTAACAGTTAAAGTTCTTGGAACCAGCTCTCTTGGTGCCATCATCACGGTTGCAGATACCAAGGGAAACGTCAAAGGCTACGTTCAAAATCCAGGTGTGGACATTAAAAAAACTGCAACGGGTGAAGTCCTTGTCGGACCTTTTGTCGGCAATGGCCAATTTCTCGTTATCACAGACTACGGTACTGGAAATCCCTACAACTCCATGACTCCCCTCATCTCTGGGGAAATCGGTGAAGACTTGGCCTATTACCTGACAGAAAGTCAACAAACCCCTTCAGCTGTGGGGCTTAATGTCCTTTTAGACGAAGACGACAAGGTCAAAGTTGCTGGAGGTTTTCTTCTCCAAGTATTACCAGGAGCCAAGGACGAAGAGATTACTCGCTTTGAAAAACGCATCCAAGAAATGCCAGCCATCTCAACCCTTCTGGAAAGCGATGACCATATCGAAGCCCTCCTCAAGGCCATCTATGGTGACGAATCATACAAACGTCTATCTGAAGAAGAAATTCGTTTCCAATGTGACTGCAGTAAAGACCGTTTTATGAACGCTCTTGCCAGCCTTCCAAGCTCAGACCTTGAGGAAATGAAGGAGGAAGACCACGGGGCAGAAATCACTTGTCAATTCTGCCAAACAACTTATAACTTTGATGAAAACGACCTGGAGGAACTCATTCGTGACAAATCTTAATACACCTTTTATGATTGGCAATGTTGAGATTCCCAATCGTACTGTTTTAGCACCCATGGCTGGTGTCACCAACTCAGCCTTTCGCACCATCGCAAAAGAGCTCGGAGCTGGACTCGTTGTCATGGAAATGGTCTCTGACAAGGGAATCCAATACAACAACGAAAAAACCCTACATATGCTTCATATCGATGAAGGAGAGAACCCAGTTTCTATCCAACTCTTTGGTAGCGATGAAGATAGCCTCGCACGCGCTGCAGAATTCATACAAGAAAACACCAAGACCGATATCGTCGATATCAACATGGGTTGCCCAGTTAACAAAATCGTAAAGAATGAAGCTGGCGCTATGTGGCTCAAGGACCCAGACAAGATCTACTCTATTATCAACAAGGTCCAATCTGTCCTTGATATCCCCCTCACTGTCAAAATGCGTACAGGCTGGTCTGACCCATCCCTAGCTGTGGAGAATGCCCTCGCTGCTGAGGCTGCAGGTGTCTCTGCTCTCGCTATGCATGGCCGTACCCGCGAACAAATGTACACAGGTCACGCAGACCTCGAGACCCTACACAAGGTTGCTCAAGCTTTGACCAAGATTCCATTTATCGCCAACGGTGACATCCGCACTGTCCAAGAAGCCAAACAGCGTATCGAAGAAGTCGGTGCTGACGCTGTCATGATTGGTCGTGCAGCCATGGGTAATCCCTACCTCTTCAACCAGATCAACCACTACTTTGAAACAGGAGAAATTCTCCCTGATTTGACTTTTGAAGACAAGATGAAAATTGCTTACGAACACTTGAAACGCTTGATTAACCTCAAAGGAGAAAACGTAGCCGTTCGTGAATTCCGTGGACTCGCTCCTCACTACCTTCGGGGAACATCTGGTGCTGCCAAACTTCGTGGAGCCATTTCCCAAGCTAGCACCCTGGCAGAGATTGAAGCCCTCTTGCAATTAGACAAAGCATAATACACAAAAAAACCGTAACTCACTTGAGTTTACGGTTTTTTAGCTCCTAGGAAAACCTAGATACTATTATTGAATCAAGGCAACGCTCGAAACTTTACCATCCGCACCTGTTGTAATTTGGATGATTTTTCCTCCACCTATTTTGGCATTATACTTGCCATCATCAAGTGTGTAAGAGTAGCCTCTGATAGAATAGTTTTCTTTCTTTCCATCTGCAGTTTCTACTGTAAATTGGCCCCCTGATGAAACCGTAATAGTTTCGCCATTCGCTCCCTTCCAGTTGCCTGCAGCTGCTGAGAAATCACCATCGACCATGGTTAAAACACCCTTGTAGCGTTTGTTGTGTTCTGCTTGCTTGTCTTGAAGTTGGCGGTCAGTTGTTGGATCATAGTCTGACTGGTTAGACTGGGCTTGAGAACCTTGCTGAGTTGAAGGTGCCTGAGATGGGGCTTGTTGACTAGGAGCTGCTTGTTCTTGTCTTGATTCAGGTGCTGGTTTCGCTTGTGACTGATCTGCCGTTGTAGAAGACTGACCAGAAGATGCCTGAGCCTTTTCAGATGAAGCTGAGCTTGAAGATTTTTGTGTCTTGCTTTCTTTGCTAGAAGAAGCTGCTTTGGAACTTGATGATTGACTTGTCTTCGCAGAGCTGCTGGTTTGAGTGGTTTCGTTTTTATTTCCACAAGCTCCTAGTAGCAAGGTAGAAGCCAATACAGTCGCTGCC
The DNA here is from genome assembly GCF_024399415.1 of Streptococcus oralis. Taxonomy (NCBI): domain Bacteria; kingdom Bacillati; phylum Bacillota; class Bacilli; order Lactobacillales; family Streptococcaceae; genus Streptococcus; species Streptococcus oralis. The sequence goes on from NZ_CP029257.1 coordinate 1,941,876, forward strand.
ATCAATTTGATATAGGTTTTCTTTTTCATTTTTCTACTCCTTTGTAATATTTTTGAAATGTTAAGAAATCTTTTTGTAATACAATTGTAACATTGGGCTTTGAATCTGTCAACTATTTAGAGAAACTATTTTAGAAAATTTCTCTCTACTATTTCTATTCGTAATTGAAACGAAAAAATAGAAAATTTTTAAAATTAAAGTCCTATTTTTTACATCACCTTTGTGTAATCGCTTGCATTGCGTTAGACAAAGGAATATAATAACATTGAAATAGAATATAGGAGGTGCACTCTTATGCTAAATAAGTATTACAAGTATCTTCCTTGGTTGATTTTGGGAGCTATTGGCTCTTATCAATCAGCCACTTACTATGCGCGAACTGCATTTGATGTCTTCTATCTGACTACAATCTTTTTGATTGTTTATATCGCTTTGTTATTTTTGCACGAGAACTATCTAAAGTATCGATATAAAGACTTCTTTACTCACCTGTTGAGCAATTCTAAGAAAGATAGCCATTCATAAAAATGATGATAAATAAAGAGGTCGGGAACTTTGTCCCGACCTCTTTATTTCAATCGATAGGTTTTTCTTGGTTTCTTTTTGGGTACTCGTTTGAGTCCGACTTCTTCTACATATTCGCCGTATTTTACAAGAAAATTATTGCTGACGATTGGGCGACCGGGGTTGATAAGATTGACCAGTTCGGTTCCTTCGTAGACAGTAAACTCCTCCTCCAACAGATAGAGGAAGGTTGGGTTCCAGTCGAGACGGCCTTGAATTCGTTTGATGGACTCTTGGATAATGGCATAATGGTCAAAGGCGAAGGCTTGCTCCTCCAGCTCGACTCCATCTAGGTAGCATTTGCCTGTCTGAAAATCGACATCTACGAAAACGACATCCTTGGCATCGTCACCTGCCTGAACGAGGTCTAAGGCACGACTAGGTAGGTACACCAAGTGGGCAATGGTCACCGTCCAGCCCCGTGGGTCACGCCCGGGAGTCGATACGGTCATCAATTGCTCGATTTTCTCCAAAGGTAGATCCAGATTGACTTCTTCTCTCACTTCGCGCTGACAGGCATGTGTAGCATCTTCTCCCTTGTCCATAAAGCCTCCAACTAAGGCTAAACAGTTCTGATAAGGGTGGGCCTTGCGACGGATTAGCAAGAGCTTGATCTTTCCTTCGACAAAGCAGTAGGCTACCATATCCACTGTCACACTTGGTTTTTCATATTGAGGGAGTTCCTGCTTGTAGTACCAGTCTAAAAACTCCTCCTGACTGGCATGGATTTCATAATATTCTTTTTCCGTCATCCCTTCTGGAATCTTTATGTCTGCCATCTTATGCCTCCTTTCGAACTGCCTTGGTCCATTGGTACCAACCCACTAGACTATTGAGTGTGTATACCCAGTACATCCCTTGGATGTGAATATTTTCACCCCACCAGAGATAAATACTAAAAAGATTGGTTGCAATCCAGAAAATCCATTGCTCGCGGTAGAGACGTGTCATCAAGAGCTGACCAACGCCATTGGTCGCATCGGTAACACTATCACGGAAAGGGCGAGCACTATTGATACTTTGATAAGCCAAGCCCATACCAATCCAGATAATGGCAGTCAAGGCTAAGTACTTGAGCCAGTCAAGAACAGATAATTTCTTAGCTTCAAAGTGGGATTCTTCTGGTTTTTCCTGTTCATTGATACGATTGGACAGCCAAGCATAGAGACCAATCGGCTGCATGACAAAGAAGTAAACCGTCGTCAAGACTTCGCCATAAAAAGTCGCATTCATGGCCAAGATCAAGTAGATTGCCGAATTAATGGCCCCAAAGAGATAATTGCTTGCACGCCCTTCTGCTACCAAGATAACACAGACAATCCCAGTCCAAGATGCAAACAAGCTCAGCCAGTCATGACTTTCCGTATTTTGCGTGAACTCTAAGATCAAGGGAACACTTGACAGAGCGATGAGGTATAACCACTGGACAAGGCTACGGCCGACAAAGAGATCTTTCCAGAGCAGGCGCATGATCCCTGCAAAACCGATCTTGCGGGCTTCAGCATGGACATTGTTAAAGTTTTCGATAAATTGTGTGATTTTTTTAGTTACTGTTTTCATAATTTTCTCCTAATCTGCTTGGTAAATGGCATCAATAGCCACTTTTGCTGCTTCATAATTGCCTAGATAATCCTCCGCTAGATAAACTAGTGGAATGGTGGTTAAGTATCGCTCCCTCATTTGGTCCAAATGCTGGGAAAAACTGTAGCGAATGTGGTCTTCCGCCATGGTCATATCTCTAAATCCGTCATTGACATAGGAGCCGACAGGTTGCACAAAGAGAATCAAATCCCATTTTTCCTTGGCCAAGATAGAGGCAAAGAGATTGTCAAAGGTTTCTCCTGATAAGTCCTCTTGGTCCTCAGTCTCCATGTAATAGTCATAGTAGCCCTTGGTTACCAAGGAGTTGGTATCGGCTATCACTAGACCTCGATTGGCATTGCTATCTATTAGTTTGGAGGTCTGGTCATACTGCCCTAAAAGGAGATAATAATAATCCTTTGGAGTCAATTCATCGTCGCGGACATTGTTTTTGATCTGGTACTCACGCGCGTATTCCAAACTAACGGGCGCATCGTAATACCTTGCCAAATCCTTGGCTAGAGTGGTCTTCCCATTGCTAGCACTTCCCATGATCAAGACTTTCTTGGTAAACTGACGACGGAAGGGTTGAGCGATGTATTTCCAATATTTGCTTGGATTTTCTCGAATCATAGTCGCTGAGATACCAAACTTTCTTTCTTGCAAGACGGTGCCAAATCCACGTTTAGCTAGCTCCTGCTGGTATTCTGCTTCTCCTACAAAAAAAGTCAGTTCTTGCTGGGTTTCATCATAGGAAATCTCCGCTAACATCTGGTCCAACCACTCCTGCCAGCCCATAGGGTAACGGGGAAGGTTGGTCTCATCCAGCTTGCAGACAGAGGTCAACTCGTCATCCCGAAAAGCCTCTCGGATATAGCGAAATCGTTTTTGAAGACTTAAACCTACCTGCTCACCTCGGTCTCCCTCGTAGCCTGAAACGACTACCCAGACCTGGTCACACTGACGCTTCGCTCGCTGAATCAGATCGATATGCCCTTGATGGAGAGGGGCAAAGGTCCCAAATACCACTGCTGTTTTCTTTTTCATAAACGTTTTACCTTTTTATAATTTTTGATATTTTTATTTTCTATGTTTTTATTATATACTATATTTTTGTTTTGTCAATAGTTTTTTATCATTTTTTATAAAAAAGTAGCAAAAAAAGAATCAGGATTGCTCCTGACTCTCCATTTTTAAGCAATATCAAATTTTAATTGACCAGCTTTAACACCTATCTTGAGGGTCTTGCCTGCTACCAATTCTCCCTTGAGAAGGAGTTCTGCTAGCTTGTCTTCCACTTCTGTTTGCAGGGTTCTGCGAAGTGGGCGAGCTCCCATTTCTGGATCATATCCTTGACTTGCTAGTAACTTCAACGCTGAAGCTTGCAGTTTCAAGTCGATGCCCTTCTCAGCGAGGCTAGCAATCAATGGTTTTACCATAATCTTGACAATTTCCTGCATGTGTTCGCTATCCAAACTGTGGAAGACCACCTTTTCATCAATACGGTTGATAAACTCTGGTCGATAAGCTTTTTTCAACTCTTCAAAGATGCGTTTTTCCATATTTTCCTGGTCAAAACGAATGTCTTTCGCGCCAAAGCCGACCGTCTTGTCATCACGAAGGGCTGTTGCACCAAGGTTTGACGTCATGATGATAATGGTATTTGAAAAGTCCACCTTGCGTCCCTTGCTATCTGTCAAGACACCGTCGTCCAGAACCTGCAAGAGGACATTAAAGATATCTGGGTGAGCCTTCTCTACCTCGTCAAAGAGGAGAACGGAGTAAGGTTTGTTGCGAACCTTCTCGGTCAACTCCCCACCTTCTTCGTAGCCTACATAGCCCGGAGGAGCTCCATTGAGACGGCTAGCTGCGAATTTCTCCATATACTCACTCATATCAAAGCGGATAAGGGCTGATTCGTCATCAAAGAGGACTTCTGCCAGAGCCTTTGCCAATTCGGTCTTACCGACTCCTGTCGGTCCTAGGAACATAAAGGAACCAATCGGACGCTTGTGACTGCGAATACCTGACTGGTTGCGGCGAATGGCACGGCTAATGCTTGAAACAGCTTGATCTTGGCCGATGACACGTTTGTGTAGTTCAGCTTCCAAGTTCAGGTATTTCTTAGCATCTGTTTGCGTCAGTTTTTGAACTGGAATCCCTGACAAGCGACTCAAGGTGGTCAAAATATCAGATTCTGTCACCAAGTCTTTATAGACAGGGACTTCCTGCTCCTTTGCGATTAGCTGGGCAGCTTGTTTCCACTTGCCATCCATCAAGGCCTTGTCAGCTGGAGTCAAGTCGGATTCGTCTGCTTTCACCTGCTTGGATTTGTTTTGCACTGTTGCTGCCGCTTCATCTAAAAGATCGATAGCAGAGTCTGGCAAGTGACGACTGGTCAAGTAACGATGCGCCATCTTAACAGCTGTTTCGACAGCTTCATCTGTAATTTGTACACGGTGATGTTTCTCATAGGTAGCTTTCAAACCTTGCAAAATGGTTATGCTGTCAGCTAAACTTGGCTCTTCAATCGTTACTTTGGCGAAACGACGAGAAAGGGCTGCGTCTTTTTCGATGTGTTTTTGGTATTCTTCCTGAGTGGTTGCACCAACTGTTCTCAGAGTTCCGCGAGCTAAGGCTGGCTTCAAGATATTGGCTGCATCCAGAGTCGAGTCAATACCGCTACCAGAACCCATGATGGTGTGGAGTTCATCGATAAAGAGGATCACTTTGCCATCTTCCTCTATATCCTTGATGATATTGTTCATGCGCTCTTCAAAATCTCCACGGAAACGTGTCCCCGCAACAACATTCATCAAATCAAGCTCTAGAACACGCATCTTTGCCATTTCCGCAGGCACATCCCCACTAGCAATACGCTGGGCAAGTCCAAGTGCTAGAGCTGTTTTCCCGACACCAGCATCACCAACCAAGACCGGATTGTTCTTGGTCTTTCGACTCAAAATCTGAATCATACGTGAGATTTCCTTGTCTCGACCGATAACTGGCTCTAACTTGCCAGAGCGCGCTTGCTCCGTCAGATCATGCGTGTAATCCTCTAGACCACCACTTTGAGCTTGAGGCATGCCCATCATATTGGCCATGGAATTTTGCTTGTCAGTTACTGTGCGATGACGTTGACGCAAAGCCTTAAGATCTTCTCTTGTCCAACCAGCACGTTCTTCTAGATTGCGACGAAGAGCAGCAATTCTGACCTGATCTTTCTGGTCTTCATAAGAGAAACCTGCTCTCTCCAAGATGCGAGTCGCCAAGGCATTGCCGTCATGCAAAATCGCATAGAGGACATGCTCTGTCCCTAGCACCTTAGCATGGACCACTGAGGCTACATACTCTGCTTCCGCAAAGAGGACCTCCAAACGATGGGAAAAGGGTAATTCCGTAAAGGTTTCATCTTGGCTATAGTCGGTTTCAGTCAGTTCCAACGCAACCTCTTCTAAACGGTCCATCTCGTATGGGTAATCATTTAGAGTCGCACCTGCCACACTGTAACTGTGATTAGACATGGCAATCAATAAATGCCAAGACTCTAGATAACGGGCTCCAAAATGGCTCGCAACCATGTAGGCACTTTCGATACATTCATTCAATGCTTTTGAATAGTTCATCTTACTTCTCTTTTCTATCTACCTCTTGTAATAGCTGTCGGAGCATATTAGCACGGACAACTGAGGATTCTTCTCCTAGGACACGATCCGTTGCTACTGAAGTCAGCAAGGTCATCTCCTGCTTGGTCATCAAGTCCTGCTCCACCAAAAGCTGGAGGATATCCTCATAAATCTCCTGACTAACTCGCTCACCAATCGAGTAAAGCAAATCGCGGAGCATCTCATGATGACTGGAAAATTCAATCCGCCCTATGCGAATGTAGCCTCCACCACCACGCTTGCTCTCAACCAAGTAACCTCTACTTTCCGTAAAGCGGGTCTTGATGACATAGTTGATCTGACTCGGTACAACCTGGAAGGTATCTGCCAACTGGCTCCGTTGCAATTCCACAATACCAGATTGGTCTAAAATCGCCTTGATATAGGCTTCGATATGATCTGATGTATTTTTAAATCTCATAGTAAATCAAACTCCTTCTTTGAACCTTGACTATCTTTGACTATTATACCGAAATTTTTGATTTTTTTAAAGGAAAAGGGAACGAGTTGCGAAGATTATTATAAACTATCCAAAACAAAAAGATGGGACCGTAAAACAGTCGCCATCTTTTTTAGTTATTCAAAGTTGAGATTAGTCAACTTTCTTAGCACGGTATACAAGTCCTGCCAAAGCTGCAAGAACTAGACCAAGAATAGTAGAGAATGCTGTAAAGTCTGCTCCACCAGTGTTTGGCAAATCTCCCTTAGGCTGTTCACCCTTAGGATCTTCCTTAGGTTCTTCTTTTTTCGGTTCAGTATACGTGTTAGTGATTGTTGGGTTGTTACCTGTAACAGTTGTTACAAGTTGGCCTGCACCATTATCTGTCACTTTTACTGTCACTTCGTAAGAATTTTCATCATATTTGATATTCTTATCGTCACCTTTTACTTCAGTAATAGTGTAAGTGTGCTCACCTGCTTCTTTGTACTCAATTGCTGTGAAAGTAACAGTACCGTCTGCAGCGTTTGTAGCTGTCTCAACGACTTTGTCACCTTCTTTAAGTTCAAACTTAAATTGACCTTTTACAAGCTCTTTATCACCTTTCAAGACTTTCTTAGCTGTAAAGGGTACTTTTGTTGAAGATGCAACATAAGTATTTGTGAAGGTTGGGTTGTTGTCAGTTACAGTCGCAACAAGTTGGCCTGCACCGTTGTCATCAACTTTAACAGTCACTTTATGTGTAGCAGTATCATATGTCACACCTGCTTCGTTACCTGCTTTTTCAGAGATAGTGTAAGTGTGGTCACCAGCTTCTTTATACTCGATACCTTCGAAAGCAACAGTACCGTCTGCAGCGTTTGTAGCTGTTCCAATTACTTTGTTACCTTCTTTAAGTTCAAACTCATATTTGCCTGCTTCAAGGGCTTTACCTTCTAAGACTTTCTTAGCGGTAATATTTACAGTTGTTGAAGCAGCTTTATAAGTGTTGGTGAAGGTTGGGTTGTTGTCAGTTACAGTCGCAACAAGTTGGCCTTGACCGTTATCTGTAACTGCTACCTTAACTTCGTGTTTAGCAGTGTCGTATGTCACACCTTTTTCACTACCTGCTTTTTCAGAGATAGTGTAAGTGTGGTTGCCTGCTGCTGCGTACTTGATATCTTCGAAAGTAACAGTACCGTCTGCAGCATTCTTAGCTGTCGCAACGACTTTGTCACCTTCTTTAAGTTCAAATTCATATTTACCAGCTTCTAGAGCTTTACCATTCAAGACTTTAGTAGCCGTGATAGTAGCTGTTGTTGTAGCTGCTTTATAAGTGTTGGTGAAGGTTGGGTTGTTGTTAGTTGCAGTTGCAACAAGTTGGCCTTGACCATTATCTGTAACGTTTACTGTCACTTCATGTGTAGCAGTGTCGTATGTCACACCTGCTTCGCTACCTGCTTTTTCAGTAATTGTGTAAGTGTGAGGGCCTGCAGCATCATAGCTGATTGCTGGGAAAGTAACAGTACCGTCTGCTGCGTTTTTAGCTGTCGCAACGACTTTGTCACCTTCTTTAAGTTCAAACTCATATTTACCAGCTTCTAGAGCTTTACCATTCAAGACTTTAGTAGCCGTGATAGTAGCTGTTGTTGTAGCTGCTTTATAAGTGTTGGTGAAGGTTGGGTTGTTGTCAGTTACAGTCGCAACAAGTTGGCCTTGACCGTTATCTGTAACTGCTACCTTAACTTCGTGTTTAGCAGTGTCGTATGTCACACCTTTTTCACTACCTGCTTTTTCAGAGATAGTGTAAGTGTGGTTGCCTGCTGCTGCGTACTTGATATCTTCGAAAGTAACAGTACCGTCTGCTGCGTTTTTAGCTGTCGCAACGACTTTGTCACCTTCTTTAAGTTCGAATTCGTATTTGTCAGCTTCTAGAGCTTTACCTTCCAAGACTTTAGTAGCTGTGATAGTAGCTGTTGTTGTAGTTGCTTTATAAGTGTTGGTGAAGGTTGGGTTGTTACCTGTAACAGTAGCAACAAGTTGGCCTTGACCGTTATCTGTAACGTTTACTGTCACTTTATGTGTAGCAGTGTCGTATGTCACACCTTTTTCGCTACCTGCTTTTTCAGTGATAGTGTAAGTGTAGTCACCTGCTGTTGCGAACTCAATTTCTTTGAAAGTAACAGTTCCGTCTGCAGCGTTTTTAGCTGTCGCAACGACTTCTTCACCTTTTTTAAGTTCGAATTCGTATTTATCAGCTTCAAGTTCTTTACCGTTCAAGACTTTAGTAGCTGTGATAGTTTTTTTATCTGGTTTAGCTTTATAAACGTTCGTGAAAGTAATGTTGTCAGCATCTTTTGCAGTTGCAACAAGTTGACCTTGGCCGTTATCTTTAACGACTACTGTTACTTCATAAGCATTCGGATCGTATTCAACTCCGGCTACATCACCAGCTTTTTCAGAGATAGTGAATGTACGAGTTTCCTCTTTTGTGAACGTAAGTTTTGGGAATTGAATCTTACCGTTTGCATCGTTTGAAACAGTGTGGAGAACTTTCCCGTCTTCTTTCAACTCAAATTCAAATTGGCCAGCTTCAAGAGCTTTACCGTTCAAGACTTTCTTAGCTTCAAGTTGAAGTTTTGCTTCTTTAGCAGCGTATGTGTTTGTAAATTCTTTCTTAGAATCTTCAAATTTGACGCTTGCTAATTTTTCACCCAAAACATCTTCTACTGTTACAGTCGCTTTAAGGACGTTCGCATCATAAGTGTATCCAGGTTTGTTATCATTAACTTCTTTAATGGTATATTTAAAAGTTCCTGCTTCTTTGTATTTGATTGCCTCGAACTTCACTTTACCATTCTCATCATTTTTGACAGTTTGTAAAACACTACCTTTGTCATCTAGAAGTTGGAAACTAAATGCATCTTTTTCAAGAGTTTTACCTTCAAGTTTCTTAGTTACTTCTAAAGCTACCTCATCCGATTTGGCGCCTCCACCAATACCGTCTGTTGTGGTAATTGGTGCAAAACCTTCAAAATCAATCGGTTGAGCTTCCTCGTTTGTAGTTACCGACACGTTATTTAGTACACGTTTAGTAACTTGGTCAACTGGTTTAGTCAAACGAGTACGGTATAGGATGAACAAACCTTTATGATCAAGAGTTCCATCACCGTTAGGTGTAATTGAGAAATGGTTCTTATCTGTTACTTGGACATGAGCACTATCCAATTTTGTTCTTCCGTAACCATTTTCCCAGTCTGGGAAGTAGTAACCAGTGATTTCACTTGCAAGAACTTGCCCATCTGGAATAGTATCTTGGATATTAACACCAGTGTAAGATTTTGCATAGCGGTTAACACGGATACGCCAGTTTACATAGTTAGGATCGTCTGAGTCTTGAACTCCCCATTTAGTAAATCCAGTTGGGTCAACGTCTGGAACGATACGAGTCAAATGGTAAACTCCTGCACCAGGAATGTTGATTTCATATTCCTTGTTCTTTTCAACATGGTCTGCCCATACCACAGTAAATGATGCAACAATTTGTTTGTTCTCATTAAACTTCTTAAAGTACTCTTCGTTTGTTACTGTAATCTTAGCAGTATTCGTTGCCTTCTCTGTTGTCAGCGATGCAATCGTTTCACCGTTCGGAGCTTTCAAATCTGTAGTAGAATCTACTTCGATTTTGAACTCATTTGGAACGTGATAAACCATGAAATCACCGTTATTCAGAGTTACATTGTCTGGGAATGCGTAAGTTGTTTTAAGATAGAACTTACCTTCACCATATTTGGCATGATCGACTAATCGGTTCGTATTAATCGTCGGCTCTGTAGTCAAAGTGTACTCTGATTCAGTTTTTTCGGCAGCACTAACTACTCCATTAAGTCTTAGTGCAGGCAAAAAGACCGACACAACCAGTAGCAAGGCCATCAAGCCACGAAAGAGTTTGCTAGTTCTCTTTTTCACCACATTATCCTCCTTATTGTCTATAATGGTTCAATTATATTATACAGATTCATGACAGAATGTCAACTAAAATTTATTTATTTTTATATTAACTTACTATTTATTTAAATATTAAACCTAATCATGCATGTTCATCAGCTTTGAAACAATTAAATCCAAGCAAGATTTTTACTCGGATTTAATATATAATATTGTTCTAAGGATCTAAGTATTTAATCCCAATTCTGCTAATATTTGACGCTTATAGGCAATCTTTTGGACTTCCTTGTCCTCGTTTTCAGACCAATCTAATTTAATTTCTGAGACAATCTGCCCAGGACGATTTTTCAAGATATAGATGCGGTCGCTGAGATTGAGGGCCTCTTCAATACTATGCGTGATGATGAGGGTCGTCAGCTGTAGCTGTTTGTGAATCTCCAGATACCAAGCGTGGAGTTCCATCTTGGTCATCTCGTCCAAAGCGCTAAAGGCCTCATCCAAGAGAAAGAGCTTGTGCCCGAAAAGGTAGGTCCGAAGCAAGGCTACACGCTGACGCATCCCCCCACTAAGTTCATGAGGATACTTGTCCCGTACCGCCGTCAACTGGAAGGTCGCAAGAATTTCATCTGCTCGGGCAATGGCCTCCGCCTTATCCACCTTTTGAATTAAGAGGGGCAGGATGATATTGCCAAGCACCGTCTTGTGTTCCAAGAGTAAATCCTTTTGCAACATATAACTCACGCGTCCCTTGGGATTTTCCTCGCCATCAAGGACAATTCGCCCAGACTGGACTTCTAAAATCCCAGCGATTAGGTTAAAGAGAGTGGTCTTTCCAACACCACTTGGGCCTAGGATAGAAACTACTTCACCTGACGTCACCTGCAGGTTGATATCTTCTAAAATCTTTTCATCGCCATAGGCATAGCTGACGTGTTCTAGTCTAATTTCTGTCATTATTTTACAAATTCGTTAGTGAAGCCCTTGTCTGTCAAGTCTTCTTTAAGGATACCATTTTCTTTGTCCCATTTGTAGAAGGCATTCCAGCGGTCAGCGTCAAATTGTCCCCATTTTTCCTTGTCGCTTGCGTATTCTTTTGACAAGTATTTTTGAGATTCGATGACAAAGTCACGTTTTTCCTTGAGTTCAGGCGCATTCTTAATCAAGATATCTGCAGCTTCTTCTGGGTGTTCCATAGCATATTGGTAGCCTTTTTTGATGGCTTGGATGACTTTACGAGCTTCTTCCTTGTTGTCTTTTAGATAGTCGTTGTTTGCGATGATAACTGGTGAGTAGTAGTCAAACTCTTTTACATAGTCTTTCAAGTACATGAAATTAGCGTCTACGCCTTGCGATTTGGCAAGAATACCATCCCAACCGTAGTAGATCCAAGCAGTGTCAAAAACACCATTGGCAATCGGTGTGATTGAGTTTGAGTCGTTGTTTGGTACTTTTTCGACCTTCTCAAAGTCTCCGCCTTGTGATTCTACCAAGGTTTTCAACATAGCAAGCTCCGTTGGGTCATTCCAGGTTCCGTATTTCTTCCCAACTAAGTCCTTTGGACTGCTGACATTGTCCGATTTACGTGAGATGATTCCAGATGTATTGTGCTCAACGATAGCTGCAACGGCAGTGATTCCTGCACCTTTTTCCAATTTCTTAGCCATGTAGTCTTGGAAATAGATAGCAAACGGCGCCTTGCCATTGATCACCAAGTCAGACGAGCTTTCTTCAGGTGGCAATTTCAAGTCAACATCCACTCCAGCTTCTTTGAAATAACCTTTTTCCTTGGCAACATACAGCCCTGTGTGGTTAGTATTTGGCGTCCAGTCTAGGATAAAGTCAATCTTTTTGAGTTCTGCTTCTTTGTTGTCCTTAGAAGCAGTTCCTTGGCCACAAGCCACCAGTACGACAGCTACAAGAGCTGTTACAAGCGTTAAAAACACTTTCCATGTTTTCTTCATTTTCATTTCCTCTTTTCTTTTTCTAAAACGCTCTATTTAAGTACGTTTCCATTTAATCACGTATTTTTCACTAATATCGACCAACTTCATACCGAGAAGGCTGATAATCGACACCAGAATAATAATGGCAAACATGGTATCATACTGAAACAGTTTTTTAGACTGAATCATGTAGACACCTAGTCCTTCAAAACCTCCCAGCCACTCCGACACCACGGTTGTGATAAAGGCGTAGGAGACACTGACCCTCAGACCTGCATAAAAGTAAGGCAGGCTGACCGGGATTTTAAAATGCCAAAGGATTTGCCAAGGCTTGGCCCGCATCAGACTAAACAAGGTCAGCATATCCTTGTCACAATGCCTAAATCCATCCAAAATACTAACGATGATAGGGAAGGTTGTCGTCAGGATAATCAAGACAATCTTGGGCAAAATTCCATAGCCTAGCCACAAGACCAGGATAGGGGCTATGGCAATAGTCGGAATGGTCTGAACAACCACCATCATAGGGTAAATCAGGTCATTGAGCCAAGTCAAACTATCCATAAGTACAGCCATGAGACAGGCAATCAAGACTCCCAAGACTAGACCTAGCAAAGCCACTCTCAAGGTCGCCCAGCTATGGTGCCAGAGAAATTCTCTGTCACGAACAAAGGACTGGAGAATTTCAAAAGGGGTTGGCAGGATAAACTTGGGTAAAAGTTTGAATATTCCTGCTAACTGCCAGATTGACAAGACTCCTAGAAAACCCAATAGACTAATGTGTCGTCTCAGTATACTTTTCAAGTTTCTCATCGATGCTTAAAATCTCTCCTACATTTATTTTGACATTGGCAAAGACATTATCTGCCTCCTGCCCAGCCACTTCAAGCGCTTCTTTGAGAATGCGCATAAGCTCATCAAACTCCCCTTCCAAAACCGTTTCAAATGGTGTCACCACCATGGTCATGGACTGCGCCTGCAGATAAGCAATAACCTGATCGATAATAGCAATTCGATTAATCCCCTGTGATAGGGGCAAGACTTGCAAGGCAATGCTTGCTTTCATAAAAACCTCCTTTTCTCAGGTTTCCCTTTGACAAAAAGAAAACCTCTTCCATATATGGAAAAGGTGCAGAATTCGGCTAAGTATCGTTCCCTACGCTGGCATTACCCAGATCAGGTGCGGTCGAAGTTTAACACTTCCTCTCAGACTGTACACAGACTCCCATATCTTATATGGTCATATAGTAACGCAAATACTAGGAAAAGTCAAGGAAACTGCTTACAGAAAATCTTGAAAAAGAGTTTGAAGGCAAATGCTTCAAACTCTTTCATAACTTTCTTATTTAGCCTCGTACCAGGTTGCCCCTTCATTTTCATCTGCAATAAGGGGAACACTGAGTTGGATGGCTTCTTCCATGGTTTGTTTCACCAACTTTTTCATCTCTGCTAGTTCAGATTTCGGAACCTCGAGGACGATTTCATCATGCACTTGCAACAGCATCTTGGTCTGATAGCCACCTTCAACTAGAGCTTTGTCTAGCTGGATCATAGCAATCTTGAGGATATCTGCTGCCGAGCCCTGGATAGGAGAGTTAATGGCTGTACGCTCTGCAAAACCACGAATGTTGAAGTTGCGCGAATTAATATCTGGCAACTCACGACGACGCTTGAAGAGAGTCTCTACATAGCCCTTATCACGCGCCTCACGCACCACTTCATCCATGTAGTTTTTAATACCTGGGAAGCGTTCAAAATAGGTATCGATGTAGGCTTTAGCCTCTTTACGGCTGATGCCCAGATTATTAGACAAACCAAAGTCGGAAATCCCGTAAACCACTCCAAAGTTTACCGCCTTGGCATTACGACGGTCGTTTGGAGTCACATCCTCAGGACGTTCAATTCCAAAGACCCGCATGGCCGTCGAGGTATGGATATCTGCCCCCTCTTGAAAGGCCTTAATCAAGTGCTCATCCTTAGAGATATGCGCCAAAACGCGCAATTCAATCTGTGAATAATCCGAGCTGAGCAGCACGCTATCCTCCCATTCAGGTACAAAAGCCTTACGAATGAGGCGACCTTGTTCCAAACGAACAGGAATATTTTGCAAGTTTGGATCTACACTAGACAGACGTCCGGTCTGAGTCAAATCTTGCACATAGCGCGTGTGGATCTTGCCATCATCCAAAATCCAGTCTTGCAAACCAATCACATAGGTAGATTGAATCTTGGCAATCTGACGGTAATCTAGGATTTTTTTAACAATCGGAGCAATAGGAGCTAGTCGCTCTAGCACATCCACGGCTGTCGAGTAACCTGTTTTGGTTTTCTTAGTGTATTCTAGAGGAAGACCCAGTTTTTCAAAGAGAAGCACGCCCAACTGCTTAGGGGAGTTGATATTAAACTCCTCACCAGCTAGCTCATAAATCTCTTGAGTGAGTTGCTCAATGACGACCTCATTTTCAGCCTGCATCTCAAGCAGGGTTTCTTTTTTGACCTTGATCCCAGCAATTTCCATCTTGGCAAGGACAAAAGCCAGAGGTTGCTCCATGTCATAGAGAAGGTCTAATTGCCCATGTTCACTGAGTTTTTCAAGTAAAACCGGCTCAGTCTCAATCAATACAGCAACCTTGCGAGCCAAGTGCTCCAAGAATTTCTCTCTCTCAGGGATGGCTTTCTTGACACCCTTACCGTAGAAAGTCTCATCATCAGCCAGATAAGTCTGGCCGTAGAGACTCGCAATGGTTGAAATTTCATTGTTCTCGACTGTTGAGAGGAGGTATTTGGCCAAACGACTGTCAAAAGCAGGTGCCTGGAGATTCAAGCCCAAGCGATTTAAAAGAACCTTCGCTTTCTTAAAGTCATACACTTTCAGAGGTGTTTTTTCTAGAAAATCCTTGAGAATCGGCTCCTGCAAGAGCTCAAGTTTATCTGTAGTGTAAAGTTTATCCCCACAGGACCAGGCAAAACCAACCAAATCATCTGTATGGTAATTTTCACCAAAGAGTTCAAAGTGGAAGATAGAGTCGGCACTCAGCATGTCTTGACTGACTTGGTCAACAATAGTGAAATCCAAGCTCTCAGGCGCATCCTTCGACGAAACATTTAGAGCTTGTTTGAGCTGTTTGAAGCCCATCTCATCGTAGAATTTCCCGAGATTTTCCACATTTGGGCCATTATAGACCAAATCATCAAGACCAATCTCAATCGGTGCCTGAGTCTCAATAGTCGCCAAGGTTTTAGACAAAAAGGCTTGTTCCTTGTCATTGATGAGATTTTCCTTCATCTTAGAAGCCTTCATCCCATCGATATTTTCATAAATACCCTCGAGCGAACCATGTTCCAGCAAGAGTTTGATACCCGTCTTTTCACCGATTTTAGTGACACCAGGGATATTATCAGACTTATCCCCCATGAGGGCCTTAAGATCAATGAACTGAGCTGGTGTGAGGCCCATCTTTTCCATGAGATAGTCCGGCGTAAAGGCCTCAAACTCAGCCACACCTTTTTTGGAAATCTCGACCACCGTATGCTCATCCGTCAACTGGATCAAGTCCTTGTCTCCGCTAACGATAGTCACATCAAAAGAATCCTTCTCAGCCAAACGACCTAGAGTCCCGATGATATCATCGGCTTCATACTGGGCCAACTCATAATGGCGAATCCCAAGATGATCTAACAACTCACGAATGAAGGGAAATTGCTCACGAAACTCATCTGGAGTTTTAGCACGGCCACCCTTGTAGTCTGCATACATCTCTGTTCGGAAAGTCGTCTTACCTGCATCAAAGGCAACCAAAACATGACTGGGCTCAACCCGCTCTAAGACATGATTCAACATGAGTTGAAAGCCATAGATTGCATTGGTATGAAGGCCATTAGCATTTTTAAAACGATCCAACTGCTGATAAAGCGCAAAAAAAGCTCGAAAAGCAACTGAAGATCCATCAATTAATAATAATTTTTTCTTGTCCATACACCCATTATAAAGGAAAGCAAGGAAAAATACCATCGGAAAGAGCTGAAAAACATGGACTTGTCCCTATTTCACCATAAAAAAGAAAAGGACCATTCAAATCCTTTTCTTTTATTGATTTCATGCGATTTATTTGTTTAATTTTCTCTTTGCAAATGGTAGCAAACCAAGAAGGAGACCAACAAATCCTAGTGATGCGACTGCTGAAGCATCTTGGCTTCCCGTATTTGGAAGGAATTGTTCATCTGTTGCTGCAGGCGCTTTGTAGGTACGATCTTGTTTCGTTCCGAGAGTAGGATTTGTAGCCAAAGGAGCTACACTGCCAGTATATTCTGGAACTTCGTTTACTGCTGGTTCAATCTTTTCAGCGTAGGCTGGAATATTGGCTACTGCTGGGGCACCACTTTCTGCATAAACTGGAACATTTGCTAGGGCTGGGGCGCCACTTTCTGCATAAGGCAGAGTGTTGTTTACTATTGGTGTACCGCTTTCTCCGTAAGCTGGAACATTCGCTACGGCTGGAGCGCCACTTTCTGCATAAGGCAGAGCATTGTTTACTATTGGGGCACCGCTTTCTCCGTAAGCTGGAACGTTCGCTACGACTGGAGCGCCACTTTCTGCATAAGGCAGAGCATTGTTTACTATTGGGGCACCGCTTTCTCCGTAAGCTGGAACGTTCGCTACGACTGGAGCGCCACTTTCTGCATAGGCTGGGAGTTCATTTACAGCAGCTTCTACCGCGTTTGCACCTTTATTGTATTCTGGCAACTCTGCAGTTGCAGCTTCTACCGCGTTCGCCCCACCTTTAAAGTCTTCAATTTCGAGAACAGCCGACATGACACTACTTAGAGTCTTAATAGCATCCTCATAGTCTGCTAAAGTTTGTTGCAAGTCTTTGACTTGACTATTCTTGTCACCAGAGACTTGTAAACTTGATAATTGCACTTTAATCTTAGCAACTTGCTCTTCTAATTTACTTAGCTCAAGTTTTTTCGCATTACTATTTTCTTCCGCCGCTTCCTTATCTGCCGCTGCGAGTTTAGCTTGGTCTTGGCTTGAAAAATCTTCTTGATTCATCTCTTCTGCTGGTGTCACCTGATCGCTGTCTTCTGCCAAGAAATCATCTAACAAATCTGACGCTTCGATATCGCCTTCTTCGATAGCTTTCAAGATAGCATCCTTACCAATCACTTCCTTAGCTGCCATAATCGCTGCTTCCTTATCAGTGATAGTAGCATCCTTGTTGATGTCATCGATAGTTGATTTTTCGATTTTTTCTAGGGTAGCGATTAAATCTGAGCGAACTTTTGCTGCTTCTTCCGCCGCTTCCTTGTCCGCTGCAGCGAGTTTAGCTTGGTCTTGGCTTGAGAAATCTTCTTGGCTCATCGCTTCGGCCGGTGTCACCTGATCGCTGTCTTCTGCCAAGAAATCATCTAACAAGTCAGATGCTTCAATATCTCCATCTTCGATAGCTTTCAAGATGCCGTCCTTGCCAATCACTTCTTTAGCCGCCTTAATCGCTGCTTCCTTATCAGTGATAGTGGCATCCTTGGTGATGTCGTCGATGGTTGATTTTTCAATACCTTCAAGCGTTGAAAGCAATTCTGAGCGAACTTTAGTTGCCTCTTCCGCTGCTTCCTTATCTGCTGCAGCAAGTTTGGCTTGGTCTTGGCTTGAAAGTTGAGATTGAGTTTTTGATTCGGCCGGTGTTACTTGTTCACTGTCTTCTGCCAAGAAATCTGCCAATAAGTCTGAGGCATCAATGTCGCCTTCTTCGATAGCTTTCAAGATGGCATCCTTGCCAATCACTTCTTTAGCCGCCTTAATCGCCGCTTCCTTATCAGTGATAGTGGCATCCTTGTTGATGTCATCGATGGTTGATTTTTCGATACCTTCAAGCGTTGAAAGCAATTCGCTGTGAGCTTTTTCTTCCGCAGCTTGCTTAGCTTCTTCCTCTTTCTTGGCTTCCTCAGCTGCTTCCTTGTCCGCTGCAGCCAGTTTAGCTTGGTCTTGGCTTGAGAAATCTTCTTGGCTCATCGCTTCGGCCGGTGTTACTTGTTCACTGTCTTCTGCCAAGAAATCTGCCAACAAGTCGGACGCTTCAATGTCGCCTTCTTCGATAGCTTTCAAGATGCCGTCCTTGCCAATCACTTCTTTAGCAGCCTTGATCGCTGCTTCCTTATCAGTGATAGTGGCATCCTTGTTGATGTCATCTATGGTTGATTTTTCAATTTTTTCTAAGGTAGCGATTAAATCTGAGCGAACTTTTGCTGCTTCTTCCGCTGCTTCCTTGTCCGCTGCAGCGAGTTTAGCTTGGTCTTGACTTGAGAAATCTTCTTGGCTCATCGCTTCGGCTGGTGTCACCTGATCGCTGTCTTCTGCCAAGAAATCATCTAACAAGTCTGAGGCATCAATGTCACCTTCTTCGATAGCTTTCAAGATGCCGTCCTTGCCAATCACTTCTTTAGCTGCCTTAATCGCTGCTTCCTTATCAGTGATAGTGGCATCTTTGTTGATGTCGTCGATGGTTGATTTTTCAATTTTTTCTAGTGTAGCGATTAAATCTGAGCGAACTTTAGCTGCATCAACCTGAGCCTCTTTATCAGCTTCATCTAACTTAGCTTGGTCTTCATCTGTGAATTCTGATACAGGTTCAGCTACTGTTTTATGCTCGCTTGTATCTGCTGGCCAGTCTACAATAACATCACCAATCTCCAAATCCTCATCTGCGATAGCCTTCAAAAGATCTTCTTTACCAATCTCTTCTTTGGCTTCTTTGATAGCCGCTTCTTTATCGGTGATTGAAGCGTCTTTTTTAATATCTTCAATTACAGCATTTTCAAGAGATTCTAGGGCTTGAACCAGGGCATCAGTCGCTTGAGAAACTTGTTCTTTGGCATCTTTTTCAGCCTGGTCTAATAGAGCCTTCTCCTCAGTAGATAATTTTTTATTAGTTTGAACTTCAGGACCTGTTACCACTGCTTTATCTTCTGCACCTTCTGGCAATTCAGCGATGATATTATCTAAGCTGAGCTCTCCAGACTCAAGAGTATCTGAAATATACATCTTACCGATATATTCCTTCACAGCTTCAGCTGCATCCTCTTTGTCCTCAATCGCTTCCTTATCCTTAATATCACTAATAGCCTGTTCCTCAAGTTCACCCAAAGCCTTCATCAACTCTTCTTTGGTCATCTTAGCTGGATTTGTCGCACCAGGATTAGCTGGACCAGCGTTTTCTGATCCCTTTTCAGTTTGAGCTCCGCTATCCCCTTCTGCTGCGGCTTGTGGTTGTGCAGGAGCAACTGCCTGCTCTTCTGCTTTCCCTTCATCTGCCTTAACTACTGAAGGCTGTGAAACGAGTACACTAGCACCCAATACAGCTGCACTTGCTAAACTTGTTAAAATAACTTTCTTCTTGTCCATTAGACAAAGCCCCTTTTATAGTTTTTAATGTTATTATATTATACTATTCAAAGAACGTCAACTAATTCGATATCCATTTTAAAATTTTATGAACAAGAAGAAAGCTTGGATGATGTTTAAGAAACACTTCCTATTCTTACCCCATTTCTGTCTAGTCTGTAGCCATCAATAATCGTATTAACAGCTAAGGCTCCCGAAGCATCGACATAGTAATGTTTCCCCGAGACTTGGAACCATTGACTAGCTTTCATCCGGCCAGATTCCTCTAAGTAATACCAAGTTCCCTTGTCTTTAAGCCAGCCCGTCTGCATCTCACCCGAAGCCTTTAGATAATACCAGTGAGAGCCATCCTTAATCCAGCCAGTTGACATGGCCCCATTTTCTTTTAAATGATACCAATTGCCATTAACTTTTTTCCATCCTGTCGCTAGCTTACCATTCTCTCGGTAATACCAACTCCCTCCTTCTTTTTTCCAGCCTTTCACTGTATTGATTAACTCTGCATACTGCACATATCTTCTAGCACCACTGTAGGATAGATAGCCGAGCCACTTATAACCATCCTTTTCAATAACCTGATCATAACTCACACTCTCACCAGCATAATAGTAGTCAATAACCTGTCCTGTGCTTGACGGTTGGTCCATAATAGGTGATTTCCCCGTGAATACTATTGTCCCGCTGGACGGAAGCTCTGAGTTATGAGAACCCTCACTCACACTATGGTTAGCGGATAAATCCCTGAAATGAATAAAACCTGTCATCGAACTAGCCTTGACTTTTCGACGGTTATACTTTTCTCGAACCCCATAGTTATACTCTTCGATTTCAATCGTATCCCCCGACACATTTGATACCCAGGCCACGTGCCCATAATAACCTTCTGTCGACCAAGCAATAGCCCCAACTTCTGGCTTAGTATCCACACGGTAGCCTTCTCGCCTTGCACGATGTCCCCATTCATTTGCATTTCCATAGGCAGGAGGAATCTCAAAGCCATTTACACTACTCAAACGAAAGGCCGCAAAAGAGGTACACTGGCGAGAATACATCCGCCACTGATCGATTTCAACACTACCATTTTTGTAGTGAAGCGGATAGTCATCTCCACGCGCTACACTATCGGCCTGAACTGATTCTCCACCAAACAAAAAGGTACTTGTAACAAACAAAGTAGCCAGCCCTAAACCCAACTGAGTATATCTACTCTTCTTAACTCCTGATTTAAAAAACGTCATTCATTCTCCTTAATAATATAAATTTCCGAGGTTACCCTCGTTTATACTATTCGGGAGAAAAAGAAAAAAAGTGAGCAAAGCTCACTTCATTTTAGGATTCTTAGTCTAGATAGCGAATCAAGTTCTTTTCTGTCAAGATATCTGAGTAGGTGAAGGATTCAACATAGACATTGGCTTGTTTGTCTCCTTCAACATCCCCAAATTCAACGATAAATAGAGACGGATACACCTCAATTAGCTTACCCAATCTATTTTTTTGGCGCTTACGGCCATTCTCCAAAGTCATTTCAACGACTTGTCCCTCATGTGCCTTGATTTCTTCTTTGATTTTTTTCATCTTGGCTACATCTGTAAATGCATCTGACATCTTATGCCTCCCTCTTTGAGATACTTGAAAATTTATTGTATTCTTTTTGGAAAATCAATTCCACCGTTCCACGAGCCCCACTACGGTTTTTCTCGATAATAACCTCAACCTTGTTATTTGGAATTCCTTCCTCTTCTTCACCCGCACGATCGTAATAGTCGTCACGGTATAGAAAGGCTACGATATCCGCATCCTGCTCGATAGAACCCGATTCACGAATATCAGACAAGACTGGTCTCTTATCCTGACGCTGTTCCACTCCACGGGATAACTGACTAAGAGCAATGACTGGAACTTTTAGCTCCTTAGCTAGAATTTTCAACTGACGAGAAATTTCAGAGACTTCTTGTTGACGGTTCTCACGACCAGTCCCTGTAATAAGCTGTAGGTAGTCGATCAAAATCAATCCTAGATTGCCTGTTTCTTGAGCCAGTTTACGTGAGCGTGAACGAATTTCCGTAATCCGAATCCCTGGTGTATCATCGATATAAATACTCGCGTTGGCTAGGTTCCCTTGGGCAATGGTATACTTTTGCCACTCCTCATCAGTCAATTGACCCGTACGGATAGAATGAGACTCCACCAAACCTTCTGCTGCCAACATACGGTCTACTAGACTTTCCGCACCCATTTCCAGCGAAAAGATAGCAACTGTCTTGTCCAACTTAGTTCCAATATTCTGAGCAATGTTCAAAGCAAAGGCTGTCTTACCAACCGCTGGTCGCGCCGCTAGGATAATTAACTCCTCTTCATGGAGACCTGTCGTCATATGGTCCAAATCACGATAGCCTGTAGCAATACCAGTGATATCCGTTGTCTGTTGTGACCGAACTTCTAGGTTCCCAAAGTTGATATTCAGAATATCTCGAATATTCTTGAAACCACTACGATTGGCGTTTTCACTGACATCAATGAGTCCCTTTTCTGCTTGAGCGATGATTTCATCTGCAGGCTTAGAAGCTTCATAGGCTTGGTTGACAGAGTCTGTCAACTTGGAAATCAAGCGACGTAGCATAGCCTTTTCGGCAACAATTTTAGCATAATACTCCGCATTAGCTGAAGTTGGTACTGAGTTGACAATTTCAACAAGATAGGACAATCCACCAATATTTTGCAGATCGCCTTGGCTATCCAAAATCGTCCGAACTGTTGTCGCATCAATCGCTTCTCCACGATCCGACAAGTCTACCATCGCTTGGAAAATCAACCGATGAGCATACTTAAAGAAGTCGCGAGAATCAATGTATTCTCGGACAAAAACGAGCTTACTCTCATCTATAAAAATAGCCCCCAGAACAGATTGTTCTGCTAAAATATCCTGAGGTTGAACTCGCAGTTCCTCTACTTCTGCCATCCGACTTTCCTTTCTTTTACAATCTTGTCAAGAAGTTGTAAACTTAACCTTCTTTTACACGAAGATTGATGACACTTGTAACATCTTGATAGATTTTCACTGGTACATCAATCAAACCTACTGCTCGAATTGGTGCTTGCACTTGAATATTGCGTTTGTCAATCTTAATACCAAACTGCTTTTGCAATTCTTCTGCAATTTTCTTGTTAGTGATGGAACCAAATGTACGGCCATCTGGTCCAACCTTTTCAACAAACTCTACAACAGTTTCTTCTGCTTCAAGCTTAGCCTTGATAGCCTTTGCTTCAGCAATCATCTCTGCATGAGCCTTTTCTTCTGATTTTTGTTTTCCACGCAACTCACCCACTGCTTGAGCAGTCGCTTCCTTGGCCAAATTCTTTTTAATCAGGAAGTTTTGAGCATAGCCAGTTGGCACTTCCTTAATTTCGCCTTTTTTTCCTTTTCCTTTAACATCTGCTAAAAAGATTACTTTCATTCTTCTTTCTCCTTTTCCTTTAGTTCTTCCAAGATTAGTTGAGTCAATTTTTCTCCCGCTTCCGACAAACTCATATCCTCGATTTGCGCGGCAGCTAGATTAAAGTGACCTCCACCACCCAACTCTTCCATAATGCGTTGCACATTGATTTTACTACGACTTCGAGCCGAGATAGAGATAAATCCTTGTGTATTTTTTGCCAGAACGAAACTAGCCTCAATACCTGACATAGCCAGCATAGCATCGGCAGCCTTACTGATAACAACTGTGTCATAAGAAATTGAGTCCTTGGCTTGGGCAATCAAGATATCTGAACCTAGCTTACGACCTTGTAAAATGAGTTCATTTACCTCACGGTACTCTTCAAAATCTGTCGCAGCAATCTCCTGGATAGCAATACTGTCACTTCCCCGTGTTCTCAGATAGCTAGCCACATCAAAGGTTCGGCTCGTCACGCGAGATGTGAAATTCTTGGTATCCAGCATCATACCAGCCATCAAAACACTGGCCTGCATACGACTCAAACGATTCTTCTTAGAATTTTGGAACTGAATCAATTCTGTGACCAGCTCACTGGCACTACTTGCCCCACTTTCAATATAGGTGATGACTGCATTCTCAGGGAAATCCTGATCACGTCTATGATGGTCAATAACAATAGTTTGAGTGAACAAATCATAAAAATCTTTTGACAAGGTTAAAGCCGTCTTGGAATGATCCACCAGAATCAATAATGAACGGTTTGTAACTAACTTCATCGCATCTGTAAGAGATAAAAGTTTCGTGACATCTTCCTTCTTCAAGAACTGAATAGCACGTTCGATATCTGCTGGCATATGGTCTGCATCATAGACAGCATAACTGTTCTCAATAATATTACTTGCAAACAACTGCATACCAACAGCAGATCCCAAAGCATCCATATCTAGATTTTTATGACCGACTACAAAAACTTGGTCAACACTTCGAATCTTATCAGAAATGGCTGTCATCATAGCTCTGGTACGTGTACGAGTACGTTTGATAGATGCAGCAGTTCCTCCACCAAAGTAGACAGGATTCTTGGTTTCGTTATTTTCCTTGACCACCACCTGGTCACCACCGCGAACTTCTGCTAAGTTCAAGTTGAGCAAGGCAATTTTCCCTATCTCTTCATGGTTTCCATCACCATAAGAAAATCCCATACTTAAAGTTAGGGGTAGCTGCCTCTGTTTTGATTCTTCTCGGAAAGTATCAATAACGGAGAATTTATCATTCATCAATTCCTCTAGTACCGTGTAATCTGTGAATACATAAAAACGATCCATCCCCACACGGCGAGAAAACATAGCATACTTACTAGCAAATTCTGAAACAAAATTAGCTACAAAACTATTGATATGGCTGATATCAGAGTCAGATGTCGCATCCTCCAAATCATCATAGTTATCTACCGAGATGACTCCAATGACTGGACGGCTAGTTACCAATTCGACAGTTGCTTCGTACTCCCCAGAAACATCAAAGAAATACAAAACACCCGAAGCCTTGTCCATATGGACAGCATATCGTGTTTCGCCTAAGGTAGCATACGAACCTGGATTCCCAACAGAAGCCTTGATGATGGTTTGAATTAACTCAATATCAATTCCGCCTTCTTCAGTAGTCAAAATCAGCTCAGCATAGGGATTAAACCATTCCACTTCTCCGCTTGATAAGTCTAATTTCAGGACTCCCACCGGCATTTGATCAAGCAAAGTACTCAAGCTATTTTCGGCTTGGTGATTTACATATTGGATTTGTTCAATTTCGCTCTTTTCATACTGTTTTTTTTGCCATACAAACAAAAGCAGATAAAGCAGTACAAATAAAAACAAAACAGTGATTGTTACAGCAAGATTATGTGAAAAAATAATCAGCAAAGTTAAGATTCCGAAAGTTGCAAGTCCTAGCCAGACCGCAGAAAACGGGATTAAATTATTTTTTTTCATTCTAAACCTCTTGCGCATTATTATATCACAAAAACCCTTAAAAAGCGACCTTTTAAAAGATGCAAGCCCTTCATTTCTCTAACTTCAGACACAAAAATAGGAGGGAATCATCACCCTCCTACCCACGTGTTCAAAGCACTAACACCTAACGTTCCACGATAAGGGCTGTTCCCATCCCTCCTCCAATACAGAGAGTTGCTAAGCCGGTTTTAGCATCACGTTTCATCATCTCATGTACAAGGGTCACTAGGATACGGCAACCGGAAGCCCCAATTGGGTGACCAAGAGCAATGGCGCCACCATTAACATTGACAATATCTGTGTTGAAACCAAGTGTTTTACCAACCGCACAAGCCTGAGCAGCAAAAGCTTCATTTGACTCAATCAAGTCAAGATCTTCAACTGTCAATTTGCCTTTTTCAAGAGCCTTGCGAGTCGCATAAATCGGTCCACATCCCATCATCTTAGGATCCAAACCTGCATTTGCATACGAACGAATGCGGGCAATCACTGAAAGTCCTAATTCTTCCGCTTTTTCAGCACTCATGATTAAGACAGCTGCTGCCCCGTCATTGATTCCTGAAGCATTACCCGCTGTGACAGAACCGTCTTTTTTGAAAACAGGACCTAGCTTAGACAAACTCTCCAAGCTAGTATCTTTTCTAGGATATTCATCTGTATCAAAAACGATAGGATCGCCTTTGCGTTGAGGAATGACAACTGGCACAATCTCTTCTTTAAAGCGTCCAGATTCTATAGCCGCCACTGCTCGTTTTTGTGACTCTAAAGCAAGAGCATCTTGCTCTTCTCGACTGATACCATATTCTTCAGCCACATTCTCAGCTGTAATCCCCATATGGTATTCGTTAAAGGCATCAGACAAACCGTCCTTAATCATGGTATCTACCACTTTCGAATCGCCCATACGGCCGCCCCAACGGAAGCTTGGCAAAACGTATGGCGCCTGACTCATGTTTTCTGCACCACCAGCTACGATAATATCTGCATCGCCACATCGAATCGCTTGAGCAGCCAACTGCACGGCCTTCAAACCGGAACCACAAACCTTGTTGATAGTAAAGGCTGGTGTAAATTCAGGGAGTCCTGCATGAATGCTCATTTGACGAGCTACGTTTTGCCCTAAACCTGCGCCTAGGACATTCCCCATAATTACTTCGTCTACCTGCTCTGGTTTGACATTGGCTTTTTCCAAAGCACTTTTAATAACCAAAGCTCCCAAATCAACAGCTGAAACATTCTTTAAACTTCCTCCAAAGGAGCCTATTGGAGTTCGCACTGCTGAAACAATCACCACGTCTTTCATAACTGTCCCCATTTATACCTTTTATAATGATGCAATACAAAAGTGGTTTACACTGGTGTAAACCACTTTAAAAATTCTATTTTATGATTCTTTCACTTCTAACAAACCGACTTCACCATCTTCACGGCGATACAAAACATTAGTTGTTTGATCTTCCACATCTACATAGATAAAGAAATCATGTCCCAATAAATCCATTTGGAGAAGGGCTTCTTCTAAATCCATTGGCTTCAAATCAATTTGTTTTGAACGAACGACTTTTGGTTGCACAACATTTGCATCTTCAACTAGAGCATCTGTAAAGAGTTGACTTGTCGCAACTTTATTTTTATTCTTACGTTCGATTTTAGTTTTATTTTTACGAATCTGACGTTCAATTTTATCTGTTACAAGATCGATAGAACCATACATATCTTGAGAAATATCTTCAGCACGAAGAGTGATAGATCCAAGCGGAATTGTTACTTCAACCTTTGCTGTTTTTTCACGGTAAACTTTCAAGTTCACACGTGCATCCAACTCCTGCTCAGGTTGGAAATACTTTTCGATCTTTTCGAGTTTAGAAACTACATAATCACGAATTGCTTCTGTTACTTCTAGGTTTTCACCACGGATACTATATTTAATCATATAAGTACCTTCTTTCTAAACATTTTTGTTTTTCTAACTATATTATAACGCTTTCATTTTCATTTTGCAAATTTTTTCCTCATCTTACAAGGGAAAAAGTTTTAACTTCCAAAGCACCTGCTTCTTCCAAAAGTCGTTTCACACGATTCACAGTTGCCCCTGTTGTATAGATGTCATCAATCAGCAAAATCTTCTTAGGAAGTGAGATACCATCTTTAATAAAAAATGGAATCTCAGTAGCCAACCTTTCCAAACGGCTTTTAGAAGAACTAGCGCTCTCTTCTCTTTTTCCTAATATATCTTTAAAAGAAAAGCCTGCTGCCTCAACCAAACCCTCGACTTGGTTAAACCCCCTCTCAAGCAATCTTTCAGGGCTTAGGGGAATCAACACAAATTGATATCCTCTATACTTTTTCAACTCCTCAGCAAGAACAGAAGCAAAAACTTTTCTAAGCAAAAAATCGCCATCAAACTTATATCGACTGAAAAAGTCTTTCATAGCTTGATTATAGGTAAAGATTGCCTTATGATCAACCTGAATTCCTTCTTTACACCAAAGTTTACAATCTTGACACTTAGTTGACATGCCTGTTTTCATACAGTTTGGACAATAATTCTCACCAATATTCTCAAAACTCGTAGCACAAGCTGAGCATAGATAACTGCAGTCGTGCTTCAAAAGGAAGAGGCTACTAAAAGTTAACTCCCCCTTTGTAGCCTGACCACATAATAAACAGTTCATAATCCAGCCTCCTTGTTCATCTGCTTGATTTCCTTTATTGCCTTCTTGATGGAAGCATTTAATCCATCATGAAAGAAGAGCAACTCACCAGTCGGTCTGTCCATACTACGCCCAACTCGACCACCAATCTGAATCAAGCTAGACTTGGTAAAGAGACGATGATTAGCTTCTACTACGAAAACATCTACACAAGGGAAGGTAACTCCGCGTTCCAATATTGTTGTACTGATCAGTATTGTTAGTTCTCCATCTCGAAAAGCTTGTACTTGCTCTAATCGGTCTTCTGTCACAGAAGATACAAAACCAATGCTCTCATTCGGGAAATGCACCTTTAGTATTTCTTTTAGTCCCTCACCTTTCTTAATCTCTGATGTAAAAATCAGTAAGGGATAACCTGTTCTTCTCTGTTTCTCAATATAAGTCTTTAACTTGGTTGACAATTGATTTTTCTCTAAACAGCGATTAAAATCCGATAACCAGACTGGTTTAGGAATAATCAATGGATTTCCATGAAATCGTCTTGGCAAGCTCAATCGTTTTAATTCTCCAGTGCGAACCTTCTTATCTAACTCATCTGTAGAAGTTGCTGTAAGAAATATCCTTAACCCCTCCTCCTTTACACATTGGTTTACAGCATAGTAAAGAACAGAGTTGTCAACATAAGGAAAGGCATCTACTTCATCCACTATCAGCAAATCAAAAGCATGATAAAATTTTAACAGCTGATGAGTCGTTGCAACAACTAGTGGTGTTCGAAAATAGGGTTCTGACTCACCATGAAGTAGTGCTATCTCACAAGCAAAGTCATTCTGCAGTCGCTTATATAACTCCAAGCAAACATCTATTCGAGGGCTGGCTAAACAAACTGCACCACCTTCATCAATCACTTTAGCCACAACTTGATAAATCATCTCTGTCTTTCCAGCTCCTGTTACAGCGTGAACCAAGGTTGGCTCTTGCTTGTCTACCGCTTGAAGAAGTCCCTCTGAAACTTTTTCTTGAAAAGGTGTTAACTGACCACGCCATTTGAGGACGTCTTGCTTAGGAAAATCCTCCTGTGGAAAATAGTATAAAGCTTGATCACTCCTGACTCTCTCCATCAATAAACACTCCCTACAATAGTAAGCGCCTATAGGCAAATGCCATTCTTCTAGAATACTACTATTACAACGTTGACAAAACAGTTTCCCTTTCTCTTTTCTCATTGCTGGAAGTTTCTCAGCCATCTGCCGTTCTTCTTCCGTTAATTCTTTCTCAGTAAACAAGCAACCGAGATAGTTTGGATTTACTTTCATACTTTAATATTCGTAAAAATCTAGCACTTTAGATATTTTTTTAGTACAATTAAATCATGGAATTTAGAACAATTAAAGAGGATGGGCAGGTCCAAGAAGAAATCAAAAAATCCCGATTTATCTGTCATGTCAAGCGTGTTTATAGCGAAGAAGAGGCTCGTGACTTCATCACTACCATCAAAAAAGAACACTATAAAGCCACCCATAACTGCTCTGCTTTTATTGTAGGGGAACGCAGTGAAATCAAACGTACGAGTGATGATGGGGAACCTAGTGGTACTGCTGGAGTCCCTATGCTGGGTGTCTTAGAAAATCATAATCTAACCAATGTCTGTGTAGTAGTTACCCGCTACTTTGGTGGCATCAAACTTGGAGCTGGTGGTTTGATTCGTGCTTATGCAGGTAGCGTAGCCTTGGCTGTCAAAGAAATTGGCATTATTGAAATCAAAGAACAGGCTGACATAGCCATTCAGATGTCTTACGCTCAGTATCAAGAATATAGCAATTTTCTTAAAGAACATCATCTCATGGAGCTGGATACAAACTTTACAGATCAAGTTGATACAATGATTTATGTTGATAAGGAAGAGAAAGAAAATATCAAGTCTGCTCTTATAGAGTTTTTTAATGGAAAGGTTACTTTAACAGATCAAGGTTTACGAGAAGTTGAAGTTCCTGTAAACTTAGTGTAAACAAAGGAGAAATACATGGCGTTTGGAAAATTTATTCAAGGACTTGCTGGTAACTTCAGCGAGGAAAACAAAGAGACTCTTATCAAGGAATATGGACAATATCTACTAGAGAATGAAGAAATTCAAAGTGGATATAAACTTATTCGCGATTCAATTATCTTTACAAATATCCGTATCATCTTTACAGATAAGCAAGGTGCCACTGGTCGCAAGACGTCTGTTAAGTCACTCTTTTTGATGAACATTGTAAACGTTGAAATGGAAACTGCTGGAGCAGGTATAGATGATAGTGAGATTACGATCACTTATTTAGAAAATATCTTTCTAAAAGCACACAATGAGCACCTGAGTTTCCATAAATTTGAATTCCCTAAAAAAACGGACATCCTTCCGCTTTACACCTATTTATTAGAATTGGCTTATCACAATCGATTAAAAATTAATGGCTTAGACCTTTGATATAAAAAAATCCTATCACTTTGATAGGATTTCTATATTTTACAAATAGCCTTGAGCGCGTTATACTAGTATCATCTTATACAAAGAGGTATATCTATGACTATTTATAACAATATCACTGAACTAATTGGACAAACACCGATTGTTAAACTCAACAACATTGTTCCAGAGGGTGCTGCAGATGTCTATGTTAAACTAGAAGCTTTTAACCCTGGATCGTCAGTAAAAGACCGTATTGCCCTTAGCATGATTGAAAAAGCGGAACAAGATGGTATTCTAAAACCGGGTGCTACTATTGTTGAAGCAACGAGTGGAAATACTGGTATCGGTCTTTCATGGGTAGGTGCTGCTAAAGGATATAAAGTTGTTATCGTCATGCCTGAAACGATGAGCGTGGAACGCCGTAAGATTATCCAAGCCTATGGTGCTGAACTCGTCCTCACTCCTGGTAGCGAAGGTATGAAAGGTGCTATTGCCAAAGCCCAAGAAATCGCAGCTGAGCGCGATGGTTTCCTTCCTCTACAGTTTAACAATCCAGCTAATCCTGAAGTACACGAAAGAACAACAGGAGCTGAAATACTAGCTGCTTTCGGTTCTGATGGACTAGATGCCTTTGTGGGTGGTGTTGGTACTGGTGGAACGATTTCGGGCGTTTCTCATGCACTCAAAGCTGCAAATCCAAACATTCAAGTTTATGCAGTTGAGGCAGACGAGTCAGCTATCTTGTCTGGTGAAAAACCAGGACCTCACAAAATTCAAGGCATCTCAGCTGGATTTATTCCTGATACACTTGATACCAAAGCCTATGACGGTATTGTACGTGTAACATCAGATGATGCTCTTGCACTTGGTCGTGAAATTGGTGGAAAAGAAGGCTTCCTTGTTGGGATTTCTTCCGCTGCAGCGATTTACGGAGCAATTGAAGTTGCTAAGAAATTAGGTGCAGGTAAGAAAGTCCTTGCTTTAGCACCAGATAACGGCGAACGTTATCTTTCTACAGCACTCTATGAATTTGAAGTGTAGCCTCCTAAATGCACTTAGCCCTTATTAAAGGGCTTTTTGTTTACTCATACAGAATCTACTCTCTAGACCAAAAGAAAAAGGAAGCAAATCGCTTCCTTTTCTATTAGTTATTCAAGGCTGCTGCCATTGTAGCTGCTACTTCTGCTTCAAAGTCATTTGCAGCTTTCTCGATACCTTCACCAACTTCAAAGCGAGCGAACTCAACTACTGAAGCATTTACTGATTCAAGGTAAGCTTCAACTGTCTTGCTGTCATCCATGATGTATACTTGTGCAAGAAGTGTGTACGCTTGGTCAACTTTAGTATTGTCAAGCATGAAGCGGTCCATTTTACCTGGAATGATTTTGTCCCAGATTTTTTCTGGTTTGCCTTCTGCAGCCAACTCAGCTTTGATATCAGCTTCAGCTTGAGCAATCACTTCATCAATCAATTGTGCTTTTGATCCATACTTCAAGTGTGGAAGAGCTGGTTTACCAACCATTGCACGGCTTTCGTTATCTTGGTCGATTACGTGGTTCAATTGTGCCAACTCATCTTTAACAAATTGCTCATCCAATTCTTTGTAAGAAAGAACTGTTGGTTTCATCGCGGCAATGTGCATTGAGATTTGTTTAGCAAGCGCTTCGTCTCCACCTTCAATAACAGAGATAACACCGATACGGCCACCATTGTGTTGGTATGCTCCAAAGTGTTGTGCATCTGTTTTTTCAAGCAAAGCAAAACGACGGAATGAGATTTTTTCACCGATTGTAGCTGTTGCAGATACATATGCAGCTTCAAGAGTTTCACCTGAAGGCATTGTCAAAGCAAGAGCTTCTTCGTTGTTCGCTGGTTTTCCTTCAGCAATAACTTTAGCTGTTGCGTTTACCAAGTCAACGAATTGAGCGTTTTTCGCAACGAAGTCAGTTTCAGCATTTACTTCAACTACTGCTGCAACGTTACCGTTAACAAATACACCAGTCAAACCTTCTGCAGCAACACGGTCAGCTTTCTTAGCTGCCTTCGCCATACCTTTTTCGCGAAGCAATTCGATCGCTTTTTCGATATCACCGTCTGTTTCTACAAGCGCTTTTTTAGCGTCCATAACACCGGCACCAGATTTTTCACGCAACTCTTTTACAAGTTTAGCTGTAATTTCTGCCATTTTGATTCTCCTATATTTTTTAAAAATAGGAGAGCTGGGCTAGGCCCCGCCCTCCTAGGTAATTACTATTTATATGAATTAAGCGTTGTCGCCTTCTACAACTTCAACGATTTCTTCGATTGAGTAAGCTTGAGCTTCTGAAGCTGCAAATTCTGCTTCAACTGCTGCTGCATCTTCACCTTGACGTCCTTCGATGATAGCGTCAGCCAATTTAGCTGTGATCAATTTAACAGCGCGGATAGCGTCATCGTTAGCTGGGATGATTACATCGATATCGTCTGGATCAGTGTTTGTGTCAACCATCGCTACAACTGGGATACCCAATTTTTTAGCTTCTTTAACAGCTATTTGTTCTTTATGTGGGTCAACTACGTACATTACATCAGGGATACGAGGCATGTCTTCGATACCACCCAAGAATTTTTCAAGACGTGCACGTTGTTTGTTGAGAAGTGCAACTTCTTTCTTAGGAAGAACGTCGAAGATTCCTTCTTCTTCCATACGTTTGATTTCTTTCAAACGAGCAATACGTTTTTGGATAGTTCCCCAGTTAGTAAGAGTTCCACCCAACCAACGGTGGTTGATGTAGTATTGACCTGAACGTTCTGCTTCTTCTTTAACAGCGTCAGCAGCTTGTTTTTTAGTACCAACAAACAATACAACTGCATCGTTAGCTGCCGCATCACGCATAAAGTCGTATGCTTGGTCAGCGTATTTTACAGTTTGTTGCAAGTCGATAACGTGGATTCCGTTACGCTCAGTGAAGATGTACTTAGCCATCTTAGGGTTCCAGCGACGAGTTTGGTGACCAAAGTGTACACCAGCCTCAAGAAGTTGTTTCATTGAAATTACTGCCATGAGTATTTCTCCTTTTTGTTTTTTTCCTCTCCTCGACTTCAACTTGCAAAACGACCCAAGGGCAACAGTTTCACAATTCATCAAGAATGAGTATTATCGTTTACACGACAAGTTTCATTTTACCACATTTTAGCCATATTTTCAAGTGGTTTTGATAGATTTCGGCCTTGCTTTCTATAAAAAATAATAAAAGAGGCTCAAATCGAGCCTCTTCGTTTCATTCATTAGTTTGGATAGATGTATGTTACGTAACCTTCAGAAGTTGTAGTTGGGTTGAACCATCCACGTTTGTTACCGATTGTACGATCTCCACCATAGTTTGATTCTGATACTTGAATGCTAGTTGATGATGAAACTGCTGTAACGACCGCTACGTGTCCATATCCACCGTCATTCCAACATGCAATCGCACCAACTTGTGGAGTTGATCCAGTACGGAATCCTGCAGCTGCTGCACTTGTAGCCCACTGCGCTCCGTTACCCCAGTAATCTCCAGCCCAAGGTGCTAACGTCTTAGCTCCCCAAGTACATTCCCCAGTTGGATAACTTGAAGCATTTGTACTATATGTTGGACGCTGTCTTGTTGGAGTTGGTGCAGGTGCCGGAGTGTAGCTTGAATCATCATCTGATGAAGAGCTTGAAGTTGCTTGCACTTGATCTGAAAGTGTTGTATTTCCAGAAGCAACAACTGATTGTTGTTGGCTTGTTTGACGTGCTTTATATGCCGCTTCTGCTTCAGCTGCTGCTTTTGCTTCTGCCTCTGCTGCTGCTTTTTGTTCCAACAAAGTAGCTTTATCGCTTTCTGCAGTAGCTTTCTCTGCAGCAAGGTTTAACTCAGCAACTTTCAACTCTGCTTGTTTTGTTGTCAATGCTTGTGCATCGTCAGCAAGCGTTTGTTGGTTCGCAACGACAGTGTTGATTGCTTCATTATTTGCAACCTGTTTTTCAGCGATAGATTTCTTATCAGCTTTCTGTTGTTCCAACATTTTGTTGTTAGCTGATACGATCTCGCTCATCGCTGCAACACGTGAAATAGCTTCCGTAATTGATTTTGAGTTTACAATTGTATTGATGTAGCTAGTTGCAGCACCGTTTGTTTGTGCGCTACGTGCTTGTTTTTCCAAAGATTCATTACGAGCAACAATGTTCTTAGAGAGCTCTGTAATTTCTCCTTCAAGTTTTTTAGATTCAGCTTGTAGAGTTTCATTCTCAGCTTCCAAGTTCGTTTGTTGAGTTTGGATAGCTGTAACTTGCGTTTGGATTTCATCTACTTGTTTTTGAGCTTCTTTTTGTTGAGATGTCAAATTACTAATCTTACTATCTTGAGCAGCAATCTTTTCATCAGTTGTTTCAGCGTGGACAGTTGTCAATACTGCCGCTTGAGACACTAATACTGTACTTAATAAAAGTGACGCTAAGATTTTTTTCTTCATATTGTGTAGATACTCCTTCTATTTAAGACATTACTAGTATACCAAAAAAAGACATAATAAATATTACGCCTTTGTTACATTTTTATTTCTTTCTTATAGATAACATTTTTCAAAAATATATTGGAAAATAAGCATCCATAAAAAGTTTAAAATCATTGATGGGACAAGGCTGTAGACGATGAAAACTGGCATCGATTCTACTGTCAATCCCATAGCAAGAGCAAGGAGATAACTCCCCATATCAAATAGGAAACTCATCACAACTATTGTTAACATTCTTGTCCAACGGTTTAGCAAAATTACACTATTAATTTTATGGAGCGAAGCACCTATCAAGATAAATAGAAGTGTCGCAATTCCTATTAAGTGGAAAAAATAGATATCGTACACCAAACCCACTATACAGCAATAAGCTAGATAAAGGTATTCTGAAACCTCAATTGTCTCAAACAAGAGAAATAAAAACAGAAAATGACTTACTAAATGAAAGTGAGGGAAGAAGGATCCCGCTAATTGTCCAATATGTGCATCAATTAGTACGACAAAAGGGAGTAAAAAGAAAATACCAATTTGTTTTAACAGTCTCATTGCTAATTCCCCACTAACTCTACCACATGAAGATTTTTGGTGTCAGCACTTAATTTTACTGTTACCTCCTTTGTTAGATAATCACTGCTGTGTGTTGTAGCAACAACTTCTCCAACAGGAATGTCCTTAACATTAAAGCTTCCGAGCCCCCCTGTAGTCACCTTGTCTCCTGCGCTAATGTCACTGTTGCTGTTTAATTGGCTAATTTTAAGCAGTTCAGACTCCTTGTCATAACCAACGATAATCCCGTAAATTTCAGTAGAACCATGCAGGATTTTAACAGAAATTTTGTCGGAATTTTCAGTGTTTGTCAATAGGTTGACCGTTGTTGAATGCTCCTCCACCTTTGAAACACTACCAATCAAGCCACCGTTTGCAATGGCCAACATATTTTCAGAAGCTCCTTTTGAACTTCCTACATCAATTGTTAACTCTTGTTTCCAAGATACTGGAGCTCGCATAATCACATCTGCTGCAATGGTTTTTGTAGCCTGCAATTTTGACTTCATATCCAGCAACTGACGTAGTTGTTCATTTTCATTTTTTAAACTTTCTGATTGATTAGACTCCACCTCTAGTTGATAGAGCTGTTTTTTTAGACTTTCGTTTTCATTGTACGTCTGTGTCAAATGTCCCAAATCCGATTTGAAAGTATCAAACCACTGAAAGGGTTTCTGAACAATTCTATCTACTAAGGAAATCCCATCTCCTAGTTTTGTCACAATAGCACTTGAATAGGTTGTCACTAATAGTACAGAAACTGCCAGAACTGTGACAAAAACGATGATTAGATATTTTGATTTTTTAAAACGGTTCATATTCCTACCTTTATACTAAAAACCTGCTACTGTGAGCTTCTTATCAATCCTACAAACCTGCTAAGATTTTAAGAAAAATAAGAAACATCCCAGTACCAAAATCACAAGAATTGCCAGTGTATCCTTTTGACTCCATCTCAACTGTCTATACTGACTTCTACCCTTTCCTCCCTGATAACCACGCGCTTCCATGGCTATTGCCAATGAATCTGCACGCTTTAAGCTAGTAGCAAAAAGAGGAATTAAAATTGGAATCATAGCCTTTACCTTTTGCACGATGCTACCTTCGCCAAAGTCAACTCCACGAGCTTTTTGAGCATTCATAATTCTCGTTGTGTCATCCATCAAGGTTGGAACAAAACGCAAACTCATTGATAACATGAGACCAATTTCATGAACGGGAACTTTCACGCGTTTCAGCGGTGCTAAAAGAGCTTCAACTGCAGCTGCCAGACTCAAAGGCATGGTCGTTAAGGTTAGCAAGGTTGAAAAGAAAATAATCAACACAAAACGACAGAAAATGATTCCTGCTTGTTGCAAAGCATAATCCGTTATTCTTATAAAAGAAAACTCAAATAGGACATTTCCACTTGAAATGAAAAAGAGCTGAAAAAGAGTCGTAAAGGCGATCAAGAAGAACATGGATTTTAATCCCTGAACGAAAAATGAGAGAGAAACGCCTGACAAAGCGATAAATATACCTGTCGCTACAAACAGAATGACATTGGTGAGGGGATTATTGGCCCAAAATACAATCAAAATCAACAGGATCATAGCGAGCAATTTGCTACGGGGATCCAAGCGATGAATGATGGAATTCCCCGGTATATAACGCCCTAAAATCATACTATCCATTTAGCGACTCCTTAAACTCCTCTATCTTGATTGGCAGTTTTTTAAAAGCTACACCTCTATCTGCCAAACGTTTACAAAAGGCTGTGATTTTAGGCACACCTAACTGTACTTTTTCCATAGAGGCTACATCTTGAAAGACATCACTTGGTTTGCCACTTTTGACCAAACACCCCTTTTCCATAACATAAACCTGATCAGCATATGCAGCTACATCATCCATCAAATGCGTTACCAGAACGATTGTCATTCCAGCAAGGTGAAGCTCTTTAAACAAGGTCATCAATTCTTTTCTGCCAAGAGGATCTAGTCCAGCTGTTGGCTCATCCAAAACCAAGACAGTTGGCTCCATGGCTAGCATACCTGCTATAGCCACACGTCTCATCTGACCACCCGAAAGTTCAAAAGGACTGCGCTCAAAGAGTGACTCATCGATGCCTACCAAGGCTAACTTTTCTCGCGCAATTTTCTTGGCCTCTTCCTCAGAAACTCCAAAATTTTGCGGTCCAAATGCAACATCTTTCAAAACAGTCTCTTCAAAAATCTGATTTTCAGCAAATTGAAACACTAGACCGACTTGCTTTCGAATCTGACGAATTTCTTTATTGGTTGATGTAGGGGTAATGACGGTATCGAAAACTCGAACAGAACCCTTACTTGGTACCAATAGGCCATTTAAAAGCTGTAAAATCGTTGATTTCCCACTACCTGTGTGCCCTACTAAAGCTGTATAGGAGCCATCCTCAATCGTCAAAGAAACATCAGTCAAGGCTGATGAAGATAGGGGAGTCCCCTCTTGATAGGTAAAGCTTACATTTTCTAGAGTAATTCCCATAACTTGTCCTCTAGCTCTCCTTCTGTCAAATAGTCATCCGGCAACTGATAACCAGTCTCTCTCAAAGATTCTCTCAATTGATTAGCAAAAGGTTCATCTAACCCTATCTGGTCAAGGTCATTCCGAGAAAAAAGTTCTCTTGGGCTGCTGGTTGACTCCACTTGGCCTTTTTTCATGACCAAGACACGATCACTCATCGCAACTTCCTCTAAATCATGTGTAATGGAGACGACTGTCATCTGGTGGTCTTTTCGTATATCTTGAACTGTCTGAATCAGTTCTCTGCGTCCCTCAGGATCCAACATACTTGTAGCCTCGTCCAAAATCAAAATAGCTGGCCTCAAGGCAACAACTCCTGCAATAGCCACCCGTTGTTTTTGTCCACCAGATAAACGAGCTGGTTCTCTCTTCTTAAAGTCCAGCATACCTACCAACTCCAAAGATTCAGCCACCCTCTTCTTCATTTCTTCTCGAGGAAGTCCCTGATTTTCTAATCCAAAGGCGACATCATCTTCAACAGTTGCCCCCACAAATTGGTTATCTGGATTTTGAAAAACCATACCAATTTGACGGCGTAAGTCCCAAACATTCTCAGAGGACAGCAATTGCCCATCAATCCAGATTTCCCCAGACTCTGCTTCAAGCAAGCCATCAATCAAACGGATAGTTGTCGATTTTCCACTCCCATTATGACCTACAATCGAAAGCCATTCTCCCCGTTTCACGTGAAACGAGACATTATTAACATCATAATGATCCTGGTCTTCCTTGTAACGAAAAGACAGATCTTTTACTTCAATAATCGATTTCATTTCGAACCAAATGTCCCTTTGAATACATGAGCGCTACCCTTGAAATAATCATAACCAGAGTAGATAGTGAAAAACAAAGCGATATAAAGCAACAGCTGACCAATTAAATTCCAATGTAAGAGCAAAAAGATAATGGCAAACATCTGACTAAAGGTCTTGATTTTCCCTGGCATCGCTGCTGCTAGAACTGTCCCTCCCGTCTCAACAAGCAACAAACGCAAGCCTGTCACCGCAAGTTCACGACAGATGATAATAGCAACAACCCAAGCTGGAGCCATACCTAACTCAATCAACATGATAAAAGCTGACATAACCAACAGCTTATCGGCCATCGGATCAGCAAACTTTCCAAAGTTGCTGACTACATTCCATTTACGAGCAAGGTAACCATCAAGATAATCCGTTATACTAGCAACTGCAAAGATGATCGCTGCTAGCAAATGACTGCCTTGTGAATGGCCCAAAGTCAAAATAAGAATAAAGAGAGGTATAAAGAGAATTCTACCAATAGTTAATACATTAGGAATTTGTTCTTTTTTCATTGATTTTTCCTTAATCTGTAGTAAATGTAAGTGTCACAGTTCCAGTCTGAGTTGTCAGCTTCGAGGTGTCAATCGTTTGATTGTCCACAGTCACAGTAACTCCCTTCACTACACCTAAAGTAATGGTAACGGGATTCTTAGTTGAAACTGTTGTTTTTGCATTCTTATTGTCTGCGGATAGTGTCACACCACCCTCCAGTTCACTTCCTGAAACACTTACCCAACTAGTTGCATCTGATACTGCCAATTGAACAGTAGCGGTTTCCTTACTCGTTTTATACCGAGCTTCAATGCGGTTTCCTTCGCCTAACACTGTAATAGTTGATTCCGTAGTAGAAGACAAGCTAGACGTCTGACTACTAGAAGATGAACTAGATGAGGTTGTTGAACTAGTCGAGTTCACAACGCTATAATTAGCTGAAGAAGGACTTGGCTGAGTTTGGATGTAGTTCCAAACATAGTAAGTGACAAAAATTAAAATTGACAAAGCAAATAGAACGAAATAAAACAAGGGGAGATAAGACGTTTTTTTCTTATTTGATCGTCTACGACCAGACAAGTCTTCTTCATCGACATCTACCTCTTCATAAGTGATCATACTACCTGAATCATAGGCGTCCAGAACAATTCTCTCATCCAACTCTACTGCCCAGGCATATTTTCTTAAAAAAGAACGAGCGTAGAAGGTACTAGGAAGTAAATCGAAATCATCTGCCTCCATGGCTTCTAGAAAATGCAACTGAATTTCAGTTTTTTCCTGCAATTCTTCTAAACTCAATCCCTGGTTAATTCTAGCTAAACGTAGAACCTCGCCGATTGTTTTTTTTCTCATACGTACCATTCCTTCTTTCTAGTATTAGTCATCTTTTAAGCTGGAAAGATTGTAAAATCAACTAGATCACCATTATCAATCAAACGATGTCCAGCTTCTAGAACATCCTCCAAAGTAATCTCCTGTAAAATTTTCGGAAA
This sequence comes from Streptococcus oralis, assembly GCF_024399415.1. Lineage (NCBI taxonomy): Bacteria > Bacillati > Bacillota > Bacilli > Lactobacillales > Streptococcaceae > Streptococcus > Streptococcus oralis. The sequence continues at coordinate 1,981,841 of NZ_CP029257.1, forward strand.
ATCAAAAATTGTTTCTCCGCGATCCATCGGATCGTATTGAGTTGCAATAAACTCCAAGGAGTTCATACTGCTGAAAAACTCCCCAAACATCTCACTCTTAACAAGATCTAAATGTTCCTCGGTAATATCCGCGTCATTACTAAACTGACGAATCGCTTTCCGAAATTGATGCGACAGAGAAACAGGCTCTTTGGTGTCCATTGTCAATATCACAAAATGAAAGCGACTGTTGACTTCGACCTCAAGCGACAATGACGCATCTAACTTCCCAGTCTCATATAACCTTTGAAAACGGTCAGAAGTCCAACCAAGCATCATCGTAAATAGTAATTTCAATAAAATATTGTAACGATAAGACTCAGCTTCTGTTATTTGCCCGTTACCTCTAATCGCAACAGCAAGTTTGGGTGAAGAAACTTCCATCCGAAGGCTATCTGTTTGCTTCACAGGTTGCAAAGGTAGTTTCTCTTTTGTAACTGTAAACTGTTCTAAAGTTTTCTTTTCCTTTTTCGAAAAGTATTCCTCAACAACTTTTGCATCAATATTTCCAACTAAAAACAGTGACATGTTGACAGGTTTGTAAAAGTCTGTAAAGTTCTCTTTTAAATTTGAAACTTGAATCTCAGAAATTGATTTTTCACTTCCAACAATATCTGTTGCTAAAGGAGTATCAGGATAAAGGTTGGCTAATGTTGCAAAAAACAAGCGTGAGTCTGGATCGTCTTGATACATTTCTCGTTCTTGCTGGATAATAGCCTGTTCCCTCAAAACAGACTCTTCAGTAAAATGAACATCTCCGACTAACTCATCTAGCAAATCTAAATTTTCTAATAGATAATCAATTGTTGAAAAAAGATAGCTGGTCTTAGTAAAGCTTGTAAATGCATTACTGTCTGCACCTAATCGAGTAAAAGCAGCCATTATATCCTCAGAATTTTCTCTTTCAAACAATTTATGTTCAAGAAAATGTGCAATTCCTGCTGGATGATGACGCAAACCTTTTTCCAAGTTTGTATAAGTTGCATCTACAGAACCAAATTGAATCGTTACAATCCCATAAACCTCATTGAAATCTTGCTTAGGGAGTAAAGAAACTGTCAATCCATTTGACAATTGTGTTTTGTAGACTGTTTCCTTTACAGCAGGATAGTATTTTTCTTCAAAAGCAACCTTTGTCATTCTACTCCTTCCATAAAGTAAATCGCTTGTAACTTCAAACTGTTGGCAGCTTTACATACAGCTTCTTTATCAACATTCTCTAATTTTGCCACCAATCGATCAATATCGAAGCTTGATTTCCCCAATAGAGCATTCAAATAGACTCTTTCAACTAGGGTCTGTTGATTATCTTGAGCCATCAACAAAGATCGTCGAATCATCTCCTTGGTTTGTTCAAGTTCAAAATCTGTAAAGTTACCCTTTTTCAGATCTAGCAATTGATGATTCATCATTTTTCTAGCCTGATTTCGATTTTCTCTATCAATCCCCGCATACATCCTTAACAGACCACTAAACAAATCCAATTGACTAGAGACTGTATAGGCTATTCCAGCATTTTCACGAACGTTTGTAAAAAGTTTCGAATGTGCAAATTCACCCAACAAACCATTCATAACAAGCATAAGCAAATGCTCATCATCACCATATTTTACAGGAGAATGATAGCCTAATTCCAAAATAGATTGCCCAACATTCCTCTGAACCATCCCCTCTCTTAAGACATTCGAATAAGATTGATTGTACTGGATAGTGACGCCATTCTCTCTAGCTGTAAAGGGTAATGACTTCAGCGATTCTGTAATTTCTACTTCATTAAAATCACCTAAGAAAAAGAAATCAATTCGATCATTTTTCAGAGCATCTTGAAAGCAAGTGTAGCTACTTTCTGGAGACTCATTTGAAATGCTGTTTCGTAAATCACTGTATCTCAATTGAAGACGCTCATCACGGAAGAACAAGCTATCCAACTCCTTATGAGCAAAATAAAATGAATCATCCATGTCAGTAGCTAAACTAGCCAACAACTGTTTTCTTTCAATTTCAAATAAGGCTGGCTCAAAAGCACCATCTTGAACTAAGGGAGCAAATAAAGTCTGTTTCACCAATTCCAAAATTCGAGAAGTCAAGACATTCTTTTTACTTAAAAAATCATCCCTCACATAAGTAAACGTTAAGTCAAGAATATGTGCCTGTCCCCTACGATAAGCACTTGTGGAAATATCTGTTCCATATAAACTTGCCAAGTATCTGCGAAATGCTTGTGGTGTTGGGTAAACTTGATTTGCCGTCTCCAACATACTTGCACTTAACATGCGTCCTGCTATCGTCTCAAGAGATAAGGGAGCAGTAAAACGAATAGTGATTTTATTTGTTTTAAACTTTTTGGATTGAACAAAATGTGCTGAAATTCCAGGCACTAACTCCATACCTTACCTCCTTACATATAGAGTTCTATTATACCACGAAAATCAAAATTTTTCTTGTTCTCTTTATAGCTTTAAAGAGTAAAACCGTTTTCATTTCAGCTAACTTTCCTTCAGCTATTTCAAAGAAAATATGGTATAATACCAAAGATTGAGGTGAATTATGGAATACAAATTATTTGAAGAATTTATTACGCTCCAAGCCCTCCTAAAAGAGCTTGGAATTATACAAAGCGGCGGTGCTATTAAATCCTTTCTAATGGAGCATCAAGTTTACTTTAATGGTGAATTAGAAAATAGACGTGGGAAAAAAATTCGTGTTGGAGATACGATTGACATTCCTGATTTAAAGATTTACATCACCTTGACAAAACCAAGTTTAAAAGAGCAAGAAGAGTATCAAGCAGATAAGATTGAGAAAGAGCGAATTGCTAAACTTGTCAAAGAGATGAATAAAGGTGTCAAGAAAGAAAAACAAAAAACTTCTTCATCACCTAAAACCAAACAAGCTCCACGTTTTCCAGGAAGATAACCATGTGGCTCCAACATTTAACAATTAAAACCTTTCGAAACTACAAAGAGGCAAAAATTGATTTCAATCCAAAATTAAACGTCTTTCTAGGTCAAAATGCACAAGGAAAAACCAATATTCTAGAAGCAATCTATTTCTTGGCCTTGACACGTAGTCATCGGACTCGTACAGATAAGAATCTCATTCATTTTGATAACGAGCAACTCCGTCTTTCTGGCTTGCTACAGAAAAAAACAAGCTCTATTCCTCTAGAAATTGATTTAACGCCAAAAGGGCGTGTGACTAAAGTCAATCACTTAAAACAAGCTCGCCTCTCAGACTACATCGGACATATGAATGTTGTCCTCTTCGCACCTGAAGATCTCCAGCTAATTAAGGGAGCACCTTCTGTCCGTCGAAAGTTTATAGACATCGAACTGGGACAAATTAAACCAATCTACTTGTCAGACTTGTCAAACTATAACCATATACTCAAGCAAAGAAATACTTACCTAAAATCCAGCCAGAAGATTGATGAAACATTTCTGTCAGTATTAGATGATCAGTTAGTAGAGTATGGATGTCGCGTTATAAAGCATCGAATAAAATTCATTAAAGACTTAGAGAAATTTGGTCAAAAAAAACACTTAGAAATTTCAAATAAATTAGAAGAGTTGTCAATATTTTATCAAGCATCTGTCAACTTCACTGATGAAGAACAGCTAACAAGTTCTTTTAAAATGGCTTTGGAGAAAAGCAGATCAAGAGATTTGTTCAAAAAGAATACTGGTGTCGGCCCTCATCGAGATGATATTTCTTTTTATATCAATGGTATGGATGCTAGTTTTGGAAGCCAAGGTCAACATCGTAGCCTTGTTCTTTCTATAAAACTGGCGGAAATTGAGCTAATGGAAAGTATTACCAATGAGTCTCCGATACTACTGCTTGATGATGTTATGAGCGAACTCGACAATACACGGCAACTAAAATTACTAGAAACCATTTCTCAATCTATCCAAACCTTTATCACAACAACAAGTTTAAACCACTTGCAAAATTTACCAGAAAACCTTAGTATTTTCAATATTCAAAACGGTAAAATTTCTGTAAATCAAAATTGACAACTTTGTAAACAAAAAGAACTCCTGAAATTCAGGAGTTCTTTTTTACTACTTACATAGAGTAGTTTGGCGCTTCATTAGTGATTTGCACATCGTGTGGATGGCTTTCTTTTAAGCCAGCCCCAGACATTTCGATAAATTGAGCATTGTCATGCAATTCTTTAAGGTTAGCTGCACCACAGTAACCCATACCAGAGCGAATACCACCAATCATTTGGAAGACAATATCAGCTGCTGCACCTTTATAGGCAACACGGCCTTCAATTCCTTCTGGAACAAGTTTGTTTGCTTCATTGACAGAACCTTGGAAGTAACGGTCACTTGAACCTTTCTTCATTGCAGCGATTGATCCCATACCACGGTAGGTCTTAAACTTACGTCCTTGGAAGATTTCCGTTTCACCTGGTGCTTCGTCTGTTCCAGCAAACATTGATCCAAGCATAACTGCATTCCCTCCTGCAGCAAGGGCTTTTACAATATCGCCAGAGTACTTGATTCCACCATCAGCAATGATTGTTTTACCATATTCACGCGCAACTGCTGCTGCATCATAGATTGCTGTCACTTGTGGGACACCAACCCCTGCAATCACACGAGTGGTACAAATAGAACCTGGTCCGATACCGACTTTGACAACATCTACACCTGCATCATAAAGAGCACGCGCACCTTCTGCAGTGGCAATATTACCCGCAATCAAAGTACGGTCTGGGAAGTGAGCACGAATTTCAGCAATTTTACGTAGAACACCAGCAGAATGACCATGGGCAGTATCAATAACAATTGCGTCAGCTCCTGCTTCAAAAAGAGCCTCTGCACGTTCAAATGTATCTGAAGTGACACCTACCGCACCAGCAACTAGAAGACGACCAAACTCATCTTTTGCTGCATTAGGAAATTCAATTACTTTTTCAATATCTTTGATAGTAATCAAGCCAGAAAGACGACCTTCTTCATCAACCAAAGGAAGTTTTTCAATACGGTGTTCTTGAAGAATGCTTTCAGCTGTTGCAAGATCTGTACCAACAGGAGCAGTAACAAGATTTTCACTAGTCATATGGTTTGAGATTGGCTGATTGTAATCTGAAATAAAGCGAAGATCTCGGTTTGTTAGAATACCAACCAATTTACGATTTTCAAGTGTCTCCACAACTGGAACACCACTGATACGGTAACGTCCCATCAGTTCATCTGCTTCAGCAATAGTGTGTTCTGGAGTCAAGAAGAATGGATCAATAATAACACCATTTTCAGAACGTTTTACCTTGCGAACTTCATCTGCCTGTTGCGCAATAGACATATTTTTATGGATTACTCCAAGACCACCTGCACGAGCAATGGCAATAGCCATTTGACTTTCTGTGACTGTATCCATGGCGGCTGTTATAATTGGGATATTTAAAGTCAGATTATCTGCCAATTTTGTTGTTAAATCTGCATCATTAGGCAACACATGACTTTCTGCTGGAATGAGCAATACATCATCAAAGGTAAAACCTTTTTTTAAAAATTTAGTATCCCAATTAGACATTGAAGTTTCCTCTTTTCTTTCTTTTTGAGCTTGACTCTTTTTGTATTGTATCTATCATACCATTCTATGAAAATTTGTCAATTATATTTTATGGTAGAAATCATAAAAAAACTATCCCTGTGATCCTATGGAAGAGATAGTTTTACGATTCATATTTTATCTATAATTTAAAATAATTTAGTCCCATTGCTCCCTTAACTTCAGATAGAGTTTGCTCCGCAACCTCACGTGCTTTCTCACTACCTTTTTGAAGCATATTGTACACTTCTCCCATATCCTTAGCAAATTCGATACGGCGCTCACGAATAGGGCCAAGTTCGCGTTCTAATATTTCAAGTAGATAACGTTTCGTCTTTACATCACCAAGACCACCACGTTGATAGTTTTCTTTCATCTCTGCAATGTCTTGAGCATCTTCTGGACGACCAAACACATCTAGATAATGGAAAACCATATTTCCTTCAATCTTACCTGGATCCTCCACTCGAATATGATCCGGATCAGTATACATGCTCATGACTTTTTTACGCAACGTATCCGCATCATCTGCTAGATAAATACCATTATTAAGGGATTTAGACATTTTAGCATTTCCATCTAAACCTGGCAAACGTCCTGCTCTCTCATTTTCTGGATAAATACCTTCCGGCTCCACCAAGACCTCACAATTATAAGCATGATTAAAGGAACGAACAATCTCACGAGTTTGCTCAATCATTGGTTTCTGATCTGTCCCAACAGGAACATAATTAGCCTTGAAGGCAGTAATATCTGCTGCTTGCGCAATCGGATAAACCAAAAATCCTGTCGGAATACTTTCTCCAAACCCTTTCTGAGCAATCTCTGTTTTTACTGTCGGATTTCGTTCCAAACGAGCTAGTGACACCAAATTCATATAGTACATAGATAATTCAGCCAACTCTGGAATTTGGCTTTGAATAAAGATAGTTGATTTACTTGGATCTAATCCAACTGCTAGGTAATCCAAGGCAACATTCCCAATCGATTCTACAATCGTTTGAGGGTCTTTAGCGTGATCTGTCAATGCTTGTTGGTCCGCCAAAAAAACAAACATCTCATACTTGTCTTCTTCCTGCAGTAATACTCTATTTTTAAGACTCCCAACATAATGTCCAATATGCAGTTTTCCTGTTGGGCGATCTCCTGTTAAAATAATGGGTTTCGTCATTTTTTTCTCCTTCGAAATGGTCTCTTCAATTATAGCATTTTTTTGTTAAAATAACAGAAAATTATTTAAATCAAACAACTAACTCATTGTAAACAAACCTGTCAATTTTATTGACATAAAATTGACAAACAAAAATTTGAATATTTCTCTCTTTTCTAGTAGAATAAATGTATTACATATTATAGGAGAAAAACATTGCTTACAGTATCTGATGTTTCACTACGTTTTAGTGATCGCAAACTTTTTGATGATGTCAATATCAAATTTACAGAAGGAAATACATACGGATTAATTGGTGCTAATGGTGCTGGGAAATCTACATTCTTAAAAATCCTAGCTGGTGATATCGAGCCAACAACTGGTCACATTTCTCTTGGTCCAGATGAACGTCTCTCTGTTCTCCGTCAAAATCATTTTGACTATGAAGATGAGCGAGTTATTGATGTCGTTATTATGGGAAATGAAAAACTTTACAACATCATGAAAGAAAAAGACGCCATTTACATGAAAGAAGATTTTTCAGATGAAGATGGTGTTCGTGCAGCTGAACTCGAAGGTGAGTTTGCTGAACTTGGAGGTTGGGAAGCAGAGAGTGAAGCATCTCAATTACTTCAAAACCTAAATATTCCAGAAGAATTGCACTACCAAAACATGAGCGAATTGGCCAATGGTGAAAAAGTGAAGGTTCTCCTTGCTAAAGCCTTATTTGGTAAACCTGATGTTCTTCTTTTGGACGAGCCAACCAACGGTTTGGATATCCAGTCTATTACTTGGCTAGAAGACTTCTTGATTGACTTTGATAACACCGTTATCGTAGTATCCCACGACCGTCACTTCTTAAACAAAGTGTGTACTCACATGGCCGACCTTGACTTTGGAAAAATCAAACTCTATGTCGGAAACTACGACTTCTGGAAGGAATCTTCTGAGCTTGCTGCTAAATTGCTAGCAGACCGTAATGCCAAGGCAGAAGAAAAAATTAAGCAATTGCAAGAATTCGTTGCTCGCTTCTCTGCCAACGCTTCTAAGTCAAGACAAGCAACGTCTCGTAAAAAAATGCTTGACAAGATTGAATTAGAAGAAATTGTTCCTTCTAGTCGTAAATACCCATTTATCAACTTTAAAGCAGAACGTGAGATTGGTAATGATCTCTTGACAGTAGAAAATTTAACTGTAAAGATTGATGGTGAAACTATTTTAGATAATATCAGCTTTATCTTGCGTCCAGGTGATAAGACGGCTCTTATTGGACAAAATGACATCCAAACGACTGCATTAATTCGTGCAATTATGGATGACATCGACTATGAAGGAACTGTCAAGTGGGGAGTTACTACTAGCCGTTCTTACTTGCCAAAAGACAACTCGGCTGATTTTGCAGGAGGAGAGTCAATCCTTGACTGGTTGCGTCAATTTGCAAGTAAAGAAGAAGATGACAATACCTTCCTACGTGGTTTCCTTGGTCGTATGCTCTTTTCTGGAGATGAGGTTAACAAACCTGTAAACGTCTTGTCAGGGGGAGAAAAAGTACGTGTCATGCTTTCAAAACTCATGCTCTTGAAATCAAATGTCCTTGTACTTGATGATCCAACAAATCACTTGGACTTGGAATCTATCTCAAGCTTGAACGATGGATTGAAAAACTTTAAAGAATCAATCATCTTTGCCAGTCATGACCACGAGTTTATCCAAACTTTGGCAAATCATATCATTGTTTTGTCTAAGAATGGCGTCATTGATCGTATTGATGAAACCTACGATGAATTCCTAGAAAATGCAGAAGTACAAGCAAAAGTTAAAGAACTTTGGAAAGATTAAATAAGACTTCAAAACTCAGTTGGGGTAACCAACTGAGTTTTCTATCATTCTACGAGGTAACATGAAATCATTTTTTAAAACATATTGGACCTATTTTGTTTCTTTCATCATTCCTTTAGTAATTATGACTGGAGTATACCTAACTCAAGGTATCTACTGGAATAGCGATGCATCTCCACTATTAGGAGACGGTTTCCATCAATACGTTATTTTTGATGTAGCTTTACGAAATATTCTGCATGGAAATGGCAGTTTGTTTTACACCTTTACAAGTGGCCTCGGACTGAATTTCTATGCTCTATCTAGTTATTACTTGGGTAGTTTTCTTTCACCCCTAGTTTACTTTTTTAATCTGTCGAATATGCCAGATGCTGTCTATCTAACCACTCTCTTAAAATTTGGATTGATTGGTCTGTCAACCTTCTTTAGTCTAAATAGATTATTTAAAGATATCCCAAAATTTTTAAAACTTGCCTTATCTACTTCCTATGCTTTAATGAGCTTCACTGTCAGTCAGTTAGAGATTAAAACCTGGCTAGATGTTTTTATCTTGATTCCTTTAATTATAACTGGTTTACACCTACTTATAACACAAAAGAAGCGCCTACTATACTTTACAAGTTTGTCAATCTTATTTATTCAAAATTATTATTTTGGGTATATGACAGCATTGTTTCTTATTTTCTGGTATCTCTGCCAAATTTCTTGGGACTTTAAAACTCGAAAATCATCTTTTCTTGATTTTGTTGTTACCTCCTTTTTAGCTGGAATGGCTAGTTTGATTATGACTCTTCCTACACTGTTTGATTTACAAACTCATGGAGAGAAGTTGACTGCCATCACAAAATTAAAGACAGACAGTAGCTGGTATCTGGATATTTTCGCAAAACAATTCATTGGATCTTTTGATACAACTAAGTATGGATCTATACCAATGATTTTTGTTGGATTGCTTCCTTTTATTTTGACTATTCTATTTTTCACAATAAAATCCATAAGGTTTCACGTGAAACTTACCTATGCAATTTTCTTTACTTTTTTAATAACAAGCTTTTACATAGAAGCACTTGATTTATTTTGGCAGGGGATGCATACCCCAAATATGTTTTTGCATCGCTATGCTTGGATTTTTTCCACTCTGTTAATTTATACTGCAGCAGAAGTCTTAAATCGTCTGAAAGAACTGAAGCTATGGAATCTATTTGTCTCACTTTTTCTTGTACTAACAGGATTTTTGGCCACTGTCTATTTTAAATCACACTATTCTTTTTTAACTGATTTGAATATCCTGCTCACTCTTGAATTTCTACTAGTTTATGCTCTTTTACTTCTTGCAGTCATTAGAAAATTTATCTCTGTAAATCTATTTGCAATTCTTTTGTCTTTATTTATAACGGCTGAGATAAGCTTAAATGCATCATCTCAAATGGAAGGAATAGCTAAAGAATGGACCTTTGCTTCTCGTAGTGCCTATAATAGAGATATCACCGCTATGGAATCCATTCTAAACCAAATTGACAATCCATTTACACGTACTGAAAAACTGCAAATTCAGACTGGAAATGACAGTATGAAATTTAACTACAATGGAATCTCTCAATTTTCGTCTGTACGAAATCGTTCAGCTAGCACTAGTTTGGATAAACTGGGATTCAAATCCTCTGGAACCAACCTCAATCTCCGTTATGCTAATAACAGTCTTTTAGCAGACAGTTTATTTGGAATCCAATACAATATTTCTGAAACTTCACTTGATAAGTATGGCTTTCAAGAGATTTATCAAAAGGATCATTTAACCTTATATAAAAATCAACTCTCTTTACCCATTGCCTTTGCCACTCAATCTATTTACAAAGATGTAGACTTTAACAATCACACTTTAGATAATCAGGCTTTATTTATAAACCAGCTTGCTAATCTCAACTTAGATTACTTCTCCCAAATAGCATCTGATAAAACAGATACTTCAGATGGTTTAACGAGCATCACAGGTTCTGCGAATGAAGATGCAAAGATTGATTATCAAATTGAGGTTCCTCAAAATAGCCAAGTCTATCTCTCTTTTTCAAATCTTCATTTTACGAATGATAAACAAAAGAAAGTTGACATCATTGTCAACGGTGAAAAAAAGACTTTTACAAATGACAATGCATTTAATTTCTTTAATTTGGGTTATACTGAAGAACAAAAAACTTTCAATATCAGTGTTAGTTTCCCTGGAAATTCTCAGGTGTCATTTGAATCTCCAACCTTCTATCGTTTAGATACTCAGGCTCTTACTGAGGCAATTCAAAAGATTAAAGAACAACCTGTAGAAGTATCCACCTCTAAAAATAAAGTATTTGCTACATATGAAGTAAAACAAGATACCTCTATTTTCTTCACTATTCCTTATGACAAAGGTTGGTCTGCATTCCAAGATGGGAAAAAACTTGAAATCAAGCAGGCTCAGACTGGTTTTATGAAAGTTGATGTTCCAAAGGGAAAAGGCACCATTACACTTTCCTTTATACCCAATGGTTTTGTTATTGGAGCAGCCTGCTCACTAACTGCCCTTCTTCTTTTTGGGATCTATAATCACAGACGAAATTTATCTAAGACAGAAAAAGATTGACCAATTCCTTGGCCAATCTTTTTAATCTTCTTCCATTTTCTTAGGTTGATAAGCTAGCATACCTAAAGCAGTAAAGAAAGCTAGAGTTATAATAAGGAAAATCACTTGATGATGAATATTTCCTGTCATAGAGATTGTTTGTCGTAAGCCTGATACAGAATAACTCATTGGTAACCAAGGATTGACACCTTTGAAGAAATCATTTGTCAAAGCAAGGGGATAGGTCCCTGCACTTGATGCTAACTGTAATAAAAGTAAAATAAGAGAGAAGAAAGCTCCAATACGGCTATTCCAAGTTGTTAAAGCTGTCACCATAGACATGAAAGCTAAACTTGTGATTATAATTAGAATCAAGGTCCTCATCTCATGGTTCGCAGTCAATCCAATAAGATGGACACCTCCATAAACTAAAACACCTGCTAAGACAGCTATAATCCCATTTATTTCAGAGCGAGACTTCAACCAAGCCCAACGACTCTCTGGATGACGTCCAGAAGGCAACTTAGCAAAAATCATATTGGTAGATATAGCAGCAACAAAAAGAGCAACTGATATCATATAAGGAGCCATAGCAATCCCATTTACAGGGACTTGGTCATTGTCTGTTTTTGAGAGAACTAGAGGTTCAGATAATGTTTCTGCATTTTTAGATTCTGTTGAAGCTGATTTAAGTTGATTATTAGCATTGCCTAATCCTTGTCCTAATGAATCAACTCCTGTCTGTAAATTTTCAAGACTAGAGGTTAAGGTTGTTCCACCATCTGCTAGTTTTCCAGCACCATCTGCAATCTTCATAGCGCCACTTCCTAGTTGAGATGCTGCAGAAAGTAACTGTGTTGATTTATCTGTTAATTGACCAGAGCCAAATTGTAATGTAGTAAGACCTGCTATCAGCTCTGGGCTCTTATTGTTCAATTGAGCAGAACCAGATGACAAACTTTCTATACCTGATACTAATTCTGGAGCTTTTCCAGCTAACGCATCTACTCCAGCTGTCAAGGTTGATGTATTTTCTGTCAACTTACTTGATCCAGAAACTAATTTATCTAGACTAGTTGTTAAACTTGTATTCTTTTCACTTAGTTGATTAGCACCAATAGAAATAGTATCCAGTCCTTTAGTATAGTTTACAACACCTTTTTCAATTGACTGACTTCCAGGAACTAACTGATTATTTACAGAAGTTTGTAATGTTGTAAATCCATTTGACAATGTTGTCAAGGAGCTAGATGCTGCAGGTAAGAGTTGATTTGCTTTCGTCTGCACATCAGATAGATTAGATACTTGTTGTTCTGAATTCTCTATACTTTCTTTTAATCCTCCTACTGTCATTAAAATTGTTTTTGCCGACTCAATAGTAGAATTAGAATTTTTAGAAATAGCTTCTGTCAGTTCTTTCTTTTGTTCCTCTGTAAGAGATTGATAAGTAGCTGTTGATTGAAGGTTTGCAAGAGTTTTCTCTTGTTCTGTCTGACTTTTGGTCACAATATCCTGAGCAAGAGTTGTTAGATTTGGCAAAGCTTCTGACAATGTACTTTTCAGTTGAGTATTATCTGATATTGTAAGAGCTTGTAGTGTTTTATTTAGTTCTCCTAAGCTTGTTGCCAATTGCGCTATTTCTTCATTTTGTTGAGATGAGGACTCTAATTGGCTTGAAATTTCTTTAATACCAGTATTTAATTGCTCCATTCCATCTCTTAGTGTATCTGATTGATTGGATAATTGACTTGTTCCGTTAGAAAGTTCTTTCACACTACTTGTATATGCATTTACACCAACTGAAAATTGATTGAGACCTGTGTCCAATTGTGAAACCCCACCTGTATAGGACTTTATACCTGTATTTAACTGATTTACACCTGTCACCAACTCGGGAGTTTTTGAAGCTAATTGACCAAGTCCAGTGTCAACTTGTGAGACAGCATTTGTATAACTTTGTAAACCACTATTAAAAGTTCCTAAACCAATATGTAATTGCTCTATAGCAGACACATAGCTAGATAAGCCTTTTGTAAATTGATCCGCTCCATTTGAAAAAGTTACAGTTGAATTAGCTAGAGTATTAAGATTTGTCGTCAACGTTTGACTTCCCGTCACCAACTGATTGGCTCCATTAGCCAATTGTTCACTTCCATCAGCTGCTTTATTTATTCCAGACTTCAAATCATTCATTTTTTGGAATAGTAACTTGGTATATGTTTCAGTTACATTCGTAGAGACGGTTTGTTTTAATTGCGTCATTGCAGAATCACTCATCTTACTTGCAATAAAGCTATGCCCACTTGACGTCTGATAATCAATCTGCATCTGTTCAGGATGATTCGTTAGGATAGAAGTAGCTTTTTCAGATAGGTCGCTTGGTAATGTTACCACCATATAGTAGTCACCATCTTCTAGTCCTTTTTCCCCTTCCTCTTCATTAACAAAGTGAAAATCTAAAGCCTTATTTTCTTTTAAATTAGACACCATGTCTTCACCAATTCTCATTGTCTGTCCATTATAAGAAGCTTCCTTATCTTTATTGACAACTGCCACAGGTAACTCCGATACTTGACCATATGGATCCCACATGGACGATAAAAATATAATGTTGTATAAAGCTGGAATGAGAGAAATCCCTATCATTACAATGATAAAGGTCGGTTTTTTAAATATTGCTTTCCATTCTTTAAACATGTTTCCTCCTTTTTTACACATATTGTCTAAAATTTTGATATAATAGATTATACATCAAAAAATCTAAATTACAAGGTAAAAAATATTTTTTTAGACACATAGTCTATTTTTGTTTACAAGGAGGAATTATGAAAGAAAGTAACAAACGTTTAAAAACAAAACGAATTATCGAAAATGCCATGGTTCAATTATTGATGGACCAGCCCTTTGATCAAATTTCTACTGTCAAGTTAGCAGAAAAAGCCGGAATTAGTCGTTCCAGCTTTTACACTCACTACAAGGATAAGTATGATATGATTGAACTCTACCAAAGTAAGCTATTTCATACCTTTGAGTATATTTTCCAAAAACATGCTCATCACAAAAGAGATGCTATTTTAGAAGTATTTGAATATTTAGAGTCTGAGCCACTCTTGGCTGCACTCTTATCTGAAAATGGGACAAAAGAAATCCAAAATTTCTTGAGAAATAAGCTTCACATTATGCTTAGCACCGACCTTCAGAAACGCTTTATGAAATTACAACTCACTCCAATAGAATTAGAATACAGCAGTATTTATCTAACAAATGCCCTATTTGGTGTTTGCCAGACTTGGATTGCTCACGGAAAAAAAGAAAGTCCGCAAGAAATGACAGACTTCCTTATGAAAATGTTAGGTGATGTCAACTAAAAAAGAACACCATTGGTGTTCTTTTTTTTATCTGACTCCGCCAGTAGGACTCGAACCTACGACATCATGATTAACAGTCATGCGCTACTACCAACTGAGCTATGGCGGATAAAATAGTCCGTACGGGATTCGAACCCGTGTTACCGCCGTGAAAAGGCGGTGTCTTAACCCCTTGACCAACGGACCATCTATCTGTAGCAGATATAACCATTATATCAATTTCTTACTAATTGTCAATCACTTTTTAGATTTTTTCTCTAGAATATCTTTTAGTTTGCGAACTTTCAAACGGGTAATCGGGCAACGATGATCTTCATAAAAGACAACTTCTAAATTCTTTCGATCAATTTCTCTCACATTTCCCACATTGACAAGGAAAGATTTATGGGAGCAATAAAATCGCTGGGTATGTTTGTCCTTTTCCTGAATATCTGTCATAGTTCCATAGAATTCTTTAGCAAAATTCTTACCAATAATCCGAAGTTTATGAGAAACTCCTGTGGTTTCGATATACAAAATGTCATGGTAAGGAATTTTCAAATCATTTCCCTTATAGTTGTAATCAAAATAGTCTACAACATCTTCGTTTTCAAGCAGCATACTCTTAGTGTAAAAAATACTCTGCTCGATACGTTTTTTGAACAATTCATCATTGATGTCTTTGTCTACAAAATCTAGAGCTGATACCTGGTATTTGTAAGTTAAGGTAGCAAATTCAGATCGACTGGTAATAAAGACAATAATAGCATAAGGATTGTGATGACGGATAAACTGAGCCACTTCAAAGCCTTTTTTCTCGATTCCATGAATATCGATATCTAGGAAATAAAGCTGATTTACTTCATCATTTTCGATATATTCCTTAAACTCACGAACTTTTCCTGTTGTCTTATATGAAATAGGAATATTCGATTCTTCCGAGATTTCATTTAATATTCTCTCTAGTCTCACTTGATGTTCAATAACATCTTCTAAAATTAATACTTTCATTCGAATTCCCTCTTAAATCTAATAATTTGTCTAAATGTGTTGTCTTCCATCTCTGTTTCTAAAATAATGTTGTCATACTTATCTAAAATCTCCTTGACATTATTAAGTCCTAGACCTCTATTTCTTCCCTTGGTAGAGAAACCTAAGGCAAATAAATCCTCTGAAGGCGTCATAGTGATTTTGCATGAATTCTGGATAACTATAACTGTTTCAAAATCCATTTTAATGACTGCAACTTCCATTTGTTTCAAGTAACTATCTGCAGCACCTTCAACAGCATTATTTAATAAAATGCTCATGATACGAACAAGATCAAGTAAATCCATTGACAATCTAGTAATGACATCTTTTACTTCCAATGTAAACTCTACATCATTATTTCGAGCATAGACAATCGATTGAGCAATTAAACTTCGTAAAGCTGAATCTTCTATGTTATTTAAATCAAAGTAAGTATATTTGTCTGATCTCAATTTCTGATTTGCTTTTACTAGGACTTCATTGTAAACTCTGTTAATTTCTTGTAAATCTCCACTGTCAATCGCCATTTGCATGCTGACAAGCATCCCTGCATAGTCATGACGAAAACCTCGAATTTCATTATACAACTCCACAATTTCATCAGTATAAGTCTGTAAATGCTTTTGTTCAAATTTCTTTTGTTTTAGAGCAATCTCTTTTTCAATTTGAACCTTGTGAGAATTCATTGCAAAGAAAATCAATAACAAGCAAATAAAAACAATGGTTGATAAAATACTTCCGAAGCTATTTAAATGATGAGTTGTACTTACTATATCTGAAATAAACAGTAAGATATGCAAACCAAAGAAAGCAACTATTACTTTTTTTAAAAAAGGGTACAGATAATCTTTATCAAAATAGGTAAGTTCTAAGTGGAAATAAGTAATAATTTTTTTAATAATAAAATATGTTAGTAATAGTACTCCTAAATAAAACATCACTTCATGTTCTATCACAAAAGCATCACCTGTTATAGAGGATAGGGTTACTGATAAAAAAGTATGTGTACTATGATATAATAAAGACAATAGTAAACTGATAAACATTCCTTTATGCTTATCATACTTCTTTATAGCTAATATAGAAGTATATAGAATAAAAGGAAATATAAATTTTTCAATCCCTAACCCAGCTAATGAAATAAAGTCAAAGAAAAATTCAGCTACAGACTGATATACAAATATACAAGCTATAAATAAATATCTTTCTTTTTTAGTTACTTTACAAATTAATTCATAGCTTATTGTTAAAATAAAAATATGAAGAATAACTATTCCAAATCCTAATAAACTCATCCTATCACCCTATAATATTATTACTTTGTCCTATTTGAAAAAAGATGTTTAAAAAAGTAAGGTAGTCTTTTATCTCCACCTCGAATCTCCTGCAATTCTGCCTCTGTTACCTCTTTAAATTGTTCCAACTTTACTGTATTTTTCATAATGAAATCTCCTGTATTATTTTTTCTTGTAAGTTAACTTACACATCTATTATACAAAATGAAGACCATGTAAGAAAAAATTCTTCCCAACTGTACATTTTTGCACCTGAAACGCACTTTTTTAAGAAAAAAGCTGGGATTTATCCCAGCTTCGCATCTAAAATTGATCCCAGCAGGATTCGAACCTGCGACCGTTCGCTTAGAAGGCGAATGCTCTATCCAGCTGAGCTATGAGACCTAACATGACCATTCTATCAAAAAACAAGAGCTAAGTCAATCTTCTATTTGTGATAAGGAGAACCCTGCTGAATTGTAAAAGCACGGTAAATTTGTTCAACTAAAACCAATCTCATTAACTGATGTGGTAATGTCAGACGTCCAAAACTGACAGAAAGATTGGCCCTATTTTTTACAAC
Organism: Streptococcus oralis; assembly: GCF_024399415.1. Lineage (NCBI taxonomy): Bacteria > Bacillati > Bacillota > Bacilli > Lactobacillales > Streptococcaceae > Streptococcus > Streptococcus oralis. Next base: position 1,999,263 of record NZ_CP029257.1, read on the forward strand.
AGGAGCTAGACCCAAACTTCCTCCAATGATAAAAGTAAGCGTTGAATATCCTTTGATAGAAGCTTGCTCTAGTTGCTTACTAAATTCCTCTGAGGAGAGTGTTTTTCCTTCAATGGCTAGTACAACAACAAAGTCTCTTTCTCCAACCTTAGAAAGAATTCTTTCACCTTCTGTTTCCAAGATTTTTTGATTTTCTAATTCACTAGCTTTGTCAGGTGTCTTCTCATCAATGAGCTCAATCATTTCTAATTTGGCGAAACGTGAAATTCGTTTGGTATATTCAGCAATACCATCTTTAAGGTATTTTTCTTTTAATTTTCCCACTGTTACAATTTTTATTTTCATTCTTCTATTCTATCATATCCACACTTCATTTCACATCTTATACACATAAAAATCATCCTAAATTTCTAGTAAATTCACAGAATAAAGCGAGTTATCCACAACTTGTGTAAAACTTTAAGCTTTTAAGTTTGGATTAAGTTAATAGGTTTATAATCTGAGTAAATAAATAACAAACGGAGGCGTTTATGAAACACTTACAAAAATTTTACAAAAAAGGAGTTAAAGTTCTTGCAATCATTCTAATAGGATTTTTAAGTGGTGCCTTAGGAAGTTTCGTAACATTACAACTTTATCAAAAACAAGGAAATCAAGCTACGAATAATAATTCTGGCACTGTCACTCAAACATCATATAAGAATGAAAATTCAACCACTCAAGCAGTAAATAAAGTTAAGGATGCTGTTGTCTCAATCATTACTTATTCTTCTTCTAGCAGTAGACAAAGTAGTGTATTTAATGGTGATGAAACTAATTCTGATTCAGACAATCAACAAATCGCAAGTGAGGGATCAGGTGTTATCTATAAAAAAGATGATAAAGATGCCTATCTTGTAACTAATACTCACGTTATCAATGGAGCTTCAAAAGTTGATATTCGCTTGGCAGATGGTACCAAGGTTCCTGGTGAAATTGTCGGATCTGATACTTTCTCTGATATTGCTGTCGTTAAAATTTCTTCAGAAAAAGTTACAACAGTAGCAGAATTTGGGGATTCAAGCCAACTTAGTGTTGGAGAAACAGCGATTGCTATTGGTAGTCCTCTAGGTTCAGAATATGCTAATACAGTTACACAGGGAATCATCTCAAGTCTTAATCGAAATGTTTCTCTAAAATCTGAAGATGGTCAAGCTATTTCAACAAAAGCCATTCAAACAGATACGGCTATTAACCCTGGTAACTCTGGTGGTCCACTTGTAAACATTCAAGGACAAGTAATTGGTATTACATCAAGTAAAATTGCAAGTAATGGTGGAACATCTGTAGAAGGTCTTGGTTTTGCAATTCCTTCAAACGATGCACAAAATATCATTAAACAGCTTGAAAGTAATGGTAAAGTGACTCGTCCAGCTCTTGGAATTCAAATGGTCAATCTGTCAAATGTTGGAGCTAGTGATCTTAGAAAACTTAACATTCCAAGTAGCCTCACTTCAGGTGTAGTTGTTCGATCTGTTCAAAACAATATGCCAGCAAATGGACATCTTCAAAAATACGATGTCATTACCAAAGTTGACGACAAAGAGATTGCTTCATCAACAGACCTACAACACGCTCTTTACAATCATGCTATCGGAGATACTATCAAAGTAACCTACTACCGTAATGGTAAGGAGGAAACAACCTCAATTAAACTAGATAAGAATTCTGGTGATTTAGAGTCTTAATTGACATCAGTGTAAAGAAAACTTTACAGAAAGTAAAAGATATGTTAGTGTAGAATCATGGAAAAATTTGAAATGATTTCTATCTCTGAAATACAAAAGAATCCTTACCAACCTCGGAAAGAATTTGATGTAGAAAAATTAAAAGAATTAGCTCAGTCAATCAAAGAAAATGGGCTCATCCAACCAATCATCGTTCGTCAATCTCCTGTAATTGGTTATGAAATCCTTGCAGGAGAGAGACGATATCGGGCTTCTCTCTTGGCTGGTCTAACCTCTATTCCAGCCGTTGTAAAGCACCTCTCAGATCAGGAAATGATGATTCAGTCAATCATTGAGAATTTGCAGAGAGAAAATTTAAATCCTGTTGAAGAAGCACGCGCCTACGAATCTTTAGTAGAAAAAGGATTTACTCACACTGATATAGCGGATAAAATGGGGAAATCTCGTCCTTATATCACTAATTTTATTCGTTTGCTTTCCCTACCAGAATATATCTTAGCTGAAGTAGAAAATGGAAAAATTTCTCAAGCGCATGCACGTTCACTAGTTGGTTTAGACAAAGAGCAGCAAGACTATTTCTTCCAACTAATCAAAAATGAAGATATTTCTGTGAGAAAGTTAGAAGCACTTCTTACAGAGAAAAAACACAAGAAGCAGAAAAAAAGTGATTCTTTCATCAAAGATGAAGAAGATAAATTAAAAAAAATACTCGGTTTAAGTGTAGAAATTAAACTTTCAAAAAAAGATACTGGAAAGATTATTATCTCCTTTTCAAGTCAAGAAGAATACGATAGAATTATTAACAGCCTGAAATAAGGCTGTTCTTTTATTTTCTCAACCCACAAATTTATCCACTAATTTTTTTTATCAAAAAGCCTACTAAATCAAGGATTTTTCTATTTATCCCCAACCTGTGGATAAATACTGCTAACATTGTGGATTCTTTTCCCCAATCTGTGGAAAAATCCTACTATCTATGGTAAAATAAGTCTAGCACTAAACTACTAAAATCATAGTAAAGGAGGAAAAATAG